>CACIJG010000068.1 GCA_902586885.1 uncultured Alphaproteobacteria bacterium | reverse complement strand
AGGTAGACAAGCAAAAAAAATCTATGCAGAAAAAGAGATTATTATTGCTGCAGGAACATTTAAAACACCTCATCTCCTTCAATTGTCTGGTGTAGGAAATGCAGAAGATATCCAAAGGCATAATATAAAAATAATTCACGATCTACCAGGAGTTGGACAAAATCTTCAAGATCACATTGACTTTACACTCTCATATAAAACTCGAGATAGAGACACTTTAGGGTTAAGTGTTGGCGGAATATTAAAAATTATCGGAGAAACATTTAAATGGTTTAAACACGGGAACTCTATGATTTCTTCTACTCTTTCTGAATCTGGAAGCTTTATTAAAACAGATCCTTCTCTTAATAGGCCAGATATTCAAAATCATTTTGTAATGGCTCTGATAGATGATCATTTAAGAAAATTACATTATGGTAATGGATATTCATGCCATGTATGTGTACTTCGGCCTCATTCTCGAGGAGAAGTATCTTTATTTTCAGAAAACCCATTAGAGTCTCCCAAAATTGACCCTAGGTTTCTGAGCGACAATAGAGACCTTAAGACGCTAATAAAAGGAGCAAAAATTACTAGAGACATTATGGAAACCCCACCTTTATCTCTGTACAAACACAAGGAACTTTTTGGAATACATGACAATATGACTGATCTTGAATGGGAAAAACATATAAGGGATAGAGCAGATACTATTTATCATCCAGTGGGAACATGTAAAATGGGAAACGATGAATTATCTGTTGTTGATTCTACTTTAAAAATAAGAGGTTTAGAGGGTATCCGTATAGCAGATGCTTCAATAATGCCCTTACTTGTTTCTGGGAATACGAATGCTCCTACTATAATGATAGGAGAAAAATCCGCTGATATGATTAAACAAGAACACTCTTAATTCATAGAGCTAATTAGATATTTTTACATATTCTCAACGCGTCTAAAATTGCACAATGAGCATCCCGACTGTTAACGGCATCGCCTATTCTGTATAGATGAAAGCCGTTACCATCAAAGATTGGTTGAGGCTCTCCTGTTACCATCGCTTCAAGGTCAGCTACACCCTTATTTAAGGAAGAGTTTTTCAACGAATAAAAGCCAGTATCATTAGGTAAAGTACCTGATTCAACTACTAGGTGATCACAAGTTTCAACGGTAATTTCTCCCGAATGTGTGTTTCGTAGGGATACATCAATCCTATTATTTTTTTTTCTAGCCTCTAGCAACTCTTGATCAACATTAATATTTACACCTTTATTATAAAACCTTTTCATAAAAGGAGACATTTCCATTCTCATTGCCTCCATCCCAATTGTAGCATCTGGGGTACTTATAGTAACATCAGCACCAGAGTCTGAAATAAAATCAGCTGCCGCCATAGCAATGTTTTTGCCAGTTTGATCATGAATAAACACTTTACCCTCAGGCATTGGAGCACCTGAGAGAATATCCCATGTAGAGGAGATCGGCGCGTTTCCCCCTACCCAATCTAAATTTGGGGTACCTCCAGTTGCCATAATAACAACGTCTGGACTTTCAGTTAATATTTCGTTTTCTTCAGCAAATGTATTTAATCTTATGTTTACTCCAAGTAGAATACACTCAGACTCAAGCCAATTAACTATGCCGGATAGATCCTTTCTCCAGTTTACTTTACTAGCTAAAAGAAGTTGGCCGCCTAACTTATTAGTAGCTTCAAAAAGCTCTACATTATGACCCCTTGCTGCCGAAACACGTGCAGCCTCTAAGCCAGCAGGTCCTCCACCAACTACAACTATTTTCTTTTTACTATTTGAGATGTTT
The DNA here is from genome assembly GCA_902586885.1 of uncultured Alphaproteobacteria bacterium. Taxonomy (GTDB): domain Bacteria; phylum Pseudomonadota; class Alphaproteobacteria; order Rhodobacterales; family Rhodobacteraceae; genus CACIJG01. The sequence continues at coordinate 227 of CACIJG010000068.1, read as the reverse complement.
ATTTTGTGAGGAAGTGTTTTTTCTCTAGCGGTTGCCGGATTTTGAATACAATACCCATAGTTCGAGCAATAAGTAGCCCCTACACATGTTCGGATACGGTTCTCTTCACCTGCCTCAATTTTTTTAACAATATAAGGGTCAGCGATGTGACCTCTAGTCATACCGACCATATCAATTAAACCTTCTTGTAAAGCGTATCTAGCGGTAGCTAAATCATTAATTCTGGT
>CACIJG010000067.1 GCA_902586885.1 uncultured Alphaproteobacteria bacterium | reverse complement strand
TTCTTCTCTCAACGATTTCCCCTTTTAAAGACTTTAGGTGTTCAGGTATAATCAGCTCTACCTCGTCATTTTCTTTAATTAATATTTTTATTTCCTTAAACAAATCTTTTTCTCCAAAGAAAGTAGATGCCAATCTCAAACTCTTACCAATAAACATTGCTATGCGCTTTTTTCTTTTTGAGACCAAATTAATTAAATCTAATTCTTGTATAACCTCACTTTTTATTTTGTGCCTAAATAATAGAATCATAGCCAAGAAGATCCTATCCTTGTGACTGAGACCAGTGATATTTGACCGAGTTATTAATTCAAGACACATCTCCATCTTATAATCTGGATGCGCAATCCAAGTGATATCATGCAATTTACAAGCAACAAAAATTAATCTTTTTATTTTTTTGTTAAATGTCTTGTGAAACGGGGAAATCCAGTCAAATACACTTCGGGAAAGTTTAGGAAACCTTGAATCTTTTTGTTCAAAGAACTTTGCAGCCTCTAAAAGAGGATCACGGTTCTTTTCTTTTTCGCTGAGTTGATCAAATATAATACCTTCACGTACTCCGAAGGATGAGAAAATTACAGTTTTAAATCTGTAGGTTTCTAATATTATTTCAAGGAGATTAGCTGAATGAGGAAGCAGCTCCAATCTCTCGTTTGGAATATTTGTCATTAACAATTTTTTCTTTCCCACATCAGAATTGATAAGAGAAAGTGTTTTTTTTAATTCCTTAACCTTGATTTTATAACCTTGTATAATCTTTAAAGGATAGCCGGTAAGCTCCATGTGAAATTTAGCGATAGCTCTCCAAGAACCTCCAATAAGGAATAGTTTTTTTCTTAAATCATTTTGCTGAATTATATTTAACCTACTGATTACAGTTTTGATGTGTTCCTTGGCGTCTTTATTTATACCAAATAATTTGTTCAAAGCTAATGGTCCAAGAAGAGCAGTTTTACAATTTATTACCTTTCCTTGAAATATCGTTCCAAATTCAACAGAGTTTCCACCTAAATCACAAATTACACCAAAAGAATTTGGGAATCCTAACAATATTCCTTTTGCCGCATATTCCGCCTCTGTTTCACCTGAAATTATTTCTATATTGATACCAGTTCTATTGAATATCAGATTTATCAAATCAGTCGAGTTATTAGCCTCTCTCAAAGCAGAAGTGCCAAAAGCAATGATTTTTAAAGCTTTCATATTTCTGCTGATAGTTACAAATCTTTCAATTATGTTTGTTACTTCACCTATAATTTTATCAGTAAAATCCTGACCTCCTACTGACTTTTGACCTAAACGATAAAACACTTTTTCATTATAAAGGTATAGAGGAGACCTCTTAGGACCGTCAAAAACCACTAATCTGATTGAGTTGGATCCAATATCAATTATGCCTATTCGTTTCAAAAACTTCACAATTAGACTCTCAGTTATTTAATGGTTTTAAATTTAGTAAGTTTGGAGGAGAGTTTGATGCCGCTCTGCCCCTTCCTGACAAAGATGGGTTGCCTATAAAATATTCATGACAGCTAAAATGCTTTTCATTATTTCTATAATCATGCTTTTTGTAGTTTCCGTCTGATTGTAATACCCATGATTGATCTTTGTCGGCTAGATTGGCTGCCATAACTTGGTTTACGATTTGCGATTTTACTGTAGAATTTGTAATTTCTACAAACGACTCTACCCTTCGATTTATGTTTCTTCCCATCCAATCAGCAGAAGAGATAAAGACTTTTGCCTTATTTGAGGGAAGCTTGTAACCATTCCCAAAAACCGATACGCGACTATGTTCCAAAAACCTGCCTATAACAGATTTTACTCGTATATTTTCTGATAAGCCTTTTATCCCTGGTCTTAAACCACAAATCCCTCTAACTATCATATTAATTCTGACACCAGCATTACTAGCCTTATAGAGCATATCAATTATTTCAGGGTCAATAAGTGCATTTAATTTTATCCAAATTTCTGCAGGTTTTGACTTTCTAGCAAAATTAATTTCATTTTCAATCAAAGCTATTAACGTTGTTTTCAAGTTCAAAGGAGCCAAAGTCAAATTTTCTAAAT
>CACIJG010000066.1 GCA_902586885.1 uncultured Alphaproteobacteria bacterium | reverse complement strand
ATTTAGGATCGTATTCACCAATTACTTCACCTTTTCTCAAAACAGTAGCAGTATCACAGAGTTCTGCTATTTCTTGAAGTTTGTGAGAGATATACAAAATTGAAGTGCCATTATCCGACAATTTTCTCAATGTTGAAAATAGGTTCTCTGCCTCAAACGGAGTCAGAACCGATGTAGGTTCATCCATAATTAAGAGCTTAGGCTCCTGTAATAAGGCTCTTATGATCTCTACCCTTTGTCTTTCTCCAGCCGATAGGTCTCCTATAAAAGATGATAGATTAATTTCTAACCCGTAAACTTCAGATAATTTGCTTACATTTTGTTCCACTTCAGTCTTATTTACTTGAAGATCCAACCCTAGCAAAATATTTTCCAGAACTGTTAGAGGCTCGAACAAAGAAAAATGCTGGAATACCATGCCTATACCTGAACTTCTTGCATTTTTTGGGTTTTTAGGCTGATATCTAGAGCCTTCTAAAAGCATTTCCCCTTTATCAGGTTGCAAAAGACCATAAAAAATCTTTACCAGAGTCGATTTGCCAGCACCATTTTCTCCTAAAAGAGCATGAATTTGAGATTTTTCCACTGATAATGATATGTCTTCATTTGCTTTAACACCAGGAAAGCTTTTACTTATAGCTTTACTTTGAAATAAGAATTTATCTGAAGCGGTACTCAAAAGATCTCTTTTTTTAAAAATATTTAGTCCTGCAGTTATCCAACAGTGTAGGAACTTTACAACAGTAAAACTAGTTAAAAATTTCAAAGGTTTTAATTATTTGCCTAGACAAAAAAAATAGCATATCTTGTGCCGGATACTCTATCAACAACAACATAAGGAGAAATTGATGAGTAATAATAATATAAGTGGTCCTTACTCGGATCCAAATAACACACCGCCTATGGGAGAAGCTACAGCTCTTGGATTACAACACGTTCTTGCGATGTTTGCTTCCAATGTAACTCCCTCGGTGATTGTGGCAGGAGGTTTAGGCGCAGGATTTAAATTTGCCGGCCCAGAAATGGTATATCTCATTCAAATGGCTATGTTATTTGCGGGGGTCGCAACTTTATTCCAAACTATAGGCTTTGGGCCAGTAGGCTCAAGATTACCCATCATGCAGGGCACTAGTTTCGCTTTTGTAGGTGTATTAAGTTTAACAGCTGCAGGTATAGTTAAAAATGGGGGTTCCTCAGAGCAAGCTATGTCCGTCGTATTAACAGCTTGCATAATTGGAGGTTTTATTCACTTCCTTTTAGGAGGGATTATAAAAAATATTAGATGGCTATTTCCTCCATTAGTTACTGGCTTGGTTATTTTAGCAATCGGCCTTTATTTGATCCCAGTTGCAATTAAGTATGCTGCGGGAGGTGCTGCTAAATTCCAGATGGAGGCGGCAAGTTTTGGCTCCCTAATGCATTGGAGTGTAGCAGGAACCGTTGTAATTGTTGCCTTGCTATGTAAATTTTTTGGCAGAGGTCTTATTTCAAATGCTGCTGTTTTAATTGGAATTATTGCTGGATATCTTCTCGCATACGCACAAGGTATGGTCAATTTTGTGGCTGTCGGCAAGGCGAGCTGGTTTTCAGGATTACAACCAATACCTTATGGATTTGAGTTTAGCCTTGGAGCTGTTATCGCAGTTACCTTAGTGTGCATCGTGTCAGCTATAGAAACTGTTGGAGATACTTCAGCAACCACAAAAGCAGGAGCTGGCAGGGATGCTACCGATGAGGAAATATCGGGAGCAACTTATGCTGATGGTTTGGGGAGTGCAGTGGCAGGCATTTTCGGTGGATTACCAAACACTTCATTCAGTCAAAATGTTGGGATTGTAGGTATGACTGGAATTATGTCCAGGCATGTGGTGACAATAGGAGCACTCGTATTGGTTTTATGCGGTCTAATACCAAAAATTGGTGCTATTATTGCGTCCATGCCATTACCCGTTTTGGGAGGTGGCGTGATAGTAATGTTTGGGATGGTTGTTGCTGCAGGCTTAAATGTTCTGAGTGAAGTAAAACTAAGCAGGCGAAATATGGTTATTATTGCGATTTCGTTAGCTATCGGACTTGGTTT
>CACIJG010000065.1 GCA_902586885.1 uncultured Alphaproteobacteria bacterium | reverse complement strand
AACTTATTGCAATATTAATTCTTATTTTTGGATTAATAGTATTTTTATTTAAACTTTGGATTTGGCTTAAAGATAGAAACCCGAAAAACCCTGATCTTTAATTAATCCTATCCCTTACCAGTCTTATCGCCAGCTCTTTTAAGGGCAAAAATCTGTTGAAGGAAAATCCGGTGTGAAAATTCACACTCACAAAAAATCTTTTGTTGAAGACACTCCTATCTCCCGTCCAATATGGAGCATTGTCTGTATTTGGGAAAATATCTTTGTTAATTTTAGGAGAAGGACAGTTGCTACACACTAAAGATTTTAATTCCTTTTTTGTAGGTAGCCTCCAAACACCACCAAGTTGTTCTTCAGCCAATTTGATAGCCTGGGGAACTGTTTCTAAGGATAAATTAACAATTTGCCCTATGCAAGTAGAGCCGTTCCATCTTTGGCCAACCGAGCACCTTAACCACTCGATATTAAGTTGGGAGTCTATTACAATATGTTCTTTCAATTTGAATCTATTTTTTTCGGCATAAGCATTAGAAAACAAAAGACTTGCGCAAATTGTCATAGCCAAAGCAAGGTATTTTAAATTTTTGGTCATAGTTTGTCTCTAGCTTGTTTTTGTTTACCTTTGTATTATACTCCTTAACAAGTTTAATGCCAATTTGTCATTGTTTCTCAGAAAATTTGAGTAAACTTTAACAAATTTTGGTATTATATTTGCAAGTGGTCATACACAGGCAAAAAAAGAAAACTAATTTTGAGCAAAAGGAAATAACATGGATATAGCCTCACTTCTTGGACTGTTAGGTGCTTTAGGGTTTATAATATATGCGATGGTCTCTGGTGGTGGAGTGGGACCTTTTATAGATGTACCTTCTTTAGCAATTGTTTTTGGAGGAACTTTCTTTTGTGTTATGTATACTTGTCCTCTTCCAACATTTCTTGGCTCATTTGGTGTTATGGCTAAAGCTTTTTTCCCGCCTGTTAAACCTCAAGACGAACTGGTTACAAAAATGGTTGAACTCGCCGGGATAGCTAGAAAAGACGGAATGATGGCACTAGAGGGGCAGGACGTGCCTGACAAATTCTTTTCCAAAGGATTGCAAATGCTGGTAGATGGAGCGGATGAAGCCAAATTAACAGCTCAGTTAACTCAAGAAATAAAGGCAATGAAGGCGAGGCATGAAAGTAATCAGAATGTAGTAAAAGCCTGGATCGACATAGCTCCAGCTATGGGCATGATAGGAACTTTAGTAGGGCTAGTGCTTATGTTAGGTAACATGGCAGATCCCAAAGCTATTGGTCCGGCGATGGCTGTGGCACTTCTTACAACTCTTTATGGGGCGTTTATAGCTAATGTTCTGTTTTTACCTATGATAACTTCTTTAGAAGGTTATACAGCATATGAGGTAACCTATCGGGAAATGGTTGTAATGGGTTTACGAAATATCGCAAGGGGCGAGTCACCAAGAAATATTCAAGATCAGATGCTTGCAAATCTACCTCCTGCAGTACAAGAGAAGCTTGAAGCAGCAGCTTAATTTAGGTAGGGCATTAAATTGGCAGAAGAAGAAGCAGAAGTTGAAGAGCAAGAAGAAGAGGAATGCCCCAAGTGTCCTCCAGTAGGAGCACCTGCGTGGATGGCTACCTTTGCAGATATGGCAACTCTGCTTATGGCCTTTTTTGTTCTAATTCTATCTTTTGCAGAATTTAATGTACCCAAATTTAAACAGATTTCTGGTTCATTAAAGAATGCCTTCGGCGTTCAGAGACTTGTTCCTGTGGTTGAGCAACCAAAGGGAACTACAGTTTTATCACTCAATTTTAGCCCTTCTCCAAGCCCTTCAGTTACAAAAAGCATGACCCAGCAAACAACTAACTTGGAAAAGAAAGATATAGAAGTCAAAACAAAAACAGATGAAGGGGGCGAAGCCGACAAAAGCGCAAAAGAACTAGTAGAGGCTCTTCAAGAAAAAGTAGAAAAAGGAGAAATCAAAGTAGAAGCAATCGGTGAAGCTGTTAAAGTTGAGATAAATGATGAGAATGTGCAAGGTAAAGATTTGCCAAAATTAATACAGGAAACCCTGGAAGCTATAGAAGAGGCTAAAAGTAAAACCGGTCAAATGGACCAGGAAGTTTTATTTGGAGGCATAGAGAGCAAATTAAAGGAGCTTGCATCTCTTGCTC
>CACIJG010000064.1 GCA_902586885.1 uncultured Alphaproteobacteria bacterium | reverse complement strand
TACTGGTATAGTTTGGTCAAATTTAGCAATGGCAGTTGTTCCTGCAGTTGTGACCCAAAATAAATTTTATCTTTCTCCAAATGCCGGCCCTTCAATGTTGGCAGGAAAAAAATGCCACAAAAATTACTTCAATGTAGCTTGGCAGAATGACAATTTATATGAAGCTGCTGGTGGTTATGCAAACTCTGCTGGCTTCAAAAAAAGTTTTTTCCTTGCTCCAAATTATCCAGCTGGAAAAGATGCGTTGAGCGGTTACACACGATATTTTAATGGAAGTTTGGCTGCAGAAGTTTGGACCAAATTAGGACAGACAGATTATGCGACTGAGATTTCTAAGATAAGAGACTCAAATGCAGATAATGTCTTCTTTTTTCTTCCTGGAGGAATGGGAATTGCTTTCTTGAAGCAGTACGCTCAGTCAGGAGTTGATATTCCTTTATTAGGACCGGCTTTTTCATTCGATCAAGGTATATTAAAAGCAGTTGGAGAGGCTGCGTTAGGGGTAAAAAATACTTCACAATGGTCAAAAGACATTGATAATGCAGCAAACAAAAAGTTTGTGAAAGAGTTTCAGGTTGCTTACGGTCGACTACCTTCTTTGTATGCTTCTCAAGGATATGATACTGGTAAAATAATTATGACTGCGATGAAAAACGCAAGTATTAACAACATTGACAAATTTAGAGAAGCTATCAAGAATGCTCCTTTAAATGGATTTGAATCGACTAGAGGGAAATTTGAGTTTTCTGAAAATCATCACCCTATACAGGATATATTTGTTCGTGAAGTTATAAAAGAGGGTAATATCCTAACAAATAAGATTGTGTCAATAGGACTGAAAGATCAATCGAATGCATATGTTAAAGAGTGTAAAATGTGATATTATATTATGGGGTGCTTCAATGAACTGGGGTACCTCATAAGCATGTCTTTACAACTTTTTTTAGAACAGATGTTAAATGGCGTCCAGTTTGGATTTATGCTTTTTTTAATGTCTGCGGGATTGACACTAGTTTTTGGGGTCATGGGATTGATAAATCTTGCTCATGGCTCCTTTTATATGATAGGCGCCTTCGGTGCTGCTTTAATTGCAAGTTTATTTGATAGTTTCTTTTTAGCTCTTATATCAAGTATTATTTTTGCTGCCTTTGCAGGTGTTTTAGTTGAGTATATAATTTTAAGGAAATTATATAGTCGTGACCATTTGTACCAGGTTTTGGCAACTTTTGCGCTCATCCTAGTTTTTTCTGAAGCTACAAGATGGATATTTGGTGCTTTCCCACTTTTTTTAGATATTCCAAATATATTGCAGGGCACGATAATCCTTCCAGGAGAAATAATATATTCCAAATATCGGCTCTTTCTTATTCTGGTAGGCATTATCGTCTCAATTGTTCTTTATTTTATTGTTTCTAAAACATTGCTGGGTATGAAAATAAGAGCAGGCCAATATGATAGGGAAATGATTTCAGCACTTGGTATTAATATATCTAAATTATATACTCTAGTTTTTGCTCTTGGAGCTGGTCTGGCTGGTCTTGGAGGGGCTTTAATAGGAGCTATTCAATCTGTTGAAGTTGGGATGGGCGAGCCTGTCTTGATACTTGCTTTTGTGGTTATTGTGATAGGCGGTATAGGTTCTATTAAAGGAGCGTTGGTTGGCGCTCTTCTGATAGGTCTCTGTGATACTCTAGTCAAATTGTTTTTACCGATTTTCCTGCAATTATTCTTTGAAATATCACAAGCAATTTCATTGGGTGCATCTCTTTCATCAATGTCTATATATGTATTAATGGCTTTGATATTAATTTTTAGACCAACAGGCTTATACGGAAAGTCATAAATGCAGGAGATTTTTTTTAATCTATTAGTTGTTTCATTTGTTCTATTATTTGCCATTGCAGGAAATATTTTGGACGAGCCATATTTTGTCACATTAGCAACAAAAATTGTTATTTTAGGGATGGCGGGTATGGGTCTTAATCTTGTATTAGGGTATGGTGGATTGGTTTCATTGGGGCATGCGGCTTTCTTTGGTTTTGGTGGATATATTTCTGCAATTAGCTCTATCCATTTTATTAATGGCGATCCAATAAACTTTTGGCTTTTTGAGCTTTCAGGATCAACAAATATGATTGTAAACTGGATATGGGCAGTTTGCTTGTCATTACTTTTAGCTATTTTAATTGGGTCTATTTCCATTAGAACCTCTGGCGTTTATTTCATTATGATTACCTTAGCTTTTGCTCAAATGCTCTATTATTTCTCTGTTGGATGGCCGAAATATGGGGGAGAGGACGGTCTTTCCATTTATTATAGAAACGATTTTTTTTCAGC
>CACIJG010000063.1 GCA_902586885.1 uncultured Alphaproteobacteria bacterium | reverse complement strand
TGGTAAACGGTATAACAAATGGAGCATACCTTGATGATGATCGTTTTTCAGTTCTTTGGGAGCGTTCATCAGATCTTAATGTTCCAATTTACATCCATCCAAATAATCCAGCTGATGTTCCAGCAATGTATCAAGGTCATTCAGAAATGTGGGGGCCTGTGTGGTCTTGGACAGTAGAAACAGGATCTCATGCACTTCGTATACTTTTCAGTGGCATATTTGATCGATTCCCAAATGCTAAACTTATTCTTGGCCATATGGGAGAAACACTTCCCTATCAACTCTGGCGGTTTGATAGCAGGTGGGCAATTTCAAATAGAGGATCAAAAACATTAAAGCGATTACCCTCAGAATATTTTAAAAAAAACTTTTGGTGTACCACAGCAGGTGTTTGTTCTGATGAACCATTGCGTTGCGCTATTGAGGCGCTTGGGGCTGACCGTGTAATGTTTTCTGTTGATTATCCATTTGAACGATCTGAAGATGCAGGTAAATGGATTGACAACGCAAATTTATCTGAAATTGAGAGGTCAATGGTTTGTTATGAAAATGCAAAATCATTACTAAGACTTTAAATGGTGAATTATTCACTTAGCAAATCCATTTTTGTCACCACTCTTGGCACTGGTACTCCAATTTTAAACCCAAACCGTGCAAGCCAAAGTATTTTAGTAGAAGCGGCAGGTTATAAGCTGCTTTTTGATACAGGAAGAAATGTAGCAACAAGACTCACGCAGGCGAATGTACCACCTGCCTCAGTCACACATGTATTCTTCACTCATTTTCATTCTGATCATACAGTAGGCTTCGCTGATTTCTGGTTAAGTTCATGGTTACCCTCAAATGGTTCAAGGTCTGAACCACTTAATGTTACAGGACCAAAAGGAACGCATAATTTAATAAACGGGCATCGCCTTGCTTTTGATGATGATATAAAAATTAGATGTGCTGATCAAGGGCTTCCTCGAAAAGGTGTGGAAATAAAAACTAGAGAATTTATGAAATGTGGCCAGGTATTTAATCAGGACGGCCTCACTGTGACATCTTTTGAAGTAAATCATGGTGAAAGCATCAAACCTAATTGGGGTTATAAAATTCAATATTCAGGGCGAACAGTCGTTATAAGCGGAGATTCTAAAAATGATATTGGAGTGTCAAAAATCGCAAAAGAAGCAGATCTATTATTTCATTCCCTAGGGACTGCAAGAGAAGAAATCATAGGTTTTGAAGATATTAATGCCATTCTTCAACACCATTCTACACCAACAGAGGCAGCAAAAATTTTTTCAATATCAAGACCAAAACTTGCAGTTTTAATTCACATGGTTTTGCTTGGAAAGCCTGGATTTCCTCCAATGACTTCAAAGGAAATATTGAAAACCATGCAGGAATTTTATAATGGACCTCTCATTGTAGCTGAAGATCTTATGAAGTTTGAAGTTGGAGATGAAGTTAAGGTGATTCAAAAAAGCTAATACATGAATTGAATATACAGATTGTAGAACAAACAGAAAAACTTAATTTTTCCCCTTAATAATCGGTGTTGATCGACAAATAATAAATTGCAGATCTGCAATTTATATTGCATTTTGCAATATATTCTGCCCACCTCTGCACCCTACAAAACTTGCAAAAACTTCTGAGACCCCTTAAAACCCTTGTCTGGTTGGCGATCGACAAATCGACAAATTCTCGACCTTGGTAGCGGAGGAGGGACTTGAACCCCCGACACAAGGATTATGATTCCTCTGCTCTAACCGCCTGAGCTACTCCGCCATTTTATTCATTTCATTAGACTGTTTAAACTCAATACTAAAAAGTGCAAGATATTTTTAGAAGGATTTTTTACAAAATATTTGTTGTTACGTTTGTAAAGCTTTCTTTATCCACCAGTCGTGCTCATATGCCGATTTACTTTTCCTTCAACTTGCATTTTTGAATAATCAAAAGCAAAAGAGTGTTTCTCAGGTTTGTCATTTATGGCAATTTTAATTTGGTTGACAATATCATTGTGAGTAGGGTTTGAGTCTCTCAAAATTTTCCTAAAATCAATACTATTGGCTTGCCCCAGACATTGATGCATAATGCCAGTTGCATCTATTCGGACTCTATTGCAGGTTGCACAAAAATTGTTAGATAGAGGCGTAATAAACCCAAGTTTAATTTTTGAACCCTTTATTTTTGAATATTTTGCTGGACCACCACTTGAGTAATTAATATCTTCCAATTTATATTTAGCATTAATTTTTGTCTTCACCTCTGAAAGAGATAAAAAGTTATCAAGACGATTTTCATTTCCGATATCGCCCATCGGCATGGTTTCTATGAAAGTAAGATCAAATTCTTCTTGCAGGCACCAGTCAATAAAACGTTCGAATTCGTTCTCATTTATATTTTTCAGTGCAACGCAATTTATCTTTACTTGAAGACCAGAATTTTTTGCAGCAGTTATACCTTCCAAAACTGTCTGCAATTTTCCAATTCTGGTAATTTCCTTAAATTTATTATT
>CACIJG010000062.1 GCA_902586885.1 uncultured Alphaproteobacteria bacterium | reverse complement strand
TTTTTTCTCCTCAGATAAAATTCAACCTGAAATGAACAACGACTATTTTCTTTAATTGTTTAAATAAAAAAGGGCATGAATATTGCTACTACTATTTAAAATTTATAGACTTAGGCATCAATATTGACTTAAATTAGGTTTAGGCTCGGAATTGAAAATGTTTGATAATAGAAATATTTTAATAACAGGGGGCACAGGTTCTTTTGGTAAAGAGTTTGTTAAAACTATTTTGACAAACTATAAACCAAAAAAATTAATCGTTTTCTCGCGTGATGAGATGAAACAATGGGAGATGGCTAAGTCGTATCCCAACAATGATATCCTGAGATTCTTTATTGGAGATGTAAGAGACAAGGATAGATTGTATAGAGCCCTTACTGGAGTGGATTATGTAGTTCATGCCGCGGCAACAAAAATTGTACCAGTTGCGGAATATGATCCGTTTGAATGCGTAAAGACCAATGTAATTGGAGCAATGAACGTAATCGACGCAACAATTGACCAAAAGATTAAAAAGGTTGTGGCTCTTTCAACAGATAAGGCCTCAAGTCCAATAAATCTTTATGGAGCCACGAAACTTGCCTCTGATAAACTTTTTACAGCGTCTAACTCGTACTCTGGTGAGCATGGAACTAAGTTTTGCGTAGTTAGGTATGGAAATGTAGCAGGCTCAAGAGGCTCAGTAATCCCATTTTTTAATGAAATAAAAAAGCAGGGAAAACTACCGATAACAGATTTAAAAATGACGCGCTTTCTTATAACTCTTTCTGAAGCGGTAAAAACAGTAGAACATGCATTTAAAGAAATGGTTGGTTCAGAAATTTTTGTAAAAAAAATACCTTCTGTAAAAATTGTTGAACTAGCAAAAGTTATCGGCCCAGAATGCAAGATTGAGGAAATTGGAATGCGTCCAGGAGAAAAACTACATGAGCAATTGATAAGTAGTGATGAGGCTTCACATACGTACGAATTTGATGAATATTATAAAATTTTATCTCCGCTTAATAGTTGGGATTCTTGTTCTAGGAGAATAAGAGGAGGTAAAAAGGTTGATGAGGGATTTGTTTATACCAGTGATCAAAACAATTCTTGGCTTCATGATGCGAAACTTAAAGAGTGGTTAGGCCAAATTGACTATTAATGATAGGGCTATAAAATTTTATTCGACACAATCTATAAATATTAAAGATAAGCAAAGTATTTTGGAGGTTCTCGCCTCTGGCTATTTGTCTAGAGGACCAAAAATAGAAGAGTTCGAAAAAAAAATTGGCAAAATTTGCAATAATAAGAACGTATTAACAGTGAATAGCGCTACGTCAGCGTTACAGCTAGCATATCAAATCCATGGAATAAAAAAAAATAGTATTGTTTGGACTACTCCTCTAACGTTTGTTGCTACTGCTAATACAGCGATCCATTTCGGTGCAAAGATTGACTTTGTTGATATTGACCCGGCTACTCTTAATATTTGCCCTTCTTTGTTGAAAAAAAAATTAAAAGAGGCAAAAAACTCTGCAAATTTACCTGATTTTCTAACCGTTGTACATTTTGGTGGCAATCCATGTGATATGGACAAAATATTCGAACTCTCAAAAAAGTACAAATTCAAAATCATTGAGGATGCGTCACATGCGCTTGGCGCCACATATAAAGGTACAAGGATAGGCGAGTGTAATTATAGTTGCGCCACAGTTTTCAGCTTCCATCCTGTAAAAATGATAACTACAGGAGAGGGAGGAGCACTATTACTCAATTCTGAAACCGATAAACAGAAGGCATGTAGATTAAGGTCTCATGGGATAGATCTTCTTAGAAAAGAGAAAAATACGGATAGACCTGAGTGGTATTATGAGCAGGTAGATTTGGGGTACAACTTTAGAATGTCAGAAATTCAGGCTGCTCTTGGCTCAAGTCAAATCGACCGGCTTGGTTCATTCGTAGAAACAAGAAACCAACTAGCTGAGTGTTACAGAGAAAGCTTGTCAGATCTTCCAATAAAATTTCAGGAAACTCTTTCGAACTGTTACTCTAGTCACCACTTATTTACTATTGAAATAACTGATCGCAATTTTGCAAGAGATGATCTATACAGGTTTTTCAGAGATAGAAATATCGGTTGCCAGGTTCATTATATCCCTGTTCATATGCAACCTTTTTACAAGGAAATGGGTTTTTCTGAAGGAATGTTTAAAAACGTAGAACATTACTTTCTAAATTGTCTTAGCCTGCCCTTGCATCAGGGGCTAAAAGAAATTGACATACAATTTGTAAGTGATGAACTACATGATTTTTTCAAAAAGAATTAGTGTTAGCTCCTAAATTTGATTCAAATTCAGCTTCACTATAATTAAGTATAAGACTATTTTTCTCTCTTTTTAACTTCTTTAACTTTGAGTCTTTAGAGTGAGCATTGTAACCACCTGTCTTTATGAGGCTGTCTTTTTTCAAACCTATACCAAGTCTTTCATTTAGGTTAGCGGCTCCATCAGCTATTAAACCTTTGACCTTTTCATCTGACATTGTAGTCATATTTAAGCAAAGATCTTGGCG
>CACIJG010000061.1 GCA_902586885.1 uncultured Alphaproteobacteria bacterium | reverse complement strand
TGAAGAGCTATGCTTATTCCCGACGCAAGCCCTCCACCACCACAGCAAACCAAAACATCCGCTTTTTTAATACCTACTTCTTCTGCTTGAATAGCCAATTCCACCCCCAAAGTTCCTTGGCCCGCAATTATAAATGGATCATCATATGGTTTTATTAATTTTAAATTTCTTTTTTTTTCAAGCTTTACACCAATTTCCTCACGAACTTCTCTTACCCTGTCATAAAGAATTACCTCTGCATCAAAAGCCTTTGTATTTCTAATTTTAAGTTTAGGAGCATCATTAGGCATTATTATTGTTGCATTAATACCGAGTTGAGAAGCAACAGAAGCTATGGCTTGGGCATGATTACCAGATGAATAAGCTAAAACCCCTTTTTGTAGTTCGCTTTCTTTAAAATTCGTAAATGCTGACCAACTTCCTCTATACTTAAAAGATCCCGTATTTTGCAAACACTCTGCCTTGATAAAAATTCGTCTTTTAAGTCTCTTACTTAAATATTTAGACTCAATTAAAGGAGTTTGTACGAGCTTTGATCTAATTTTATCATAGGTATCAGAGATTAAAGAGAAACTAGTCAAATTATACCTTTTCAATATGGTCTAATTTAGGCATTCCCATGACGTGATAACCTCCATCAACAAACAATACCTCCCCGCTAGTATGCATTCCATAATCACTCAATAGGAATGCTGCCGCTCCTCCCACGGACATTAGATTTGGGTTGGATCCTAAAGGTGAATTCTGTTCTGAAAGACGAAAAACTCTTCGAGCCCCGCCTATGGCTGCCCCGGCTAGTGTTTTCATAGGTCCCGCACTTATAGCATTTACTCGAATATTATCTTGCCCTAGGTCACTCGCTAAATATCTTACTGTCGACTCTAGGGCTGCCTTAGCAATCCCCATAACATTATAGTTAGGCGTCACTCTTTGAGCTCCTAAATAACTAAGAGTTAGAATGGACCCCCCTCTACTCATTAAAGGAAGTGCTCTTTTTGAAACATCTATAAGGCTATAACATGATATATCTATAGACTTCAAAAAATTTTCTCGGGAAGTATTTATAAACCTCCCCATCAGCTCACTTTTCTCAGAAAAAGCTACGGAATGGACTAAAAAATCAATTGAACCCCATTCATCAGATATTTTTTTGAAACATGAATCTAGAGAGCTGTCATCCTTTACATCCACATCAAAAATGAACTTAGATCCAATACTCTCTGCTAGTGGCTGAACCCTTTTTTTAAAATTATTTCCCTGATATGTTAATGCCAAATTGGCACCTTCTTTAGACAACACCTCCGAAATACCCCATGCAATAGATTTCTGATTAGCCACCCCTATAACTAAACCTTTTTTATTCTTCATCAACTCAGCCAAGGCAGTTCACCCTGAATATTTACTGAACGCTAAGGATGCATTTGTTCCACCGAAACCAAAGCTATTAGATAAAACTGTATCGAGTTCTACGTCTCTTATAGTTGACGTTGCTACCTCGCCTTTTTTTATATCTTTATCAAGCTGAAAAATATTGGCGCTTGCCGCTATAAAGTTTTCTTCCATCATTATTAACGAATATATTGCTTCTTGAACACCTGCAGCACCAAGACTATGTCCAGTCAAAGACTTTGTGGATGAAACTATTGGTTGTTTTTGTTTTTCAAATACTCTTCTAACTGCTTGAATTTCTGTAACATCACCTGCGGGAGTAGACGTGCCGTGCGCATTAATATAATCAACTTCTCTCCCCTTTAATGAAGATAAGGCTAAATGCATCGATCTCTCAGCCCCTTCTCCTGATGGTGCTACCATGTCATGTCCATCGGAAGTTGCTCCATAGCCTGTTATCTCTGCGTATATCTTAGCTCCTCTGGCCAAAGCATGCTCTAGCTCTTCTACAACCACCACTCCTCCCCCACCAGCAATTACAAATCCATCTCTATTTTGGTCAAAAGCTCTTGAAGCATTTTCTGGCGTTTCATTATACTTACTAGACATAGCACCCATAGCGTCAAAAAGACAGGACAAGGTCCAATCCAACTCTTCACCCCCTCCAGCAAAAACTACATCTTGTTTATTAAGTTGTATTTGTTCTACTGCATTTCCAATGCAATGAGCAGAAGTTGAACAAGCAGATGTAATTGAATAGTTTACTCCCTTAATTTTAAACGGTGTTGCTATACAAGCTGAATTCGTGGAGGACATGCCCCTAGTCACCATAAAAGGACCCATACGCTTAGGACTACCTTTTTCTATAACAGTTTTATGAGCAGAGAATATATTTTTTGTTGAAGGCCCTCCAGAACCAACTATTAGACCAGTTCTTTCATTTGAAACTTCTTTTTCTTCTAAGCCACTATCAGTGATCGCATTTTGCATGGCTATAAAATTAAAAGCTGCTCCGTCTCCCATAAACCTCAACTGTCTTTTATCTACAAAGTCTTCAACTTGTATTTCAGGTTTTCCATGAATTCTACTTCTAAATCCATGCTCTTCTTGTTCTTGACTTTTGCTTATCCCAGATATGCCCTCTCTTAGACTTTTTGCCACCGCCTCTTTTGTATTTCCGATGCAAGATACAATTCCTAAACCTGTGATGACAGCTCGGCGCATAATTAAACCTTTTTTCTTTCTATTAACTTTGA
>CACIJG010000060.1 GCA_902586885.1 uncultured Alphaproteobacteria bacterium | reverse complement strand
AAAATATATCGCCAAGTATCTTAAGTCTATTGGGATTACAGCAAATTTTGTTACAATCTTGGCATTATTTTCGACAGTAATATGTTTCATACTTATCTGTTTTGGGTATCTAAACCTTGCAATTTTTTTGATTTTATTTAATCGTCTTTTAGATGGGTTAGATGGAGAACTAGCTCGTCTAACAGAAGAAAATAAGTTTGGAAGTTTTTTTGATATTACATCCGATTTTACATTTTACTCTTTAGTCCCCCTAGGATTCGCTCTCTATCTACCATTAGAAAATGCTATTCCAACATTATTTTTACTAGTTTCTTTTTGTCTTAACTCGTCTAGCTTTCTAGCCAGAGCTATTATAGTTGAAAAATATAATTTGAATGAAGATAAAAGAGAGAAGGGATTTTTCTATTCTTATGGAATTGTAGAAGGTTTCGAGACAACAATTTTCTTTTTACTTTTTTGCCTTTTGCCAAAGCATTATGGGACACTTGCATATTTATTCTGCTTTTTAACCCTTTTAACCCATTTTTTAAGAATTCTTAGTACAAAAAAACAATTAAATTAGCTGATTTCTCTATTTATTATTCGTTCGTTTTTCGGGTCATATGGACTATCTTCTACGATCTCTGCACTAAAAAGCTGATTATTAATTTTAATTTTTACTTTTGTACCTGTTGTAGAAAATTTTTCTTTTACGTAACCAATCCCAATACTTTTTTTGAAATGAACTGAATACCCGCCAGATGTAAGTCTTCCTAAAACGCTTTCTCCAGAAGCGTCATATATTACTTCACGACCCCAAGGATCGGTATCTTCAGGCCCATCAATCAAAAGTGTTACGCAAAGGTACTCCAACTTTCTTTTTTCCAATTCTTCTTTTCCCAAGAAATTTTTTGATAAATCTACAAATCTTGAAAGATTGGATTCAAATGGACCGGCATCTCTGCCTAAATCGGAACCAAATGCCCTATATGATTTTTCTTGACGTAACCAGTTTTGTGCCCTTGCTCCAACCAATTTAAGATTATATTTTTTCCCGGTCTCCAATATTGTATCCAAAAGATAGTTTTGCATCTCAATAGGATGGTGTAGTTCCCACCCTAACTCTCCAGTATAAGCTACTCTTAACGCCCTGACTGGACACATACCTATTTCAATATCTCTATATGTAAGCCAAGGAAATTCTTTATTTGATAAAGTTTTAAGAGGGTCTTCACTCACAACTAAGTCTTCAAGCATTGCTCTTGTATTTGGTCCTGCAATAGAGAAAACGCCCCATTGGTTTGTACAATCATATACCTGCACATCTTCTATCTCACTTTTTTCTAAAGATTTTTTTAAATAGTCTGAGTCATACTCGGTCCACGCCCCAGCAGAAACTAAGTAATAAGAATTCTCTGAAAGGTGGACTATAGTGTATTCAGTTCTAATAGTTCCTTTACTTGATAATGCATACGTTAAATTAATTCTACCTTTGGCAGGTAATTTATTACATGTAAACCAATCCAAGAATTTGAATGCATTTTTTCCAGAAACTAAATGTTTAGTAAATGCTGTTGAGTCTATCAGACCCACATTTGATCTTATAGCTTCCGCTTCATTTTTTGAATATTCCCACCATAAACCTCTCCTAAAGCTACGTGATTTTTTGTCGTTAAAATTATGGTTAGCGAAATAATTGGGTCTTTCCCATCCGTTAACCTGGCCGAATTGAGCTCCCAAAATTTTAAAAGTGTTATAGCTAGGAGCGGTCCTCAACGGACGGCACGCTTCCCTTTCTTCGTCCGGATGGTGAAGCACATATACATGTTCATAGGCTTCTTCATTTTTCCTTTTTGCATATTCAGTGGTCATCCACCGACCATATCTTCTCGGATCTAAAGACCCCATATCTATTTCAGCCTCTCCCTCTGTTATCAATTGAGCTAAATAATACCCAGCTCCTCCTGCTGCTGTTATTCCAAAAGAAAAACCTTCTGCTAGCCAAACATTATTTAGATCTGGAGCTGGCCCAAGTAGCGGGTTCCCGTCGGGTGTATAACAAATAGGACCATTAAAATCGTCCTTGAGTCCAAGTTTTTCAGTAGAAGGTATTCGGTGTAACATTGACATATACTCTTCTTCTATGCGTTCTAAATTCAATGGAAACAAATCTGACCTAAAACTCTTTGGAACCTGAAATTCAAATCGTGCGGGAGCATTTTTTTCATATGGGCCCAGAATCCATCCAAATCTTTCTTCTCTTACATACCATTTGGCATCAGCATCTCTTAACACAGGATGCTCCTCATTGGTTTCTCTAAACTTTTCAAGTTTAGAGTCTTTTTCGGTAACGATATATTGATGTTCAACAGGAATTGCAGGAATTTTTATACCTAGTTTGCGAGCAGTGGTTTGGGCATGGTTACCAGTTGCAGTTATTAGGTGATCACATTTGGTAATAAACTGTTCTCCGTTAGGAATTAGATTTCCACCTTTTTCCTCCATATAATCTACGGTAACTTCCCATTGATTATTTAGATAAGTAAAATTTTTAGCTTCTACTTTTCTAAAAATTTCAACACCAAGATCTCTAGCTGCTTTTGCAAAAACCTGAGTTATATCAGCTGGATTAATATATCCATCTGTAGGATGGAAGATTGCCCCCTTTAGGTCATCAGTATGAACTAACGGCCACTTTTCTTTTATCTCTTTGGGTGTCATCCATTCGTATGGAATGCCAACAGTTTCAGCCGTTGAAGCATAAAGCATATATTCATCCATACGCTCATTAGTTTGAGCCATTCTCAAGTTTCCAACCTGAGAAAAACCAACAGACATTTTAGTCTTTTTTTCCAACGAGGGGTATAATTTTACTGAATAATCATGAATGTGGGATGTAGCGTAAGACATATTGAAAAGGGGTAGTAAACCCGCAGCATGCCATGTTGAACCAGATGTT
>CACIJG010000059.1 GCA_902586885.1 uncultured Alphaproteobacteria bacterium | reverse complement strand
GGAAAAATCTGAAATGGAGTCGAGACTTCTTCTTCAAGTCCATGATGAGCTAATTTTTGAAACTTCCGAGAGACATTTGAACAATCTGCTTGAAAGCGCATCAGATATAATGGAAAAAGCAAATTTACCATATCTAAGCTTAGATGTACCCCTTAAAGTTGAGGGAGATCATGGTCTCAACTGGTCTAAGGCTCATTGAGATTTGTTTCTATTTCTTTTATGACCTTTTGAACATATTCTTTGTCTGTGTGCCTAACTAAAATCTCGACGCCTATTTTTTCATTTTCTTTGAAGGGATAAGAGCCAATTTGGATGTCTTCATATTTTAATGATATTTTTCTTAATTGCTCTGAAATATAGCTCTCTGCCTTAAAAATCTTTATAGAAGCTGATACAAACGGATCTGATTGTTTTATAGCCCCTAATATACTCTCAACCATTGATTTGAAAATCATAGGCACGCCTGCCATAACATAAACATTATTTACCCTGAAGCCAGGAGCACCTGAAACTCTGTTCTTAATCAATTCTGATCCTTCCGGAACTCGGGCCATCCTAAGTCGTGCAGAATTAAGATCCTTTAGTCCATTTGGATAATTTTTTGCTAGTTCTTTTATAGCATCTTCTCTTACATCAATTTTTAAGTTAAAAGCCTCAGCTATAGAGTCAGCTGTAATATCATCGTGCGTAGGTCCTATACCTCCACTAGTAAAAACAAAATCAACTTTTTTTGTCTCAGTTCTGACTACTTCGATAATCTTAGATTTTTCGTCTGGAATTACTCTAATTTCTTTAAGAAAAACTCCTATCGAACTGAGTTTTTTTGCTAAATAATTAGAATTTACATCGTGCGTTCTTCCCGAGAGAATTTCGTTGCCTATAATTATTATTGAAGCGATTTTCACGGATTTTACTCTTTTTTCTTAATTTTGAATTATTTTTTCAGCTTTTTACTTTACTGAAATATATTTGACTAATAAATGTATAAGCAACACAATTTTTTCATTAGGCCGAGAATTTGAAAAACAAAGACGGAATTCATATATACGACAATAGAGATTTAGAAGGAATAAAAAGAGCCTGTGATATTGCTTCTGAAACTCTAGATATGATTGATAATTTAATTGAACCTGGAATTACTACCCTTTCACTTGATAAACAATGTCATGACTTTATTTTGTCGAGAAATGCTACCCCTGCAACCCTTGGATATAGAGGTTACCCTAGGTCCTGTTGCATATCTCTAAATCATGTTGTTTGCCACGGGATACCAGGCGATAAAAAACTTAAAAATGGTGACATATTGAATGTAGATGTTACTTGTATATTGGATGGCTGGTATGGTGATACAAGCAGAATGTTTGTCGTTGGTGATATCAGCTTAAAAGCGAAAAGATTAATTGAAATAACACATGATTCACTACTTATTGGTATAGAAAAAGCTCTACCAGGCAATACTTTTGGGGATATAGGTGCAGCCATTCAAACGTTTGTGGAAAAAAATAAAATGTCTGTTGTAAAGGATTTTTGCGGTCATGGAATAGGTAGTGAGTTTCATCAACCTCCTAATGTTCTTCACTACGGGAAGAAAAGCTCTGGCCCTAAACTTGAACCAGGAATGTGTTTCACTATAGAACCAATGGTAAATATTGGTCGACCTGAAACAAAAATATTATCTGATAATTGGACTGCGGTCACAAGAGACAAATCTCTTTCAGCACAATTTGAACATACTATTTTTATAAATGAAAAAGGAAATCAAATTCTTACAAAATCTAAGAAGAATAAATTCTTACCATTTTAATTTAAATTGCTCCGTGGCAATGCTTAAATTTTTTTCCAGACCCACAAGGGCAGGGGCTATTTCTCCGAATTTTTTTACTAGGAATCGATTTTTCAAAGCTTTTCTTTGAGTTTTGACTTTCTAAAGCTTCAGAAAATTTCCCTTCCTCTGCATCTGAACTATCTTCAACAAGTCGAGCAAGAAAAATAACTTTTACAGTTTCTTTTTTTATTTTTTCGAGCAAATACTCAAATAATACAAAAGCTTCTTGCTTATATTCATTTAATGGGTCCCTTTGCGCATAGCCTCTAAACCCAACCATAGCCCTTAAGTGGTCTAAGGTAGACAGATGGCTTGACCAACTTTGGTCAATGACTTGAAGAAAAATTTGTTTCTGTATAATTCTAAAAGTCTCATAACCAAGCTCTTCTTGCTTTTTTTTCAAAAAAGTTCCCGTTCTTTCTAAAATTGAATCCCTTATATCTGTTTCTAAGACCCCATCTTCTTCTGCCCAATCTTCTATTGGAAGATCTAAACCGAAAACCTCCATCGTTTCATTCTTTAGGCTAGATATATCCCATTGATCAATAAAAGATCCCTCTGGTATATTTTCGACAACCATTTCTTCAATCACATCTGAGTGCATATTTTCAAACATTTCAGATATATCGGAAGACTCCATAATGCTGCGCCTTTGTGAAAATATCTCTTTCCTTTGGACGTTTATAACGTCATCAAATTTCAAAATATTTTTTCTTATATCAAAATTTCTTGATTCTACTTTTCCCTGAGCTCTTTCCAATGCTTTGCTTACCCATGGATGTGCTATGCTCTCTCCATCCTTTAAACCCAATTTTGAAAGCATACTGTCCAGCTTGTCTGAGCCAAATATTCTCAACAAATCATCTTCGAGGCTTAGAAAAAACATTGTCTTCCCAGGATCTCCCTGTCGTCCAGATCTTCCCCTTAACTGATTGTCAATCCGCCTGCTCTCATGTCTTTCCGTTGCAAGAACAAAAAGTCCCCCTGCCTGGACAACAATCTCTCTATCCTTTTTAATTTGATTTTCTATTTTTACTAACATTTCGTCGTACTCAGATTGAGATTTTTCTTCATACTGCTTTACTTGCATCTCAAGGTTTCCACCAAGTTGTATATCTGTACCTCTTCCCGCCATATTTGTAGCTATCGTAACTGCCCCAGATGTGCCAGCTAAAGCAACTATCTCAGCTTCTTTTTCATGA
>CACIJG010000058.1 GCA_902586885.1 uncultured Alphaproteobacteria bacterium | reverse complement strand
AGGCAGTTACAGTCTTTCCATTCTCTGCTGCTTCACATAATGCCTTTACTATTGGACTATCAGGGGTGGTTCGGTAAAGAGTTTGTTTTATGGCTATCACATTGGGATCTCTGGCCGCCTGCTCAAGAAAACTAACTACAATATCAAAAGTTTCATAGGGGTGTTGCAACAGAAGATCTTTTTGTTTAATTGCAGAAAAAACATCGCCGTTGAAGTCTTCTATTCTCTCAGGGCTTCTCGGAACAAATGATTTCCATTTCAAATTACCAGCTGTAGGAATAATTAATTCGTCTAGATCTGATAAACCTATCATCTCATCAACCTCTATTACCTGCTCCCTATCTACCCCTATCTCTTTACAAATCAAATTCACAAGACCATGCGCAGAGCTTTTTGTTATCTTCATTCTTATAACTTCTCCGCGCTTCCTTCGCTTCAAGGCTATTTCAAATTCTCTAACGAGATCTTCTGCTTCCTCCTCAATTTCCAAGTCACTATCTCTTAATATTCTAAATGAAAAATACTCCTCTAATTTATATCCAGGAAAAATACTTTCAACAAATGCGACTATGAAGGTTTCAAGAGGAAGAAATCTTTTTTCTCCACTT
Organism: uncultured Alphaproteobacteria bacterium; assembly: GCA_902586885.1. Taxonomy (GTDB): domain Bacteria; phylum Pseudomonadota; class Alphaproteobacteria; order Rhodobacterales; family Rhodobacteraceae; genus CACIJG01. The sequence goes on along the minus strand of CACIJG010000058.1, from coordinate 2,424 downwards.
TTCCCATCACTTATTTTTTGAAATCGTTGTAACATTCCGGGTATAGGAACCAATACCTCTAGCGACTTACTTTTACCACTTGTACTTAATCTCAGAGCTATTGCTGAGCCTTCACTAGGAATAAATGGGAAAGGATGAGCAGGATCTATAGCCAACGGCGTTAAAGCAGGAAAAATCTTAGAAATGAATTTCTTTTCTAACTCCTTTTTTTCAGACTCAAGAATTTCTGACTTTTTTACGACGCTTATACCTTTTTTCTGAAGTTTTCTCAGAATATCTGGAAGTAATTTTTGTTGTTTATTTATTAAAGATTCAGCTTCTTTTTCAATATTGAGTAGTTGTTCCTCAGGCGTCAAACCATCTGCACTCAAAACATCTATTTTACTTTTTACCATCTGCTTAAACCCGGCCACTCTTACAGAATAAAATTCGTCTAAATTTCTGGCTGATATTGCTAAAAACCTTAGTCTTTCTAAAAGTGGAACTTTCTCATTACTGGCTTCCTCGAGAACTCTCTGGTTAAATGAAATCCAAGATAATTCTCTGTTGAAGAACCTTTCAGAAAATAATATCTTCTTAGAATTTACATTATCGTCTGGATTTGGAAAATTTAAGAAATCTGCATTAATACCAGTCATTTTTATTGACACTCTGATCTTTTCATCTCTTTTATAGTTTCATTTATAAGGGAAAAATTAATCTTCCTTTGTAAAGTTAGTGATTTTTTATCTAATAGTTGGACAAATTCATTCATTCCAGAAAAGGATCTATCAATTCTCAATGCAATATGCTTTAACTCGTCATGACCTACCTTTACCTGTCTATCATTAAATAGCTTTAACAAAAGCGCCAAAATTAGCTTATCATCAGGCTCTTTTATCGAAACTTTATTAAAACTTAACATCCTGGACTCTAAATCCTTCAAGCTTAATTGCCAATGATGAGGCATTTTTTTTGCTGAAAACAAAGCTTTCTTACCTCTTTGAACAAAGTGGTTAATTAAATGGAATAAAGCCTCTTCTATTTCTTTTTTTCTTTTTTCTTTTATATCAATCATAGTATCGATATCTTCAATACAAACAAAATCCATCCTAAGACAGTGATCCAACTTATCGTTTGCCTCGTTAACATTTATTCTCAACGCGTTTGTTTCTTTTGCCCAAACCGAACAAAGGTGAGTTTTACCTGAATACTTAGGACCGACCAAAACCATCATGCCAAATGTCCAATTTTCCCAATTGCCTAAAACTGTAGCTGCATTTAAGTTACAACGAGAGAAAAAGAAATCTTCTTTTTCCAGCGCCTCTTTATAAGAAAGGCTAAAAGTTAGCTGTTGACTCATTATCCTACTTTTATTCAAATTGCTCTTTTAACAATCGTTCTTCTAAACCATGACCTGGATCGAATAATAGCCTATGTTCTATCTTTTTCTCTATTAATATTGAAACCTTTTTTACATTTTTGACTTCAACCCCATCTGCTACTGCAGAGACAGGTCTTTTTACAAAATCAATTATTTCTATCTCTATCCGAGCATCCATTGGAAGAAGAGCTCCTCGCCATCTTCGCGGTCTATAAGCCGACATAGCGGTTAAAGCCAATATATTCGCACCTATTGGTAATATAGGTCCATGGGCAGAGTAATTATATGCAGTTGACCCAGCGGGCGTACAAACTAGAGCACCATCACAAACAAGCTCTTTTAACCTTAAAGAACCGTCTACAGAAATTTTTAAATGCGCTGCCTGAGGCCCAGATCTTAAAAGGGAGATTTCATTTATTGCTAGCCCTTCTTCTTCACTGTCATCGCTCTTTGTAGCTATCATTTTTAGAGGATATACCACTTCCTCTTTTGCCAGATAAATTCTATAATTTAAGTCCGTCTCAGAAAATTTATTCATTAAAAAGCCAACGGTACCTTTGTTCATTCCATAAACGGGAACGCTCCTGTTACATACTAAGTGGAGCGTGTGGAGCATAAATCCGTCTCCCCCTAAAGCCACCACAACATCAGCGCGTTCTAAACCCACATCGCTATAAATTTTTTTTAATAAATTTTTTGCTTCAATAGCTTCGGTGTTATCACTAGCAAGGAATGTTAATTTCTGTGCAGACACTTACATCTCAATCCAATTAATTACATAACTCAGTTTATAATGAAACTTTAAGGGATTACCATAATATGTTTATTATTTTTAATTCGAGATACTAATTAAAGGTAAACTTGTTTGATTTCAATTTATTAAATAACGTTATTGACTTAAACTGGTTCTGAATTATCTTTGAGAAAAACTGGATTGACATGAATTTTATAAAAAATAATAATTTCTTTAACGGTAGTCTATCTTCTCAGGATCCCGAGCTATTCAGCTCGCTAGAAATGGAGTTAAATCGGCAGAGAAATGAAATAGAACTGATTGCTTC
>CACIJG010000057.1 GCA_902586885.1 uncultured Alphaproteobacteria bacterium | reverse complement strand
CAACAATTTCAAAGTTTTGTGCTATTTCGGAAATCTTCTCCAACCACTCGGTTATTAAAATCAAGTTATTTGATGCAGCATGAACACCTGGGGGTATTTTATCTGATAAAATAGCTTCTATAGCAAATGACAAAGGAAAGGAGACTAAACGTCCCATCGCAGTTGACTCTTTGTCTCCCCACGCATCCATAACATACGTTTTATGCCATTGAGTAATATTTTCTTTTTGAGCTTTAAGACCCACGCAGAGAACTACTCTATCAGGCTCACCTTCTTCATAAGAATTATCTTTCCAAAATTGATTTGACATCTCTTGAAGACGAGTTTCTCCTGCGGGCCCGGACAGCATTTCTATTTCTTCAAAAACGTTTTGCCAGGCCTTTGACCAACCATTCAATCTTAATGTACCTCTAACAAACTGCTTAATTTTCCAATTTGGGTCAAAATGATACTGCTTTATAAAAGGCAGAGAGTCTCTGTTTGGGTATACTTCAAAGCTCTCAGGTTGTCCCAAAGGAGCGTCATAGGTACTTATCGCATTCCAGGGTCTATCAACTTCAAACTCTTTGTAATCTTTTATTGATTTCGACGGAGATTTAAGTGCCTTTAATACTCCGAGAGGAGACCAGCTGAATTTATATTTAAAATCATTTGGGGTTTTTGGGATACCGCCACAATACGATACAAAAGAAAGATCATTTTCAGCTTTATTTAGGCTTGAACCTCGATAATCTTCAACCAATTTATGAGCCATCAGATGATCAATGCCAGGATCTAGACCTATTTCATTAACCAAAGTTACACCTGCCACTTTTGCTGTTCCATCCAATTTTTTCATTTCAGGAGCTATATAAGAAGAGCTAACAAAATTAGCTTTTTTTGAAATAGCCATTTCAGCGAGAGGGACATGCCAATCGCCGGGTAACATTGAAACAATTATGTCCCCAGGTTTCAATTGATTTTCAATAGAGTCTTTATCAAAAGCATGAATATTGTTAGTGATATCTCCTAAAGCCTTTTTGGCTTTTTCGATTGTTCTGTTCCAAACTACTGTTTTATAACCCTTTTTTATTAGTCTTCTTAAACCTGGAATTGCAGACAAGCCTGTCCCACACCAATGAATAGCCATCTTAAACTCCTATTATGTTATCTCTAAAAATTTTTTCAGCACGATGCCAAACTCCATTATTGAGATTATCCAGTTCCTTTAAGTATGGCAATAGTTGAGAAGCGAAATCTATGGAGCTCTCTTTTGGTAAAAGTGAGGGTAAATTGTCTATCGCCATGATCGATAAAGGTGGTTTATTTGAGATAATTATTGAGGGTTCAATCCAACTTGTTGGAGCATCATAAACAGGAATTGGATTATAATCACTATCAGGATCACAAGCAATGTCACCAATGACAGAGAGTTTACGGGATTTTTTAATATCCTTTTTCGAAAGAAATACTGGTGCATCTTTGTTTGCCAAAATGCAATTTAGAAAAATATCGTGATCTAAAATTTTATGAAAGGTACCTCTGCTTTTAGTTTCTTCTATATCCCATTTAGTGACTTTCATTCCAAGTGTTTGAAAGAGATCACTTGCGCCTGATCCAACTCTACCCAATGCCCCGATTACTATAGAGTTAGGAACTTCTGTACCAGACATTTTAAGTTCCTTTTCAAGTTCATTTACAAGAGTCGCTTTATCAATATAATCTTTGACCGGATGACATTTGCGATTTTTTTTTTGACACAACCATACCATTAATGAAACAGCTGCTCCAGCGTACCCCGCCCAATAACCGAAAGCAGCAACACGTTTGCCGATACCATCGGTAAGATACTCAATATCATATAAAGTACCTCCACCAGATTTAAATCGTTTTAGCAACGATAGTCCAGAGTGTTGACCTTTATAGGCGTGACCAAACATTATGTGTCTATGATTTAAAGGAGTTATTTCCTTAGGCAACTCCTTTAGTCCAAATATAATTGCATCATTTGGAGCATAGGGCCAGCTATTCTCTTTTACTATTTCGCAACCTGCTCTTACATATCCATCTATTGGTAATATTCGGGAGATACTTTTTTCAACGGTAACCTTAAAACCATTTTTAACCAGCATAGCCGCACCCTTAGGAGTTATACCTACTCTTTTTTCGTTATCCCTTTGTTCAGCTCTTACCCATAAATGTGTCATTTTTTTGGTTCTTTATTTATGTCATTTAAATGAAACTGTTCGCTAATTTCACTCGTGTGCTCACCACAACTAGGAGGTGGTGACCTATAGCTTACAGGTGTCTTACTAAACTTTACGGGATTTCCGATTAAATCAACATAACCATTCTTAACATGCTTATTATCTACCCTGATTTTCATTTTGCGCGCAGAAACTTGTTCAGATTGGAAAACCTCAGATAATTTGTTTATTGGCCCTCCTGGAATTTTAAGGTTTTCCATTTCCTGGATTAAATAATCTCTAGTATGTTTTTTAAATTCTACTGAAAGTATGGTTATTAATTCTTCTCTATTTTTTACCCGATTTATGTTTTTTGAATATTTGGAATTCTTTGCCAGGTCGGACCGATTGAAAATTTTACATAGCTTTTCAAACTGGGAATCGTTTCCTACCGCAACTATCAAATGTCCGTCTGCAACTTGAAAAACTTGATAAGGAACAATATTTGGATGTTGATTTCCTACTCTATCTTGATCTGTTTCAGTAAGAAAATAGTTTGTACCCATATTTACTAAAGATGCTATCTGAGCATCAACTAAGCCAATATCTATTTGTTGACCCTCTCCGGTAGCGGTCCGGTGATGAAGTGCCGCTAAAATGGCTGTACAAGCATAAAGGCCGCATAATATATCTGCAACGGCAACGCCTACCTTCATAGGTTCCCTATCTTTTTCTCCGGTAATACTCATTAGACCGCTAAATCCTTGAGCTATAAGATCGTATCCAGCCTTATGTGCGTTAGGACCTGTTTGACCGAATCCAGTTATCGAGCAGTATATTAGTTCTGGAAACTCAGAACTTAATGTTTCGTAATCGAGGCCATATTTTTGTAGACTTCCTACTTTAAAGTTCTCTATTAGGACGTCACAATTCTTTAATAACGCCTTTATAGCTCTAACTCCCTCGCTAGTTGAAATATCTACCGCCAATGATCTCTTGTTTCTATTTGAAGCCAAATAATAACCGCTCTCTGTAGAAGATATACCTTCCTTGTTTAGTACAAATGGAGGTCCCCAAGCTCTTGTATCATCTCCATTTCCGGGTTT
>CACIJG010000056.1 GCA_902586885.1 uncultured Alphaproteobacteria bacterium | reverse complement strand
ATACAATAAACAGAGGTGACGCAAAACAGATTCAATTTCAAAGTATTCTTAGGAGAATTGGTTTTGAAGTAAAACTAAAGCCTTATATTAGTCGATCCGATGGTTCCTCAAAGGGTGACTGGGATGTTGGAATTACAATTGATATTTTGGAATATGCAAGTAAATCGGATATTATTGTTTTAGCCTCGGGTGATGGCGATTTTGCTATTTTATTAGAAAAAATAAGAGCATTGCATAATAATGAAACGGAAATATATGGTGTTGCAAATTTAACCGCCAACTCTTTAAAGAATGCTACTTCAGTTTTTTTCCCAATAGATAATGAACTGCTTTTGTGCTGAATTTGAAGAGAGTTATATGAAGCAAACTAAGACTTTTTTACATGCTAAGAAATTGAATCAAATAACTAAAGACTCTTTTGAAAATTGGATATTTGATCTGGACAACACATTATATGATATCAATCTTGGACTTTTTCATAAAGTATCTGAAAGGATAACGCACTATATAATGGATAAACTTTGTCTAAAAAAAGAATATGCCGAGCGACTTCGAAGAAAAATGTTTAAAAAGTATGGGCTTACGCTAAGAGGACTGATGCTAGAAAAAAATATTGATCCAGATAGTTATTTGGATTTTGTTCATAATGTAGCGCATCCAGAGTTGGAAGTTGATTCACAACTTAAAAATTTCTTAAAAAAGCTACACGGCAAAAAGTTTATTTATACAAATGCTTCAAAGAAACATGCGATTAACATTATGGATGGAATGGGGATAACTGATCAATTTGACGATATTCTGGATATAAAGGGAACAAACTACGTTCCAAAGCCAGATCCCCGTTCTTATGAAATGATGATAAGGAAATTCAAAATAGTAGGAGAAGAGTTAAAGAGAACAGTTTTTTTTGAGGATACAGCAAAAAATCTAAAACCGGCAAAGAAAATGGGTTTTTCAACTATATGGATTGAAAACAAATTCAACCATCAGGATTATGAGTTGAATAAGAAATTTATTGATTTTAGATGCAATAATATAAAAGATTTCTTCACTTCCATATCTCTAGACACGTAAAAATTAAGAATTAAATCAATTGGGAGGTGAGATGACTTTCTTGAACTGAAAAGAAAAATAGGCAGAAAAATGGAAGAACTCAATTACCCGGTAAATATTATTCGAACAAATAGAAAAAAAACTGTCGGGATTTATATCTCTCGCTATTTTGTCAAGCTTTATGTACCAAAAGAAATTCCAGAAAATAAAATAAGCGACATTTTAGACTCTAAAAAATCCTGGATAATTTCTAAGATAAAGGACAACAGTTTACTTCCACCAAAAGTTCCCAAGAGATATATTAGTGGGGAGTTATTTCCATATTTAGGTCGCAATTATCGCCTAAATCTAAGATTTGGAAGAGAAAATGGTGTAAAGTTAAAACGAGGACATTTCAATATATTTCTTTTAGAAAATGAAAAAAATTGTGATCAAGCGGTAAAAAAAATTATTGTTCGAATGGTACTTGAGGAAGGCAAAAAAACTTCTTGTAAAGAAAACTATCGCGTTATCTGAAGAAATGGGTGTTAAACCTAAAAAAATTATTATTAAAGACTACAAATCTAAGTGGGGATCATGCTCAATTAACGCAGATTTGCGTTATAATTGGCGAATAGTAATGGCACCTCTGCATGTAGTTCACTATTTGGTTGCCCATGAATTATGTCATTTATTAGAGCATAATCATTCCCAGAGTTTCTGGAAGCAAGTCTCGATCTATTGTCCCCACATAAAAGAAAGCAGGATTTGGTTGAAAAAATTCGGAAATAATTTGATTGATCTATGATTTGCGAGCTATTGAATTATTTAGTTTTTACTCTTTATATTAATGAAAAGGAAGTTTTTATGTTAATTCGATTACCTAAAAAAATTAATTTGTTGGACGGTTTGTGCCGAATTATCTTATCGAATAGTCTGGAAAGAAAAATATGACGATGTATTTTGAGGATTTTTATGAAGGTTATAGCTTTGAAACGGGAAAAAGAAAGTTGTCAGAAAAGGAGTTGATTTCATTTGCAAAGGAATGGGATTATCAATCTTTTCATCTGGACGCAAGCACGGCAAAAAACACAAAATTTAAAGGATTAATTGCCAGTGGCTGGCAAACATTACTGATTGCATTTACCTTGATTTTGGATACAGAAAAAATAAATAAATGTTCTTTGGGTTCTCCAGGTTTAGATGATGTAAAATGGTTGATACCTGTGAGACCAAACGATACGTTAAGTTGTAAGGTTCGTGTAATATCTGCAAGACTATCAAAATCAGGGGGATATGGAATAGTAAAAATACTTGTTGAGATTTTTAATCAAGCAAAAGAGCTCGTGGCAAGCATGAAAGCTATTTGGATGCTAAAGGTAAGACCAATAGAACTGACTATAAAATAATTATATCACCTTCATTTGTAAAAGTTATCTAAAGCGAAACTGTTTCAAAATTCGCTGGACTTGTTATCTCTATTAGTTCTAAATCTTCAGAGTGCTCGATTTCTCTGTGGTGGATTTCTGGAGGCTGGTGTACTGTATCACCTGCTTGAAACGTAAAAACCCCTTCTCCCTTGTATTCAAACTTTACCCACCCTTTTAGAATGTAAACCATTTGAAATTTCAACTTATGATAATGCCAGTCTCCTTGAGAGTGTTCTCCAGCGGTAGCTTTTATTACGTTTGCGCCAAAATCACCAGAAGTTGCGCCATTAATACCAAGGTCACGGTATTTAAAAAAGCCTCTAAGACCGGACGAAAACTTCTGTTCCTTGGCTCTTGAAATCTTAAACTTCATATATTTATTCTTTAAAACTAATTTTTTATTCTATTAGATAACAACATTTTATAAATATTAGTGTCAACCAATAATATTTATAATTATTGGTCTATTTTTTAGTTTTAGGATTGAAAGTATGTTATGTTTTCACCAACGCCTACTTAGTTTAGCTAAATTTAGATTTTTACATTTTGAAAGGTTTATAAATAAGGAAGAAATGTAAACCCTTAAAATAGCGAAGAGTGAAAAGTCATTTTTGCGAAAAAAAATGGAGATGAAAAATGAATCATAGAGATGAAGTATTAGAAGTAGTACAAAAATATATTGAAAGTGCTCACACATCTGATGGGGACCTTGTCCGAGATATTTTCCATGAAGACTCAAAGGTAACAGGTCACATAAAAGGTAAACTTTTGAGGCAATCTAAAGAGGATTGGGCGCAGTTTGTTGAAAATTACCAACCTTCTCCAGAACAAAAAGGACAAGAAAAATATTATGACATTCACTTGGTAGATGTCGGTATAGAGACAGCTGTGGCTAA
>CACIJG010000055.1 GCA_902586885.1 uncultured Alphaproteobacteria bacterium | reverse complement strand
AGAAATATTTTGAGGATGGTTGTAAGCCTAAAGAAGAATGGGGAATTGGAGCAGAGTATGAGAATTTTATTTTCTCAAAAGATACTTTTCAACCGGTGAATTATGCTGGGTCAATTTCCATACTAACTCTTTTTGAGAATATGATAGATAGATTCGGCTGGGCCGCTATCAGAGAGAACAACTTAATTATTGGGTTACGAAAAGGTGATGCAAATATAAGCCTTGAGCCTGGTGGGCAGTTTGAACTTTCTGGAGCTATAAAGAAATCAGTTCACGATGTTGAAAAAGAAATGAATTCATTTATAGGAGAAATGAAAATTTTAACTAATGAATTTAACCTCGGTTTAATCTCATTGGGTGCGACGCCTGTTTGGAGTCTGACAGACATGCCATTAATGCCTAAGGACCGGTATAAGAAAATTATGGCTCCTTATATGAAGAAAGTAGGAAAATTTGGATTGGATATGATGTTCAGAACTTGCACAATACAAGTAAATTTAGATTATTCCTCAGAAAACGACATGGCAAAAAAAGTAAAAGTTGGATTTTTGCTCCAGCCATTGGCAACTGCCTTATTTGCTTCATCGCCCTTCTTTGAAAACAGGGATACTGGTTATGAGAGTTGGAGAGCTAATATTTGGAAGCATACTGACACAGCAAGAACTGGGATCCCTAAATTTATTTTCGAAAAGGGACTATGTTTTTCTGATTGGGTGGAATTCGCATTAGATGTTCCAATGTATTTTATAAAGAGAGATGATAAATATGTAAATTTGGCAGGAGAGTCTTTCAGAGATTTTCTATCTGGAAACTTAAAAAGTATGCCCGGGAAGAGGCCATTTTACTCTGATTGGATCAATCATCTTACGACAATCTTTACCGATGTTAGGCTTAAGAGTTTCATAGAAATGCGAGGAGCTGATGGAGGGCCAAGTTATAACGTTACAGCTCTGGCCGCTTTCTGGACAGGACTTCTGTATGACAATGAAACGCTAGATAATATTTTTAAGTTAACGGAAAACTGGACTTGGGAAGAAGTGAGTCTTTTAAATAAAGAAGTATGTAAATTTGGATTAGACTCCAAATTCAGGGGAAAAGCTCTTTGGGGCCTGGCAGCTGATGTTTTAGATTTATCAGCTTTGGGGTTAAGAAACCGAAAATTTTTGGAGAATTCATATGATGAGAGTATTTTTCTTTACCCAATAAAAGAAATGATTAAGAAAAAAGTAAGTTTATCTAATAATTTAAGAGCTCGTTTTAACAATAAAGGCTCTAACAGCATCAATAATATTTTTGAGGGTTTCAACTTTTATCAGGGGTTTCGACACTGAGTTCTTCTTTGTTTATCATTCGTACAATATTGGATTTATGTTTATAAAATATTAGGATTGTAATAATTAAAACGGCTATCTTTGATTCAAAATTATCATAAAGAAAAAAGAGAAAACAGTTTGAAAGAATTATAGATAATAAAGCGGCTAAAGAGGATTTTTTGAAAAAAAGAAAGATGATTAACCATGAGAAAAGTGTCAGAACTCCACAGAGTAAATTTAACCCTATTAAAACGCCAAAATAAGTTGCAACTCCTTTCCCTCCTTTAAAGAATAAGTAAATTGGAAATATATGGCCTAAAACCACAGCAAATGCCACAAGATGCAAGTTATCCAATTGTAAAGATTGACTTACCAGAATAATTATTAATCCCTTAGACATGTCTAAGATTAAAGTAAATAAGGCAGCTCCCTTATTTCCACTTCGAAGTATATTTGTTGCTCCAATGTTTTTTGAGCCAAATGTTCTCGGGTCTTTTATTTTGAAAATAAATTTTCCTATTAATCCGAAAGGAATAGATCCTATTAGATAAGAAATGATTATAAAAATGGTATCCACGCTTCTAACCTAAATTAAACGAGTGACTTTTAAAGACTATATTCCCATTGACCATTGTCAAAAGATTTTCACCTTGAAGATTGAAGCCGTCAAAGGGAGTATTCTGCGATTTTGACTTAAGTTTAAATCTATCAACTTTTACAGGTTTATTAAGGTCAAAGATTATCAAGTCTGCAGGACTTTCTTTTGTAAGAGTGCCTAGGCTTTTCCTCAAAATCTTTGCAGGGTTCAAAGAAAGTAGTTGGAAAAGTTTGAATAACTCTAAATCCTTATTATGATATAATGACAAAGAGGCAGGTAAAATAGTTTCTAGACCAACAGCTCCAAAAGCTGCTTCTTCATAAGGTAGTCTCTTGCTTTCCTCGTCTTGTGGGGTGTGCATGGAACATATATTGTCAATAGTGCCATCTTTGATTGCTTCGATTAAAGCTTCTCGGTCAGAGTTGCTTCTTAACGGCGGTTTTAGCTTAAAAAAGGTCCTATAATTTCCAATATCCAGCTCATTAAAGATAAAATGATGAATTGATGTTCCAGCGGTAATATTATTATTTCTTTGCTTAGATAATCTTAGTGATTCTAAACCTTTCTTAGTTGTAACTTGGTCAGCATGATATCTTATGCTTAGGTTCTCTGCTAGGGCAGCATCTCTTTCTAGGCCTATTTTTTCTGCTATATCAGGGCTTGAAGATATACCTTTTAGTAATGAAAAAATGCTTTTTGTTGCTGAGGTTTTTTTAGAGAGGGAATTATCTTGAGGATGTCCGATAATAAGAGCTTCAAAGTCGGCTGCATATTTAAGAACCTGGTAAAAAATTTTTGTATCTGAAATTGTTTTTAATCCGTCGGAGAAAGCTATAGCACCTCCCTCATTCAAAAAACCTATCTCAGTCATGGCTTTGCCTCTAGTTTTTTTTGTAATCGCAGCAGATGGAAAAATTCTAACTTGACTCATATCTAAAGCTCTTTTTTTAAAGAACTCAAGTATCTCAGGATTATCGATGGCTGGTTTTGTATCAGCTCTAGTAACTAAGGTTGTAACACCACCCATTGAAGCTGACTCACTTGCAGACCGGAAGCTTTCTTTATGTCGTTCTCCTGGCTCACAAATCTTAACACCAATATCAATTATCCCAGGAGCCAAGTGCATTCCATTGCAATTTATAGACCTTCCTTGTAAGCCAATATTTTGCCCAAGTATCTTCCCATCTTTTGTATCAACTGTGATGCTTCCAAGTGTTTCTAACTCATTCAAAGGATCAATAATAATAGCGTTATAGAATGTTAATAAATCACTCAATTTTCTTGATCCCTATCAATTAATAAGTGCATTACTGCCATCCTTATCGCAACCCCCATTTCTACTTGTTCTTGAATAACACTTCTATTTAAATCATCTGCTAGACTACCATCTATTTCTATACCTCTGTTCATTGGACCCGGATGCATCACTATTGCATCTTTTTTTGCAAAACGAAGCTTCTGACCATCTAATCCAAATCGGTTAAAATATTCCCTTTTGGACGGAA
>CACIJG010000054.1 GCA_902586885.1 uncultured Alphaproteobacteria bacterium | reverse complement strand
TATCTCCATTTGCATAGGTATAGGTCCCCTGACCGTTTTTCTTACCATTCTTATACTCACCTAAGTATTTATCTCCCTTTGCATAAATATAAATGCCCTGACCATGCCTCAGGTTATTCTTATATTGACCTACGTATTTATCTCCGCTTGCGTAAGTGTAAGTCCCCTGACCGTATCTTTTACCATACTTAAATTCACCGACGTATTTTTCACCACTTGCATGGGTGTAAGTCCCCTGACCATGAAATTCATCATTTCCAAACTCTCCTACATATCGATCTCCACCGGGAAAGGTGTAGGTGCCAAAACAATTCTGCCAAGAAATTGATCTTACACCAACACAGTCAGGCAATGCCCAACTGATAGAAGAAATAGTGGAGAGTGCAAATAATGAGCAGATGATAAACGAGATCTTTTTCATACATTATTTAAACAAATTATCTTTTACTGGTAAAGGTCTACCTAGTTAAATGTGTTTTACAAGCGAGGAGGACTTATTTTGAAACTTACTCCACATTGGGATTTGCGTGGTGTAAATGGCTGGAAGAATCCGCTGATGTACTATTCCATTTCTCCATAACTTACCGCCGCCCACCATTTAATGTTCCACAATATTCACAGTACCAATTCTTTGTAACAAGTTTTGTTTTATCTGGTTACCTCTTTTTTGAAAAATGCCTTGATCGCTTTCAAGTCTTTCTTGTTAACTGTTTTGCTGTCTGGGGATAGAAAATCAAGAGGATTTGGTATTCCTGAGCTTTGTTCAACGTAATTAAGAGACTTTGAAACAACTGAAACTAGTTCCCATCCCTCACTTCCAAGTGCATTCAAAACGTCATCACTTTCTTCCCATTGAAAGTATTCTGTCCTATAGATAAATTTCTTTTCCATTATTTTGTCTCTTCCCTTTTTGCCAATATCCAATTCAAGAGCTTATGACAAAGATAACTGAAAACTAGAAAGCCGAGAGCCATTAAGTTAATCATCACTTGACGAAGAAAAGTATCCGCATGAAAACTAAGAAGAACAAACATAACTGCGAACCCTCCCCCTATAACCCATATCGTTACCAAAGCAACTCTACGTAATATTTCTATTAATCTGTCCATTAAATTTCAGTATATTATAAAAGCAGAAAATTAAGAATAATATTGGTATTGGTATTGGTATTGGAACAATGTTTAATCCTGAAATAAAATAATGGAGAAACTTGAGTTATCTTCATCCATTTCTTTTCCACTCAAAGTGCATTTCAGGCAAGCCATCATCACCCTTTTCTTTTTCTCCTATTAAATCAAAACCTTCTCTTTCATAAAACTTGTGAGCTTTTTTATTAAAAGAGTGACTCCACAAATGTAAGTAGTTTCTGCTTAACTTAACTTTATCCAGTAAGATTTTCCCAAGCCCATTGCCGGGCTCTGCTGTGTAAAGCGCCATAATCTGTAGAGTTTCTTGATTTAATGAAATGTATCCTTTGGCTGGGCTGCAAATTAACCAAACTTCTCTGAGAGGAATTGCTTCTTTGATCATCTGCTCTAATTTTAGTTTATTAAACAAACGTGGCATCTCCTTTGTTTTAGAAATCCAATTATCTAATATTATTGCACATTCGAGAGCATTTTCTGTTTCTGCTTTTCTCACATTAGTCATGTTAATCAGTCTTCACACTATTTTCTTTTAAAAGTCAGATACATTTTACCCCAAACATGCTCATAGTGTCTATTTCGTTCTTCTCTAAGACGTACCTGTCGCTCTTCGTATCTCTTTATAACTGTGCGAATACGTTATTATTCTTAAAGACAGTTCCACGAGCTGTTTTAATGTTCATATCACGTAATCTCTTCACAATACGTCGATAGCCCAGCCCACTATCGTGCAGAGACTTAATCAACTCATATACCTCTTCTTGTCTGCTAGTCAGTTCTCGCTTGTATACCAACGAGTTAGTCCTACACGTAACTGTGAACTTCAGATAAACATTAAATCGCTTTGTTAATTCGTGCTTTAAGAAATCAGCTTGTGTTAAATCGTGCTTTAAAACTACTCGACAGTGACAGAATACTTGTGTGGGTATGCTTTTTTAAACACCGACTTTTTCTTTTGTTTTACTATCACTCAAAGAACTTCAAACTTAAATATTCCTCAGTATTCACAATACCAATTCTTCCTTTATGAGACAATCACTGCGCATAGAGAGAAAGGAAAGACCTTTGACCAAATTGCAGACTGGTTAAATAAAAAAGGTTATCTATCTGTTCGTGGAAAGAAGTTTAAAGGAAATCACATTCATTCAATAGTGAAGAAGAAAAGACTGAAAGATTAGAAGTTAGAAAGAGAGTATCCTGAGGAGTGGTCTGATTTTAGTTTGGAGGTGGTTGATAAGACTTTGGTTAATAGGTTCTAAAATTTTGCTCGATTTGATATAATAAAATTATAAGAAAAATAAAGGGACCGAAATTTTGAAAAAAAATAGCAAGAAAAAAAATAAAAACGATGAAGACTTTGTCCCACATATGGAAAAAATAAAGCAAAAAGAAAAGGAAAAACTCCAAAAAACCTTTGAGGTTGTTTTTGGAAAAAGTAAATCTTCGATTAAGCAGAATTCAAGAGATATGAAGAAAAAGATATATATTTATGGATTGATATCTGCAGTTTTTATTTTATTGATTACTTTTTTACTAAAATGATTTCAAAGATGCGAGGTTAGAAAGAGACTTTCCAGAGGAGTGGTTTGATTTTAGTTTGGCGGTGTTTGATAAGACTTTGGTCAATATGTTTGAGGGTTTGAAGATTATAAAGTCCAAAAACACCTTAATCTTTTTCCATTGCCTTAAGAACACAATCAGCAAACTTCTCAGTTCCAAGTTTAAATCCTATTTCCTCGCAGAATTCCTTGTATTTGTTAAGGTTAGAATTTGAGTTTGAACTATTCGATGGTTTCTTTTGGGCGTATTGAAAAACATCATCCTTAAAGATACCTTGCCTTTTAATACTTCCATCAGGATTATACAGAATACCGTAACCGTTAAATTTATCATTTTTAAATTCACCAACATATCGACTGCCGTTAGGATAAGTTGCAACAAAATGTCCATGCCTTTTATTGTCCCTATATTCTCCTACATATTTATGCCCAGAAGTATAGGTATAGGTGCCCTGACCATTTAGTTTATCATCCTTCCATTGCCCTACGTATTTATCTCCATTTGCATAGGTATAGGTCCCCTCATATCTTTCACCATCCTTAAATTCACCAACGTATTTGGTTCCAATTGCATAGTTATAGACACCCTGACCATGCATTTTACCATCCTTATACTCACCCACGTATTCATCTCCATTTATATGCGTATAAGTACCCTGACCATGATATTTATCATCCCTCCATTCACCTACGTATTTATCGCCAGCATTTATTCCTTGGGCACCTAAATTCCCTACTGTAAAAGTTCCTTGACCATGCATCTTGTCATTCTTCCACTCACCTATATATTTATCGCCACTATCCCAAATATATGTACCAAAGCAAT
>CACIJG010000053.1 GCA_902586885.1 uncultured Alphaproteobacteria bacterium | reverse complement strand
TTTACAAGCATTTTAAACTGCCTTGCTTATTAGTTTGAGCCTTGCACATGATATATTTGTACTTTTTTTCAAATTACCCCGCAGTTACTGATTGCGTATAAACAGGTTTCTCAATCAATCAGAAAATTATTCATTTTTTCAATAAAAAGTTTTTTTCCCATTGACACATTTTTGATCCAGTCGTCATTTGCTCCGGCATCAGCATTATCAGAAATAAATTTAAAACATTTAAAGTTTATATCCTGAAGGTAACAAATTTTTGCAATAGCATATGCCTCCATATCTACGATGTCTGTTTTTAATTTTGGTGTTTGGGTTACAAAGGAGTCTCCGGTTCCACAACTGTATCCACTGGTTCCAAAATTTATTTCTTCAATATCATCAAAAGGTGTTTGACCAACCTTAAAACCTAAAGGAGTAGCGTCCATATCTCTTTGAAAAAATCTCGTTGCCTCAACTAATCCATTCAAATTTTTGTTTAAACTGCCAGCAGTTCCATAGTTGACTACTAAAGATGGAGAGTATCTGTTTATTATGTCTACGCTCTTGATTGCTGCATTTATCTTTCCTACACCAGTATAATGTATCTGCAAATCAGGCAGGTCTTCTTTACTGAGTTCCTCTTTTATGGCAACGAGAATAATAATCATAATGTTTTCCCTACTAACGATCTATTAACAAAAAAGCACTCTTTCTAAAAACTCAACTGAGGCTGAATAAAACTAGAGTAGCTTGTTTTCTAAGTATCATTTTCTTTCTAATATTTTTCTACTTTTTCTAATCATTGATCCAAAATCTCTACTTCAAAATCTATCTCCATTAGAAAATTCAATAAGGTATTTGACTTCCTAAATAAAGTTTTCACCCACTATTACATTACCTCTGGATCAACTGATTTATTGGTGAAATACTTAAATAAATTAACTGCATTATTAATGTATCAATAACCTAATAAAGAGAACCCAGCTGCTAAAAATATACCTAAAACAACATGGCTACAAGTAGACAGCAATTTTGTTAGATTTGGGTTAGATGTTTTATTACCCATAAAACCTTTTCCAGTTACAGGAAGAAAGAAAAACCATGGAATAACTACTGTAATTAATCCAAAAATCAATCCAGAGAAAATTGAAGTATCCAAAACATCAAAAACTGTCATAAAAAAATAATAGGCAAACCCATAACCTATTGCGACACAATAGTGAAATACCCATCCAATTTGCAATTCATATTTAATCGGACTTTCATTATCTAAATTTTGATTAACAAAAATTTTTTTACTAATTAACATTATTAACCATCTTCCAGCAGAAGACCAATTCGAAGGAGG
The DNA here is from genome assembly GCA_902586885.1 of uncultured Alphaproteobacteria bacterium. GTDB lineage: Bacteria > Pseudomonadota > Alphaproteobacteria > Rhodobacterales > Rhodobacteraceae > CACIJG01. The sequence continues at coordinate 2,287 of CACIJG010000053.1, read as the reverse complement.
AATATCTAACGTCAAAAACAAAATTCTTTGCCATGTGTCCATTGCGACACAACAAAAAATTCCTGCCAATATTGAATCAAATATAAAATGTTCCATCTATTCACAATACCAACTCTTTATCTTTGAGACAATTATCGCATAAAGAGAGAGAATGAAGGTTGAGAAGTTAGAAAAGAAGTATCCAGAGGTATGGCTCTATACAGATCGATTAAAAAACTATCATTTCAATTAAAAGAATAAAAATATTTTTAAACTAATCTTCATTTACATTGAAACCATCTATAATCATGTAGTGTGATATGGTATGCGTTTTCCAAAATTCACTCCATTTTTCCTCATTCCCAAAGTCTATATTTATATTTGTTTCTATTTTATTTGAAACTCTTACCAGAGAATCAGTTGGTAAAATAATTGAACCGTCAGCTTCCGTTTTTGGAATTTCATTAACTTGAAACATACCCTCCCGCCAAACGATAAAGTAGCTTTTTCCCTCTACCAGATTGATTAGATCCTGATCTTCTTCCACAATCTGTAAAATAGAATTTTTATTTTTTGGGCTAATAATCAATATTCAGCCACTGGATATTTTTACAAGCATTAGTATATGCCTCTTCTTCATTAGTAAATATTAGATGCTCAAGAAACCCAATTTTATACCATCCTTCATTTGTTTCTAAGTCTCTCCTATACTCCTCATATCCAAAGCTGTTATCTTCTCTTTTAAAAATATCTATACAACGACTTTTATCAAAGTTATTTATTGAACGAACAACAACTTTTTTTTTCATTAGACTCCCCAGCTTGCAGAATACAAATTTTTATATACAACACAATCATTGAGCTAAGGGAAGAAAAAATTGAAGGGCGAGACGTCAGGAAGGTTTTGAAGTGCAAATTAATTTGTTAGCTTCCTCTAGAATAAAAGAGTATATGATTATGAGTGTAGTCTAAAGATAGGAGCATAGAATATGAAGCATTTTATGTGCACCCATACGTTTCATTCAGAAGAAACTAAAAGGATATTTTTTAAAGCTCATTTTGGAAAGAAAAGTGGGGATTGGTTTAAAGCAACTAATGATGAAGAAAATGTCAAATGTGTTTCAACATGGATCGGAGATCAAGACTTTTGGTTTTGCTATTGGATGGCTGAAAGTGAAGATTTAATTCATAATAAACTCGAAGCTTTAAAAGGTGACAAGTTATTCTATACGTTAGCGCAAGAAATGAAAAACTTTATAACTCATTCTAGGCCAGATGAAGACTTTATAACAGAATATTACTAAATTTCACCATCAGCAAAAATATTGTCTCTTTTCCCAGAGCGTGTAGTTCCTTTAGTTTCTTTTTATTTATGCTTTACCTTTTTTTTATAATCAGCTTTCTGTCTGATCGTTAATATTCTAAAGATTTACGTCCAATTAAAGATTTATCTAGTTTTAGTTGGTTTTCACCAACCGTTAAATCCCTAAAAACAAAATAGGTATCAACTGATCTTTTAATTTCCTCTCTATCATGGGAACTATGATATTAGATGTATAGAAGGTTGATATCACTCAAGTAATGACTTATTGAGAACAGTATAGGCACCTCACAGCCTTCTGTATCTATCTTAAATAACTGCTGATTCGATTAATCTTCATATGACTCTAATTTAATTCTTCGCATGCCTTTTTACCTTTATCAATAGTCTCATTAAATTTCACCAAAGACCAAGTGTTAAAATCTAAATCAAAATACTTTTCTATTTGAACTTGGTCCGTATTCTCTATTTGTAAGGAAACTTCTTTTGCATCAGCAAAAAAAGTTTTTAGTCTATCTATTGGAAGAACACCAAGATCTATCAAAAAACTTTTCCCCAAAAGAAACGGTGTTTCGTGGATGACTTTCACGCGCATACGGTAATTAAAAAACGTGGGATTAAAAAATTTAGCATTAAGAATCTTCCCCTCAAGGACTACCTTATCTCGAGGACTGATCATAGTATAAAAAGATGCGAGCATATTAGGTAAATCGCAATTATCTTTTACAAATCTTATTCTTAGTCTATCCCCATGGGTTATCTTCCCGTTTACAGAAGCATGCACGGTATCTTGGATAATAGACTCCAAAATCCATTCATTCTCTTTCCACTCTTCCAACTTCTCCATCTTTAACTTCTTTTCTGCTGATACGTTGGAAAATGTTAAGACTAAAAGTAATACCGAGATGTATTTCCAGTAACGAATATGCATTAAATCTATTATTCCTAAAGTACTTAAAATTTCTACTAGTTGTATTCTATCAGAAA
>CACIJG010000052.1 GCA_902586885.1 uncultured Alphaproteobacteria bacterium | reverse complement strand
AATGGATAGTTTTTTATGTAATTATTTTGCTTATAGCTCTGATAGCAAGGTTGGGGGTAACCGATTTTGGTACAGCGTTTAAATATGATTTTTTTCCATTTTTCGTCAGTGGCTTTTTATCAGCGTTTTTTTTATTAATTCTTTCAGCCATTCAAGCATACCACTGTGTGTACGTAGTTACTGAAAAAAGAATAATTATAAAAAATGGTGCAGCTTTGGCTTTCATGATTAGTGTGCCTTTTAAAAAAATTGTTGGTGTAAATTTGCAGAAACGATTAGCAGGCATAGGCACAATAGCATTTGAGTTATCTAGCGATAAACGCGTTCCTTATATATCTTGTTGGCCCAGCGTCAGGCCTTGGTTTTTCAAAGCGCCTCAACCAGCGTTTGCATGCATTACCGATGTAGAGGCAGTAGGAAACATAATTAAAAACTCTATTAATTTTGGTGATAGTTCATCTGAAATATCGAAAGCTAAAGATTTTCATTCGCAGATCGAACAGGAAATCTAAATGGATAAACTACTAGAAAAAAAACATGATGTTATTCCAAGGTGGTTCTTATACACTATGGGTTTTTTGGTAATTGGTAGCTTATTTTTTGTATTTTTTTCAGTTTTCACTGATAGGCCACGTGTCGGGGTTCCAATTCCGTCAGAGATTGAAGAGGAAGTACCAATTAGTTTTAGAAAATTGGAGGACGGATCTATTTCTATTTTTGACAAAAATAACAAAGAGATCCTAAATTCTATGGATGGCTATAGTGGTTTTATTGCAGTAATTTTAAAAGCTTTAGAAAGGGATAGAAAAAAAAATAACATTAAGCTAGAAACACAATATTCTTTAGAGCTTTACAAACATAAATCTGGTAGAATATCTGTGCTAGACATTGATACAGAATGGAGTTTGAATATAACTAGTTTTGGTAAAATGAACGCAGGTATATTTTTACCTATGTTTAATAAAAGTAAGGGGGAAAAATGAGGATTTTAATAAAAAAGAAAGAAATAGCACCTTGTACTGTTGAGATCTCAAACACTTTTGAATCTTTGCATGCTCACGTGAGGTTTAATAATGGGGCAATAATATATCCCGGCGATGAGGTTTTGGTCCACGGTAGCCCTATAAAGGCACCTTATGGAGAAATAGTAAAGGAAGACAGAGAAGCTACTATTTTAAGGGCTACTGCCTTGGAGAGGGTTTGGACAAAAATAATAGGGAAATTGGAATTCATGGAGATTTGTGAGTTTTCATTCACAGAGGAGGTATCGCTTTGAAAGATTTAATTGATGACAATACTACTGATATGGCGATGGAGGAGACTCTAATAAGCCCTAGATTTTATACTACAAATTATAAGGAGCTTGATAAGATCGATGTTTCTCGAGTTCGTTCAGAATGGGATCCTTTGGTTGAAGAGATGAGGTCTGATCCGAACAAAACTCATTTCAAAAAAACTTCAGATTGGGATGACTTTGACTTTGAGAGCTTGGAACCGGAGTTAAGGAAAGAATTCATTGATTTTCTTGTTAGCTCTCTGACCTCAGAGTTTTCAGGATGCGTTCTTTACAAAGAGATGAAGCGTCAGGGAACTAATCAGGATGTTTGTGAATTGTTTTCATTGATGGCGAGAGATGAAGCTAGACACGCTGGTTTTATTAATGACGCTCTTAGGGAAGCAAATATCGCGGTAAACCTAGGTTTTTTAACAAGAAAAAAGAAGTATACATATTTTTCACCAAAGTTTATTTATTACGCTACATATTTGTCTGAGAAAATCGGTTATGCCAGATATATTACAATCTACAGACATTTAGAAAAAAACCCAGACTCAAGGTTTCATCCAATATTTAAATGGTTTGAAAAGTGGTGTAATGATGAGTTCAGGCATGGAGAAGCTTTTGCCTTACTTATGAGAACAGACCCCAAGTTAACCTCTGGTATCAACGTGTATTGGATAAAATTTTTCTTGGTGGCTGTTTACGCAACAATGTATGTAAGAGATCACGCACGGCCTGAGTTTCATAAGGCAATAGGGGTAGATATTGATTGGTATGATGATAAGGTCCTTAGGATGACAACAGAGATCTCAAGGCAAGTTTTTCCTATTGAAATAGATCATGACAACCCTAAGTGGTTAATAGGATTAAAGAGAGTAAAAAGAGATATGCTATTTTATGCTAAAGCAAAGCAGACTAAAGGTTCCATAGCTTTTTTAAAGAGAATCTATGGAGCTAGTAGGCTTGGTATGTCTTTTGTCAGGCTCTATTTAATTCCTGCGAAAAAAAATAAAGTTCCAACTACAAGCAGGCTTCAGCCAAGTTATTAGGAAGGTAGATCTGAATTAAATGAGTAGCGCAATAAGTATTATTTTTGTTTTATTTCTATGGTGGTCACTCACAGGGCTAATATTGTACGTAGCAAAGAAGGGAGATTTTGTAGGGGGTAAATATCATCTAATCTCAGGCATTTTTTCCTTACCTATATTTATAGGAGCTTGGTTTTTATACATTGCTACACTAGAGTCTGCTACCCTTACAAACGTAATGTCTGGCTTCTTATCAAGTCTCATAATTTGGGGGTGGTGTGAGCTTACGTTTCTTACAGGATTTATATCGGGCTTAACGGGAAAACACCTAGTTAAACATGAAAATCAAAAGGAAAGGTTCATAAATGGTCTTAAGTCTATCATTTTCAATGAAATTCTTTTGCTCTTTTGCTTGGGTGGAATGGCTTTTTTGACTTTAGGAAAAGTTAATAATATCGGTTTTTTTGCTTTCTTAATTCTTTATATTGCAAGAGTATCAGCCAAATTGAACTTATTTTTTGGCGTGCCTTATATAAATCTTCAGTTTTTAACTTATCGTCTAAGACATCTGGAGGCCTTTTGCAAAGTAGCTCCTGTTGGCTCCTTTTTCTTTGGTTCTTGCTTGCTCCTTTCAGGTTTATTTGGTTTTTTGGTAGTAACAGTTTTTTTGTCAGGGAACACGCCAACCATACAATTAGGTTATTTAATGTTGAGCACACTGGTGGTACTTGCAGTTATCGAACATCTCTTTATGGCTATCCCGTTTCAAGATGCAAAATTATGGAATTGGTTGTTGCCAAAATTTGAAGGCCAACCAAAAAGAATAGAAGTTTTAGAGACAAAGCCAAGTTTTCACAGGGAGAATGAAAATGGACTATAATGCAATTTTTAGGAAAAAAATTGAGAATTTAAAACAAGAGGGTAATTATAGAATATTCGCTGATCTAGAGAGATATCAAGGTTCTTTCCCTCGTGCTAGAAATTATAGTGGAAACACAGAAAGGGATGTAACTGTCTGGTGTTCAAATGATTATTTAGGCATGGGTCAAAATAAAGCTGTGATAAACTCAATGAAACAGGCAATCGACAAATGTGGAGCAGGAGCAGGTGGCACCAGAAATATTTCAGGAACAAATCACTACCACGTTTTGCTGGAAAAAGAGCTAGCCGAACTTCATGGAAAAGAAGCTGCTTTACTGTTCACCTCAGGCTATGTCTCAAATTGGGCTTCTTTGTCTGTCTTAGGGGCAAACCTGGAAAACTGTGTTATCCTATCTGATGCTCTTAATCACGCTTCTATGATAGAGGGGGTGAGACACTCCAGGGCTAAGAAAATTATCTGGAAACATAACGATGTAGCTGATTTGAAGAGGCATTTACAAGACCTAGATCCATCGATACCAAAGCTAATCGCTTTCGAGTCTGTGTATTCAATGGATGGTGACATTGCGC
>CACIJG010000051.1 GCA_902586885.1 uncultured Alphaproteobacteria bacterium | reverse complement strand
CCCCCTCTCAAATGCCCCATCATTGCCTGACTAAATTCAACAAGCCTCATTGTTATTCCACTTCTATTCATTAACTCGCCTGCTAGCATAAAAAATGGTATTGCCATAAGAGGAAAACTATCTATTCCATTATAAATATTTCTGTAAAGCATTGCAGCGTCACTTGACTGACCATTAAGCCAAAGCAAAATTCCTGGAGCCGCAAGAAGGCTAAAAAATACGGGTAAGCCAATCAGTAAAAAGACCAAGAATAAAGGTAAGAACCAAACCAACATCTCTAAGCCTCAAGGTTTCCCTGATCTTCATCAGGTATTATATCTGTGCTTGGGCTTATGATAGATAAAATTCTTATAAGAATCAGCTCTATATTAACAAGAATTAACATAAAAATGCCAACAGGTAGAGACATATACATCCATGCAAGCTTAATTGGTTTTGACTGTTCTCCTAATAGGAATAAAGGGATTTTTATTGATGAAGAGTTAAATATCCAACCTACTTTTATGTGCTGTAATCCCAAATTTAACCCAACGATTAGTATAAATAGAGAAAGGCTAAGTAAAAAAAGAGTTAATACATTACCCGCTATTTTGGGCATCGCACTAATTATCATGTCAATAGAGACAAAGCCTCCCCACCTATATGCTGACGGAGCAATTAAGCCTGTCATCCAAAGCATCAAAAATCTCGCAGCCTCATCAGGCCATGGCAAAGCATTATTTAAAACATATCTGAAAAATACTTGAAGAAGAATAACGATTACCATTAATAAAATGGCTACCCATGCTAACTGCCTTCCAACACGCAATAAAAACGTGTTCAGATACCTTAAATTATTAAATACTAACAAAAATGGTGTAACGGCGGTCTCCTTATAGTTTTAATTTTATAGGTTTATTTAATGAACAAACTTATATTAGTATTCATAAATTTAAAGGAAAAATAAATAGGTTGTTGAAAAATGGGAATTTTAAAGTATGCAATTATCGGCTCGGGAACTATGGGTAGAGAGCATATACAGAATATAAATCTAATAGAAAATAGCGAAGTAGTCGCCATTTGTGACCCATTCCAACCTTCTCTTGAGGAAAGCTTAAAATTTTTAAACAAAAATACTCCAACTTTTTTAAACCATAATGATTTAATCAAAGCAGATTTAGCCGACGCATATATAATAGCCACTCCTAACTTTAATCACATAAATATTCTCAGAGATATTTTACAATCAGAGGCTCATTTACTTATAGAGAAACCTTTGTGTACAACGGTAAAGGAATGCCAAGAGTTTAAAAACTTAACCCAAGGATACCCGGGATTAATTTGGACAGCTATGGAATATCGATATATGCCACCTGTAGCAAGATTTATTGAAGAAATATCAAAAGGTAATATAGGTGAGCTAAAAATGTTATCCATACGAGAACACAGATTTCCATTTTTAATTAAAGTTGCTGATTGGAACCGGTTTTCAGAAAATACCGGAGGTACATTAGTTGAAAAATGCTGTCACTTTTTCGATTTAATGAGACTCATATGTAAAAGCGAAGTCCACAGCGTCTATGCCAATGGCAATCAGGATGTAAATCATTTAGATGAAATCTATGATGGAAGAACTCCTGACATTATCGATAATGCTTTTGTAATAATAGAGTTCAAGAATGGAGTTAGAGCTATGTTGGACCTGTGTATGTTCGCTGAAAACTCATATCTGCAAGAGGAATTGTGTGCAATTGGAGATAAAGGAAAAATTGAAACAGGAGTTCCGTCACACTTATCAAGAAAATCTAGCTCTAAGCTATCCATAGGTGAAAGAGCTGCTAAAAAAATCAAGTCTGAAACGATAACCGTTGATAAAAAATTGTTAGAAGCTGGTCATCATCATGGATCTACTTATTACGAGCATTTAGCTTTTCAACGAGCCATTAGAAATAATTCACCAGCCGAAGTATCCTTAGATGATGGTTTACTCTCAGTAGCAATTGGACAAGCAGCTGAATTATCTATTAAAGAAAAAAGAGTGGTACATATGAAGGAAATTTTAGATTGAGAAAGATAACCCTATAGGCTAGTGATGATAAAAATTAACAAAATTACACCAAAAATAGGAGCCGAATTAATAGGAATAAGTTTTAAAAAAAGCATTAATAACAATATCCTAGATGGTATTTATCAAGCATTAATTGATAACTTAGTAGTAATCATTAGAGACACAAATATAACTCCGAAACAACACATAGAGTTTGCTCAATCTTTTGGAGAGTTGGACAACCCACACCCTGTATATCCTAATGTGGATGGATATGATAGAATTGTAAAGCTGGAAAATGATGCAAACAATCCTCCCGATACCGACGCTTGGCACACGGATTTAACCTTTAAAAAGGAACAACCATTTGCTTCTGTGCTAGTTGCGAGAACAGTACCAAAAGTTGGCGGTGACACTTTATGGTCAAGTTGTTACTCAGCATACGATAGACTGCCAAAAGGTATGAAAAAAGACTTTGAGGCACTTAAATGCATCCATGATATGGGTGATTTCAGAAATACTTTTGCTCTTGACTCAGATGGTAAACATGGGAGTGAGAGATTAGACGAAGGCATGGCTCGTTTTGGACACAATATTCGTAAACTGATTGGCACTCACCCTGTGACAGGAAGAAAGTTTCTTAATTTTAACGAGTCTTTTGTTTCTCATATCGTTGGCTTAACCATGAACGATAGTAACTCTTTAAAGACATTTCTAACTAATCACATGAATAAGCCTGAGGATCAAATTCGATGGCGATGGAAAGCGGGTGACTTAGTGATGTGGGATAATAGAGTTACAATGCACTATGCTGTAGCAGACTATCTGCCAGAATATCGGTGCATGAACAGGATAACAGTAGTTAATGACAAGCGAATTTAGCGGATTAGTATTCTAAAATTGGCTATTCTTTAGCAAATTGTTCTAAAGTCTCTTTTATTTTTAATAAATCTTCGTTTGCAATTTTTTCCCTATCGATGGAAATATTAAACCCATTCCCCTTCATTTGGAGAACATCATTTGAATTTTTGCATAAATCTCGATCCAGCTGATAATAACGAATTTTTCTTAGATAACCTTTTACATCTATTTCCTTTTCCTCAGCAAACTTAAAATGAGACCCTATTAGTAAATGGGTGTCTTCAGATACACAGATTGATCCCGACTCTGCTACGCTTTCTAACCTTGAAGCTAAATTTACTGTTCCCCCAACTGCCGTATAATCAAGTCTTTCATCACTGCCGAAGTTACCAACGGTACAATAGCCAGTATTTATTCCAATCCTTATTTCCAAATCATTCCTTAAACCGAATTTTTTTCCCCAAGTACCTTTGAGCTCGTCCATCCTTGCAACCATTTCTATAGCCATATCAACACAAAGTTTGGCGTCTTCTTCAGTACCCTTAGACGTAGGATCTCCAAAAAATATCATAATTGAGTCACCTATAAATTTATCTATAGTTCCTCCATATTTGAGTGCTATTTTAGACATTTCATTAAGGTAAAAATTAATAAGACTTGTTATCTCCTCAGATTCTAACTCGTCAGAAATTCTTGTGAAACCAACAATATCAGAAAAAAATACAGTTAATTTCTTTCGATAACTGGTGATCTCAGCACTCTGTTTTCCACTAAAAATTTGCTCATGAATTTGTGGAGAGAGATACTTTGCTAACTTGTGAGAGACTTCCTCTAGCTCTCCAGACTTTTTTAATGCCTCTTCTTTTGCTTGATCAGCTATTTTTTTTTGAGCCTCTAATTGGGTAGACAAAGATTTTCTTAAGTTTGCTTCCAATTTCAGTTTAGACAACTCTCTTTTTAGCTGAGTGAGTTCATCGGGTGAGGTTGCATCATTCATTTTTTTGCTTATTATTGATTTATTACTTATTTATTAAAATATATCAAAATAAACTGTAAATTAAAAGAATTAGGAGTTTGCAAAGATGTCATATTCTGGAACCTGTAATTGTGATAATGTCAGATTTAGATTTGAGTAT
>CACIJG010000050.1 GCA_902586885.1 uncultured Alphaproteobacteria bacterium | reverse complement strand
CGAAAAATTCAAAGGGTTGGGTCCAATAAGGAAATAGATGTAGATTTTCGATTGGTTTGTGCTACCCATCAGGACTTGGATAAAAAGGTCGAGAAAGGGGAATTCAGGGCAGATCTATTTTATAGAATAAATGTTTTTCCCATTGAAGTTCCTAATCTAGCAGCTCGAACTGTAGATGTACCAATATTAATTCAGGGTATTTTAGAGAAAATTAAATTTGCTGGGCACGAGGTCAACATTAGTTTCGGAGAAGACGCTTTAAAGGTTCTTTCCTCATATACTTGGCCTGGAAACGTAAGAGAGTTAAGGAATGTTATAGAAAGAGCGTCTGTCTTATTTAAGGATAGAAATATATCGGGAGAAAATGTTAAGCAAAATTTGCTTAGGTTAAAAGTTCCTGACCCAGAAGAAGAGCAAGATGAACTGTGGGCAGCCTCAGACGAATTGGTAGGAGTTTTGGAGGTTGAAACTGATGAAGACACCATTCCAATACCTAAGCCAGAGCACTATAAAGATTGGTTTTCATATTTTGACAAAATGGACCTAAGGAGACATTTAAGAGATATTGAGATAGTTATGATTGAGGCTGCTCTTGAAAAGAGCAACGGGATGGTCAGTCAGGCCTCAGATATATTAAAACTTAGAAGAACGACACTTATAGAAAAAATGAAAAAGTATGGCATTTCTAAAGATGAACGGTTCTAACTTCCATAGTTTTTATATGCATTGTGCATCTTAGTTTTAGTGGAGTTCTCTCTAGAAAATTTTCTAAAATGTTTAATTGTGTCTTTTTCTATGTCGACCAATTTTTTACCTAGTTCCTTTAAGTAAGTTATATCTTGTTGAGATATCTCATGCTTAACTTTAAATTGAGCAGTAAATTTTTTAATTTGTTCGTCAAAAGTTTGCGATAACTTTGATACTTGCAGGAAATTGTTTTCTTCCAAGGCTTTTCTTATTTTATTTTCTGTTATCTCGAATTCATGCAACAAATTTTTTTCCATAAGATATTATCTATTTTAATTGTTTCCAAGTATCTCTGATCTCGATTAAAGCAGAGTAAGCTACTTCACTCTTTGAAAGTTTACAAGTTTTAAACTCTTCTATCAAGGCAACACGTGCATATTCATAAATTTGAAATAAGCTTTTTGCGAGAGTCAAATCTTTCTCAAAGTCAATACTGCTTTGAAGTGTGTAAATTATTGTCAGTGCTCTAGAAAAGCTTGTCGACTTTTTTCGAAAAGTTTCGTTATTAGGAATTATGTTCTCTTGAAAAACCTTTATAGAGCTTAGTAGCTCGTCAAAACATTTCAAAAGTATCGATTTTGCATCCTTCGGGTTGTAACTCTCTAGCCGGTCGGTTTTTTTATATTGAAGGGCAGCTAATGTATTTTTCATTTTTTATCAAGATATTGATCTTTTCCCTGTTTTATGATACTTTAATCAACATGGTTGATTCTATACTTACAAATCAGGCTCCTATAGTACAGAAAGCTGCAGAAAACAGATCTGTAACGAGTGCCGCTGTTTCTAATGCAAGTACCGTACCAGAAACGGACTTAGCAGAGGATATTATAGACGTTACACCAAGAACCATGGATATTAATCCAGAAGAGGCATTTTCGTCCAGAGGTGCGCCTGAATTGAAGCCTCCTGTAAATGACATTATAAATAGTGGGGCTGAATTGAGACCTTCTCTGGCTAATTTTGGACCTCAAGAAATGACGAGTGAGAGGGCGCTAGAGAACAGAATAGCGGATATTGAAATAAGATCTAATAATGATATAGACGAAACAGATACTTTGGCTAAGGTGAATAACGACGCAATTGAGGCATTTACAAGCACAGACGCCACTCTTCAACAGTCAGTAGACATATCCGCATAGTTTTATGGTTTAATCTTTTTCTATTTTAGAAATGGCTTCTTGTATTTCAAGATACTCAGAAAATAAATCAGCTTCAGTAACTACACCCAATAGAGTTTTATCGTCGTCTATTACTGGAATGCTTTCTCCTACAAAGTTACTTGCTTTCACTATAGCTTCAGATATCGTTGAAGAACTGTTTATTGTCAAGGGATAGGGAGTATTTTCGGGTTTCTTCCCACTACCTAAAAGATCATTTACCTTGGTTTTTCCAGTTAGTCGGTTTTGGTTGTCAACAATGTAAGCTTCTGTGAACTCACAATTTTCAAAAGCTTTCATGAAATCTTCATTTGAAGCACCAGACTCGATAGATAAAAACTTATTTTTTCCTAATAAATTGGTAATAGGTCGCTCGGAAAGCAAAATTTCCGTTCTTCCCCTAGAGATTTTAAAACGTCTATTTAGTAATTGTTTGTCAAAGAATGAATGCCCAAAAATAAGGGAACTGATTAGACAAGAGCCAGCAACGCATATAATCGACACAAAAGCTAAATCGTATGAGTGAGTTAACTCAAAAATAATTACAATTGATGCTATAGGGGCGCCAATAACCGATGCAGAGAGTGCAGCCATTCCAGCCAAAATAAGGGAGTCGCCCAACATATTTAGACCAAACACATTACCACCAAACGTGAAAATTCCACCGATAGCAGCACCCAATACAAGAGCTGGTGAAAAGACCCCTCCAAAATAACCCAAGCTTAAGCACACTACTGTTAAAATAAGTTTAAGTAATAGAATTAAACTTATGAAGTACAGAGTATAAGAATTTGCTAGAATACCTTCTATGGTACTTCCACCAAGTCCAAGAACTTCTGGGATAAATCCGCCTACAAGACCACAAATTAGAGCAGCAAAAAAGATTCTTGTTATCTCATTTTCAGAAATCTTATTCATGTTTTTTTGTAAACTGAGCAGACTTCTCATAAATATTACGGCAATAATAGCGCAAACAGGACCCAGAAATAGAGACAAAGTTACGGCAGGGAACATTGAAATGTCAGAATCGGTATTTTGAAACAGAATAGCAGAAGGAAAAAAATAATTGGTTAAAGTGGCGCTTGTTACACTACTTACGGCGATAGGAGCAATGGCTCTAAATGAAAAATGTCGTAGTATTGCTTCATGAGCGAAAATAATTCCCCCTATTGGTGAATTAAACCCAGCTGAGATAGCGGCAGCTACCCCGCATCCAATAAAGATATCCTTTGAAAGCAATCCTGGTAATATTCTATTTAAAATATTGCCTATAGTTCCGCCGAGATGGACTAAAGGTCCATATTGCCCAACTGATGCTCCTCCACTAGCAGAAACAAAAGCTGCAAAAGTTGATAGAAAGCCAGTCTTGGGGTCGAGTTGCTCTGAGGGGCTATGCGCACTTAAAATGACGTCAGCTGGCCCATGATATCTGGTTATACTTAATGTCCTCTTCACTACAATGATAATTGAAGCTGCAATTAATAAGAAAAAAAGTGGTGCTACACTAAAACACAGTGAACCTAACTCAAAAAAGCAAGAGTGATACGATTCTCTGAACCCAGATATGAATTTTACACCATAAACGAAACCCACTGACAATAAAGAAACTATGGCACCTATGGCTGCACCAAAAAAAGCTACCTGAAAGGTAATATTTATAACTCTATAAAGCAAAGGACAATTTCTTTAGTTGCCTTCCTATTTTATAATAAGTTTAGAAACTGTCAAATATAGAGGATGGTTCAGCAATTAGCTCACCTAGCCAACTGGCTTCGGGTTCTTCGATGATTGTCCATCCGGCCGGAGCGTAATTGTATACATTAGATCTAATACTAAAAATAAACGCCTTAAATCCTTTGCATAATTCTTTTTGTTCCGCAACAGGAGTTTTGGTTCCTGCGAATTCGGAACTAAATAAACCAGTCATACGTCTTGGTCTATTATCCGGATGAAATTTAAATCGTCTATAAACGAAGGCATTAAGAATTATTACTGCGTTTTCAGCAGCCTCAATTTCAGACAAAATCCTCAATTTCTCTTCCGCAATTGACTCGATAAAGGGCGAATTAATAGGTTCGTAGTGTTCTGAAAGGCCTCTAGAGTACTTATTGCCAATCGCTTTTAACGTACTTGAACCGGTTAAAAAATCTATTGCCGACTGTGCTGTTACAACGCTTATTATCCAATTG
>CACIJG010000049.1 GCA_902586885.1 uncultured Alphaproteobacteria bacterium | reverse complement strand
TGCTGCAGAGGCTTTGGCGAAAAAAGGATTTAGGGTCGCTCTTATTGATAGAGCAGGAAGGATAAAGCCTTGTGGAGGCGCAGTTCCTCCGAGACTAATAGACGATTTTCAAATACCTGACTCTCAACTTGTGGCTAAAATCAAAACAGCTAGGATGATATCTCCTACCTCTAGAAAAGTGGATATACCAATAGAAAACGGTTTTGTTGGGATGGTAGATCGAGAGTTTTTTGATGAATTTTTAAGATCCAGAGCTCAAGATTTCGGTGCTCATAGATTCACTGGAACTTTTAAAGCATTGAGTAAAAACTCTGAGTATACCAAAGTAACTTTTGAAAACCACTCGAGCAAAAAAATTACTAGTGTGCTTACAAGATACGTTATTGGAGCAGATGGAGCAAAATCCAATGTAGCCAGAATCGCTATAAAAGATGCTCACAAAATCCCTTATGTCATAGCCTATCATGAAATCATTAAGGCTCCAGGCAAAATGCAGGAGTATGATCCGAACAGATGTGATGTCATTTATGATGGTCAAATTTCACCAGATTTTTATGGATGGGTATTCCCCCATGGTAAATCTGCCAGCGTTGGTATGGGAACAGGGATAAATGGAGTCGATTTAAAAAAAGCTACTTCTGATCTGAGAGCCCAAGCAGGTTTAGATAAATGTCAGACTATCAGAAAAGAAGGAGCTCCCATTCCACTGAAACCACTTGAAAAATGGGACAATGAAGATAATGTAGTTTTGGCTGGAGATGCAGCAGGAGTTGTCGCTCCTTCTTCAGGCGAGGGGATATACTATGCTATGATTGGCGGCCAACACGCTTCCGAAGCAGTAGAAAAAAGCTTATTAAATAATAATCCAAAATATTTAGCAGTGGCTAGAAGCAATTTCATGAAGGAGCATAAGGCCGTTTTTCAGGTTCTAGGAGCAATGCAGAATGCGTACTACCGGTCTGATGAAAGGCGAGAAAGGTTTGTTACACTTTGCAAGGACATCGACGTGCAAAGAATTACTTTTGAGAATTACATGCATAAAAAATTACTAAAATCAAGACCTCTGGCGCATTTAAAAATAATGTTTAAAAACATTGCACATTTAACGGGCATGGTCAAAGCAGTATGACACCAGAATATATCCCAGCTTGGGATAAAGGAACTTTACAACCCCTTGAAAAAATGGAAGTTCATAAAAAGGGGCTTAGACATAAAGCAATTTCGGTATTTCTTTTTTCAGGAAAAGAACTACTAATTCAGCAAAGAGCATTGAATAAATATCATACTCCAGGGTTATGGGCTAACACCTGTTGCACACACCCCTATTGGCAAGAAGAGTCTGAAACCTGTGCTAAGAGACGATTATATCAAGAACTCGGAATAAATGTTTCCAAACTTGTTTACAAAGATAAAATTGAATATAAAGCTGAGGTAGGTAATGATCTTATAGAACATGAAATCGTAGATATTTTTGTTTGTTACTTTGACAAAAAGAGCAGTGTAACAATTAACATTAATCCAGAAGAAGTGATGAGCACGAAATGGATAAACATAAACAATTTAATTAGTGAAATAAGAAAAAATCCAGATCAATTCACACCATGGATAAGAATCTATATGGATAAACATAGAGACCAGATAACTCTATAAATCTAAATTCTAGCTATTTTATTATCTTTAAATTGTCTTTTTGCAAATTTGCAATACCTAACCCGTCAAGAGCGGTCCTTATAATAGATTTAATATCCAAACCAGCCTCTTGATACATAACTGCTGGACTGGCCTGATCAATAAATTTATCAGCTAAAAACATACTTCTAACTTTGACCCCTTTATCAATAAATTTGTTTTCTAATAGCCAATGGACCACATGAGAGCCAAAACCTCCTATTGAGCCCTCTTCAAGGGTAATAAGAACCTCATGGTTTTCGGCTAGTTCTTTCAATAAATCAGTGTCTAAAGGCTTAGCAAAACGGGCATCTGCCACTGTTGTAGAAATTCCCAATTGCTCCAACTCGTCTGCAGCTGAAAGAGCTTCCTGAAGATGAGCTCCTAAGCTCAAAATTGCTACTTTACTCCCTTCCTTACATATTTTACCTTTTCCAATTTCCAATAACTCTCCTCTTTCCGGCAAGTCTAACCCGACTCCATCTCCTCTAGGGTAACGAAATGAAATTGGTCCTTCATCATATTCAGCAGCTGTTCTGATCATGTGAGTTAATTCTGCCTCATCTGAAGCAGCCATGACAACAAATCCTGGAAGGTTTGAAAGGTATGAGATATCGAAAGAACCGGCATGGGTTGCTCCATCTGCTCCAACTAAACCTGCTCTATCAATCGCAAATCTAACGGGCAACTTTTGAAGGGCCACATCATGTACAATCTGGTCATAACCTCGCTGTAAAAACGTTGAGTAAATTGCACAAAATGGTCTTAAGCCTCCAGCCGCCATTCCTGCAGCAAAAGTAACAGCGTGCTGTTCAGCTATCCCAACATCAAAGGTACGCCCAGGAAAAGAGTTTTGGAAAATATTTAGTCCCGTTCCAGAAGGCATGGCAGCAGTAACAGCAACAATTTTCTCACTTAACGATGCCTCCTTCACAAGAGTATTACCAAAAACAGAAGTATATGAAGGCGCATTTGATTTACTTTTGTGTTGTTTTCCAGACATAACATCAAACTTTGAGACACCATGATATTTATCAGATGCTGTTTCAGCCGGAGCATAACCAGCCCCTTTTTTTGTTACACAATGTATGACTACTGGTCCTTCAGATCTAGTTTTAACAGTTCTTAGAACAGGAAGCAGTTGATCCAAATCATGCCCATCTATAGGTCCAACATAAGAAAACCCTAAATCCTCAAAAAAGGTATTACCTGTTCCTCCTGCTAAACCTGTTATTAAACCTTTTGCTCTTCTTGCTCCTTCTTTTAGTGGTCCAGGGAGTGAGTTCGCAAAGTTTTCAGCTAGTTCCTTTAAGCTATAAAATTGTTGATTTGCATATAAACTTGAAAGATATTTTGACATAGCGCCTACTGGGGGAGCAATGGACATTTCATTATCATTAAGTATAACAAAAAATCTTCGATTTTCTGCTCCAGCATTATTAAGAGCCTCGTATGCCATTCCCGCGCTAATTGACCCATCTCCGATAACCGCTATTGCATCTCCAGTTGGCATACCCATATCACGTGCCACCGTAAAACCGAGCCCAGCGGAAATGGAGGTAGATGAATGTGCAGCTCCAAAAGGGTCATAATTACTTTCACTTCTTTTTGTGAAACCAGAAAGACCTCCTTCTTGCCTGAGAGTCTTCATTTTTTCCTTTCTCCCAGTAATAATCTTATGTGGATAGCACTGATGTCCTACGTCCCAAATTAGCTTGTCATGAGGTGTATTGAATATTGAATGAATTGCGACCGTAAGTTCTACAACCCCAAGGCTAGATCCTAAGTGCCCACCAGTTTCAGAAACTGATTTGATTGTCTCGTTTCTTAGCTCTATAGCTAACTGCTTTAAATCTTGATCTGAGAGTTGCCTAAGATCCGCAGGGTAATTAATTTTTGGTAAAATTGAATGGTTCATATCATCAACTCAGTATCAGCTCTTTGATTGTGTGAGGGAATATTTTCCCTCACACATTATAATTTAGCAAGGGCAAATTACCCCTCGGGACACTCAAGGTCTCCGTCTACTTCAATTTGCTCACTCTTAAGGCATTCGGCTGGACCATCGTAAAGGCCGATCGGGCCTTCACCCTCTGTGCCCGGCGCCGCAAACCCATGAAGTACTGCCCAGTCATACCACTGATCAACTACAGTTCCAGTAAGCAGAATACCAATACCCCCCGTTATTGGACAAAGCACAGCGAACCACCAGGCCCATCTATGAATTCCCTCCATTGACGCATTGAAACCCATAGTCCATCTCCAAAATAGCGCTGCTCTCTCAGATGCAGTTCCTCTGTCGTAGATTTGTTCCAACTCACGATCACCACCAAGTCTGGAAACTGCCAGGATTGTAGCGCCATGCATTGCAAATAATAGTGCTGATCCATAAAGAAATGCGATACAGAGAGCATGAAAAGGATTATAGAAGAGGTTTCCATGTTCAACAGATAGAGCCTCTGTCCAATCAAGATGAGGGAA
>CACIJG010000048.1 GCA_902586885.1 uncultured Alphaproteobacteria bacterium | reverse complement strand
TTATCAGACAAAAGTAGTGAGGAAACAAGGCCACCGATACCAGCGCCCACAATTATGATTTTTTCTTTTTCTTTATGCATTGAAGGTATTTATTGACAGATTTTAAAAAGATGTCCAAAATTATTTACACAAAAACAAAAGAATGTCTATTTAATGTAAAAGCATTGGAAAGTTTCTATGAAAGAGCGCCTCGAATCATCCCTAGGTAAAGCGTTAAAAAATGCCCGTCGGTCACCTGCGCCTCCAAAGTTAGCCGCTGCAATGGATTATGCTATTTTCCCAGGTGGCGCAAGGGTTAGGCCGCAGCTTGCTTTGGCGGTTGCCAATGCATGCGGATTAGACTCGCCGGAGTTGGCAATGGCTTCCGCTGTGTCTGTTGAGTTTATGCATTGCGCAAGTCTGGTTCATGACGATCTACCAGCTTTTGATAATGCCGACACTCGTCGAGGTAAGCCCTCAGTTCACAAGGCCTTTGATGAACCTCTGGCTGTACTCTGTGGAGATGCCCTTATAGTTCTTGCTTTTGAGTCTTTATCTACGGCCTCTCTGAACTTTCCTGAAAGATTAGGCCCAATGATTGGAGTTTTGGCTAGATCTTCAGGAATGCCAACTGGCATATGTTCTGGACAAGGTTGGGAGAGTGAAAAAACCATAGATCTCCGTGCATATCACAAGTTGAAGACAGCATCTTTGTTTGTAGCTGCTACCCAAATGGGGGCTATATCGGCAGGAGAGGATCCGGAGCCATGGACTGAATTAGGAACAAGAATAGGTGAAGCATTTCAGGTGGCAGATGATTTGAAAGATTTTGCTGAAACAAAAGAAAGTGGGAAGAGTAATAATAGGGATGCCGAGAACGAGAGACCTAATGCTGTCTTGAAGTTAGGTGAAAAAGGGGCCATAAATAGACTGCAAGACATTTTGTCGGGTGCAATTGCCTCAATACCATCATGTCCAGGTGAAGTGGACTTAATAAAGATCGTTAGGAAACAAGCAGAACGACTTACACCTGTCCAGCCTCTACAAAAAACTTTGTGATTAATCTTAGTCAATAATGTTAGTTAATGAAAACTGTGTTGCTCAATAACGACAGAAGTTTATCTGGGCGCTTGTATCAATTCAAGGTTAGGCTTTTTTCATCTTTACGATTTCATCGATTTATACGCAAAGTGCCGATAATAAAGAACCTGATTAATTATGAAGGGGGCCGCATATATGATGTTATGGCGGGATTTGTTTATTCTCAAATATTACATTCTTTAGTCGAGTTGGACATATTGCAATATTTGAAATCTGGAGGAAGGTCTTTATCAGAATTAAGTAATTTTGCGAAGATAGAAGAAGATAAAACCTTAACTCTACTTCGGAGTGCGTGCGCTTTAAAGCTTATCTATTGCAAGAATAATTCCTATTGGTTAAGCCGTATGGGTGTCCAAATCATAGCTATTCCCGGTCTATTAGAAATGATTAGGCATAACCAGTTATTGTATAAAGATTTAGATAGCCCTGTGAGCATATTAAAAGGAAAAGAAAATACTTATCTGAGTAATTTCTGGCCTTATGTTAAAAATATAAAGAGTAATTACGAGTCGAAGAATGATAATTCTGCTCAATATAGTAAATTAATGCAGACTTCACAGAGATTAGTTGCTGAAGAAACGTTGGATACTTTTAGCTTGACAGGGTTTAAGAATATTCTTGACTTGGGAGGTGGTACAGGAGCTTTTTTGTATGAGGTTAATAGAAGGTATCCAAATATTGAGAGATCCTTATTTGACTTGCCCGATGTTATAAATGAAGCAGAGAAAAATAAGTCAATTAACAAACATTTTGCAAATATTAATTTAATAGCAGGAAGCTTTCTAGAAGATGATATACCTACAGGTTTCGAGCTAATAAGCCTTGTAAGAGTTTTGTACGATCATCAAGATGATACTGCTGAAAAAATTTTAAGCTGCGTATATAATGCTCTTCCAAATGATGGAAAACTATTGATAACTGAGCCAATGTCAGGAGGTATAAATCCCTCTAAATCAAGCGACTGCTATTTTTCATTTTACACTATGGCCATGACCACGGGCAAGGTGCGATCGTTTGATGAGCATAAAGCGATTCTAAAAAAAGTAGGCTTCTCGAGGGTCAGAAAACATGTAGGAAGCGCTTCTTTTATTACTCAGGTGATTACAGCAGAAAAGTAACTATTTCTACCAATTAGCTACATGTCTAAAAAAATGTACACATTTGTGTCTAATTTTATTGACAAGCTATATTTGTTTGGCTTTAATTGTCGTATAAATGAAGAAAAAGGGAGGACCAGCTTTTTGACTGAGCATGGAAGAAAGCTAAGCATAAAAATCAGATCGGTTCAGCCTAACCCGCCGCCAGTGGCCTATGGAAAAGTCTTCCACGCATATTTTTGAGAAACTTTATGATTGAAACTGAAGCAGTAATTATAAAAGATCCAGGTAAATTGTACCTGGGAAACGTTGCCCTAAGGGAACCTTCGACTGGAGAAGTTGTGGTGGAGACACATTTTTCAGGCGTGTCTACAGGGACAGAGAGATTATTCTGGAACGGAGAAATGCCTACATTTCCGGGAATGGGATATCCGTTGGTGCCTGGTTATGAAGCTGTTGGAGAGGTTGTAGATGCCAGAGGGTCTAATAAATTAAAGGTAGGTGACTTTGTATTTGTTCCTGGGGCCAATTGCTACAAAGATGTAAAGGGCTTGTTTGGGGCGTCTGCAAGACAACTTATAGTAGCTGAAGAGAAACTTATAAAGATAGATAAAAACTTGGATTCTACGGGCACCCTTTTCGCATTAGCAGCAACTGCAAGACATGCAATGGCGGGCTTGGGAAATAAAATGCCTAATCTTATAGTTGGTCACGGCGTTTTGGGTAGACTTTTAGCTAGATTGACAATAGCGGCAGGCGGAGAGCCTCCCGTTGTCTGGGAAACAAACTCATCAAGAATTTCAGGAGCTGAAGGTTATGAAGTATTAAATCCAGTTGAGGACAACAAAAGAGATTACGAATCAATTTATGATGCAAGCGGAGATCCGTCAATATTGGATCAAATCATTCAGAGACTAAAAAAGAATGGTGAAATCGTGCTTGCAGGCTTTTATTCGAATCCCCTTACTTTTACATTTCCTCCGGCTTTTATGAGAGAAGCGAAGTTAAGAATTTCGGCAGAGTTCACAACAGAGGACGTAAGCGTTACTAAATCACTGATTGAGACTGGAGCGCTCTCATTAGACAACTTAATTTCAGATACGAGACCTGCAGAAGCGTCTACAGAGGCCTATAAAGTCGCTTTTGAGGACTCTAATTGCTTAAAAATGGTTATTGATTGGAGGAATGCGGCATGAGTTTAGATAATCCAAATATTAAAGAAGATAAAAAAAACCTCGATCAACATCATAAAAATCTCCGAGAGGAAGCAAGTCAACCTATTGATGAGGTGCCGGTTGGTGAGCCTACTAAGAAAACTCAGATAATAGCTATATATGGTAAAGGTGGAATCGGTAAAAGTTTTACTCTTGCAAACCTCAGCCATATGATGGCCGAACAGGGAAAAAGAGTTCTGCTTATAGGGTGTGACCCGAAGTCCGATACAACATCCCTGTTATTTGGAGGAAAGGCTTGTCCAACAATCTTGGAAACGTCCACTAATAAGAAACTTGCGGGCGAAGAGGTTACTATTGGAGATGTTTGTTTTAAAAGAAATGGCGTATTTGCGATGGAGTTGGGAGGTCCTGAAGTAGGTAGAGGATGTGGTGGAAGAGGTATCATTCACGGTTTTGAGCTTTTAGAAAAGCTTGGATTTCACGATTGGGATTTTGACTACGTCCTATTAGATTTTTTGGGTGATGTTGTCTGTGGAGGCTTCGGCTTACCAATAGCCAGGGATATGGCTCAAAAAGTTATTTTAGTTGCTTCTAACGATTTACAGTCCCTCTATGTAGCAAACAATGTTTGTTCTGCAGTAGAGTATTTTAGAAAGTTAGGAGGGAATGTGGGTGTCGCTGGGCTCGTTATCAATAAGGATGACGGTTCTGGTGAAGCTGCTGCTTTCGCAGAGACTGTTAAAATTCCGATTTTGGCAAGTATACCTCAAGATGATGACCTTAGGAAGAAATCAGCTAACTATCACATTGTTGGGACTAAGGAATCACAATGGGGCGAATTGTTT
>CACIJG010000047.1 GCA_902586885.1 uncultured Alphaproteobacteria bacterium | reverse complement strand
AGCTATGTTATTGAAAAATTTAAACCACTCCCAGAGATACCCTCTGTCAGAGCTAAGGGTTTTCATATTAATATTTCTGTAAGAAATAAATGGTATGAAGAAATATTAACAGGAATGGGAGCTGAAGCGTACCAGAAAACATTTATTTTAGATAAGAGCCATTTAAAGAAAAATAATGGAAAGAGTTAGTTAAGAAAATGAGAAATTTAGCAGTTATTCCGGCGAGAGGAGGCTCTAAAAGGATTTCTAAAAAGAATATTAAATTATTCCATGGAAAGCCGATAATATCGTGGGTTATTGAGATGTCGTTGGAAACAGGTTTTTTTGACCAGGTTATAGTATCTACTGATAGTGAAGAAATAGCTCAAATTAGTCGTTCATTTGGTGCACAGACACCATTTGTTAGACCTAAACCGATTTCAGATGATAACACGAGTGTTTTTGAAGTCGTCAGACACGCTATTAATTATTTTAACGAAAAAAACCAAATCTTTGACTTAGTTACCTTGATCTATCCTACGGCTCCTTTTGTAGAAAAAACAGATATCAAGCGTGCTATAAATTCTATTAACGATTATGACTTTTCGATATCGGTAACTTTATTTCCATATCCAATTCAGAGAGCACTTAAAGTCGATGATGACACAGATACAGTGAGCATGGTTGAAAAACATAATTTTTTAAAGAGAAGTCAGGATCTTCCAAGCCGTTACCATGATGCCGGACAGTTTGTTGTCGGAAAAACTAAATCGTGGCAAGAAAAGACGCCCTTAATAGAGGGTAAAACCTTACCAATAATAGTGCCAAGAATTAGAGTGCAGGATATCGATGAAGACGAAGATTGGCAAGAAGCAGAGGCAAAGTTTTCTTTTATTAGAGATTATAACATAAAAAACAAGAGGTTTTGATTATGGCTTTTAAAACAGATCAGGAAAATTTTTGGGCAGGAAAGTTTGGAAACGAATATATTGATAGAAATTCAGGAAAAAAATTGCTGGCATCGAATTTACATTTTTTTTCTAACTCACTCAAGTCAAGCACCAATATCTCAACTTGTATTGAGTTTGGAGCTAACATAGGAATGAACTTAAAAGCTCTTAAGTTATTATTTCCTGACTTAAAATGTGAAGCAGTTGAAATTAATAAGGAGGCCAGTGTAAAGCTAAAAGAGTTACTGTCAAAGGATGAAATTCATGAGCAGTCTATTATAGACTTTAAGCCAAAAAAAATATGGGATCTAGTTTTGATAAAGGGGGTCTTAATTCATATTAATCCCAATTTTCTTTCACAAGTTTATGAGAATTTGTATCACGCATCAAATAAGTATATTTTGATATGTGAATATTATAACACAACTCCTACAAAGATTGAATATAGGGGGTTCAAAGACAAGCTTTTCAAGAGAGATTTTGCTGGTGAAATGATGCAAAAATTTGAGGACTTAAAACTATTGGATTATGGCTTTGCCTACCATAAAGACGACAATTTCCCTCAGGATGATATTAGTTGGTTCTTATTGAGAAAGGGTAACGGATAAATGCTTAGATATTGCAAAAAATGTATAATGCCGGATACAAAACCTGATCTGTATTTTGACGAGGAAGGTGTTTGCAGCGCATGTAAATTT
The DNA here is from genome assembly GCA_902586885.1 of uncultured Alphaproteobacteria bacterium. Taxonomy (GTDB): domain Bacteria; phylum Pseudomonadota; class Alphaproteobacteria; order Rhodobacterales; family Rhodobacteraceae; genus CACIJG01. Next base: position 2,638 of record CACIJG010000047.1, on the reverse strand, counting down.
TATGAGGAAAGGAAAGCAATCAACTGGGATATCAGAAAAAAAGAACTCGAAAGTATTTTAAGAAAATATAGAGATAGAGAGGGAAACAACTGGGATTGTATAGTACCTGTGTCTGGAGGGAAAGATAGTACTTTCCAAGTTATAAGTGTTTTAAATCTGGGTATGAATCCTCTTTGTGTTACTGCTACAACTTGTGATTTGTCTGCAATAGGTAGATCAAATATAGAAAATATAAAAAAGTTGGGCGTCGATTACATCGAGATGTCACCTAATCCACTAATTAGGGCAAAACTTAATAGAATTGGCTTAAAGACAATTGGAGATATATCATGGCCTGAGCATGTTGGAATGTTTACAATTCCTGTGAGGGCAGCTGTCCAATACAAAGTACCTCTAATAATTTGGGGAGAAAACTCACAGAATGAATATGGCGGACCAGCCAGTGCAGCAAAAAATAACGTTTTAAATCGTAGATGGTTGGAGGAATTTGGAGGTCTCTTGGGATTAAGGGTTTCTGATATGATTGGAAATGAAGAAATCGAGAGAAAACATTTAATTCCATATACTTATCCCAGTGACGAAGATCTCTCAAGAGTAAAAGTTACAGGAATTTTCTTGGGATATTATATTCCTTGGGATGGCTTGACAAATGCTTTGATTGCTCAGGCATACGGCTTTAGGTCTAAAGAAACAACTGTTGAGGGTTCAATGGTCAACTATGAAAATTTAGACAACCATCAAACAGGAATTCATGACTATTTCAAATTTTTGAAATTTGGCTTTGGAAGAGCAACTGACATAGCATGTCTTCATGCAAGAAGAGGTAGATTAAGTAGAGAAGAAGCCAAAAAAATTGTTGAAAAGACAGATGGTAGGTTTCCATGGAAGTATCTTGATAAATCTTTGGAAGATATTTTGTTGCCGCTAGAGATTACTGTTGAGGAATTCAAAGAAATCTGTGATGAGTTTACAAATAAAAAGATTTTTGTAAGAGATAACCAAGGTAATTTAAAAAAAGATAATTACAATAATTTAACAAAAATTAATTACGATAACTTATGAAAGTATTAATAATCGATTACGGTATGGGTAACTTAGGCTCTGTTAAAACAGCGGTAAAAGTTTTAGGGTTTAAGGCAGATATTGTTAATGCTCCACAGTTGATTAAAGGAGCTGACAAAATTATTTTACCAGGAGTTGGTAGTTTTAGTGATGCAATGTCTGAATTAAAAAACAACAATTGGTTTGACCCACTTTCGGAGCATGTTTTTAATGAACAGAAACCAATTCTTGGTATATGCCTTGGTATGCAACTCTTGGCAACGACTGGACAGGAAGGAGGACAAACCGAAGGTCTTGACTTTATTCCTGGCCAAGTAAGTCATTTAACAAAATTGGGTTGTGAAAAGCCCATACCGCATGTTGGCTGGAATGACACTCACGTTAAAAATAAAAGCATTCTTTTCAAGGGGATAGGATCTGGTAACGATTTCTTTTACGTCCACAGTTACGGTTTTTTGCCTTCTAACCCTTCAGCTATATCTAGCATCGTGAATTATGATGGTGAGATTGTTGCTTCAATAGAGAAAGATAATGTGTTTGGAACGCAATTTCATCCTGAAAAAAGCTCCAAGGCAGGTTTAAAACTTTTGAAGAATTTTTTGGATCTGTAGATATGTTAAAAGTTAGAGTAATACCTACTATGCTGTGGAAAGACTTAGGGTTAGTAAAAGGGGTTTCTTTTCAAAGTTGGCGAAGAGTTGGTACTGTGCTGCCAGCAATTAAAGTTTATAATTCACGAGATGTGGACGAACTTTTTCTACTAGACATAACAGCCAATCAACACACCTATGATTTAGATTATGACTCTATTAGTGATTTTTCTAACTATTGCTTTGTACCATTTTCTGTAGGAGGTGGAATAAAAAACTTAGAACAAATAAAAAAGTTATTGAGAGTGGGGGCAGATAAAGTTTCATTAAATACAGCTATTTATGAAACGCCAGATTTAATAGATCTTGCAGCTAAGAAATTTGGATCTCAGTGTATAGTTGCGAGTATTGATGTCAAATCTGTAAATAATGATTATGTGTGTCTCAGTCATTCTGGATCTAGGAATACTGACAGAAATTTAGTATCTCTTGTAAAGGAATTAGAAGATAGAGGTGCTGGTGAGATATTGATCACGTCTATTGATAGAGATGGTACTATGGAGGGCTATGATATTAATTTGATAAACAAAATAACCAGCAATATAAATATACCAGTAATTGCCTCAGGAGGTGCTGGAAATTTTTTTCATATGAAGGAAGCAATAATTGAAGGTGGAGCTTCTGCTGTCGCTGCTGCAAGTATATTCCATTTTACTGAGCAAACTCCCGAGCAAGCAAAAATTTTTTTGCACCAAGAGGGTGTGCCAGTAAGACTGACGTTTAAGGAGTGAGATTTCAGATTTGTTTTTCAAAGATCGGTTGGTTTGCAAAGACTTGATAATGAAAACGGATACAAGAGAGAAATTTTCTATTGAGGCTCATTTATAATGGAAGATGAATATAATCGAGTGACTATTTTAAGCGCCCCTAAAAAACCATATAAGAAAATATTATTTCTAGGGTATGATAGGAACAAAACAAAAATA
>CACIJG010000046.1 GCA_902586885.1 uncultured Alphaproteobacteria bacterium | reverse complement strand
CTACTCCTTCAAGGTCCAGAGTTTTAAAAGGATCAATTGTAAAAAGACCTTTCTCCAAATATTCCTTCATGAATCTATTTGAGTCATCTCGGCTAAGCCCATATGTCATTTGAGTCAAATCGTTTGTTCCGAAGCTTAAAAACTCGCTAGATCGAGCAATATCGCCTGCCCTCAAAGCAGCTCTTGGTGTCTCCACCATCACCCCAAGCATGTATTCTACCGGCATTGACTCTTTTCTCTCTATTTCTTTCAATACCTTTTCTACGCGTCTTTTTACTAAGTCAACTTCCTTATTGGCAGAAACCAACGGGATCATTATCTCGGGAACTACCTTGGTTTTATAAATCTTGTTGACTTCTATAGTTGCTGAAAATATCGCTTTTGCTTGCATCTCGTATATTTCGGGCATAACTACTCCCAGCCTAACACCTCTGGTACCAAGCATAGGATTGAATTCAGTAAGATCTTTTATGCGATCTATCAATTGATTTTTTTCAATTTTCATCATCTTTGACGTATTCGTTATTTCTATTTCAGAGCTTGGAAGAAACTCGTGTAATGGCGGATCCAATAATCTTATTGTTACTGGAAGTCCTGCCATTTCCTTGAAAAGTTCAATAAAATCATTTTTTTGGATTGGAAGTAATTGCTCTAGTATTTTCAATCTTTCAATCTCATTTTCAGACAGAATCATTTGTCTTACAAGATTTATCCTGCTAGATTCAAGAAACATATGTTCTGTTCGACATAGTCCTACGCCATCAATCTTAAAAGATCTTGCAACTCGAGCATCTTCAATGGTATCTGCATTAGCTCTTATACCAATATCACAAAAATCGTTGGACCAATTCAACAAGGTGTTAAGTGTAGCTGAAGTTTCAGGGGGAGTAAGTTTCACTTTTTTTAGATAAATTTCTCCAGTATTACCGTCGATTGTAATTTCATCGCCTTCTTTCAATTTCCTGCCGTTTGGTAGAACCAGAGTCTTTTCTTTTTCATTTAAAATTAAATTTCTAACACCCACAATACAGGGTAATCCCATTCCTCTAGCTATGACTGCTGCATGGCTTGTCATACCTCCCTTTAGAGTTAATATTCCCTTTGATAAAGACATAGCTTTTACATCATCTGCAATTGTTTCAGCTTTTACTAAAATAGTATCTATTTCGCGAGCACTATTATCGATAACCTTACTAGTGGACATCGCTAGCTTTCCAGATGCTGCACCGGGGCTTGCTGCTACCCCCTTTAAGGCTGATTCAAGTTTTTGGCTATCTGAAACATATGGATGAAGGAAAACATCTAATTTTACTGGCTCTATCATCAGCAAACCAGTTTCCATATCAATCAATTTTTTCTTTACCGAAGAAACTATAAATTCAACCAACTTTTTTGGCGGGAGATTTACCTCCTCAAAACCGAGTAGAAAAACGTCTGTATTTTCAGTTATTAAACTCAACTTGAACGGAGTTTTAACTCTTTGGCTGAGAGAATTTATAAGATTATGTATTTTTTCTCTAACATCGATAGCCTCACTAAAATCTGTTTCTTTGTTAAAACCTTCAACAAATGAAACAGCCGTCTCTTTTAAATTATTTTTATTTCTAAAAAAACAATTATTGTAACTATTAGAATATACATATTCAGACATACCTGTTCGGTCATCGAAATTTTTTGCTTCAACTAATTGTGCTTCTCTAAACTCTTTGCCAACAATTATTTTTTGTAAAACAATCGGCAATTGTCCATTTTCTTTTATACCGCTCACTTTCCTCAATATCTTTTGAGTTGGGCTTAGCCATGATTTATAAACGCACTCCAGAACGCACCTTATTTGCTCTGACAAGCTACTTGGCAAGTGATTTCCAGTTTTTGATAATATAAGCTCTTTGTATCTATTGAATATAGTGAACTCATTGTTGTCAAAAGATGTTTTATCCTTTGGAGGACGCTCTAATTCAGCTTTGTCCAATAACGCAAACTCTTCAATATTCATATTGAATACACTTATGGCAAAGTTCTTTAAAAATGTTAGATAGATAATTTGAGCGGATAGTTGACCAACACGTTTAACAAGTATTCTATAACTTTGATCATTTAGTCCCAAATACAAAAAAGGCATTTCATTATCGAAAGTTCCGTTTATTGGGCTAGTTCGCAAGATAACAAATTCATTCCTGAAGAACCCAAGAATATCAGAGGGAATTTCTTCTCCTTCAATTATTTTTTCTGTGAGTGCTCCAGATAAAAAGACAGAGTCTGGCACTGGGAATTGCCACTGCTTCAATTGGTTAATACAGATAGCTTTATTCCCGAACTTGGAAAAATTCTCATCTTCAATAAATAACTCATTAAATTTATATAAAAATTTTTCCTCTTTCATCTTTAATTCACTTCAATATGTGAGAAGATAGATATCCTCTTTAAGATCCTCTGTAAATCAATTAAAAACTTATATCTATTAAGTCTTAAGTCTTGGTCCTGACAATTTATTTGAACCTTTTCAAAAAAATTATTGAGCGGTATAACAAGCAAAGAAACACCTTGAATAATTTGGTCAAAATTTTCATTTCTCAAGCCATTTTCAATTTCTTTTTCTGTTTTTCTTAATGCCTGCAGTAACTCAAAATCTTCCTTTACACCTACTTCACTTAATGTTTTCTTGCTATTATTTATATTATCCGTGAAACCATTTAGAATATTGGAAGCTCTTTTATTCATTGCCAATATTCTTGCTCCCTCAGAGCTTGTTATATAGTTTTCAATATTTTCCACAAGAGTTGGAAAAAAGTATAGTGATTCTAGGTTATCTGCATAGACTACTGATAAAGTGACCGATTTTTCATATCCCTTATCAACTAAATAATTTACAACTCTTTCTCTAAAAAAACTCAACAGGTCATCCTTATCAACCTTATGCATCGATAAACTGATTAAATCACCCAGATTTAATTTTAAGCGATTCTCTATTATAATTCTAATAATGCCAAGGCTTGCTCTTCTTAGCGCAAAAGGATCTTTACTACCTGTAGGTTTTATACCAATTGACCAAAAAGCTGTTAGATATTCTAATTTTTCGCTAATGGCTAAAATAATTGAAAGGTTATTTGTCGGGACGCTATCATTGGGCCCAATAGGAGAGTAATGCTCCCTTATCGCGTTGGCTATTTCAATAGGGTATCCATCCAAAATAGAGTACTTACTCCCCATTAATCCCTGAAGAACAGGAAACTCCGTGACCATTTCTGAAACCAGATCAGCTTTAATAAGGGTTGCAGCTTTCGATACTAATTTTGAGTCTTCTCCAAAAAACTTAGCTATCTCAACTGCTATTTCTGATATTCTGTTAACCCTATCGTATTGAGACCCTAATTTTTCATGAAACCTTACCTTCTTCAACTCTTCATAAAAACAATTCATTCCATATTTATCAATTTTATTTTTGTCATTATTATAAAAGAATAAAGCATCAGCTAATCTAGCATTTAGCACATTAATATTACCCCTTAGCAAACTCTTTTGTTTATCGGGTGTTAGAACATTTGAAATCAAGAGAAAGCCCTCAACTCTTCCCGTCTCCTCTTTTCTGAGCGAAATAAATTTTTGATGTTCACGCATAGCGGTTATAATTACCTCTTCTGGCAAATCTAAATAAGTTTTGGGTATCTCCCCTAGAATCGGTGTTGGAAATTCTGATAACCCTGTTATTTCACTGAAAAGTGGCAAATCCTTAACAATCTTGAATCCTTCTTTCTTGACAACTCGGTTTGAAATTTCGGATATTCTTTTTTGCCTGTCTTGAGGTTGCAATATAACAAATCTTGAGATCAGTTCATTTTGGTATTCATCTACAGAATTGAACTTAAATTTTTCCGGTGACATAAAAGAATGTCCTCTAGTTAAAACATCTGATTTAAGTCCTCTAACTTTTACTGGGATCAAAAATCTCTCGTTCTCAATGAATAGTACCGCTAATATACTCCTCAAAGGCCTAACCCATCGTAAACTATAGTCTGATCCCCATACCATCGATTTAGGCCAGCTGAATTCAGAAATTACATCCTTACATATCCGCTGCAAAATTTCTAACAAAGGAGTCATAGCAATTTCACGTTCATAGACAAAGAAATCCCCTTTTTCAGTTTTCTTTATTTTCAACTGAGATTCCTTAACATTATTCTTTTTCAAGAACCCCTTAATTGCTGTATCTGGAGCTTCTACTCGTGGCCCTCTAATTTCCTCTGTTTTTCCCTTTTCATCCTGATTTAAATTTTTCGTTATTACCCCTAACCTCATAGGTGTAACGAATCCAGTAACTATTTCGGCCTTTACGTTGACTTTTTCAAAGTTTTTATTGATTAATCTCTCAATTTGATCCCTAGCGGGTAACTGCATCTTTGCAGGGATTTCTTCAGAGTATAATTCTAATATAAAGTCGCCCAAAACTTATTTTTCCATGTATTTGTCATTTAATTGTCTCCAT
>CACIJG010000045.1 GCA_902586885.1 uncultured Alphaproteobacteria bacterium | reverse complement strand
TAGAGGCGCACATCCTAATTTCTGGTCATTTTTTGATAATACCCCCTCAGGTGTAACAATTCATTTAATAGATGAGGGTATAGATACTGGGCCGATTATTTATCAAAAAATAGTGAAATTTGATGATTATGAAAAAACTTTTTCAAAGACTTATAAAAAATTAGTATTAGAGATTGAAAAACTCTTTTTAGAAAACATGAATAATATTTTAACAAATAAGTGGAGGTCTAAACCACAAAAAGGTGAGGGCACTGTTCATTATTTAAATCAACTTCCGCATGAATTTTCTGGATGGGATGCTGATATTAAAGAGGAGTTAAAAAAACTAAGACATCTAAAGGGAAAAAAATGATTAAACCAATTTTTATAAATGGTCGGGAATTATCTAATGATCAAAGGCCTTTTATTATAGCCGAAATATCAGCTAATCATAATGGGTCAATTGATCGAGCACTGGAAACAATTTTAGCAGCAAAACAAGCTGGGGTAGATGCCATTAAAATACAAACATACACGCCAGACACCATGACGATTGAGTCAAACAACGAAGATTTTTTTATAAAGCAAGGGATGTGGAAAGGGAGATCACTTTATGATCTATATAGTGAGGCTTTTACTCCCTTTGAATGGCATGAGCGATTGTTTCAGTATGCAAAAGACTTAAATATAACTCTTTTTTCAACTCCTTTTGATGAAAAAGCAGTAGACTTGTTATCCTCGTTTAATGTGCCCGCCTTTAAAGTAGCCTCATTTGAAATAGTTGATATTCCGCTTATTCAGTATATCGCAAAAAGAGGGAAGCCAATGCTGATTTCAACTGGAATGTCTAGCTTAGAGGAGGTAGAAAAAGCGATCAAAGCAGCTCAAACCAATGGCTGTCAACAAATAGCAGTTTTCCATTGTATTAGCAGCTATCCGACACCAATTGAGGAAGCAAATTTAAAGATGATCAACATATTACAAGAAAAATTTAATGTGCAAGTTGGTTTATCAGATCACACAAAGGGGGCAACAGCCAGCGTTGTAGCAACCGGACTAGGAGCTACTTTAATAGAAAAACATTTTACTTTGTCCAGAGCTGATGGAGGGGTAGACAGTGAATTTTCACTAGAGCCCTCCGAAATGAAAAAATTGGTTCAAGATTGTAATGAGGCTTTTCTATCTGTTGGGAAAGGCTCCTTTAAGCGACCAAGTATTGAAGCCAACAACAAAATATTTAGGAGATCGTTATATTTTGTAGAAAATCTTAAAAAGGGTGAAATCGTTAAGGAAAGACATATACGAAGAATTCGTCCCGGATTTGGGCTTCCTCCAGAGTATTTATCGAGTGTAATTGGTAAAAAGGTGACTAGAGATGTATTTAGGGGTGATCGGGTAGATCAAGGTAATATCGAGATCACTGTAAAAACGTGACATAAAAACATTGAATTTACTATCATTTTAGCCTGTTTTTTGATAACATCATAGCAGTAATGGCATAAAAATTGCGAGTGTTCCTAAAGGTTTTTAAAAATTGTCGTTTATTTAATTAACTAGGTTAAGGATATCGTTCAGATGGCAGTCGATTATTTAAGTGCAATTAATAAGCAAGGCTCTGGGTTAAACATAACACAGATCGTAGACAGTCTTGTGCAAGCAGAAACTGCTCCACAATCTAGTCGAATCCAAGAAAACATAGATAGAAAAAACGCTGCGATATCAGGCTATGCCTTAGTCGCCGCAGAGCTTGGTAAGATGAAAGATTATGCTGTTTCGGCTCAGGGTTCTTCGGCCTATCAGATAACCTCAGACAATGCTGCTATAGGTGTAAAAGTAATTGATCAGTCTTTAGCCGGAGCATTTAGCGGTTCTGTAAGTGTTTCTTCATTAGCTAAGTCTCAAACAATAGAGTTTACTGGGTTTTCAAGTAAAACTGTTGCTATAAATAAAGGAACTATAAATATCGATTTTGGCTCTTGGAGCGGCAATACATTCACTGATAATTCAGCCAAAGCTACGCAATCGGTTGTTGTTTCTGAGTCAAATAACACATTGTCAGGTCTAGCAGCATCTCTCAGTGCAATAAGTGGGGTTAATGCTACAGTAACAGATAAAGGAAACGGAACTTTTTCACTAATAATAAATTCTGATACAGGAGCAAAAAACGCTTTAAGGTTGCGTGTCACAGATGACGCTAGTGATACTGGATTGGCAGCAGCCTTTGATACTTCCTCTAACAATTCTAGTAAGCAAGTGGTTGCGGCAACTGACGCAACAATAAACTTAAATGGGGTTCAAGTTACTAGAGATACCAACACAGTAACAGATTTGATTGATGGCTATGAATTTAAGCTAAATTCAACAACAACTTCAGCTGCATCAATATTAGCTAGTACTGACTCAAACTCTGCTTATACAAAAGCAAAAGAGTTCGTTGATATCTTTAATAGTGTTAATTCTACAATTGAGGAATTAACAAACAGGGGAGTAGATGGAGGAGAAAAAGGCATTTTAGCTAGAGATACCGTAGTAGCAGGAATAAAACGCCAGCTTAGAAGTTTAGTGACTACCGCTTTACCAGGGTTCGAAGATAACCCGAGATATATTTCTGAATTAGGTATAAGAACTGAAAGAGATGGTTCTTTGAGTTTATCGGAATCCGACTTTCAGAAAGCGTTTGCTAGAGAGCCCGTTCTGTTCGATGTTATGGTTAACTCTTTGGCTAGATCGAGTAATCCCTCTGTCGAGGTAACTAGTCCTAGTAAAGTTCTTTCTCCAAAGGGAGGAGTATACAATTTTGTTGAAAACGCAACTGACGGGAATAGTGCAACTCTTGGTGGGATTGCACTAACCGGAAATACAACAGCCAGTGGGATGAGGCAATATGCTGGAGTTTCTGGAGATATTTCAGGATTAAGGCTTACGTCAGTAGGGGGTTCTGCTCAAACAGCGACAATTTATTACGGACAGAGTTTTTTGAGCAAGATTACGGATTATATTAAAGACGTTACTGGTTCGGTTGGAATTTTGGCAACAAGCACAACTAGAGCAAGTAGCTCTATAGCCGAATATGCAGAAGATCAATCAGATCTTGAAGAAAAAATTGCTGCAATGACAGACAGATATATGAGTCAATTTTCAGCAATGGAGTCAGCAGTTACAGGTTTTAAGAAAACAGGAGAGTTTTTGACAGGATTTATAGACTCTTTAAATCCGAAAGACTAGTAAGTTATTAACAAAATAGTGAGTATTTGTAATGGAAGCCATAGCAGCCGATATAGACCAACACAATTATAGAGTATTTTTATCTGAACTAGATGTAGATCGTACAGTTAGGATTTACAAAGCTTTAGCCAATTTATCGGGAGACGCGGTTGCCGCTCTTAATTCAGAAAATTCTAGAGAATTTAGCGTTATCACAGATCGAATGAGGCCACTATTGAGTTATATTTCGGATAATAGCGTAAAGCTTAGCGCGTTTTTTGACAAAGATGGAGAACAAAACTCTGAACTGGTGGATCGAGATCCTGAAATAAAGCAGTCGATCTCGCAATTAAACAAAAACTTAAAAATAATCGAAAATGTAAGGCTAACTATGAGCCAGGTGCCTTTCAACCCGGTTTTCTTTTTCTCCGAGGAGCTAACAAATGCTTTTCTTGATTATAAACTAGAGCTCGCATGGGATTTTGATTTTGATGTGATCTTTATTTTTAATTTAGATGATGTTCGTTGTATAGATACTTTAGTATCAAGAGGACAAAAGAGATTTATTTTGATTGGTGGCTCAGTTAATGCTGAGGATTGCCATAGTGTTATTAACACAGGAGGACACCTCTTTAAAACGGAAGACAAAAAACCACTTATGAAAGCTGGTGGTTTACCAACTTTCCCAGGGAGGCCACCTCATCGTTTTACTTTTATAGATGTTGGAAAAGAAAGTACCAGCGCTGAGGAACAAGTAGAAATTATAACCCATCTAAACCATGAAAGAAATAACCAGTGGGCTAGATTTAATACAATAAATAGGGGAGATGCTACAAGGGTATTGGATAATCTACGAAATATGGCGGCATTTGATCAGGCCACGATATATCAAAAAAAATTCGAAGGTAAAAGTGCTGTAATAGTTACCCCGGGACCTTCTTTGGAAAAAAATGTTGAATTGCTAAAGGAAATAAAAGGCAAGGTCCTTATAATATGCGTTTTGCATGCCTTAAGGGAATTACAAAAAAGAAATATAGTCCCCGATGTTGTTATACATGTGGATCCAGCTGATTTAAAAAAACTTAACTCTAAGACGGGCTTGCCTATAGAGGATGGAAAAGAAATTAGTCATTACGACGATTGGATAGGGGGTGGTGATGTTTCTAAAATTCCTCGGTTCGTTATTTCAAATTATTCAGCGCCAAATCTTTTTGCATCTCCTTTCAAAAATATATTGTGGATGTCACCGGGCTTGCCTATAGGTGAATTTATACCAGAAGAAGCTTTCAATTTTTCGAGAGTTGGGGGGTCTGTATCACATAGTGCGTTTGATCTTGCAATTGAGTGGGGGTGTGAATCCGTTGCCTTAATTGGTCAGGATCTTGCTGTCTCCAAAAAAGGGGATATATACGCAAGTAAGACAGAATTAGATCTAAATGACGAAGAAAAGAATAAGTTAAAACAAAAGGTTTATGGGGCTGATGTAGAAGTTAAAGGATTTAATGGAGGAAAGGTGATCTCAAACAATACCTTTGTCGCTTTTGCTAAAGCTTATTCTCTTTTTGCTAGAGAATTAAAAGATACTAAAGTAAAGCTCTTTAATTGCACTGAGGGCGGAATGTTTATAGAAGGCTTCAAGCATATTAAGTTTAAAGAATTCATTGAAATGGAAAAAAACAAAAAAACTGAAAAGTGTATAAATCAGATTTTTTCTGAAAACAGGAGTGATCCAAGCAAAATCAGCGATAAAAAGAAAAAAGCAAGAAAATTTATTGTACGAAACAATATTCTCTCTTTGGAGCTTGGAAAATTAATATCAACTGTAATTGAAATAGCTGAAAAGAATATGCCTAGTGATGAGGATTTGGCAAAGTTTGATAAGCTGCAAAACAAGCTAATAAAGAAAATGAAGAAGAACATGTTTTATTCGCTAGGGCTACAGAGGGATATTTATATACTACAGGCTGGAATAAGGGCTGATAACAGCTTAGATGGCCAATTAGGGTTTCATAGAGATTTTCTAAGAGTAGCCAGAAATCTGAATAATCGTTTC
>CACIJG010000044.1 GCA_902586885.1 uncultured Alphaproteobacteria bacterium | reverse complement strand
AATATTATCTCTATTGAAGTGGCAGAAAAAATGAGAGAAAATTATTTTAGGGTGATTTGGCAAAATCCAATTGGATTAACTCTTCTTTATTTCTCTTTGATAGCTCACTTAATACTTGGTTTTGCTTCAATTTTAACAAGAAAGTCTTTCAAGTTAAATGCGAGGGAGTGGGTGCAAATTATTTTCCCAGTACTTGCCCTGTTATTTTTGGCTCAACATATTGCAATCAGTTTTATGTTGACAAAAATTTTTGGTGGAGAAGAAAGCTATCCCTTGTTTTTTGCTGCAATGAATACCGAAAAACCTAGTGATTTAATCATGGGTGCTATTCTATTTTCTTTAATGACAATTTTTATATGGGTTCACGGAGTTATAGGGTTAGATGCTTTTTTAAAGCAACAAGCTACAAACCATAATCGATTTTTAATATATACGAGATATCCTGCTTTCTTTAAATTTATATATTGGTTCGTACCGGTAACTGCGGTTATTGGTTGGCTCTCCGGATTACGAAATATGAGCTTTATTGCCCAAATACAATCAATCGAAAATTCAATAAGCACGGAAAACTATCTTTTTTCTGTGATTATGAAATACATTCCTCAAGAGGCAGTCCCTGTAATTATGCAAGTGGAACCATTGGTTATGAAATATTATCCTTTATTCGTTTTACTTGTTGTTATTATCGCTGTTTTCAATGTATTAAGGGCAAAATATTTTGGGAGATTGGTTATTAATTATCCTGGTGGCTTGTCTGTTTCTGTAGCTAAGGGTACAACAATATTGGAAGCAAGTCGTATAGGAAAAATTCCTCACCAGTCTGTTTGCGGAGGCAGAGGAAGGTGTACTACTTGTCGCATAAAAGTACTGTCCCACGAGGGAGAAATTCCAAAACCAAATTTTCATGAAATAAAAGCAATTGAAAGAGTAGGGCTAGATGATAACGTAAGATTGGCTTGTCAACTTAAACCAACTAGTAACATCACTGTTTTGCCATTATTAAATCCTGAAAATCAGTTGGAGACTGCTAGAAGTGCCCGAGCCTTAACTGGCAAGGAACAAGAAACAGTAATTTTGTTTATTGATCTTAGAGACTTTACAAAGTTATCAGAAAAAAAGCTACCTTATGATGTTGTTTACATATTAAACAAGTACTACGCAGTTTGTGGTGAGATAATAGAAAAAAATGGTGGTAGATTAGATAAATTTATAGGTGATGGAATAATGGCTATATTTGACGCAAGCATTACTTCCAACGAAAATTGTTCAAATGCAGTAAATTCAGCTTCTGAAATCTCAAAAAATATGAAGACACTTAATTCTGAGATGAAAGTAGATTTTTCAGAAGAAATGCGTTTTGGTATGGGAATTCACGCCGGTAGCACAATTGTTGGATTGATGGGGTATGGAAGGACCGTAACTGAAACGGCTGTAGGAGACAATGTCAACATCGCAAGTAGATTAGAAGAGCTAACTAAGACATATAAATGTGAGTTGGTAATTTCAAAATATGTAGCTGATAAAGCAAATATTAACAAAGAGAACTACAACCTAAAAGCAGTTGATATAAGAGGGAGAAAAGAAAAGTTGGAAGTCGTTACCATAGAAGATGCTTCCGATTTGTCATTAGCTCTTGTATAATTTAACGTGTTTTTATTTTGCTTGACAGATTATGAATGAAACTTGGTACCAAGATACAAATATCTCCCATTTTAAGAACGATTATACTGTTCAAGATCAATCAAAGTGCGAAGTTTTAATTATTGGAGCTGGTTTGGCTGGCCTTAGTTTGCTATATCACCTGACTAAGGGAGGAGTAAAGGCTCTATTACTGGAATCTAATTCGATAGCAAGTGGCGCATCAGGTCGAAATGGTGGATTTTGTTTGTCAGGATGGTCTCAAGATTATGATATTTTATTAAAATATTTAAGTATTGGATCAGTTCGAGAGCTGGAGAATATTGCTTCACTTGGTGTATCATGGATGAGAAGCAAATGTATGCAAAAAGAATATAAAGGCACTTTTTTAGGGGATGGGGTGCTAAATTGCTACCTAACTGGCAAAGTTGATAATATTAAAAGACAAAATCAATTAAAGAATAGTAACCTCGGGATCTATGATCAATTTATATCGAAAGAAAATTTAGAAAAAATTATATTATCTGACAGGTATTTATGTGCAGTTAAAAAGGAAAATGCATTTCATTTTCACCCTTTAAATTTTATGAATTCTTTAGCTAAGGAGTGTGATTTATTAGAAGGCAAAATTTCTGAAAACTCTAAACTTTTAAATTATACTAAGGAAAACAACGAATTTTCATCAAGAATTCAGACTAAGAAAGGCATCGTAAATATTTTTTCTCATAAATTAGTATTTGCAACTGGTGGCTATGGAGGTAATGAATTAAAAGACTTGAGAAAATATTGGTTGCCAATAAAGACGTTCATAGGGGTAACAGAGCCTTTGGGTAATAGAGTTAATAAAATTTTTAAAAAGAATTATGGAGTAAGTGATAATAGGAGAGCGGGAAATTATTACAGGATATTACCTGATAAAAGACTTTCTTGGGGTAGGGGAATATCAGCTTTTGGAAATATTTCGACTAAAAGAATTAAAGAGCAAGTTTCTAAAGAAATTAAATATTTCTTTCCTCAAATAGGAGGTGTTGATATTGAGTATGTATGGTCAGGTATTATGGCCTATGCTAGGCATTTTATGCCTTACATCGGACCGGTAAAAATAGGTGCAGAGGATAAAGGGGTCTTTGCAATAACGGGATTTGGAGGACATGGTATGAATACCGCCTCAGGAGCTGCGATACTTCTTTCTGAATTTTTTATTGAAGGAAAAAAGAGTTATAAAATCTTTAATAATTTTGAACGTAAGTGGAATGGAGGGTTTTTAGGTCCATATGTTGCAGAGTTAAAGTATAAATATATTCAAGCAAAAGACTTTGTTGATGCTAAAAGGCAAAGTAAGAAATTTTCTACTTAATTAATTAAACGTCATTTATGTTAGAGGAAAAAGATTTTTAGGGTTACCGTGATATGGATAAAGAATTTTCAAAACATGTTGTTTCTCAAAAAGATCTAGACCTAATCTATAGAATTTTTAGTAACCACCCAAGAAGATCTTCTCTGGAGGATCCTGATTATATTGAAAATAAAAAATTACCTAAAATGATTGATTTAAAAAAATGGAATAATTTTAACGAAACTATAAATATCATTTTTGGAGATAGTCATGCTGAATTTCTTGGAAGGTTTTTTAAAGATGTCACAAATGATATGATAGATACTCAGAAAATTAACCGAACCTATTGTTTCTGGACTGGGGCCACTACGCTAATAGGTTCTTTGCAATCCGCTGATTATTTTAATAATGTTCTACGTTCTTTGGCAATTATATTAGAAGGTTTAAGTAAAAATTTTTTTTTCAAAAAGCTAAATATTATTATTAGCTTAGGAGAAATAGATATTAGAACTAAGCTATTTTTAGAATGCTACACGAAGAAATTGAGTTATGAAGATGTAATTTTAAGATACTGCGACGATCAGTTGGTAAAAAGATTTAATTTATTAAGAATATGTCTTGATGGTCTTTTCCCTCATTTAGAAACAAAAATTTACTTCAAGAGTCCACCTCCGCCCTCTAATTCGCTTCCAGTACGAACCCCTAATTCTAAAAATGAGCTAAAAAAATTGCTAGAGAGGGAGGCATACCCAACGTTTTTGGCAATTGAAGAAAGAAAAAAACATCATGCCCTTCTTAAGGCTGCAGTTAAAAAGGCTTGTTTAATATCAGGAATAGAGTTTTTGAAGGGATTTTCTAAAAATGATGAATCTTTAAACTCAGAAAACTCTCATGACGGAGTGCACATTTCATGTGGAGATTGGGCTATTAAAAATAGTCAGCAAATATTTTTAGAAATATGAAGGCTTTCCCTGTTTTTCACAAAAAATTTGTATTAAAATTTTATAACTCCTAAAAATTTTTCATTAAGGTCTTTGAAATTATATTTGAGCGCCAGTCTTTTCCTAATGAGTTTATAATTTCTAATTATTCCGATATCTTTAAATAGTTTAAAAGTTTGTATTGCCGCAGTGCTTCTGTACATTTCATCTGATTTACGAAGATTGGTAAATACATCGTCGACAACCACGAGCCCATTTTTTTTTATTAGGCGACAAGAATTATACAAATCCAAAGGCAATACGGGGTAACCATGCGCTCCGTCTACCCAAATTAGATCGAAAGATTTCTCTGGCCAATTGATTAGGTTTACTGAATTGATTGCTACAAAAGAGATATTATCAAACTTATCAATCAAAGTATTTCGCTTATCAACATATTGATTAAATGAGCTTGCCCGATTGTATGACAATCTAAATTTTTCATTATCATGAGGCAAATCTATTGTAACTATTTCAGAGTGTGGAAACAGATAAGCTAATATAGCTGCGGTTATCCCATCGAATGTTCCAATTTCCAGAATTTTAGAAGGTACAGTTTGAGAGTTCGATAAAGATGAGAAAAGCAGCCAATGCTCTGAGTCAGAGATAGTAAAATTTCTCCCAATTAATTTTTCTAATACTGTATCTAGTTTTTTTATTGAAACTCGCCTGGCAAGGTTGAGCGATTGAAAATCAGTTTCTTGTTTGTCAATTATATTTTTTTGTAGGGCCAGAGTCTCTGCATCGTTTCCGGCTAGCTTAGATTGTAACTCCAAGTTAGCAGATTTAAGAATATTTCTCTCTTCAGAGGCAAGCTCGGTTTCTAACTCTTCAATCTTGCTAACTAGTGCAGAAATTTTTTTCATTTTTAAACTACTTAGGTTTAACTTTTATCAGATGGAATAATTATTTCTATTCCATTCATGTACGAGGCTTTTTTTTCTAATTTGCCATCTAAACTAATTTTTCTCCATATTCCCACTCTTTTCCCATTTTCAAACTGTCCCTTAATATAGGTTTTTCCATTATGCCAGTATTCTATGTAAATTCCATTCTGTTTATTGTTTTTCCACTCAGCTTTTTTAAGAAGCACCCCAGTATCTCTATATACCTGCCAGACACCTGTTTTTTTTCCTAAATAAAAATCCTCTTTTCTCTGAATTTTACCATTTGGGAAGAAAGCCTCAACTTTGCCATGCTTTTTATTTTCTAGCCAACCGGCTCTTTTTATTAAGTTTCCTCCTGAACCATATCTTTCCCAAAGCCCTGATAGACCTCCATCTAAATATTGCCCTCTATAACGAACTTTACCATTGGGCCAATATACTTCATATCTTCCATGTAACTTGTTATTCAGCCAATTTTCTTTCCTTTGTAATTTTCCTGATTTTGAAAAGATCTCCCAAAGGCCAGTTTTTTTACCATTGCGTAGTATAGCTCTTCTCAGAAGAGAGCCGTCGTTTCTATATTCCTCATCAAAAGAATATTCGTCGGTTTTTTCGCCCAATTGATTAAAAATGATCCAAACTCCAACGTCTTTTCCATTTTCATATTGACCCTTTCTTTGGATATTTCCATTTGGCCAATAATCTTCATATATTCCGTGTTGATTATTGTTTAGCCAGGCAACTTTTTTTACTAAAGAGCCAGTATTTCTATATTTTTCCCAGATGCCATCTTTTTTCCCGTCCTTGAATGCACCTCTCCTAAGAATTTGACCGCTAGGCCAAAACTCTTCAAAAATACCACTATAAGGTTTCTTTGAGTTTTCT
>CACIJG010000043.1 GCA_902586885.1 uncultured Alphaproteobacteria bacterium | reverse complement strand
CACTAGGTGCTTTATGGGTAATATTTGATGGTAAGCTCGAAAATTTAATTCTTCTTAAAGTTGGCTATGGTGAATTAATATTCTTCTGGGGATGTGTTGGTCATTCAATCTATGCAATCCTAATACCTGTACTTAACAGAGGCGAAGATGCTGCATCTCAAACATTTGGCACTTTATCTGCTGGTTTTATTCTTTTGGTTTTATTTTTTTGGCAAGATATTGTTGGTACAAATTGGACTCAACTAAGCCTGCTAATTTGGGTCACAATCATATATCTTGCTCTTGTTGCCACCGCGTTAAGCGCGTTTCTGATACAGTTTGCTGCTAAAAGACTAAATGCCTCAAAGGTTATGGCTTACACCTACGCAGTTCCCTTCTGGGCAGCACTTGGAGATATGTTTGTAGGGAAGGGCATGCCTGAGGCGCATTTAATTTTTGGAGGACTAATAATTGCCTTTGCATTATTTTTGTTAATTAGTGATAATAGACAAAAATATCAAAGTAAGATTTTTTAAGAGGGGAAAATGTCACAACCAGCAGCAAATTTAAAAATAAATTCAAGCCGACTTTGGGACTCCATTATGGAAATGGCTAAAATTGGACCAGGTATCGCCGGGGGAAATAATAGGCAAACACTTACGGATGATGATGCCAAAGGTAGAGAGTTATTTAAAAGTTGGTGCAAGAAAGAAAATCTTGTTATGGGAACCGATAAAATGGGAACTATGTTCGCTAGAAGAGAGGGAACTGATCCTAATGCATTACCCGTATATGTCGGAAGCCATCTAGACACTCAACCTACTGGGGGAAAGTATGACGGAGTTTTGGGCGTATTGGGAGGGCTTGAGATCATACGAACATTGAATGACTTAGACATAAGAACGAAGCACCCAATAGTGGTGGTTAATTTTACAAACGAGGAAGGCACAAGATTTGCCCCTCCAATGATGGCATCCGGCGTGTTCGCGGGTGTTCATGAATTAGAGTGGGCTTATAACAAGACAGATGCAGATGGCAAAAAATTTGGAGATGAAATAAAAAGAATTGGATGGATTGGCGAGGAAGAAGTTGGAGCACGAAAAATGCATGCTTTTTTTGAGCTCCATATTGAACAAGGACCAATTTTGGAAGCTGAAGGAAAAGACATAGGAGTTGTAACCCATGGTCAAGGACTAAATTGGATTCAGGTAACTATAACAGGTAGAGAAAGTCACACAGGGTCAACCCCCATGCCGATGCGGAAAAATGCTGGACTCGGTATGGCAAAAATAACTGAACTTGTTCAAGAAATAGCTATGAGTCATCAACCAGCAGCTGTGGGAGGAATAGGTCAGTGTGATGTTTATCCAAATAGTAGAAATATCATTCCTGGAAAAGTTGTTTTCACCATAGACTTTCGATCTCCCTCATTTGATGTTCAAGACGATATGGAGACAAGGCTATACGCAGGAGCAAAGAAAATCGCTAAAGATCTCAACTTAGAGATTGAGTTTGAAAAGGTTGGGCATTTTGACCCAGTTACTTTTGATGAAACATGCGTAAATACTGTTCGAAAGGCAGCTGAAAGACTAGGTTACTCCCATCAAAATATAATTTCAGGTGCAGGACATGATGCTTGTTGGATAAATAGAGTAGCCCCAACAGCAATGATTATGTGTCCTTGTGTAGATGGGTTGAGCCATAATGAAGCAGAAGAAATAACTGAAAGTTGGGCCTCTGCAGGTACCGACGTATTATTACATGCGGTCTTAGAAACTGCAGAAATTATCAAATAAGGAGGAAAAGATGTCAAAAGTAATAAAGGGGGGAACCTTAGTAACAGCAGATCGCGAGTGGAAAGCAGATATATTAATCGAAGATGAAAAAATCAAACAAATAGGTAATGACCTAAAAGGAGATGAAGTTATAGAAGCAGATGGGGCCTATGTGATACCCGGAGGTATTGATCCTCATACACACCTTGAAATGCCATTTATGGGAACAACTGCGGCAGAAACTTTTGAGACTGGAACTTGGGCCGCTGCTGTGGGAGGAACAACTATGCTGGTGGATTTTTGTTTGCCAGGTGAAGACGGAAGCTTAGTTAATGCAGTAAAGGAGTGGCATAGAAAATCAGACCCTCAAATTTGTTCAGATATAGGTTATCATATGGCTGTAACGGGCTGGTCAGAACAGATTTTTGATGATATGCCGAAAGTGGTAGAGATGGGGGTTAACTCATTCAAGCACTTTATGGCTTATAAAGGAGCTCTCATGATTGAAGACGATGAAATGTTCGCGTCTTTCAAGCGTTGCGCTTCAATCGGAGCCTTACCAATGGTTCACGCCGAGAACGGTGATATGGTAGCTGAATTACAACAGAAATATCTCGAAGAAGGCATTACAGGACCGGAAGGGCATGCGTATTCTAGGCCTCCTGAGGTAGAAGGTGAAGCGGCTAATCGTGCAATAATGATTGCAGATGCTGCAGGTGTACCTTTGTATATCGTTCATGTTTCATGCGAACAATCGCATGAAGCGATTAGAAGAGCGAGGCAAAAGGGAATTAGAGTTTTCGGTGAACCCTTAATACAATTCTTAACATTGGATGAAAGTGAATACTTTAATAAAGATTGGGCACATGCGGCGAGGAGAGTTATGTCTCCGCCTTTTAGGGATAAATCACATCAAGATGGTTTATGGGCTGGCTTACAATCTGGATCTCTTCAGGTTGTGGCTACTGATCACGCTGCTTTCTCGACAGAGCAGAAGAGAATGGGCATCAATGATTTCACCAAAATACCTAATGGAAGTAATGGTTTAGAAGAAAGATTATCTGTCTTATGGACTGAGGGTGTTGAAACTGGGCGTATTACTCGTCAGGAATTTGTGGCGGTGACTTCCAGTAACATTGCAAAAATATTAAACATCTACCCTAAAAAGGGATCTCTGATAGAAGGCGCAGATGCAGATATAGTGGTGTGGGATCCCAAGATCTCTAAAACAATTTCTACAAGCACACATAAATCGATTCTTGACTATAATGTATTTGAAAATTTCAAAGTAACTGCTCAACCTAGATATACTCTTTCAAGAGGTGACGTAATTTGGGCCTGGGGAAAGAACTCAAGTCCAAAACCAGGAAGAGGAAGATTCGTTCCTCGACCTGCTTTTCCATCACTTCATAGTGCCGTTTCAAAATGGAAAGCCCTTAATACACCAAGGAAAATTGAGAGAGACCCTTTAAACATTCCTTCCGGCATATAGTTAATATTTTTTGGTAGCCTAATGATATCTGTTGAAAATGTAGATTTGACGTTTGAAACAAACGATGGTCCTGTTCATGCTTTAAAAGAAGTATCTTTAGAAGTCAAAGAAGGAGATTTTGTTTCCTTCATTGGACCATCTGGCTGTGGAAAAACAACATTACTAAGAGTTATTGCGGCTCTAGAGATTCCAACCAAGGGAAACGTTAGCGTGAACAATATGCCTCCGGACGACGCTCGAAAAGCTAGAGAGTATGGATATGTTTTTCAAGCCGCTGGTCTTTATCCTTGGCGGACCGTCAGTGGTAATATAAAGCTACCTTTAGAAATCATGGGATATTCCTCAAAAGAAAAAGAAGAACGAACAAAAAAAGTGATAGAACTCGTTGAACTCAAAGGGTTTGAGAAAAAATTTCCGTGGCAATTATCCGGTGGCATGCAACAAAGAGCATCAATTGCAAGAGCATTAGCGTTTGATGCTAATATTCTTTTAATGGATGAACCATTTGGTGCTCTAGATGAAATTGTAAGAGACAGGCTAAATGGAGAACTATTAAAATTATGGGAAAGAACGGGTAAAACAATTTGTTTTGTCACACATTCAATTCCTGAGGCCGTTTATTTGTCAACTAAAATAGTTGTTATGTCTCCTCGCCCAGGCAGGATAACAGATGTGATCGAAAGTCCTTTACCTAAAGAAAGAACTTTGGAGATAAGAGACAGTAAAGAATTTATTCAGATTGCTCAAAGAGTTAGAGAAGGATTGAAATCTGGTCACCTTGATGAGGATCTATAGGCTAATTGAATAAATTGATGAAAAAATTAATAATAAACAACAGTATACTTCCCATATTAACAATATTATTATTCATTGTAATAGTATGGTATTTATCGGCAATACCAATGAATTCTGAAAAGGTTACAAGACAATTTAAAAACCTCTCCTTTACAGAACATGTTGAGAAGACATGGAATTTAAAGAAACCTAAACTGCCTACTCCTCATCAGATAGTAAATGAAATTATCAACACAACTTTTTATAAAAAAATCAGCTCCAAAAGATCCTTGGTTTATCACGGATGGATAACATTAAAAGCTACTTTGGCAGGGTTTATCTTAGGTACTTTTTTAGGAATTATACTTGCATTAGGAATTGTTCATAATAGAGCAATGGATCTGAGCGTTATGCCGTGGGTAATTGCAAGTCAAACAATTCCTATTTTAGCTATAGCACCGATGATTATTGTTGTTATGAATTCTGTTGGGGTGACCGGTTTGCTCCCAAAAGCAATAATATCAATGTATCTTTCTTTTTTCCCAGTAGTTGTGGGTATGGTGAAAGGTTTGAGATCTCCTGATCAAATGCAAATTGATCAGATGAGAACCTGGTCCGCTTCCCCAAATCAACTGTTGTGGAGATTAAGGTTTCCCTCCTCGTTACCATATCTTTTTGCTTCACTAAAGGTCGGCATAGCTGCTTCTTTAATCGGAGCGATAGTAGGAGAACTTCCTTCTGGGGCTATATCTGGTTTGGGCGCAAGAATGTTAGCCGGAACATACTATGGCCAAACGGTAATGATCTGGAGTGCTCTATTTGCCGCTGCATTTCTAGCTGCTTCACTAGTGTTTTTCATTTCTTTTATTCAAAATTATACTCTTCGAAAGATGGCTATATTAAGATGAATATTTTTTTAATATTGTTTTTTATAGTTTGGATCTTAGGTTGGTTGATAAATATAAGATTATCCCTGATAAAAAATGCAAATTTTTTAAGATTTTTCATTCCTACGTTGTTTGGGTTTGTTATATTATTAATGTGGGAGTTTCTTGTACTAGGCTTAAATATAAACCCCGTTCTTCTGCCTCCACCCACAGCGATAGCTCTTAAATTCGCAGACTCACTTGATATATTGTGGATAGACTTTGTACAAACTTTGATAAAGGGTGCACTATCAGGTTATATTTTAGGGTGTGGGGCAGCCATATTAACTGCGATAGCCATAGACAAATTTAATTTCTTAAAAAGAGGTTTATTACCTTTTGGAAACTTTGTTTCTGCTCTTCCGATTGTAGGAATGGCTCCTATTTTTGTTATGTGGTTTGGGTTCGACTGGGAATCCAAGTGCGCCATAGTCGTAGTTATGGTCTTCTTCCCTATGCTTGTCAACAGCGTTCAAGGTCTAGAATTAGTTGATCATAGCCGACAAGACTTGATGAAAACGTATAATGCCTCATACACGCAAACACTTTTCAAACTCCGCTTACCATCTGCCCTGCCCTTTATTTTTAATGGTCTAAAGATTTGTTCTACTCTTGCACTTATAGGTGCCATAGTTGCAGAATTTTTTGGTTCTCCAATAAAGGGAATGGGATTCAGGATCTCATCTGAAGTGGGGAGGTTTGCTCTTGACATGGTTTGGGCAGAAATATTCGTAGCAGCTTTAGCAGGGTGTCTGTTCTACGGATTAATCTCACTTATTGAGAAACAGCTTACATTCTGGCATCCTAGCAATCAAAAATAAGAATTGCTAATAGTAAAAATTTGATTAACAATTAAAAAAAATGACTGAGAGGAAATAAATATGAATAAATTACTATCTGTTCTGGCTGCAATGACTGTACTGTGTGCGTCAGCTGTTTTTGCTGCCGATAAAGTTACCATCCAGCTCAAATGGGTTACCCAAGCTCAATTCGCTGGATATTATGTTGCCCAAGATAAAGGCTTCTATAAGGATGAAGGGTTAGACGTAACTATAAAGCCAGGAGGGCCAGACATTGCTCCTGCCCAAGTATTAGCAGGCGGAGGTGCTGATGTGATGGTAGACTGGATGCCTTCAGCACTTGCTGCAAGAGAAAAAGGCTTGCCGCTCGTTAATATTGCTCAACCTTTCAAAAGTTCAGGAATGATGCTGACTTGCAGAAAAGATATGGGCGTAAATAGTACTTCAGACCTAAAAGGCAAAACTTT
>CACIJG010000042.1 GCA_902586885.1 uncultured Alphaproteobacteria bacterium | reverse complement strand
CTCACTTAGGCCCAGATTAAATCAATCCATTTCGCTTGGAAATGAAGGGGCAGGTACAGTGATAGAAGCTGGTGCTAAAGCAAAATATCTTATTGGAAAAACTGTTGGCTTGGCAGGGGGTGGTATGTATTCACAATACAAGTGTTTACCTAGTAGTAGTTGTCTGGTAATGGCTGATGGCACAAACCCAAAAGAAGCAGCTTCCTCCTTTGTAAATCCTCTAACTGCCTTAGGGTTTATTGAAACGATGAAGTTAGAAAATCACTCAGCCATAATTCATACAGCAGCTGCATCAAATTTGGGAAAAATGCTAGTAAAGATATGCAATAATGACTCAATACCTCTTGTGAATATAGTGCGCAGCTCAAAACAAGTGGAGATCCTCAAAGAAATGGGTGCAAAAATTGTTTGTAATACAAGCGATGAAACGTTCATAAGTGATTTGGTTGAGGCAATTAAAAAAACTGGGGCCAATTTGGCTTTTGATGCTACAGGAGGGGGAAACGAGGGAATGCTGCCAGGACAGATACTCTCTGCTATGGAAACAGCAGCACTAAGTTTCTCAGAGGAATACCAAATATACGGCTCAAATGTCCATAAGCAGGTATATATATATGGCGGTTTAGATCGATCACCAACTATTCTAAACAGATCCTTTGGTATGCAATGGAGTTTGGGTGGATGGCTTCTAATGCCAATGATTAATAGGTTTGGAATGGAGAAATTTAAAAAGATGAGAGAACGAGTGGCAAAGGAGATAAAAACAACTTTTGCTAGTGAATACTCCAAAACCATTTCATTTACAGAAATGCTACAACCAGAAGTAATTCGATCATACGCTTTGCAAGCCACGGGTGGGAAATACTTGGTAGAACCTCACAAAGACTAGATTTAAATGCATTGAGATCACAAAAATCTAATAAATAGCATTGATATTGTGTACAGATCCTGGGTAAGCTGGAATAACTTATTTTAGGAAAGGTATTCATGAGCACTGTATGGGACTATGCTGACACGGAGCTACCATTCACCGATCAGGATCGTTCACGACATATGAAAGATATGGGTAGCAAGGGCTGGGAGTTGGTATCAGTCTCTTCAAATCCATTAAGTGGTTCTCACATATTTTTTTGGAAACGACCGTTAGGCAACGAAATTAGAAAAGCTTTGCCTATTGACACCCCTACGACTGAAAAACCAGTTGAAAAAATGAAAAAAGCTGTTGAAGAAAAAACTCGGTTCAGCAGACAAGTGAATCAATATCCACATGATTTTATTCAGAATGTATCTGCGTCAAACTATATCAAGTTTCCTGAGCCGCAGGTTGTAATGATTGTTAAATATCGACCAAAAAAAGGATGCTTTGATGAATTCAGAGACGAGCTTTACAAGAGGGACTATCCAAATTGTATTGCTCGACACATGGGCTTCAACGAACAGAATGAATTTGTTTGTGTTAGCTTGATGGAGAGTGTTGATGCTGCACTCGATTTGGAAGGCGTAGGTACAAACTGGTTAGATTCAGTAGATCGATTGCTGATCAAGTATCCGAATGGTAGCCGAACTGAATCTTTTTCTGGGCCTGTTTGGGGCTGGTATCTCAACAATGAAAATTTGGAAAAACTCGATAATGAACCTACAACCTTCACAGTAATTATCGTAAAGATGAAGAAATCTAAAGTTGAAGAAACTAAGGATTTAATTCTCAAGTCTTCCAAAAACCTAAATAGACTGTTTACGTGTATTGCTCAATATAAAGATACTGACGATACTTATATTCATATTGGTTTGGACACCTTAGAAGGGAGAATTGATGCTAATGAGTATTTCCAAAACGGCTATAATACGCTACTTAATGATCTAGTTGTTAAAGAGGAGTCAAGAGAGTTTTTTAGTGGTCCTGAGGATTTCGTCTGGTTCAACACCAAATATTTACAGGAATAGTTAACTGAAATATTTAACAATAAATCTTAGCCATTAGTTTTGACAAAACTTGTCCGATCAACCTCTATGGAGCCATAGTCAAAGTTAGATATTAACCTTTAAAAATTGAAACCAAAAGGGCAAACGAAAAAAGCTCTTTATTAATGGTGCAAGTAAAAAAAATGTTTTCAGACCCCTATATTTAGTTTTATTATTGAATTGATTTCAATTTAAAAAGCGAGAGGTATTTAATGCCATTAATAAGAATAGATGTTCCAGAAGGAACTGCACGAGAG
This sequence comes from uncultured Alphaproteobacteria bacterium, assembly GCA_902586885.1. Classification (GTDB taxonomy): domain Bacteria; phylum Pseudomonadota; class Alphaproteobacteria; order Rhodobacterales; family Rhodobacteraceae; genus CACIJG01. Next base: position 4,525 of record CACIJG010000042.1, on the reverse strand, counting down.
AAAAAGGAAATTATTCACAAGAGAGTAAGAGAGGTAGTTCTTAAAACCTTAGCTCCTAAGCAGGTGAAGTATGATTACGTTTCCATAAGAGAAGCTTTTGGAATTATTGGAGATGGCTTGCCAGTGATTGATGTTGACTTGCGACCTGGAAGAGAGCCAGAAAGAAAAAAGGGGCTGGTTGATGGTATAGCAGAAGTTTTAAATGAAACTCTGGGAGTGCAGGCAGAAGATATTTACTGTATTTTTCGAGAAACCCCTGCGCCAGATCATTACACAGGAGGTGAACCCTTGCCAGAGTGGGTGCCAGCCGACAAATAATAAATAACTTTTTCTTTGTTTTTGATTGGTTGCCTCTTTTAGTTTTTAGTTCATTAGGCAACCTTGAGGGTTCGTTTAAGCTTTTTAATCAGAGAAATGATAGGTATATAAAATATTTTTCTTCTTTAAAAAAATAATATTCAGGTTAGATTGAGTAAGTTTTTAAACAAGAAAAGGAGGATAAGATGAAATTACTTAACATAGTGATGGGCATCCTATTTGCTATTGGTCTGCTTGGCTCTGTGAGTGCTGAGACAAGAATTACATATAAATCTGCAAAATCTACATCATCATATTACCAGATGGCTGTTGAAATCGCAGAGGCGATGAAACAAGGTTCTGAAGGTAATGTGATTGTTACAGTAGAAGAAAGTCAGGGGTCAGTTCAAAATGTTATGGAAGCGATTGGCAGGACCAATAATTATGTGTTCACTACCCCACCAGTGCTTATTAAATTAGCGCGCGGTGGTAAGGCTATGTTCAAGGATAAGTCAAATCCTCGATTTGACGAAGTTAAAGCTTTATTTCCTATTCCTTCATTAACAATGCATTTTGTTATGTCAAAGTCTTCAGGAGTTACAAGTTTTGATGAAATGGAGGGTAAAACAATTCTCCTAGGAAAAGGTTCTTTTGGAGCAAAGGAAGGAGCTAAATACTTAAAGCTATTCGGACTTGAAGGTAAAGTTAAATTAGCAGAAGTAGAACTCTCGAATGCCGTTCCTGCCCTGAAAAATGGGCAAATTGATGGTTTTGTAACAGCGGGTTCATTCCCTGCGCCAAATGTGATTGAAGCGGCAGCGTCTGCTGGTGCAAATGTGATTTCATTGAGCGATGAGCAGGTAAAGGCATCCAAACGAACACGTCTTGTTATTCCTGCCGGAACTTATGCTGGACAAGGGAACGACATCATTACAACTTCTCTCCCTGTGGTAGCTTTCACAACAGCCGACATGAATAATGATACAGCGTACCTGCTTACCAAGACTTATTGGGAAAACAAGAAATCCTTAGGAGAAGCGGCAAAGTGGTGGAATGGTGTTTCCTTAGATATGCTGGATAACATACTGACCGACATCCATCCAGGAGCAAAAAAATATTATCAAGAGGTGGGTGCTAAACTTGCAGCCCATCACTAATCAGTAATATAAGATGATGAGCGACTTTTAAAGTCGCTCATCAATATTGGCACAATAATATATGGTCAGAACACAAAATCCGCTTTGGATTATACTAGGTCTGGTTACAGTCTTTTTTCACATTTGGCTTATATTTTCTGGCTTGGTTCCTAGTCTTATTTCAAGACCCATCCACATGGCCCTAGCAATACCTTGGGTATTTATTTTTATTTCAAAAAATAGGAGTCAGTTTTATCTAGGATCAATCCTAACGGTAATAGGGGTCTGTAGTTGTATTTACATTGCACTAAATGAAACAGCATTGTCCGACCAGTACGGTTTCATCCAAGGTTGGGATCAATCCATTATTGGAGTTGCATTAATTGCCATAACTCTTGAGATGGCTAGGAGAACGGTAGGGTGGCCTCTGCCGGTAATAACATTGTTATTTCTAATTTATGGTTTGTTAGGAGATAAAGTCCCTGGAGAATTTGGACATGCAGGTATCCCGTTCAATAGTTTTTTAGGAACTCTTGTAATTACTGAAGGCGGTTTATGGGGGAAATTAACAGGTGTTTCAGTCTCTATTGTTGCTGTCTTTGTTATTTTTGGTGCAGTATTAAATGCAGGGGAAGCAGGTCAGGGGTTTATGAATTTTGCAATAGCAGCAGCAGGGAGATTAACCGGTGGCGCCGCTAAAGTCTCGGTAATTTCGTCTGCACTCTTTGGATCAATTTCTGGGTCTGCCTCTGCAAACGTAGCTTCTACTGGAATGGTTACTATACCTGCTATGAGAAAGTTAGGTTATCCAAAAAGAATTGCAGGAGCTGTGGAAGCAGTTGCTTCAACAGGCGGTCAGATCATGCCACCACTTATGGGGGCTGGTGCTTTTGTCATGGTTGAGCTAACAGGAATACCGTATAATCAAATTATTCTGGCAGCGCTTATTCCAGCGATTTTATATTTTGTTACAATTTGGATAGGCGTAAATAGGTATGCTGAACTTTATGATTTAAAGCCATACAAAGACGGAATGGTACCAAATTTAAAAGTTGTCTCTAAAACCTTTTTATTTTTCTTGGTACCATTCATAATACTCCTTATTGGTATGTATATTGGATACACACCACAATTTGCTGCTGCAATAGCAATATTGTCAGCAAGTATATTATTATTCATTGATATAAACTTGATATTCAATTGGGAAAAAACAAAATCTAGATTGATAAATGCAGCTATTTTTTCTGGAAACCAAGTTGCGACCATAGCATCAATTATTCTTTGTGCATCTTTGATTGTGGGAGTGCTAGGCATTACAGGATTAGGAATAAAAGTAACTTCGACGATACTTACTTTATCAGGTGAGAGTTTGTGGCTGGCTCTACTTTTAACGGCATTGGCTTGTATTATTTTGGGAATGGAAGTTCCTACTACCGCTGCTTATGTAATTTGCGTATCTGTTGCCGGTCCGGCTTTAATTGATCTAGGTCTTCAACCCTTGTTAGTGCATTTGTTTATTTTTTGGTTTGCGTTGCTATCCACTATTACTCCGCCGGTCTGTGGGGGTGTTTTTATCGCCTCCAGTATGGTTGAAGAAAACTGGATCAAAGTAGCAGGTAGTGCCATTTCCCTGGGTCTCGGTCTTTATATTGTTCCTCTTGCTATGGTCCGCCATCCAGTGGTAATAAATTTTGCGGATTCTCCCTTAGAAAGCATTATTACTGGAGTACAAATTGGGATAGGACTTGGCTTATTAAGCAGAGGTTTAATTGGAAGTAAAAAGAAAACCTATAAGCTTTTGTTCATTATGGCTGGCTTTGCAGTAATATTCGCTCCTAGCCTTGTGACATTACTTTATTTATTTTAAAGGTCTAATTATGGTTGGAGCCATAGAGTTCGACCCTATGTTGCGATGAATTAAAATGGTTGGATATCATTGTCATACGTTAACAGTTTTCTCATAACCCTTTAAATAATTCCTGACAATTTTTTACTTTTTCAATATTAATCAGTTTTTCATAAATGGATTTTGTTGCAAGATTGATTTTAGAAAATTTGACACAGGAGTGAAACTTTTTATAAAGCATATTTTCAGGCAGTGGATTGACGGCGGAACCCAATGGGGCCCCTACAAATTTCTCGTGACGCTCACCACTCTTTGTAAATAATTCCACAATTGACCATTCAGGGCAAATTTTTCTAGATGGTTTAACATTTTTTGGAAGCTTGCTGACATTCATTTTAACTTTGTTTATTAAGTTTTTAATATCTGAATTCATAATGTACTCAGAACTTAAATGTTCTAATTTTATGTCTCCGTAGTTTAGCATTGCGGCAATTGCAAATTCTAAACTAAATTGTGCTTCTTTTACTGTATTTGGGTTATGAAAAGTCAGATTTGAAGCTATGATGGGAGGGACGGTGCAAATAATTTTATCTATATTTTCGATTGCGATATGTTTTGACCCTGTAATCGATTTCACCCCATCAGCTGCTGCATGGCTTGCATAGCATACAGGGTATTTTTTTATATCTACTCCGGGGTTTAATAAGCCAAATTCCTTACCAATGTTATTGATATGAGAGTGATCAAAAGCATTGTCGTTAAGAATAGATATTATACCATTTCTGTCTTCAAAAACATCTAAAGGTCCAGTTGAGCCATTCATTGCTAAAATATTAGAGATGACACCATTTTCTGCTGCTCGCCCACAATAGTAGTGCTTTGCACTAGTTCCACGAATAGCTCGAGTTGCACCTACACCAGAAATTGCTAATGAAAGAGCATTCTCAATTTCCCTAATGTTAATTTTTGCCAAAGAAGCCACTCCTGCTGCACTTCCAACCGATCCAAGTACAGAGGTCGTCCACCAGCCCTTATCATAAATACTATTTGAAAAAGCCTTAGCAACAGCAAACTCTATCTCTAAGCCAACTATAAAACTTTTTAATAAATCCAGACCTGATAAAGCTCTGTGTTGAGCAAAGGCTAAAACAGCTGGGAAAACGACAGCCGAACCATGCACGACGCCCGCGTAACAATTGTCATCAAATTCCAAGGAGTGAGCCGATGCTCCGTTAATAAACGCAGC
>CACIJG010000041.1 GCA_902586885.1 uncultured Alphaproteobacteria bacterium | reverse complement strand
TATTGCTGTAACCACAGATGAGGTTACTAAGCGTGTTTTAACACAACCTAACAGTTTTGATTTGGTTGACACAGAATATTTCAGTCTTCCAAAATTAGTTCCATCTGGAAATATTTTAGGTATGGACACAAAAAGAATAAAAGAATGGGATAATGTTACGTCTATTTTCACTAAAGGTATTACACCCTTAGGAAAAAAAGTGGGACTTCAAGGAACTGCGCCTTCAAAAGTTATGTATCTGGAAGGGGCAACGGGAAAAACATTCGCTAAAGATGTAACCCAATATGCGACTCTTATTCCGACTATCTACAATGCGGATACTCTAGGTATAAGACCTGATTTAATCGGTAGGCCAATAAACTCATGGGCTGAACTACTTAATCCTGAATTCAAAGGTAAAGCAGCAACACTTAACATTCCTTCTATAGGAATAATGGATGCAGCAATGGTTGTTGAGGCAATGGGGGAGTATACATATCCGGATAAGGGAAATATGACAAAGGCAGAAATTGACCTCACCATGAAAATATTCACTGAGGCAAAAAAGTCTGGTCAATTCAGAGCTTTTTGGACAGACTTTAATGAGAGCGTTAATTTAATGGCTTCAGGTGAAGTAGTCATCCAATCAATGTGGTCGCCTGCAATTACCGCAGTTAAATCCCAAGGTAAGGAATGTGTCTATCAGCCATTGAAAGAGGGATATCGGGCTTGGGCTGCAGGTTTTGCACTGCCAAAGACTACTAAAGGAAAGACAGCAGATGCTGTTTATGAATTTGTTAATTGGTATTTATCTGGTTGGGTTGGTGCTTACCTTAATCGTCAAGGATACTATTCTGCAGTTCTTCCAACAGCTAAAAAGTATATGTCAGAGGATGAGTGGGGCTTTTGGATGGAAGGAAAAGCTGCAAAGGGAGATATTCTCAGTCCGACTGGAGCAAAGTTAGCCGCTGCTGGCGAAGTAAGAGATGGTGGTTCTTATGAGGACAGAATGGGTGGTGTAGCATGTTGGAACGCTACAATGGATGAAAATAAGTATATGGTTCGTAAATGGAACGAAATGGTTGCATCCTAGAAACTAATTAATTATAAAATTTAAGTGGGCTGTTAAAATTTTAACTGCCCGCTTAATGTTTTATTTGTAATACAATTTGAAAAAAAACCTACAGATTATTCAACCAAAACTTTCCTTGCTAGCACTTCCTCTGGCACTAATTTTTATTGCTTATTTTATCGTACCGCTTGCCTTGACAGTTATGGTGAGTTTTTGGGATTATACTGAATACTCGATAGTCCCAGATTTTATATTGGGAAATTACTTATATATTTTTGAGGGATGCTTTTCATTTCAAAATGGGCTGTGCCTCACCTTTAAGACTTATATATCAACTTTCTTTTTTTGCTTCTTTACTTGGGCAATAACTCTTTTTCTGGGTTTTTGCGTAGCTTACTTTTTAGCATTCTATGTCAATTCCACTTCTCTTCAGATAACATTATTTCTAATTTGTACTATTCCTTTTTGGACGTCTAATGTGATACGGATGGTTTCTTGGATTCCTTTGTTGGGAAGAAATGGTTTAGTTAATGATTTCTTGCTTTCTATTGGGGTAATCCAAGAACCAATAGAGTGGCTTCTTTATTCAAGTTTTTCAGTTATATTGGCATTAGTCCATTTATATACTTTGTTTATGATCGTACCAATTTTTAATTCCATGTTAAGAATAGACAAAGGGGTGTTGGAAGCCGCTTATGATTTAGGGGCAAGCCAATTTCAAGTTATAACAAATATAATTATTCCATTATGTAAGCCTGGAATTATTATTGGGTCTATCTTCGTTATTACAGTGGTAATGGGTGATTTTTTAACCATAGGAATTATGGGAGGCCAACAGCTTGCATCTGTGGGTAAAATAATTAATACCGAAATGAATTATCTTCAATTACCGGGAGCGGCAGCCAATTCCGTGATTTTATTGTTCATTACAATTTTTGTAATTATAGTAATGACAAAATTTATTGATATTAGAAAGGAACTGTAGGTGCATAAAACAAATTCTATTGGTTTTTTTGTATTTTTGACAATCTTTATAGGTTTTGTAATTTTTCTATACGGACCAATTATATCAATAATTTTATTGAGTTTTCAGGGGCCTACAGGAGGATTGACATTCCCATTAAACGGATTTTCCCTTCATTGGTTTAGGGAACTTTGGCAAGGCTCTGGTTTAGTTGATATTAGTGCCTCTTTCAAGAGATCTATTCAACTAGGGATCTTTGTTATGATACTAACAGTTCTTATCTCGGTTTCCGCAGGACTAGCATTTAGAAAAAAGTTTTTTGGCTCTGATCTCCTGTTCTATACATCAATAGCTAGCCTTATTGTGCCCTCGATTGTACTTTCTTTGGGTATTGCCCTCGAATTTAGACTTATTGATAATTTGATAATTTTAATTGGAGAGGGGCTCGGTATCCAGTCAATTATAGATAACTTTCAAACTTCTTTAGGTATGTATACAAGCGGATTTGGAGCTCAGCTGACTTGGACACTTCCATTTGGTTTGCTAATAATGTTTGCAATTTTTAATAGATTTGACAAATCGTTAGAAGAGGCAGCTAGGGATTTGGGTGCTACTTCATTTCAAACTTTTTGGTATGTTGTTTTACCAATTATTGCCCCAAGCATAGTGGGAATAGCCCTTTTTGGCTTTACTTTGTCATATGATGAGTTGGCGAGATCATCGCAGGTTATGGGAGCAACAAATACCTTACCTCTCGATTTAAGAGGTTTAACAACAACAGTTACAACTCCTATAATTTATGCTCTGGGAACTGTTACAACGGGAGTTTCTTTTCTGGTTATTGGAATATCTATCTCATTTGTTTATTTATTAGGCTGGAAAAGAAATAACCAGGAAAAATCAAAAATATGATTATTTGCATAATAAACCCTAATACAACCAAAAGTATGACTGAAAAAATGGAAATAGCCTCAAAAAAAGTGGCTTCAAATGACACTAAAATAATAGCTACGACCCCAAAAAACGGTCCTGAAAGTATCGAAGGTTATTACGATGAAGTTTTTTGCACCCCAAGTTTAATAGAAGAGGTTTATTTAAACAAGGAAGCTGACGCATTTATTATTGGGTGTTTTGACGATACTGGATTAGACGCAGTAAGAACCATAACAAGTAAGCCAGTTTTAGGAATCGGAGACTCATCGTTTCATGTTGCCTCATTATTAGCGGGATCATTTTCGGTAATTACTACTCTAGAGGTGAGTGTACCAATTTTGAAAAATAACATTCTTAAGCGCGGCTTTGACAGAATATGTGTAAATGTATCGTCGGTCAATGTACCTGTTTTAGAACTTGAAAAGGAGGATAGTAATTCACTTTTGCTACTTGAAGAAGAAATAGATAGATCAATTAATCATGACAAAGCTGAGTCGATAGTGCTTGGATGTGCTGGAATGTCAGAATTTGCGGAACAATTGGAGAAAAAGTTTTCTTTACCTGTGATTGAAGGAATATCGTCAGCTACAATTTTGGCTGAAGGCCTAGTAAGAATGAAAAAGAATACAACTAAACGGGGAGGTTACTCGTATCCAAGGTCAAAAACTTATTCTGGCATTTATAAATCATCTCAATTTAAAAAGTTTGATTAGTTGAAGACCTGTCTTTATGTGTAAATAAATAATCAAATTTTTTTCTGATTTTTTATAACTGAACACAGAGATAAAAGGGCTCGTAGGAGCTATTAATTTAAAAATTTAAGTTCTTTAATTTTTTAACAAATAAAAATAACTTAAATTGGACAATCAGAAAATTTTGTTCCAACAGTATCAATCACTGTTTGTATTTTTCCAACCTCATCACAGATGCTACTAATAACAGGATAGTTTTTAAAGGGGTCTCCTCCAGTTTCCTCTCTTAAAATCCCAAAACCACCAGTTTCTTGAACTGTACGGACACATGTATACAAAAATATATCAGCATAAGAACATTTTGAGCCGGTTAAGAAGGGTTTAGCATCACTTGAAGAAGATAAATGGCGCTCAAGTAAATTTGAACGATTATTATGAAGTGTGGTCAAATTTTTTATGCCAGTTTCTTTTCCTCCTTCTGCAAGAGTGTCTGTCAATCGTAGATTCCTCCAGAATGGCTCATTGTGACCAGTGATAATGTCATGAAAGGGAGAAAGCACAAAAGAATAATAATCTTGAGACCAGGCCCAGTAATTACCAATTCTTGCCGCTTCCTCTGGGTCTTTTGGAGTTAGAGGACCTTCATATTTTGCAACCAAATATTGAACTATTGCCATAGAGTCATTCAATTCAAGCCCATTGGCATGATCTCTCATCCAAGGAACTGTACCAAACGCCGCCTCAGTGTCTTTGTCGAAATCTTCTCCCATAGGCTTAGACATCATGGCGTTTACTTTAATTCCGTGCATTGAACAAATAATATTAATCTGTTCTCCTCTGCCTACAATTGGAAGGTAGGCTAGATCAATCTCGGCCATTTAATAACTCCTTTTTTTGTTGTTTTCATATTATAACAATTTCAAATAAGTTTACATTAAAAACTTAAAGCATTTTCAATGCTTTATATAATTTTCCTTTTAGGAATGTTCTTTTCAGTCCTCTAAATTTCATAAGATGATTATGTTTTTAGCTTAAATGCATAGTGAAATATTTAATGATTATGATTTAGGAGCCATATCTTTAATGGGAGGCTTAGAGTTTTTTAAAAGAGGTGAAATGTATCCTTCTTCACCAATTTGGCTTCTAAGATCGGACCAAGCTTTTTTTATTAGGGTTTTATTCAAAAGTACATCCGCACCAGTGGCAGCCATTACCATCGCTGCATGAGTCATCCCTTTTATTGCTATTGAAGATTTGCCTTGAGCTGTCATTTGCCAGGAATGAAAAGGTGTTCCTATTGCATAATTTGCTCCCCAAAGTTGTACGGTAGGCACTACCCAACTAACGTCAGCAACATCTGTAGAGCCTGCTATGCCTTTAGCCAGTGAGTTAGCTGGCACTATTGAGTCTGGTAATGGTTTATCATGAAGAGGTTCTATGCCAGCTTGCTCATAAGCAGTTTTTATATCATCTGTTGAGAGTGTGGCCTGCATTTTTTCTGCATATATATATTCTTCTTTTGAAAACGTTGGTGGTCCTAACAATTCTAAATTTCGCTGCATTACATCGCCTAGTGTAGGGTTGTATATTAAATTCGAAACCCCCGCTAGAACCCTTGCTGTCATTTTGGTTTCAGTCATCATTGCAGCGCCCTTAGCAATTTTTTTTACTCTCTCCAGAAGGTTTAACATTTTTGATGTTGATTCATCTCGTACAACATAGCGAACTTTTGCTTTTGACTGCACGACATTAGGAGAAATTCCACCACCGTCTATAATTGCATAATGTATACGAGCTTTTTCAGGCATATGTTCCCTGATATAATTCACGCCAACATTCATTAATTCGACGGCGTCCAGTGCCGATCTTCCTAAATGAGGTGAGCCTGCTGCATGACTGGCTCGGCCTTCGTAGGTAAAATCAACTCTACAATTAGCTAAGCTAGACCCTCTTATGACCCCCGTCAGAGAACCTGGGTGCCAAGATATAGCAATATCTACATCGTCAAACGCTTTTTCCCTGACCATAAATGCTTTAGCTGCTCCACCTTCTTCTGCAGGGCATCCGTAGTATCTTATTACCCCATCAATCCCAGAGGCTACGATCCAGTTTCTTAAAGCGACCGCCGCTTGCATTGAGGCCGACCCAAGTAAATTATGACCGCAACCATGCCCATTTCCGCCTTTTTTAATTGGTTTCTTTTCAAATATATCTGGCTCTTGGCTAAGGCCAGCCAATGCATCATATTCTCCAAGAAAAGCAATTATAGGGCCATTCGATCCTGACTCGCCAATTATAGCGGTTGGGATATCAGCAACATTCCGTTTTACTGTAAACTCATTATTTTCCAATTCCTTAGAGTGTGATTCCATAGATTTTTTTTCTGCATAGCAAGTTTCAGGGGTTGACCATACTTGATCTGCCAATGCATTAAAGCGGGGTTCAAGTTTTTCTACATACTCCCAGATTTCATGTTTATTCATGTATTTGGTACTTCCAAATAATTTCTTCCACAATTCAGGAGTTTAAACATCAATCTCTAAACCCTGGCAAATTTTTATCTAACCAACGAACTTGAGGGTCCCAATCTTCTACTCCATAAGGTTCCTTTTCAGGAACACCATCACGAAAATAAAGCCCATTAATAATTTTATCACTCAGTAAAATTGGATCTTGCCCTGAGGACATTACATCAACTTGGATTTTGCAAGCAGTTTCAAGATAGTATAAATAATAAAAACACTCCCTAACCGATCTTCCGCATGTAAGCAATCCATGATTTTCCATAATCATCGCAAAATTTTGCCCTATATCCCGTGCTAACGCCTCACACTCATCTTCTGCCGAGGTTACATCCTGATAGGGGTGAGTGCAAACAGTAGGTAATACCATACCCGCATGTTGGGAAATTGGTAACAAGCCACATTTCATACTCGACACGGCTGAACCGGCTCTTGTATGAGTATGCGCAGAATAATTAATATCTGGTCGAGCTCCTAATATCGCTGCATGGATCAAGGCCCCAGCACGATTAACACCACTGTCTCCTGAAACTTGATTTCCATTTAGATCTACTACAGATAAAGAAGACGCGGTAACTTCTTCCATAAGATATTCATCTGGTTTAATAAAAAAGTGAGTTGGGTTTCCTGGAACTCTAGCTGCTGCATGGGTCTGGTTGAGATCGGTCCATCCAAATTTTGCGTACAATCTGTAAAGAGCGGCCAAATTCTCTCTACTTTCCTGTTCGGTTTCTTGATGAGTTTTTATGTCTATTCCCATATGTAAGTCCTTGTATTTTTTTTAAAATTTTATCATGATAATAAATTTTCTTTTAAACCTTTTACAAAAATTGGTACCAAAAATATAAAGCCAAGTTTTCAAACTTTGACGAATTTTAATTAAATTGATCAATTTCTCTGGAAAGTTTTTCGAAAACTTCAAATGCATCTTCTGGTTTGAGGTTTTTTACTATTCCATTATCGACGTCTTCATAAGACCACATCCAAGACTTAACAGGATCACCTCGCATGGCCCAAGATGTAAACATCTTTCTATCAGTTATGTCTTCTTTTAGTTTTAGAACATTTTTGTGACGTTTATCTGACGCTATATTATTAAATGCTTTATCAACCTTATTTTCAGGTCCTTCTAAAAACTGAAGAAAGATATCTTCCCGAAAGATTAGTGCGCCTGTTATCCCGTCTTTTTTATTATTCTTTTGAGAGGATTTTAGAATATTACTTATGCTCAAATCATCGAAATTAATAGGTTTAGATGTATAAATTAAATGCTTTATCTGTTTTTTGGGCTGCCGTTTCATTTTC
>CACIJG010000040.1 GCA_902586885.1 uncultured Alphaproteobacteria bacterium | reverse complement strand
ATGTTTCTCTCAAATATCAGGCTTTGGTGAGTATGGTTTTCCTGAAAGTCATGCTGCCAGCTTTGCTATATTAGTATATGCATCAGCTTGGATAAAAAATTATTATCCACATGTTTTTGCTTGCGCATTGTTGAACTCGCAACCAATGGGTTTTTATTCTCCCTCTCAAATAATTAGAGACGCAGAAAACCATGGGGTCAAAGTAAAAGATCCCTGCATAAATAGGAGTAGTTGGGATCACTCTATAGAGGATAGCGCTCTTTCAGGGTTTACCCTACGTTTAGGCTTTAGGCAAATCAAAGGATTATCAGTGAAAGATGTTGATACAATAATTAGTCGAAGGGCAAATGGTTATCAAGATCCTCAAGATTTAATCTATAAAGTAAACTTAAAAACTGAAGTTATAAAACTGCTAATTAAAGGGAATTGTTTCCACTCTTTTGATAAAAATAGGCGTGCACTCCTATGGAACACTCAAAATACTGAAGTGAAAAAGCCTTTAGCTTTATTTAGCAATCACCCTGAAGAATACTATTTTCCTAAAAAAGAAGTAGCTCTTCCAAAAATGACGACTGGGGAAAACTTAATATTGGACTATCAATCACTAAAATTAAGTTTATCTACACATCCTGTAAAACTACTAAGACCTTTTATCAAGAAAGATTTTATAAAAGAATATTGCAGATAAAGTAAATACAAACCCTACTATCCACAATATACACTAACAATCTTTCTTTGGCTGCCAACAACAATGCTAAGTCTTTTTGGGTTGCTATTCTCGATTGATTCATTCTTATCGAGGAATATTATTCTTGTATTAGCGGGATATTCCATAGCCCCTAACGCGGTTTCTGGTTGACCTACCAAAAACCTCAAATTATTTGCAATGCACTGACCTTCTTCATTCAGCGCTACCTTGTTACCAATGGTTGGCCCTGTATAATTACCAGTAATATTGTTTCCATAAGGAGTAGGTTGATTAGTTTGACATGCCATTAAAAATGAAAAAACACACACTTTCAACAAAATTAAATATCTCAATTTTACACCCTCACTTTTTTATTAGTTAATCATAATGACTTACGATTTTTTATCAAATTATCTACTACAGCAGGTTCAGCTAACGTAGAGATATCTCCTAAATTATTAAAATCATCCTCTGCTATCTTTCTTAAAATACGACGCATAATTTTACCCGATCTTGTTTTGGGCAAACCAGGTGCGATTTGTATAATGTCAGGTTTAGCAATAGGTCCAATTTCTTTTCTTACCCAATCTTGTAATTCTTTTTGGAGACCCTCTGAATCTTTTTCCCCTGACATTAGAGAAACATATGCATAAATACCCTGACCTTTAATTGGGTGAGGAAATCCAACGACAGCACTTTCATTAACCTTGACATGCGAAACTAAGGCACTTTCAATTTCGGCCGTACCCATCCTATGACCTGAAACATTCAGCACATCGTCGACCCTTCCCGTAATCCAGTAATATCCGTCTTTATCTCTCCTGCAACCATCTCCCGTAAAATAGTAACCTTTAAAATCAGTAAAATACGTCTTTACAAATCTTTCATGATCACCGTAAACCGTTCTCATTTGCCCTGGCCAACTGTCCTTAATAGCAAGTACACCCTCACATTCTATATCTAATATTTCATTTCCTGTACTAGGATCTAGTACAACAGGCTTAATGCCAAAAAAAGGTAATGTAGCAGATCCAGGTTTAGTGGTAGTTGCGCCCGGCAAAGGGGTTATGAGAATCCCTCCTGTTTCAGTTTGCCACCAAGTATCAACAATTGGACACGCATGCTTTCCAACCACTCTATTATACCATTCCCATGCCTCAGGATTAATTGGTTCACCTACGGTCCCAAGGATTCTGAGCTCTGACAGATTACACTTGTTAACAAAGCTGTCCCCCAAACCCATTAATGCTCTAATTGCTGTTGGAGCAGTGTAAAATTGGTTGACTTTATGTTTTTCACACACTTGCCAAAATCGTGAAGCATCTGGATATGTAGGCACTCCCTCAAACATAAGAGTGGTTGCACCATTCGCTAAAGGCCCATACACAATGTAACTATGACCAGTGACCCAACCTACGTCAGCCGTACACCAATAAATATCATTATCTTTATAATCAAACACGTATTTGTGAGTCATTGATGCGTATAAAATATAACCAGCTGTTGAATGCAAAACCCCCTTAGGTTTTCCAGTTGAACCAGATGTATAAAGAATAAATAATGGGTCTTCAGAGTTCATTGGCTCTGCTTCACAAGTAGCGCTAGCTTTTTCCATAAGATCATTCAGCCAAAAATCTCTTCCCTCTTTAAAGGATACATTACCCCCTGTTCTTCTTAAAACCAAAGTTGTTATATCTCCCGCAATCTCCAACGCTTCATCTACGTTTTTCTTAAGTGGAGTCTGTTTTCCTCCCCTAGGCGCTTCATCAGCTGTAATGATAGCAATTGCGCCACAATCCTTTATTCTGCTTGCCAGTGCCTCTGGAGAAAATCCAGCGAAAACAACAGAGTGTATTGCACCAATTCTTGCGCAAGCTAACATAGCGTATGCAGCTTCAGGTACCATTGGCATATATAAAATTACTCTATCGCCCTTACTTACATTCTTGTCCTTGAGGACATTTGCCAGCTTACAGACATTTTTATAAAGTTCATTATATGTGATATTCTTTGAGTTAGAAGGGTCATCGCCTTCCCATATAATTGCTATCTTTTCACCTTTATCCTTAAGGTGCCTATCTATGCAGTTTTCGGAAACATTTAAAACTCCGTCTTCAAACCACTTGATAGAGACTTGGGGGTAAGTATAAGAAACATTTTTTATCTTCTGAAAGTTCTTAATCCATCTTAGATTTTTTGCTTGATCTGCCCAAAATTTCTCTGTGTCTTCCATAGATTGTGAGTAAAGCTTATTATACTTCTCGGTATCGACTAAAGCATCTTTGACAAAAGTTTTACTGGGCTGATATCCCTTAATATCACTCATCTATTTTACCCTTTTAAATTCAATCATTTGTTTCTTTATTAATATTTAAATTACCTTAGCAATTGATTGTGCCAAGCTTCCAATAATTTCATGTCGTAATCCAGCTATATTAATTCTGCTGTCCGATACCATATATATACCATTTTCTTCTCTCAATGTTTCGACTTGGTTTTCCGTTAGTCCCAACTTTGAAAACATACCTCTGTGTCTTTCCACAAAGTTAAATCTATCAGATTTGGTTTCGCTGGCAAGAGACCGAGCGAGATTCTTCCTCAAACTTAACATATGTAAACGCATTTGCTCCAATTCTTCTCTCCACAATTTTTTCAAACTTTCATCTTTCAAAATCTGATTTACCACCGCTGCCCCATGATCAGGCGGAAATGAGAAAGTTAAACGATTAAATGATTTTAGATTATCCAAAGCGACTAATTTTTGGTTTTGGTTTTCTGACATTGCAATAGCCACACCAACTCTATCTCTATACACACCAAAATTTTTTGAGCAAGAAACCGCAACCATAGCCTCTGGCACTTCAGTCATCATTTTGCGAAGCCCTTCAGTATCTTCTGTTAATCCATCACCAAAACCTTGATAAGCAAGATCGATCAAAGGCAAAACTCCTTTTTCCTTGAAGATCTCACTCAAAACTCTCCACTGATCTAAGCTCAAATTAGCACCGGTTGGGTTATGACAACAGCCATGCAAAATAACTACATCTTGATTCTGAACATCTTTCATTTCCTCCTGCATTTTGTCAAAATCCACCTCACAGGTTTCTTCATCAAAGTAGGAGTACTTTTTTATATTGAGACCCAGATGTTTTAATATGGCACCATGATTTGGCCAAGTAGGATCTGAAATCCACACTGCGCCTGAAAACCCTGTTGATCTTAGCAATAACAGTAGCTGATGTATGGCTCCAGTCCCACCAGGTGTTTGCGCATACGCCAACCTTTTTTCTTCTATTTCATCATTTAAAACCAGGTAATTAATTTCTTTACAAAATTCCAAAGAGCCTAACAATCCAACATAACTTTTTGATATTTGATTTTCTAAAAGAGATCTTTCACTTTCTTTAATGGCTTTCATAATTGGAGTTACTCCATTAGCATCTTTATAAACTCCTACACCTAAGTCTAACTTGTCAGACCTACTGTCTTCTGAATACAAAGCCATTAATTCCATAATTTTATCAGAAGGTTGGCTTTTCAATAATTCAAACATTTTTTTCTCCTCCAAAAAACTCAGAATTTCCCCAGGCCTCTCTACTGTGCTGCTCTACTCTTAAAACCTTGAAACCAGATTTTTTATAAAAAGGTAATGCATTAAAGTGATCGAGAGTATTCGTATTAACAGTTATATTCCTGATTTCTCCTCGGTCCACAATTATTTTGAAAGCTTTATTCATCATCAATTTTCCAAATCCTTTGCCAATCATTTCATCAAATAAGCCAAAATAAGCAAGATCACAGACAAATGGCTCTCTGAAATCCAAAACAAAAAACCCTCTGGGTGCCCCGTCAAAGACAAATGAATACAAAATCACCGCTTTATTAGACAAGAATTTTTCTAATACCCTTTTCTCAGCTGCCAACCAATCGGTCCACTCATAATTTTTTCCCACGGCTCTATAAAGGTATAAAAAGTATGAGGTAGGGGGAGCTATACACTCTAAGAACAATAATTTTTCAAGTCTGCTATCAACTTGATAATAGTTAATCTCTTCTGTATCTATAGATAAATAAGAAACTTCATAGTTAAGAACCCTTGAAGTAATGGATTTACCCGTTCTCATTTCCAGATTCCATCAATCCCCACTCAGCCCAAGAGCCATCATAAAGAGCAAGCTTAGAACATCCAATTTCCTCAAGTGCAAGAAATAAAACTGCTGCAGTTACTCCAGAGCCACAGGAGGTAATAATTGGATTTTTTAATTCCAAATTCGCTTTTCTGAAAAGGGCTAAAAGTTCAGGCTTTTTCTTGAAAGTCATATCCTCGTTTAAAAGCGTTTCATACGGCACGTTTATAGAAGTATCAATTGATCCAGATCTCAATCCAGGCCTTGGCTCAGGGGCATTTCCCAAAAACCGTTCTTTTGACCTAGCATCTAAAATTGAAAAATGCTCCAATTTTGTGGCCCGAAAAACATCCTCTTTGTCAGCTATAATACTTCTATCCTCATGTATTGTAAAATGCCTTTCACCTCGCTCAATTATTTCATTGGAAACTGGCCTATTTTCACTCTCCCACTTGGGTAAACCTCCATCTAAAACAACTACATCCTTCACTCCAAACATTCGGAACATCCACCAAACACGGGGAGCAGATCTCATTCCTATGCCATCGTAAACGACAATTTTATGCCCATCTCCTATCCCCATTGACCTAACTGTAGAATTAAAAGCGGCGGCGCTTGGGGTCATGTGAGGCAAGTTGCTATTTTTATCTCTCACTTCATCAATATTTAAAAAACTTGCTCCTGGAATATGTTTAACCTGAAACTCTTTCTCTGCATTTCTTTTTTCATGCTCAAAATACCAACTGGCATCTACAATCCGAATATCAGGTGAGTCTAAATGACTGTAAAGCCATTCAGTTGATACAACATTTTTAAATTCATCATTCATTTAGTTATTACCCTATCAGTTGTTCTGCTTTGCTGAGATCAACTCCAACTAACTGGCTCACGCCTGGCTCCATCATAGTTACTCCATAAAGCCTATTCATTCTAGTTATTGTAATAATATTATGAGTAATAACAAGAAATCTAGTTTCAGTTTTTCCAACCATGTAGTCTAATATATCACAATATTTTAGTATATTTGCTTCATCCAAAGGTGCGTCAACTTCATCCATAAGACATACGGGACTAGGGTTAACCAAAAATACAGAGAAAATTAAAGCTAACGCCGTCAGCGTTTGTTCACCTCCTGATAAAAGAGAAAGTGTTGTTAATTTCTTCCCTGGCGGTTGACATAAAATTTCTAAACCTGCCTCTAAAGGGTCTTTGCTATCAACAAGTACTAATTCTCCTTTCCCACCTTCAAATAACTTTGAGAAAATTTCATTAAATGTTTTGTTGACCTCTTCAAAAGCCTTTACCAGCTTTTGTCTTCCGTCCTTATTTAAATCTCTAACGGCCTTATTGAGTTTTTCTACTGCTTCCAAGACGTCATTCTTTTCAGTAAGAATGGTTTCTAGTTCTTCTCTAATCTCTTGAGCATCTTGCTCGGCCCTTAAATTTACTGAGCCCAAAGCATCTCTTAGTCTCGTTTGTCTTTCTAGCCTGTTTTCTATCTCGTCAGTTGAGAACTTTATGTATTCTTTCTCTGAATATGTATTTACAAATTCTTCAACGCTTCCTTCAAAAACACTGTTAATTTCCATTTCATAATTTGAGTTTTTTTCTACCAAACTCTCCTTAATTGTCTTAATACGTATTTGTTCTTCTCTAACCAAACTCAAACTCTTTTGAAATTCCCTATTTTGATCTTGATAACGCCTTATCTGACCCTCTGTGCTTGCTAATCTATCTTCTGCCTCTGTCTGTTCATTCTCTGCCAACTTTATTTTTTCTTGAACATTCTTTTCATTTTCTACCAATGTTTGCGGTAGTTCAGAGTTTTTCTGTATTTCTTCTTCCAGTTTGCTTTTTCTTTCACTTAATTCATTCTGTCTTTTTGATGCAATTTCCAGTCTTTCCGTCCATTCTTGAACTGAGACTTTCAACTCATTTTTTCTATCAATTAGATACTTCTTGTCCGATGCTATCTTTTCGTAATTTGTTTTTTCGATCAAAATTATTTCTCTTTGTTTCTCCAATTCATTCAACCTAAGAACTAATGTTTTTTCAGTGTTAGCACTTTCAAGCTCTTGGCTTTCAACCTCCTGATTATTTTGATTTTCTGCGGGAAGTGCCAATAATCTTCTTGTCTCGGCACTTAAGTTTTGTTCCAGTGATTTTATATTATCGGAAATTATTTTCCTCTTATTGTCCTCCCTTCCTATCTCTCCAATTATTGTATCGATCTCTGTCTTTATCCCCGTTATAATTTCTTTGTCTTTATCTAAACTGCCCATTTCCTGCAGGCTTTTCTCTATTTTTAGTTTATTCCTTTCAAAATTAACAATACGCGAATCGGATCTTTCTATATCTTGTATGAGTTTCTCAATTTTATTCTGTGTATTAATTTTGAGCGCATTCTTTGAAATTTCTCCTGTCGAAAACTTTACAAACCCATCCCATCGCCATAGATCACCTTTTTTTGTAACAAGATACTGACCAACGACTAATCTTTTCGAGAGACTATTTCCTCGCTCAATATCTTCTACTATACCAACATGATCTAAAAGATAGGTCAGTATTTTCTCACCTTTTACATACTTTGAAAGACACTCTAAGTCTTGAAAATGATTACTGATCTGACTTTCAGACTTCTTTTCAATCATTTCACGCCAACCGGACGTTAAGTTATTTTCTCGTTTTGGGTAGTCTAATTCAGAAACAAATATCGCATCCAAACAAGGTTCATATCCCTCTTGAACTTTCAGGTCATCAATAATTGATGGACCATTTT
>CACIJG010000039.1 GCA_902586885.1 uncultured Alphaproteobacteria bacterium | reverse complement strand
TTGATTTGCCAATCCCTGAAGAACCTCCTGTAATTAAAGCTACTTTTCCATCTAAATTCATTAAATTACTGGTTTGCCTCCGTTGACCTCAACTAATGAACCGCACATATAGCTGGCCTCATCTGATGCAAGAAATAGTATAACTTTTGCTATATCATCGGGAGTAGCTATTCTTCCTAACGGAACAGATTTGTTCAAGCTTTCAATAGCTGTCTGGGGATCGAGTCCTCTTGCTTCAAAGCCAGTTCTTAGCATAGGTGTATCAACCTCATTTGGGCACACCGCATTAATTCTTATGCCGTCAGGCGCATGATCCCGTCCTAAAGTCTGCGTTAATGAAGCTAACGCTGCCTTTGACATGATATATAAAGGATGGTTTGGCCCTGGCCTCAATCCCCAGCAAGAGGAAGTATTAATAATAGCCCCTCCTTTCTTCATTAGGGGTATAGATGCGCGAGTAATTCTAAAAGGTGCTTCTACATTTATTCCCATTGTTAAACTGTAATCTTCATCAGTAGTTTCAGTTATTTTTCCTCTCGTTATAATGCCTGCATTATTGCATACTATATCAAGCCCTCCAATTTTCTCTTTAACCTTTTTGGGCAAGGTATCGCAGAAAGAGGTATTCATTAGATCTCCCTCAAAACAAGCCTCAACATTTATTTCGGCAAGTTTTATATCTGTTGCTGCTACTATCGCTCCTTCTTGTTTAAATAATTTAACTAAAGATCGACCTATACCGCCTGAAGCTCCTGTTATTAGAACCTTTTTATTTAGAAAACGACTAGATTTATCTTTGCTATTTTTCATTTTAATAACTTTGGTTCAAAGCATCAGCAGATGGAATTTCTCTCTCTCTCTTTTGAATGTATTCTAAGAGTGCTTCTTTTTTAGACTCTTCTAGTTTTGGTTCCTCATAATCGTCTAAAAGTTCTTTGGCGTATGAGATAGCTCTTGCGTTAATTTCATTTGATCCTTCAGCTTGCCATTGTTCGATAGTATTATTATCAAATAGCTTTGGCATAAAATATGCCTCTTGAAATTTTTTTAGAGTATGGGGATGTCCCAAAAAATGACCTCCAGGCCCAATATCTGTTATTGCTTGCAGGGCTTCGTCAAAGTCATCCCATTGAACTCCCTTGGCCATTTTGTAAGCCATTTCACATTGCTCAGCATCAACGACAAACTTTGCCATTGAACAGTGCATACCTGCTTCATTCCAACCTGCTGAATGCCACATATAGTTTGCTCCTGAGAGAATCACAGCCATTAGGGTGGTAGCGCTTTCATAGCCGGCCTGAGCATCAAATGTTTTTGATCCTCCAAGTGTATTGGAACTTCGCCAAGGGATATTATAAAATCTTGCCATTTGTCCAATCATAAAATTCATCAAGCTTATTTCTGGCGTTCCCGCCATCGGAGATCCAGATTTCATGGAAACGGTTGACAAGTAATGTCCATATATTACTGGAGTGCCTTTTTTAACGATTTGAGAGTAGGCTAGAGCAGAAAGGGCCTCTGCATTTAATTGTGCAACAGTTGCTGAAACAGAAGCGGGGGTATTTGCCCCGCCTAGAACGAAAGGTGAGCATAGAATTGGTTGATTTCGTTTTGAAAACTCTCTTAATGCGCCTAGCATTGTCTCATCCCACACCAGTGGTGAATTGCCATTGCAATTTCCAGTGCAAACAGCATTTTCATTTAAGAAACTTTCTCCAAATAAAATTTCACACATTCTCATAACATCTTCTGCGTTTTTTGGGCTTGTTGTCATTCCCATGAAAGTTTTGTCGCTATGTATAATAGAAGAGTAAGTGATCCTTAAGTGCCTGTGACTTATTGGGTGGTCAAAAGGCTCGACAATATGGTGAGCCGAAGAATGGATTACAGGTAACATGTGACATAGTTTGTGAAAGTTTGCTAAGTCCTCAAGAGTTGGGTTTCTTCTAATATCATCTAGATCTCTTAAATAAGGAGCGCCTGTCATGGGAACAAAAATGCAATTGTTCTTACCAAAGAGAACATTATTATTTGAGTTTCTTGCGTGAATAGTAAAATCAGAAGGAATTGTCTCTATTAGCTCTCTTATCAAATGCCTGTCTGGAAACACTTGATCTCCCCTAACTTTAGCACCCTTTTTTCTCCAGTCATCTAAAGCAATAGGATCGCGGAAAACAACTCCTACATTTTCTAATATATCCATAGAAGCATTATCTATTTTAAGTATTTGTTCACTACTAAGAGGTTCAGTAAGTGGTAGCTCTCGTTTTAAGGAAGGCAACATTTTTATATCTCGCCTTTGCCTTATTTTCTTTCTTACCTTTCTTCCTTTTCTTAAAGTGCCAACTGTATTTATACTCATCCAATATTATCTCCCTCAGAGGGATCATTAAGGTCAATCCAGATAGTTTTCGTTTCTGTATATTGGTCATGTGCATGAAAGCCGTTATCTCTGCCACCAAATCCAGATTGTTTGAAACCGCCAAATGGAGTAGTAATGTCTCCTTCACCATAACAGTTAATCGTAACTGTTCCGGCTTTGAGTTCGCGTGCAGTTCTAATAGCTTTTCGGTTGCTTGAAGTAAAAACTGAAGCTGTTAGTCCATATTTGGTTTCATTGGCAATCGCTATTGCTTCGTCCTCGTCAGAGAATTCTATTACACTTAATATTGGTCCGAATATTTCATCTTTTACTACTTTAGCCTTCTTGTTAACCTCTACAATCGTTGGTGGTACAAAAGGGCCCTCAGGAATATTTTTATTCAGATAGCTTTTAACTTTTTTACAATGTTCGGCGTCAATTAGAGCGCCTAATCTATTTCTGGGGTTTAAAGGGTCTCCTGTTTTCCAATCTCTTAGTCTTAGTTTAACTTTTTTGAGAAGTTGTTTTTTTATTTTTTTGCTTACTATCAATCTTGATATGGCAGAGCAGTTTTCACCCATATTCCAAAATGCGCCTGTTACAATATGTTCTGCAACATTATCAAGGTTTTCAGCGTCTGAAAAAACTATAGCTGGATTCTTTCCGCCGCACTCTA
Organism: uncultured Alphaproteobacteria bacterium; assembly: GCA_902586885.1. Classification (GTDB taxonomy): domain Bacteria; phylum Pseudomonadota; class Alphaproteobacteria; order Rhodobacterales; family Rhodobacteraceae; genus CACIJG01. Next base: position 5,143 of record CACIJG010000039.1, on the reverse strand, counting down.
GCACTACCTTTTTCAAATTACTATCAGAAGAATATTTGAGAATTTTTTTCCCAGTTTCCGTAGAACCAGTGAAACTAATCATATCAACATTTTCATGCAAAGCTAGTGGTTCTCCTACATCTTTACCTCCTCCTGGCAAAACTTGGAAAACTCCATCTGGTATGCCAGCTTCTGAGGCAAGATTTGCTAGTTTTAAGGACGATATTGATGTTTGTTCTGCTGGTTTAACAATAATTGAGCATCCAGCGGCAAGAGCTGGCCCAATCTTCCAGGCAAGCATTAAAAGAGGAAAATTCCAGGGCAATATGGCCGCGACCACGCCAATCGGCTCACGGACTATTAATGATAATGCATTGTCATTTACAGGGCCTGCTTGATCATAAATCTTATCTATTAACTCGGCATGCCATTTTATTGTGTTAATTGTTTCAGGTATATCTATTTGCTCACAATCTATAATAGGCTTACCACTTTCTAAGCTTTCAATTACTGCCAGTTCTTTTCTGTTTCTGGTTATTAATTTACATAATTTAATTAAAATTTCTTTTCGATCTTGTGGTGTTTTTTTAGCCCAAACGCCTTTATTAAATGCTTCGTTGGCTTTTTTTACCGCTAAATCAACGTCTTTTTCATTACAGCTTGCTATCGTAGCTATCAATTCACCTGTTGCAGGATTTTTGGTTTTAAGCTTTTTCCCTTGGCCAGGTTTATTTTTACCGTTTATGAAAGCGGTCTTAGGTATATCCATTGAGTTTGCTATTGCTTGATATTCTTTAAGTGTTAGCAATTCAGTCATATAGGTTCTCCAGTAATAGATGAAATTGTTTTATTCATTGTGGTTATTACTTCTCTTAATTCTCTTTTGTCTTCTTTATTTAGCGGTTGTAAAGGTTTTCTAGGTGGTCCTGCATCAATTCCTCTCAATGTAAGTCCATGCTTTATAGATTGCACAAACTTTCCACCTTGCTCTAAAACCGTCATTAAGGGCAGCATAGCAGTCATAATTAGTCGCCCTTTTTGAAAATTCTTTTCTAAAACACAAGCTCGATAAAGGGCGATATGAGCTTCAGGCGAAAAATTTGATCCTGCACAAACCCATGACTCTGCACCCCATGCAAAAAACTCTAAAGCTTGGTCATCCATTCCACAACTTAAAGATATATGGGGGTACTCTCTAGCCAACATGTGCAATCTATTTATATCCCCAGAGCTTTCTTTTATTCCACAGAAGTTTTTTGATCTACCAACTCTATCTAAAGTGTCTCTGTCCATATTGACACTCATTCTACCGGGATAGTTGTATAGCATAATTGGAAGATCTGCAGCTCTATCTATTGCTAAAGCGTGAAGAGCAATCTCTCTTCCTGTTGGATATGCGTATGGAGGTGTGGTGACTAACAAGGCATCCGCTCCTATTCTCTTGGCTTGTTTGGCGTATTCAATACTATCCTCAGTTCTAATTGCACCGGTACCGACAATCATCGGCAAGCGAGATTTGATCAAATTTTTGCATATTTCCATCAATTTAATTCGCTCTTTCATCGTTTGAGCGTAGTACTCACCGGTAGAGCCTGCGATAACAAGACCGTTAACGCCTGATTTTATTAGAAACTCGATTGTTTCTGCCAGTGCCTCCTCATTGCAAACAAAGTCTTCGTCGTATGGTGTAACAACTGGAGTATATATACCTTTAAATTTCATAAAAGGTGCCTTCTAGAACGATTAGAACAGAATATAATCAGCTTAATTATAATGAATTAATTGTCAAAGAAATGCTCAACAAATTTTTAACTATTTGTAAATTCAGCAAAGAAGAGTAAAAATTAAAAAGTTTTTTTTAGAGAAAATTTCTAATTTTTGACAGCAGTTCTTTATTAATACTTCTAGGTCCTTTGTTAAGTCTGTTCTTATGTCGACGCTCTCCGGGCATTCTTAGACCATCCAGCCCCTCTAATTTCTCAAGAAATTTTTCACTATGAGACACCCAGCCTCCACCGGCAACCAGTTCGGGGCTAATTGCGATCACTAACTCTCCTCCCTTGGGAGGGCCTCCATCATTATTGTCTTTTTCCGCAGCTTCATAAGAAAAGTTGTCGCTGGTCAGCCCAGCAGAAAACAATTCAATCATAAGTGAGATGGCTGAGCCTTTGTATCCACCAAAAGGTAATAAAACACCTTTTAAAATTTCATTAGGATCGTCAGAGGGATTTCCGTCCGGGCCAAGACCTGTTCCATGTGGGACAGAGTGACCATCTCTAGCTGCAATCTGCACATCACCGAGAGCAAGAGTGGAAGTTGCCATATCAAAAACTACTGGATTTTTTCCTGGCCTAGGCCAAGCGAATGACATTGGATTAGTACCAAAAAAAGGTTTTTTTGCACCTGCCGGCGCTACAGTAGGTTTATAGACGGTGCATGCTATACCTGTTAAATTCTTTTCAGCTAAAAACTCTGTTTCAGGCCATAAAGCCGCAAAATGAAAGCTATTTATTAATCGCATAACTGCAATTCCTGACTTTGAGGCAGCCTCTGCCAATACTGGCAAGCCCTTTTCAAGAGAGAATGGCGCATAACCCATTTTACCATCAACTGTTATTACCGATTCTAAACTTTGTTCAATAGAAGGTTGAGCCTTTCCATTCACTTTGCCCGACTTAAGGGAAGCAACGTACCCTGGCACTCTGAAAAGGCCATGAGACAATGACCCGTCTCTCTCAGCTGTTGAGACCGTTTTAGCCAATGCATTCGCATTATCAGCATCGCACCCAAACTTAGAAAAAACTTGTTTTGCAAGATTATTAATTTCGATAAGACTAATTTCTTCGGTCTCTGTTTGTCCCATGTCTATCCAACCTTTGTGTAATTTTGTATTTGATTTATTATTGAAAGATTATCACATTAAACTTCGCAATGGGAAATATTTACTCTACCGTTTTGGTATTCGCTGATAAAATGGATGATTTAATGCTTGAAAAAACTTTTAGTTTTGAAAATCCAATGGGGTTAGAAAAATGACCATTACTTGCGGAGAGGCCACCATTAGGCTTTTAAAAAAATATGGGGTAAATACTGTTTTTGGTATACCGGGTGTACATACATTAGAGCTTTGCCGAGGTTTATACGCTGGTGAGAACTTTGGGGAAATTAAGCATGTTCAGGCCAGAAATGAACAGGGCGCTGGTTTTATGGCAGAAGGTTGGGCTAGAGCAACTGGTGAGGTGGGTGTAGCCATTGTTATTTCAGGACCGGGTGTTACGAATGCCAGTACTGCTTTAGGTCAGTGCTATGCAGACAGCCTGCCAATGCTTTTAATCTCGGCTGAACCTAACACAAATACCTTTGGGAAGGGTTGGGGTGTGTTGCATGAAATAACAGAACAAAAAAAAGTTACTGAGCCTATAACTGCTTTTTCTGCAACAGCTCATAAGCCGTCAGATATCCCAGATTTTTTCGCAAAGGCTTTTTCTATTTTCAATAGCCAAAGGCCGAGGTCAGTTCATATATCAATTCCATTAGATGTGCAGTCACAGCTAGTTGCCGAGGAATGGTTGCCAGCAGAAGAAATTCAAAGACCTTCCCCTAAACAAGATTTGATCATCAAGGCAGTTGAGATGTTGAAAAACTCAAAAAAGCCCTTTGTAATTGTTGGGGGAGGTGCCAGTAAGGCAGGCAAAAACTTGAGTATTTTAGCAGAGATGATTGGAGCGCCTATTATATCATCAACAGCAGGTAAAGGGATAGTATCAGATTACCACCCTTTGCACCTGAGCGGTTCAACCGTTCGGCTAGAAGGTAGAGATTATTTAGCGGAGGCAGACGTTATACTTGCTATCGGAACTGAACTCTCGGAGACAGATAGTTTTACAAAAAAATTACAAATCAATGGAGAATTGATAAGAATTGATATTGATCCGTCTAAAATTAATGATCTGTACCCCGCTAAATTGGGAATAGTTTCTGATGCTGAAAAAGCAGTTTGGAAAATAGTAGAAAAGCTTGATGGTTTTCAAAATGAGGACAGAACTAAAGAAGTTGTTTCTAGAGTCCAAGAGCTAAGGCAGTCTATGCAAACAAATTTAACCGACCCAGAACGGCAGCATTTTCGGCTTTTAAGTATTTTAAGAGAAAATACCGATGAGGACACAATTTTTTCGGGAGATGCTTGCCAGTTGGTTTATACTGGCGCTTTCGCTTTTAATATTCCAAAAGCCAAACAATGGTTTTATCCAGCTGGATTTTGTGCTTTAGGTAATGCTTTGCCAAACGGGATTGGCGCTAAATTAGCCTGCCCGGATTCCAAGGTTGTAGTACTGGCCGGCGATGGAGGTTTTATGTTTACTATGCCTGAACTTCTTACCGCAGTAGACCTAGCAATGTCTCTTCCCATAATTATTTGGGAAAACGGTGGTCTCAAGCAGATACAAGACGATATGGACGCAGTAGGTGTTACGCGGGTTGGGGTGGAGGGCATCAATCCAGACTTTGTTTCTTTGGCAAAGGCTTGTCATTGTGAAGGGATATACGTAGACACAAAAGAAAAGTTTATTCGTGGATTAAAAAAAGCTTTTGAGAGACCTTTCCCTACTTTAATTATTGTTAGGGAAAATGATAAATGGTTATTAGAAACTTGACTATTTAGCTTTAAGTAATCTAATAAAATTTATATGCTAGTTTAGAAAAGGAGTTTTAGATGGCTACTTATGAATGTTCAAAGTGCGGTATGGCAGTTAATGCTTCATGTGCAAAATGTGATGCCCCACTTGTTAACGAAATGCTCAAATTGGATAATGGGAGTGAAGTTCAGGTTTCCAAATGTCCAAACGGTCATGGTAAAATAAAATCACCAACATGTTGTGGTTCAGATATGAATTGCAAAGGATGAGAAGATTTTTTTATCCGCGTTGGTCTAAATTTTCCAATAATTCCTGAATTCTTTCCACGGTACCATTATCTTTGACAGATTCAATTATTGAGGGTGCCGGTGTCATCCATGGGGGTCTATGAGGGGTCCATAACTCAAGAGTTGGTTTAAACTCTATCTGCCCATCTAATAATCCAGCCGGTATATATACCATTCCTCCAAGAACTTCTGGTTCATTATATATGATCACCCCACATTTAGCGCAAAAATTGTAATGCATGT
>CACIJG010000038.1 GCA_902586885.1 uncultured Alphaproteobacteria bacterium | reverse complement strand
ATGTGTGATTTTGTAAGATCTTTTGCGAGCGGATTTATTTTTACTACGGCGCTACCTCCAGCTGTCGCTGCAGGAGCCTTGACATCAATAAAGCACCTTAAAGACTCTGAACTTGAGAGGGCAGATCAAAAGAGAAAGGTGAAATATTTGAGAGATAAGCTCAACGGCAGTGGAATTCCTCACATTGATAACCCAAGTCATATTGTACCAGTTATGATCAAGGATCCTGTAAAATGTAAAATGATCAGTGATATACTGATGGACAAGTATGGAATTTATGTGCAGCCTATAAACTATCCTACAGTTCCAAAAGGAACAGAAAGGCTTAGATTAACGCCATCACCCGTTCATTCCTTTGAGGACATTGATTTTCTTGTTGATGCAATGAACCAACTTTGGAGCCAATGCGCTCTTTCAAGAGTCGTAGCCTAAACAAAGTTTTTAGTTATGGATCATTACACGTCTTTTTCGTGAGTGAGAAATCCTGTTTTTATGTTTTTTTGATCTGACTTTTCAAAGTCTACAATGGCCTTATCTGCTTCAAGACTTAAGATACTGCCATATCCAAATTTTTCATGAAAGACTCTTTCTCCAACGGAGAAGGTTTTTGAAGGAGTTCTATTCTTGTTTATGAAAATTGAAGGTTTATTTTCTGAGTTTTGTTTTAATCTACTCCAACCAGGTGATCTATAAAAAGAAGACTCCTCAAAAAGCTTTCCACCACCAGCGGTTTGATCAAAATTGTGTGTAAATAGTCCAGATGGAGTAAGGTCTTCAATATTTTCTTTTGGCAGATCTTTTATGAACCTACTCTCAAAATTAAAAGAAAATTCACCAAACTTAAATCGATTTTCTGCATAACTGATAACACAAGAGTTTTTTGCCCTAGTCAAGCCTACATACGCTAGGCGTCTCTCTTCCTCTAATCCTTTCTGTCCTGTTTCATCCATTGATCTTTTGTTTGGGAAAGTATCATCCTCCCAACCGGGTAAATACACTTTATTGAATTCCAGCCCTTTTGACCCATGGAGTGTCATAAGGGAAACTTTATCAGAACTTCTATCTGCCTGATTCTCCATAACCAAAGAGACATGATCTAAAAAGCTTTGTAGATCTTGAAAATCGTTAAGACTAGAGATTAACTCTTTGAGGTTCTCGAGTCTCCCCTCTGATTCTGGAGTTCCCTCGTTTTGTAGCATGTCAGTATACCCTGATTCATCGAGTACTCGTTCAGCTAATTCAATGTGTGAGGTTTGCTCCGAGCTGGCATCATTTTTCCAAACCTCTATAAGGTTTACAAATTTAATGAGTTCATCAATCACACGACTGGTTAGCAGCTCTTCCTTAATAGCCAACAGTAGCGCCTCAAAAAAAGTAATATTACTTTCTCTTGCTATAGAATTTATTTTCTGAATGGTTTTTTCGCCAATTCCTCTTTTTGGAACATTAATAATTCTCTCAAGAGCTAGGCTGTCTAAGCTTGAGTTGATAATTCTCAGATATGCTATAGCATCCTTTATTTCCATTCGTTCAAAAAATCTCGTCCCACCAATTATTACATGAGGGATATCTTTTTTTAAAAGCATGTCTTCGAAGTCTCTGAATTGCCATGTGGCTCGAAATAAAATCGCAATATCTTTAAATTTGATATCCCTGTTCCGAACGGAATTATATATATCCTCACAAATCCACATAACCTCGTCTTTTCCATCGACATGCCTTATGAGCTTTACCGGATCTCCTGTATTTGAGTCTGTCCAGAGCGTTTTTCCAAGTCTGCTTTGATTGGCTTTTATTAATCCACTGGCAGCTCCTAAAATGTGAGAGGTTGATCTGTAATTTTGTTCGAGTCGTATGACTGTAGCCCCTGGGAAATCTTTCTCAAATTTTAATATATTTCCAACTTCTGCACCTCGCCAACCATAAATCGATTGATCGTCATCTCCTACACAGCATATATTTTGATGGCTATTTGCTAGCAGTCTCAAAAGTAGATATTGAGCAACATTGGTATCTTGATATTCGTCAACCAAAATGAACTTAAATAGATTTTGATAGTTAGCGAGCAAATGATTATCGCTCCTTAATAATTCTACTACATGAAGTATTAGATCTCCGAAATCAACTGCATTAAGAGTAGTTAATCTCTGTTGATAGATTGAATATAATTTTTTAGCGTTACCATCGAATTGGATATCATCTTCAGATACTTTTTGAGGAGTTATTGCTTTATTTTTCCACTGATCAATTATATAAGCAAGTAAACGGGGAGGCCATTTCTTTTCGTCGATTTTTTCTAATCTTAATATTTGCTTCATTAATCTTATTTGATCGTCTGAATCTATTATTGTGAAGTCTGACTTCAAACCTACTTTTTCTGCATGTCTTCTAAGAATTTTCACACAAATCGAGTGGAACGTGCCTATCCATTTTAACCCATCAGAAAGCCCTCCAATATGTTCGGAAATTCTTTCTTTCATCTCATTGGCAGCTTTATTTGTAAATGTAACGGCTAAAATATTTTGTGTGTTCACCTTTCCAAAATTGATCAGGTAAGCTACACGTGCTGTTAATGTCCTGGTTTTTCCTGTTCCGGCACCTGCTAGTACGAGAACGGGTCCTTCCACAGTCTTCACTGCTTTAACCTGCTCCTCGTTGAGATTTTCTAGAATATCAATATTCTCCATTGTTTAGCTAATACCAACCTTAAATTCGCAAATCAAATGAAACTTAAAAAAGATTTGACTAATCTTCAAAAGTTTTTGAAATAACGGATTTTGGTTGTTTTTGAAATATTTGTTAGTATAAATTAACTATCGATTGCGGGCGTAGCTCAGGGGTAGAGCGTTACCTTGCCAAGGTAAATGTCGTGAGTTCGAATCTCATCGCCCGCTCCATTACTCGAAAGTTTATTCAAAGTTAAATCTAGTATGCGCGAATACCATCGCCCGTCTTGGCAAACCGATCGGTTTTTTCGCTATGTCATAAACGCTGACTTTTAGCATTTGACTTTCTTATTGTTTTTTGTCTAAAAGAACCTATCTCCGAAATATAATGAGATATATGAAAAATAAACTTAAAAAACTCACGAGAAGATTATGATTATTGGAGCGTTAAAAGAAAATAAAAAAGATGAAAACCGTGTAGCCCTTACGCCAGAAAGCGCTGAACTTTTGGCTAAGTTAGGACACAAGTGCTTAATTGAAAAGGGTGCGGGCACTGGGTCGGGTTTTGCTGATGTTGAGTATAAGGCAGCCGGTGTAAAAGTTTTGGCGTCTTCAAGCGATGTTATCAAGAGCAGTGAAGCTTTGATAAAAGTTAATCAACCTACTTCTGCTGAAATAAAAAAATTTAAGGCTGGACAGATTTTAATAACATTCATTTGGCCAGCACAAAATCCTCAGCTTTTGAAGGAACTTAACAAGAAGAAGGTGACTGCTCTTTCTATGGACATGATCCCAAGAATAAGCAGAGCTCAAAAAATGGATGCCCTTTCCTCTATGGCAAATATCGCGGGATACAGGGCTGTTATAGAGTCCGCTAATAATTTTGGTCGATTTTTTACGGGGCAAATAACAGCTGCTGGTAAAGTGCCGCCTGCTAAGGTACTCGTTATTGGAGCAGGGGTTGCAGGGCTCGCTGCTATTGGAGCAGCTCAAGGCTTAGGCGCGGTGGTAAGAGCATTTGACGTAAGGCCAGAAGTCGCTGAACAAATTGAGTCCATGGGAGGCGAGTTTTTATTTCTTGATTTTGATGAAAGCAATTCAACCGAAGGAGGTTATGCAGCACCCTCAAGTCCTGAATTTAGAAAAAAACAATTAGAATGTTTCCGTGAGCAAGCTCCTGATATAGATATACTAATAACCACTGCTCTGATCCCCGGAAGACCCGCTCCAAAGTTATGGTTGAAAGATATGGTATCTAAGATGAAGTCGGGCTCGGTAATCGTCGATCTTGCAGCTGAAAAGGGCGGAAACTGTGATCTAACAAAGCCAGATCAAAAAATCGTAACAAAAAATGGAGTGACGGTGATCGGTTATACAGACTTTCCGAGTAGAATGGCAAAACAATCATCATCTCTTTATGCCAATAATGTTAGACACCTTTTTGATGACCTGACCCCTGAAAAAAATGGAAAAGTAGCTATTAATTTAGAGGACGACGTTATAAGAGGGGCTCTTGTGGCGTACGGCGGAAAAGTAATGTATCCTCCTCCCTCTCCTAAGGTAAAAGCCGTACCAACCACAAAAAAATCAGAGGTGTTAGAAAAAACACCAGAGCAACTAAAAATAGAAGAATCAGCTGCTGTTAGAAAGGCTGGCACCTTCCAAGTTGGGATGTTAATCCTAGGAGGTCTGATTATAGGCCTTTTGGGCCAATATGCGCCCCCGGCGTTTATGCAACATTTTATAGTTTTTGTGTTATCTTGCTTTGTCGGTTTTCAGGTGATTTGGAATGTGAGTCACGCACTGCATACACCACTGATGGCGGTTACCAATGCGATATCTGGAATTATTGTTGTAGGAGCACTGTTGCAAGTCGGATCGTCCAATCTTGTAGTGGAGGTACTTGCTAGTATTTCAGTTTTGATTGCAACGATAAATATTGTGGGAGGTTTTCTTGTTACTAAGAGAATGCTTGCAATGTTTCAAAAAAGTTAAGGGGTCCTTCTATGTTAAGTACAGAGTTAGTAACTGCCGCGTATATCGGTTCAAGCGTACTGTTTATTCTTTCTTTAGGTGGGTTAAGTAATCAGGAAAAGGCCAAGAGAGGTGTATGGTTCGGTATCGTGGGAATGGCCATAGCTATTTTGGCAACTGTCTTGGGACCAGAAATGAGCTTATCTCAGTATTTAGTCCCTAGTCTTATTGTGGGCTCTATTATTGGGTTAATTGTTGCCCAGAGAGTGCAAATGACAGGCATGCCTGAACTGGTCGCAGCATTACATTCTTTCGTTGGCTTAGCAGCTGTGTTCATCGGTTTAAACCAGGAAATCAATCCTATGAAATCTTATTTTGGAGCTGATAAGGTGATCCATGATACGGAAGTATTTATTGGTATTTTTATCGGAGCTATTACTTTTACGGGATCTGTAATTGCATATGGAAAGCTTGCCGGAAGTATTACTGGGAAAGCTGTTATTTTGCCAGGACGACATTTTCTAAATATACTAATGGTAGTAGTCTGTTTAGTTCTTGGTTGGATGTACCTGAATGACTTGGGCTGGACATACCTTGATCAAAAAAGCATCTGGACATTGTTAGCTATGACCTTAATTGCGTTTGTCATAGGAGCTCATCTAGTTTTGGCCATTGGTGGCGCTGATATGCCGGTTGTAGTATCGATGTTAAATAGCTATTCCGGATGGGCCGCTGCAGCTACTGGTTTTATGCTTGGTAATGACCTACTAATTGTTACCGGAGCGCTCGTCGGTTCTTCTGGAGCCATTCTCTCTTACATTATGTGTAAAGCAATGAATAGAAATTTTGTTTCTGTCATATTAGGAGGATGGGGAGGCGGTGGTGAGCCATTAGCTGATATAGAAGGAGAAATGGTCGCCACTGATAATGATTCTGTTGCTAGTATGCTCGAAAACGCAAAAGAGATTATAATTGTTCCAGGCTACGGAATGGCCGTTGCTCAAGCCCAATCATCTATATCAGAGCTTACCAAGCGTCTTCGAAATAAAGGTAAAAACGTTAGATTTGCTATTCATCCCGTGGCAGGACGGTTGCCTGGTCATATGAATGTTCTATTGGCTGAGGCGAAAGTGCCGTATGACATAGTACTTGAAATGGATGAAATTAATGAGGATTTTCCCAAAACAGATGTAGTCATTGTTATAGGGTCCAATGACATAGTTAATCCAGCTGCGCAAGATGACCCGAATAGTCCCATAGCTGGGATGCCCGTTTTAGAAGTTTGGAAAGCGAAAGACGTTATAATTTCAAAGAGGGGTAAAGGTACTGGTTACTCTGGCATAGAAAATCCTCTTTTTTATAAAGAAAATAGTCGAATGCTATATGGAGATGCAAAAAAATCAGTTGATGAACTTCTTACTAAAATCAGTTGATTAATTTTAATAATTAGTTGGGGCCCCACCTTCTTTTTTTCGTTTTTCAACGAAATCTCTCAGTTCTTCTGTGATGCTTGGGCTCATGCTTGGGGGTTCAAAATCAGCAATAATATTTTTCCATAATCTATTAGCCCTGACCTCTGTGCATATACCTCCATCTTCATTCCATGCTTCGTAATTGCGCCAATCGGACAAAAAGGGAGCATAAAATGCGTTTTGATAACGTTCCTGAGTATGGGTTGCTCCAAAAAAATGTCCATTATGACCAACCTCCTCAACAGCAGAAAATGCTAAAGACTCTTCGTTGGTATTATAGATAACTGGCTCTAAGTATCTCTCTATATGTTGTAGCATCTCACAATCAATTATAAATTTTTCATAACTTGCTATAAGACCGCCCTCTAGCCAACCTGCTCCATGGTACACAAGATTAACCCCACCAGAAATTGCTGACCATAAGCTATTCATACTTTCCCAAGTGGCTTGCGCATCTGGTGCATTCGCTGCACAAGCATTAGAAGCTCTTAAAGGAATTTTATAAAATCTAGCCATTTGACCTGTCATCTGAGTTGCTCGCATATATTCTGGTGTTCCAAAAGCAGGAGCACCGCTCTTCATATCTACATTTGAGGTGAAGGTCCCTAACATACAGGGACATCCTGGATTAATAAACTGAAATAGAGCAATAGCAGCCAATCCTTCAGCTATGGATTGGGCTACAGAGCCGGTCATGGTTACAGGCGACATAGCGCCTGCGAGAGTAAATGGCGTAACAATTATTGGTTGCCCTTTTTTAGCAAATCTGATGGATCCATCTAACATTGGCCAATCGTGTTTAAGAGGGGATGTGGAATTAATATTGGTAAAAAGCCGAGCTTTGGAAAAAAACTCTTGATCTGGCAAACCTGAAGCAATTCTTGCCATCGTCAGAGCGTCTTCGACTCTTTCAGGTCCGAGGGAATAAGCGTGTATTACTTTGTCAGTCAGAGTAAGCTTTTCATATAAGCAATCTAAGTGCCTTACTGAGGGATGAATATCAATTGGTTCAACAGGGTACCCGCCAGCGAAATGAATACAGTTAAAAAATTGTGTCAATTTCATGAAATCTTTGAAGCTATTGAAATCTCCAGGTCTTTTCCCCCTATCTAAGTCTAAGGCATTCGGAGGTGATGAAACGTTTCCAAAAACTATATTTCTACCTCCTATTTGAAGCTTTCTTTTTGTATTTCTTGGGGTAATTGAAAATTCAGAGGGGGCATTCTTTATCATCTCCATAACCCAAGTCCTATCCATCTTTACATTCATGTTTTCCCTATCAACTTTACAACCTGCTTTTTCCAAAAAGGCACAGGCGTCTTCATTTAAGAAAATAATCCCAATCTCCTCTAAAATACGCATTGCAGTCTTATGAATTGCCTCTATACCCTCTTCGGTAAGAGGTTCCACAAAATTATCTGAGTTGTAGGGTATCTTCCAATCTAGTTGATCTAATGATTCTCTGCGACTTTTACGGCTTCTAGCGGTAGAACTAGTTTTTCTGCGCATGAAAACTCCTTAAGATAAATAATTATAATCAATATTATATTATTATAAAAATTATCTCACTCTTTTTTCTGGATACTTACTAACCAGGGATATAGAACATCTATACTATTAATTATATGCGGTGTATGTAATCGTAACTCGTCCTCAGAGGCTGTTCCTGACAGAACACCTAGGCAGTTCATGCTAATGTTCTTTGCTGCGATCAAATCATACTGACTGTCCCCAATCATCAAAACTTCATTAGGCTCTAATGCCATTTGGTCACAAAAAGCGATTAATTGACCAGAATCGGGCTTTGCTCCATATCCACTGTCATAACCAAATATCCTTGCAAAGTATTTAATCAATTTATATTGGTCTAAATGTGCGAGTGCATTATCTTCACTGTCGTTAGTTATTAGCCCAATCTTAAAATCAGATAATTGAGAAAACAGTTTTTGTAAATCGGTCAATGGGACCTGTTTTGTATCGGCAATGTCTTCAAAAAGTGCGTTATGTATTACATTTCTTTTTATTTTTGGAAACACGGAATGAACCTTATCTATGACTTCGTCTATTGATCCGTGCACAAAAATACTATCTTTTTTAAACAAACATGATTCCAAATCAAAGTTTAATGCTTGCGCAAGTAATTCAGGTTTAAGTTTATTTACTTTACAAAATTTACCTATGAAGATATTGCACCATTGTGACCATGATCTTTGAATATCAAATAATGTTCCATCCTTATCAAAGATTATGGATTTTATCTTCACTTCTAACTTAGCCTTCTATATTTTTATCGATTTGTTGTACCAAGTCTTCCCATGAAGAAGGT
>CACIJG010000037.1 GCA_902586885.1 uncultured Alphaproteobacteria bacterium | reverse complement strand
TGCTGATCCAAAGCCATCTGCATGGACGAAATCAGAAGTGCATACGATTGTTACTACAAACTTTAAAGAAAAGGGCGGGGCCGATGCCATGGGGTATTTTGCGAAGAGAATTTTTCCTGGTCCTATAATGAATAAGATGTTGGTTTATATGGAAGACAATCAAGCTAATGGCCCAGATGCGGCTATTGAGTTTCTTATAAAATACGAAGATGTCTGGACCCCTTGGGTTTCAGCTGACGTTGCGAAAAAAGTTAAGAGCTCACTATAATTTAAATTAATGTTATGGCCGTCTTTAATTGCTTAAAGGCGGCCACTTGTTTTTAAGATGATAAAATGGATTTTTTAACTGAATTTCCAAGTTTAGGTAAGCGAGATCTGAGGGATCTAAAGAAAACGATAGACGGTTCCTTCAGAGAGTGGTCTAGGACTTATGGAGATGCTATAGAAGCTTTCTTTGATCCTTTATATTTCTTTTTAGTCTGGTTAGAGAAATTGTTAATTGCCGCACCATGGCCAATAATATTAATTCTCGTGGCTAGTTTTGCCTATCTTGGTTCAAGAAGCTGGAAATTAGCCTTAGGATCTGTAATCTCTTTTATGCTTATTGGTTATTTTGGTATGTGGAAAGATATGATGGCTACTATCTCACTAATATCGGTTGCCACATTAATTTGTATTGCAGTTGGAATCCCGATTGGAATATTAATGTCGCGTTATGATAGAGTTCAGTCTGCTATTACACCAATTCTAGATTTAATGCAGACAATCCCAATTTTTGTTTATTTGCTTCCTGTTGTGATGTTACTTGGAATTGGTAGAGTGCCAGGATTGATTGCCGTTTGTGTATATGCCTTGCCACCAATAATTCGACTTACAAATCTCGGAATAAGATTAGTCGATAAAGAAATTTTGGAGGCTGCTGATGCTTTTGGTTCTAGTTATAGGCAAAAGTTGTTTGAGGTCCAATTACCTTTAGCGCTTCCAAATATTTTTGCTGGAGTTAATCAAACGATAATGATGGCTTTAGCTATGGTTGTGATTGCTTCCATGATCGGTGTTAAGGGTCTTGGTATGCCTGTTTTGCAAGCAGTTCAAAATCAATATTTAACCTTAGGATTAATGAACGGCTTAGCTATCGTCGCTTTGGCTATAATATTTGATAGAGTTTCCCAACGTTATGGACAGAGACTTCAAGCTCATAGGTTTGGTAAGGAACATGAGTGAAGCCAAGTTAAAAATAAAAAATTTGTTCAAAATTTTTGGCAATAAGGGAAGGTCTTTTATTTCTTCTGTAGAGAAGGGGATGTCTAAGCAAGAATTATTAGATAAACATGGGCATGTTCTTGGTCTTAACAATATAAATCTAGATATTTCAGAGCAAAGAATACAAGTAATTATGGGCTTATCTGGTTCAGGAAAATCCACATTAATAAGGCATATTAATAGGTTGATTGAGCCAACTTCTGGTGAAATATATGTTGATAATGAAAATGTACTTAAAATGTCTCAGTCTGAGCTAAGAGAATTTAGAAGAAAGAAGACCTCAATGGTATTTCAGAAATTTGCACTCTTACCTCATAAGACAGTGGCCCAGAATGTTGCATATGGATTGACAATACAGGGTGTCTCTGAAGGTGAAGCGAAAGAAAGAAGTCATAAATGGATTGATAGTGTGGGGCTAGCAGGTTTTGAAGAGCGGTTCCCTGCTCAACTGTCTGGAGGAATGCAGCAGAGAGTTGGGTTAGCAAGGGCTCTGGCAACTGATGCGCCCATTTTATTGATGGATGAAGCTTTCTCTGCTCTAGACCCCTTAATAAGAACTGATATGCAAAATATCCTTTTGGAGCTCCAAAAAGAGTTGCATAAAACTATTGTTTTTATAACTCATGACTTAGATGAGGCCTTAAGGATAGGAGATAATATTGCTATTCTTCGAGATGGAAAAGTTATACAAAAAGGAGATCCTCAAAATATAATCATGAATCCTGCAGACGATTATATCTCCGATTTCATAAAGGATATTAATAGAAGTAAGGTTATTGAAATTAGATCAATAATGCAAAAGGGAACGACTAAGGGTTCATCTTTAAAGAGTTCATGTTCACTTGAGGATGCACTGAAAACATTAAATAGCGAGAAAGATAAACAGTGTAATGTTGTAAATGAAGAAGGAAAAAAGATTGGTAAAGTGACGTTAGATGCTGCTATTAACGCTTTATTGAGAGACAAATCTACTAAGAGTCTTGAGAAATATAAATAAAGCTATTCAATAGTGGATAGAACACAGTCTATAGCTACAATATCTTCTTCATAAACGAATAAAGGATTTATTTCTAAGTAGCTAAGTTTATTTTCTGGATCTTCAAATAATTTAATTACTTTCATAAGTTGATTTAGTAGTTTGATTCTGCTTATTTTTTTACTGTTACGATAACCAGTCATAACTTTAAATATTTTTAATTTTGATAAACCTTCTAATAACTGATTTCTTGAGGCAGGTAAAATTAATGTAGAAGTATCTTTAAATAATTCAGCAAAAATTCCTCCCATGCCCAAAACTAAAATTTTTCCAAAGTTCTTATCATTTCTGAGGCTTAAGAACATCTCTGCAATTGGGGTAGGAGCCATCTCCTCTACAAAAAATTTTCCCTCACCTTTTTTGAACTTTGTATCAATTGATTTTTTTAACTTTTTAAATTCAAAAATTAGACTTTTTTTATCTTGAATATTCAATTTTACCGCCCCTATCTCTGTTTTATGGAGAAGTTTTGGTGAAGAGAATTTGAGTGATAATGGAAAACTTGGAGCTAAATTAAAAAAATCTTTTTTAGAATTAACTTCTTGGCTTGTGGGTATATGGATACCATTTTTTTCAAGGTATTTTTTTCCATCAAACTCATTAAAATTCTTTTCTTTATTTTTTTCAGATTTGATGTGAGTTTGTGTCAAGACATTTACAGTTTTTATTTTTTTCGCAAACCACATAGCACTGGCTATTGCCCTTAAACACTGTTCAATGCCTTGCATTGGGATTGCTCCCTTTTTTATAAGGTTTTCTCTAATCTCTTTGTTAATGTTTTCTGGAAAAGTTGAGCAAATTACAGGTGGAACTTTAAGTGCCTTTGATTCTTCTGTAAAAGCATAGCTATCATTTAGGTACATAGGCTCTGACTCATCTAGCCCGTCAAGAGGAAAATCTTGTACCAAAATAGCAACTGAGAAAATATTAGATCGAATGGCTTCTCTGAAAACCGGTTTAGTTTTTTCAGGTACTCCCCAAATAGGAGTAGTGTAGTCTAAAGGATTAGAAACAGTTGCTATAGCAGGTAATTTTTCCTTGAGGTTTGTTGCTGCCCTTTTATTAAAAAGGGGAAAGGTTAACCCTAATTTATCTGAGGTGTCTGCAACCATTGTTGCACCTCCGCCAGAACACGTGAAACCTATAATGTTTTTACCATTTATTGGATTACTTAAAGATAAAAACTTCAACGTCTCTATAAATTGAATCGGATTATCGACTTCTATAATCCCTAACTGCTCAAATAGAGCTGCAAAAACATCATTATCTCCAGATAGTGAGCCTGTATGACTCTTTGTTAATCTCTTCCCAATTTTTGATTTTCCTGTTTTAAGAGCAACAATGGGTTTCCCAATCTTCATAGCCATATTGGAAGCTCTTATGAATTGATCTATATTTTTTATTCCTTCAATATGAACTCCAATTGCTTTTACTTTGTTATTAAAAGAGAAATATTCAATTAGGTCTTCAATGCTGACAACAGCTTGATTTCCAACTGAAACCATGAAGCTTAGGGGAAGAGACCTTTGTGTCATAAGAATATCTGAAGAAAGCATTCCGCTTTGAGTTATTACAGCTGCTCCGTATCCAGGGCTAAACCCACCATGTGCAAATGGCCACAATGCCAATTTATCTAGATAATTTATAAACCCGTAACAGTTGGGTCCAATAAGTGGCATGTCTCCACACGCGTCCAAAAGTTGTTTTTCAAGGTATAAACCATCTTTTCCAGTCTCTTTAAATCCAGCTGAATAACAAACCACTCCTCCGCAATTAGCCTTTTTTAAATCTCTAATTGTATTTACAACATTTTTTGCTGGTACTGCTATAAATGCTGCATCAGGAGAAACTATTAAATCATCCGCTGATTTAGAGCATTTAATGCCCATTATTTCTTTTCTTTTTGGATTTATAACGTCAACATTCCCTCTAAAGCCACGTCTTTTTATTTCATTGATCGGTACGAAAAGGTCTCTGCCTCCAACAAAAACAACGCTTTTTGCTTTAAAAAGTCTATCTAAACTTTTTGATTTTGGTGACTTCATGCCCCTAAGGGTCGTAACATAGATCGAGTTATAATATGCCTTTGAATTTCTGAAGTTCCATCCCATATTCTTTCCAGGCGTGAGTCTCTCCAAAGTCTTTCAATGGGCATCTCTTCCATCAAGCCCATTCCTCCATATATTTGAACGGTATCATCAGCAACCTTATTTAACATTTCAGAACAATAAACTTTTACAATAGCAGCGTCCTCATCTGTCATTTTGCCATCAAGAGCCTTTTTTACACAATCATCTACAAGTAAGTCTGCTGCTCGCAAATTCATTTTCATATCGGCTAATTTAAATCCAGTTGCTTGAAATGATCCAATAGGTTTACTAAACTGTTTTCTCGATGCAGCCCATTCAACAGCTAATCCAAGTATTCTTTCTGCTTTACCGCAACATGTTGCGCCAACCCAAACTCTTCCCATGCCAAGCCATTTCCCAGATAAGGATAGCCCATTTCCTTCCTCTCCTAATATTTTATCTTTTGAAAGCTTTACATCATTAAAGCTAAGTTGATAATTCTTATAGCCCTTATAGCTTATACATTTAGTTCCTTCTTGAATATCAAAACCAGGTATACCAACATCGACTAAAAAAGCGGTAACCCTTTTCCTTTTTCCTCTTGGGGTTTCATTTTCTCCAGTGGCAGCAAAAACAATTGCAAAATCAGGCATGCAAGGACCAGAAATAAAGTGCTTTGATCCGTTTAAAACCCAATCTTCTCCCACGAGTTTTGCATTTGATTTCATGCTCATAACGTCTGAACCGGCCTCTGGCTCGGTTAAGGCGAATAATTCTCTTTTTTGTCCTTTAATACACGGAAAAAGATATTCTTCTTTTTGAGACCCATTACAAGCCAGTAAAATTTCTGTTGGTCTAGCGACCCAAGAATGGAGCGCATGAGATGTTTTTCCATATTCGCGTTCTACGAGTTTCATCGACGAATAATCCAATCCTCCACCACCATATTTTTCTGGTAAGTTTGCAGCGAACAAACCAATTTCTAATGATTTTTGTTCTATTTGCCTACCTATTTCGTCTGGCACAAACCCAAGTTTATCAACTTTGTCTTCATGAGGATACATTTCGTCCTCCATGAATTTTTGAACAGTATTTAGTAATAATACTTTGTCATTGGTTTCATCATACATTTTCTATCTCTTTATTAATTCTAATTTAGTGCGTGTTTCTTCAGGAGATAAAACTCTTCCTCCCATAAGTGTAATTATTTTAACTATCTTTTCCACCAGCTGAGCATTTGTTGCTAGGACACCCTTTGATAAATATAGATTGTCTTCTAGACCAACTCTTACATTCCCGCCCATTGCAACGGCAGCTGTAGCCATAGGAATCTGCATTCGGGAAATCCCAAATCCGGACCAAAAAGCATTTTGTGGCAAATGGTCTTTCATGACCTTCATTGTATCAACGCTTTGATCTGCTCCCCAAGGAATACCCAAACATATTTGGAACATTGGTGGTTCATTTACAAGTTTTTCAGATATCAATTGTTTGGCCAAACGAATATGACCAAGATCGAATACCTCTAATTCGGGTTTTACACCCCATGATTGAGTAAGTTCTGCCATTTTGCGAAGAATAGGAAGAGTAGAAATATAAATTGAATGATCATTCACACCAAAGTTAAGTGTTCCACAATCTAAAGAGCAAATTTCAGGTTTACATAACTCAACATGTTCTAATCTTTCATCTGGCCCGATCATATCGGTGCCATCTCCAGGCATTGCCATATTCTTCTGGTCAGGAACCCAATCCCCTCCCATTCCTGCAGTTAAATTAATAACAATATCTGTTTTGTTATCTCTTATCCTGTCTACGGCCTCTTTAAATAAATTTTTATCTCTCGAGCCTTTCCCTGTTTCTGGATCTCTAACGTGAACGTGAGCGACAGAGGCTCCAGCCTTAGCAGCCTCAATTGCTGAATTTGCTACCTCTTCAGGAGTTATTGGAACATGAGGACTTTTATCTGTCGTATCTCCTGCTCCAGTAACTGCGCATGTTACAATTACCTCAAAATTCATATTTGTTCTCCTTCAAGTCTATCTTAAAAATCTATTTTAAACCCTTTAGTGCCTTAAGAATTGATACAATTGCTTTATCTCTTTCTAGAGCCATTTGTTTAAAGTCTTTACCTTCTGCCATTTTGTTGCATCCATCAACCATTTTATCTCTTAACGCTTTATCTAGTTCGGGAGCTTTCAGCCTTGTCCAAGGCAGCTGTAATGCAGGACCAAATTGGTCTAAATTGGTAGCCATACCTCCTTCTCCGCAAGCCACATGGAAAGCCATACACTGACCTTGGAAAGCCATTCTTGGCGCGGGACCATTGATAAGAGCTAAATCAATTTGTTCAGGGGTAGCCTCATCATTTGCTACCATGTGTAAAGCTTCACGCCAAAGAGCTTCTTGTAGTCTAGTTGCAATAAATCCAGGTATCTCTTTCTTTAAAACTATCGGCACTTTATCAAAAAAATTATAAAAATCAGTAGTCCAAGTTACTGTTTTGTTGCTTGTTTTCTCACCCGCTACAATTTCAACAAGGGGAAGTAAATAGGGAGGGTTAAACGGGTGTCCAACAATGGCTCTATCAGATGTCTTGCAATACTTTACAAGATCAGAAATTAGTAATCCTGAAGTAGATGAAGAGATTATTATTTCTTCATCCAAAAATTTATCAATATTTTTATAAAATTCTTGTTTTACCTCAATGACTTCAGGGATACTTTCCTGAACAAAATCAACAGATTTAAGACATTCTTCTAAACTAAAGGTAACTGAAAGGTTTTCAAGCGAGGCATTCTTTCTCAAGCCAAGCTCTTCTAAACTTTTCCAAGCTGTTTTAATGAGTGTATTATAAAATTCTAACTCATTTTCTGAATGTAGATAGCTTTTAACTTTTAATCCCCTTGAAAGAAAATGAGCTGCCCAGCCAGCTCCAATAGGACCGCCTCCGATGCTCGCTACAGTGTTAACTTCAGAAACACTTTTCACTTTTATTTTCCTCTAAATTCGGGCTCTCTTTTTTCTACAAATGCAGCCACTCCCTCCGCCGCGTCATTTGATTTTAGCATCTTACTATATGTTTCAAGCTTACCTGATCTCATTTTTTCAAAAGCTTTCTCTAATGGAATACACTCAATTGCCCGCAGAACTTCTTTAACGCTTTGCATTGCCAAAGGAGCTGTATTAGCCATCTGTTTCGCCCAATCATATGCTGTTGTTAAGAGATCTTCTTTTTTTACTATCTTATTTACTAATCCAAAATTCTTTGCCTCGTTTACCCCCATCCTACGACCAAGGAAGAGCATTTCCATTGCAATATTGTGTGGTATTCTACGTGGTAACCTTTGGAGGGCGCCAGCGTCTGGCACAATTCCTAAAGGCATTTCGGGAAGGCCAAATTCTACATGCTCTGATGCTATTATTAAATCACACGACATAGCCAATTCAAAGCCGCCTCCAATTGCGTGACCATTCAATGCGCATATCACTGGTTTATTTAAATTCCAATTCTCTGTTAGTCCAGCGAAGCCACCATCCCCATAATCGGCTTTTTCCCACCAGTTTTCTAATTCCATTTCTCCTGAATTAACAGCCTTAAGATCCCAGCCTGCAGAAAATATTTTTTCTCCTTTTCCAGTAATTATCCCAACTCTCAAATCCGGATTGTCTCTAAGCTCAGCAAATGCTTTTCCTAGATCTTGGCTTAACCTTAAATCAATAGCGTTTACTTTTGGTTTGTTAATAGTGATTTCGATTATGCTATCTTTTATACTAATTTCTAAATTTGTTTCCATTTTGTTAACCATTAAATAAACGCAGGTATGACTTCATCACAGAAAAGTCTGAGAGATTTTTTTTGTGAATTATGATCAAGACCCATGGAAGCGTAATAAATAAAATTATCTACCCCTAATTCCTGATATTTTTTTAGTTTTTCAATAATTTCATCCGGCGTGCCAAACATTAAATTTTCTCTAAGCATAGAAGGGTTGTATTCATCTCTATTTTCTAAGTTCTCTAGTTCAATCTCTTTTGGAAATCCGTTTTTTACGTCATCTAAGTTTTTAAATAAATTTTCGAATTGACCTAAAATACGTTGAATAGCCTTTATGTATACATCGGAATGACTTTTATTTTCATAAACTGCAGTATGTCGCATCATTGCAAAGATAGGCTTGAAACCCTTTCCATGCTCTCTCAAAGCATCATCAAGCCTTTGCTTGTAAAGCTGAGCTTCTGAAAATGGACGTGTAAGAGGCCAAGCCATAATATTGCACTCATTTTTTACAGCATAATCATAAGTGATAGGAGCTCTTGCAGCCACCCAAAC
>CACIJG010000036.1 GCA_902586885.1 uncultured Alphaproteobacteria bacterium | reverse complement strand
TACTAAGGATCTGATGTCGTCAATTGCTATGGGGTCAACTCCGGCAAAAGGCTCATCCAGCAAAATATAATTCGGTTGACTGGCTAGGCATCTAGCAATCTCAACTCTTCTTCTTTCACCGCCTGATAAATTATTTGCTTTTGCTTGACGTAGATGCGTAATTGAAAAATCTCCAAGCAACTCCTCCAGCTTTCTTCTTCTGTCCCGCTTATCTTTAATCTTTAACTCCAATATTGCCTGAATGTTTTTCTCTACGGTTAGCCCCTTAAATATTGATGATTCTTGCGGTAGATAACCCAATCCAGATATAGATCTCCGGTACATTGGAAGGTTAGAAATATCGTGTCCATCTAGTTTGACTGTACCGCCATCCGACTTTGAAATCCCTGCAATAATATTAAAAGCGGTAGTTTTCCCAGAGCCATTTGGCCCCAAAAGACTGACAACCTCTCCCTTTTTGAGAGATATGCTAAAATCCATTAAAACTATCTTTGATTTATAGACTTTCCTTAAGCCCTCTACGACCAGTCCTTTGTTGTCGGTTTTTGAATTATCAATTGTCAAATATGGAACTACCATAAAAAATACCTCTAATTTACGATATATGAACTTATACTACCATCAAACTCTATGTTTTCGGTTAATAAATCAATATGAATTCTTTTCCCCTTTATAACTGACTCCCCTTGTACAAGCTCAACATTTCCCTCTATTAGAATAAATTGATCTTTAACATTGAAGGTTAAGGCGTCCCCCGAAGCATTAATATCTTTATTGTTAGAAATAAAAACATTTCCATTTGCTTCGATCAAATTGATTTGTTTTTTATTTTTATTTTGGATCGCTTTTAGGAAATCAGATTTGATTATATACTCTTTGTATAGTATTTCCACATTACCAGAAAAATTTAAAATTCCATTTTCTTTGTTAAGCGCAACTCTTTCTGCCTTCAGTTTCAAAGCGGTTCTATTTTGCTGGTCTGATTCTTGGGAGTAGGAGCCTACTATTGATATAATCCAAAAAATAATGCATAAGCAAATAATGGATAATAAATTGTTCAGAAAATAAAATTTATTTTTTGTCATCTAAAAAAAACTCTATGTTAACTCCGTTATCTAAAATCATGTCTCTTTTTTCATTTTCAACTCTGGATCCGTAAAAATACTTTAGTCCACCGCTATTTATTGAGCCTATACTGGTTTTTGTATTGACAAATTTTGAAGATGTTAACCTCTTTTTCTCAAAATCTGCAGTCAATTCTTCTGTGTTTATAAAGTTCCCTTGAGAGTCAGTAAGCATCACCTTTCCTTTAAAGGATAGATTTTTATCTAATATATTAAAAATAGCTAATTCAGCAGAAAAGTTCACTTTTTCTTTATTGGGAAACAAAACTAACCCCTTTGGCTTGGTTATAATGACTATGTTGGTGTCTTTTTTGCTAGGATCCAACGATTTTGCACGGAAATCGAAAGAACTTCCGTCCGCAGTAAAACCCTTTATTCTTGCATTGTATGCTTGATACTTAACACCAACTTTTACATCTCGTGAGATAACGGTAACATTATTCTGCGTATTATTTGAAGACGAATAGAAAAATATGCCAATGAAAATTAAAACAGACGCAAAACCAAGAAGAATTTTTGCAAAAAATATAAAACGTGAATAAATAAAGAAATCAGTCAGCATTCTTCAAGCCTTTTATACAATCATGAATGTGAATTATTCCTTTAGGCTTTTGTGTGTGTTTCTTATTTATGAATAAAGAGGTTATACCTTTTCTGTTCATTAAGGAAAGAGCTTCCGCAGCCAGAGTGTTCTCATTAACTGTTATGGGATTTTTTGTCATAGTTTGCCGAGCTTTATTCTTTAAAATAGAGCTGAAGTTCCTTCTCAAGTCCCCGTCAGTAATAATTCCAACTAGCTCTTTTTTCTTATTTAAAACACCCGCTACTCCTAAACCTTTTATTGTAATTTCCAATAGTGTCTTTTTCATGTCATCAGTTTCTAAAACTAAAGGAAGATCGTTTTTTGTTCTCATTAATTTCTCTACCTTTATGAATTTCGCTCCAATGTTTCCGCTTGGGTGATTTCTCCCAAAGGTTTCTCCTGAAATTTTATTTAATTTCATAACTTCTATTGCTAAAGCATCTCCTAGTGCCAAGCCAATTGAGGTTGATGTCGTTGGAACAAGTTCAAGCGGGCCAGCCTCTTTAACCTTTACAGTTAAAAGAGGGTAGGTTGAGTTTTTTACCAAAAAACTATCTTTATCAGAACAAATTGCAATTGTTTTTATCTTTTCTTTTAATGTGAACAAAATAACGTTTTTTATTTCTTTAGAATTTCCCGATTTCGATATAAATAAAACCAAGTCTTTCTTTTGAATTAGGCCTAAGTCACCATGGTTTGCATCTGTGGGATGAAGAAAAACTGATGGAGATCCAATGGATGAGAAAGTAGAGCTCAGTTTTCTGCATATATGGCCTGATTTTCCGACTCCACAAAAAACAATTTTTCCTTTGTTTTCAGAAATTATTCGCGCTACCTCTGGAAAATTCTCAGGAAGATTTTGACTTTGCTTTTTAATAGCTTCATATGAAACCAAAAGTGTTTTTCTAGCTGATTCTATGATTTCCTTATCAGTCATTTCAAAACTTTTTTGGCTTCTAATGAGAAAATATGTCCTGATCTTCCCATCCTGAACAATCTAATTTACAACGAGTTGGCAAAAACTCACATGTTCTCTCGAAAATGTCAAATCTGTCTTCACGAACCAATATACTGTTCAGGTGGTTTCTTATCCGGTGTAAATATATAACATCTGCGGCAGCGTAAGCAATTTGGTCTTTGCTTAAATTTTCTCTTCCCCAGTAAGAGGATTGCTGATCCTTTGAAATATCAATTTCTAGAGCTTCTTTTACCAAAGCCTTTAGGCCGTGGTTTTGAGAGTAAGTTCGTGCAATTTTTGAAGCTATTTTAGTACAATATATTGACTGGGTCATTACATTTAATGTTCTGTACAATGCGCTTACATCAAAACGAGCAAAGTGAAAAATTTTAAGTATATTTTTATCTTCTAGTATTCTTGAAAGATTAGGGGCCTCTGTTTGCTTCTTTTCGATTTGCAGGATATATACATTTCCGTTTTTATCCGAAATCTGAATTAAGCATAGCCTGTCACGATTGTATTTCAGTCCCATGGTCTCCGTATCAATTGCTATTTCTTTACCTAAATCTAAATTTGAAGGAAGGTCTTTCATATATATTTTAGTATTCATTTTGTTTATGTTTTATTTTTTTGAGCCTTATATGTATATACTATATTTTATTTTGTAAATTTTTAATGATAAATTTTATTGTTTTACTTTCTCTTGGATAGAGGTATTTTCATTTTTTTATAATTTAGAGGATTGAATGATAACAGTATTTGGTGGCTCTGGGTTTCTAGGCAGGTATATAGTGCATCAACTTGGAAATTTAGGTTTCAAAATTAGAGTAGTAGTAAGAAAACCTAACAATGCTCTTTTTCTAAAGGTCTACGGAAAGGTAGGTCAAATAGAGATAGTTAGAGGAGACATATCAAACAGTGATTCTTTGAAGGACCTTATTGGTAAATCTGAGGTTGTGATAAATTGTGTTGCAATTTTTTATGAAACTAATGATCAAAAATTCAAAAAGGTTCATGTAAACGCAGCATGTGAGATTGCAGAAACCTGTAAGTTGCTTGGCGTGAAACAGCTTATACACATATCTTCGTTAGGAGCAAATAGTAGTTCAAAAAGTGCTTTATTGAAAACAAAGGGAGAAGGAGAAGAGAGAGTATTGAACATTTTTCCCGGTGCAAATATAATTAGGCCATCATTAATTTTTGGGCCAGAAGATGATTTTTTCAATAGGTTTGCGCGCATGGCGTTGATAAGCCCAGTGCTACCTTCAGTGGGCTCAGCAACAAAATTTCAGCCAGTATTTGTAAATGATGTTGCAAAAGCAGTAACTTTTCTCGTTATAAATAAAAGTGAAAAAAGGTACTTGGAATTAGGGGGGCAGGAAGTTTTCCTTTTTATAGATTTATTAAAGAAATTGCTTGTTCATTTGAATAGAAAAAGGTTTATCTTCAGGGTCCCATTATTTTTGGCAATAATTATGGCATCAATTAATGATTTCTTAAGACTGATGACTGGGAATATATTCCCAGCCTTTTTGACTGTAGCACAAGTTAACTCTTTCCAATTTGATAATATTTGTGGTTCCGGTGTTGAGAAGTTCGAGGACCTGGGAATTGAGCCAAAAGGCTTAGATATTGTTTTACCTACTTATCTCACTCGGTTTAGGAAGAAATAAATCAACTAATAAAAGCCAAAATTATAAACAAGCCCAAAAAAATTCGATAAACAACAAAAGGCGTGAAAGAACCAACCTGGCCCAACCATAATAAAAATTTCAATGATAAAAGGCTAAAAAAAAACGAGAATAACCCGGCTGCTAATAAGAGCTTTATATCAAATCCATCAATGTTATTAGAAATTTTTAATAATAAATATAGTGCTGAGCAACCGATTGTAGGGATGCTCATTAACATCGAATAAAGTATTGCGTCTTTTCTTGAAAACCTTAAAAGCCTTGCGCCAGTAATAGTCGTTCCTGAGCGACTAGCTCCTGGTATCAAGGCGAAGGACTGAAAGATCCCTATTATTAGTGCCTCAAGTTTTGTTATTTCAGAAATTGATTTTTTTTGTGTTCTTTTGTCAGAAATGTATAAAAAAATGGAAAACACGATATTAGCTATCGCAACTATTATTAACTGTCTAGAAAATTCAATTAACGAAAATGCTTCTATAATTAGAGCAGTAAAAATTATAGGTATAGTTGAAATAATTAATGGAAAAATTAAATTGTTGCCCCGTTTTTGATTATTAAAAAAACCAAACGATTCAATAATCAAGTTTTTCAATATAAAAATAACTGCCAAAAGACTTCCTAAATGGACTGCTATATCAAAACTTATGCTATTTTTTAAAGTGTAAACCAACTCACTATATAGCAATAGATGAGCAGAAGAAGACACAGGAAGGAATTCAGTTACACCCTGAATCGCTGATTGAATAAAAACATGAAAAAAAGCCATAGCAAATATTTTGTATTAATTCAGGCGACTTATTATAAAATACTGACAATAATGCAAAATATTTCAACAAAAAAGTAAATTTGGCAAATCACCTTAGAAAAAAATCAAATAAAAAACCCGATAAACTTTCTTTTCTTTTAAGTGAAATTATATTAAAAACGCAATCCGAAGAGAAAACTTGAATGCGACAGGGAAAATAGCGCCCTCAAAAAGAGCGACACTGAATGAAGTATGTAAAAGAAAATAGATCCAAAAATGAAGGCTTGTACGATTCAAGAAATGAGCACGACTCTTGTGGATTGGGTTTTATTGCCAACATAAAAGGAATCAAAAGCCATGACATTATAAAAAAAGGCTTGTTTATTCTTGAAAATTTAGAACATAGAGGAGCAACAGGTGCTGACCCTTTAGTGGGTGATGGCGCAGGTTTACTAACACAAATTCCTCACGAATTTTTTGTTAAAGCTACAGAGAAAGAGGGTTTCAGTTTACCAGATAGTGGAGATTATGGAGTAGGCTTTTTCTTTTTTCCGAAAAATGTAGAAAAAATTAAAAAAATTGAAGAGTTAATCGAAAAAGAAAGTAAAAAACTAGGAATCAGCATATTGGGATGGCGTACAGTACCTGTTGATAATAGTTGTTTATCTAAAGATCATGAAATTTTAGAGAGTGAACCAGAGCATATACAAGCATTTTTTACAAAGCCTAAGGGATTGGATAATGACAGCTTTGAAAGAGCTTTGTACATTTTAAGAAAGTCTGCCACTAACTCTGTTTATAAGTATTTTGATAGTATGGAAATATTTTACGCTGTCTCTTTGTCTTCTCGCACAATAGTTTATAAGGGTATGTTTCTTGCTGATCAGTTAGGTAAATATTATGTTGATCTTCATGATAAGTCTTTCAAGTCTGCTGTCTCGTTAGTTCACCAGAGATTTTCAACAAACACTTTTCCATCCTGGCGTTTAGCGCATCCTTACAGAATGGTAGCTCACAATGGTGAGATAAACACAAGCAGAGGCAATGTGAATTGGATGGCAGCGAGACAAGCAACTTTAAAATCAGACTTGTTTGGAGAGCAAATTAATAAAATTTGGCCAATCAACAGAGAAGGGCAGTCAGATACCGCGTCTTTTGATAATGCTTTGGAGCTTCTTGTTCAGGGAGGATACTCGCTTCAACATGCGATTATGATATTGATACCTGAGGCATGGTCGGGAAACAAGCTTATGGACAAAAAAAGGAAAGCTTTTTATGAATATCATGCCGCGATGATGGAACCTTGGGATGGCCCTGCCGCAATAGCCTTTACTGATGGTATTCGCATAGGCGCAACTTTGGACAGAAATGGCCTAAGGCCTGCGAGATATTGTGTGTTAAATGACGATACAGTTATTTTGGGATCTGAGGCGGGCACTTTTCCTGTCGACGAGAAGAAAGTCACCACAAAATGGCGTTTGCAACCAGGTAAAATGCTTCTGATTGATATGGAAAAAGGGAAAATTATTGCAGATGAAGAGATAAAATCGGAGCTTAGCAAAAAAAGTTCTTATGAAAAAAGATTGGCTGATACTCAAATTGTTTTAGAGGAGTTAAAAGGAGACAAAAGTAGAGCTAAACAATTTCAGGGCACTGATTTATATAATGGTCAAAATGCTTTTGGATATACACAGGAGGACCTTAGATTATTAATGACTCCAATGGCTGTAACAGGTCAAGAGGCAATTGGATCTATGGGAACAGATACTCCAATAGCAGCTATGTCTAACAAAGCTAAACTCCTTTACAATTATTTTAAGCAAAACTTTGCTCAAGTGACAAACCCACCGATAGACCCTATACGAGAAGAGTCAGTTATGAGTCTTGTTTCATTTATTGGACCAAGGCCAAATCTTTTTGACAAAAAAAATATATCAAAACTTAAGCGTCTAGAGGTCAGGCAACCTATTTTAACCAATGAAGACCTTCAGAAAATTAGAGAAATTAGTGATCTTGGTGATAATCAATTTGTTTCCAGGGTTTTAGATACAACTTTTGATAAAGATAAAGGCTGGAAGGGCCTCAAACTAAGTTTAGAGGATCTATGTCAGAAGGCCGAAAAGGTTGTAAAGTCTGGAGATAATATAATTTTACTATCAGATAGACTTTTTGGAGAAAGCAGAGTTGCAATACCAGCTCTTTTATCGGTTGCTTCAGTACATCATCATTTAATCAGAAAGGGTTTGAGAACATCTGTTGGTTTAGTTGTTGAGTCTGCAGAACCAAGAGAGGTACATCATTTTGCTGTTCTTGCTGGTTATGGTGCAGAAGCAATTAATCCATATTTAGCATTCGACACGATTCTAGATTTACATTCAAAAAATGCTTTATCTAAGGAGGTTAGTGCGTCAGAAGCTATAGAGAGATTTATTAAATCAATAAACAAGGGTTTATTAAAAGTTATGTCCAAAATGGGTATTTCAACTTATCAATCTTACTGTGGAGCTCAAATTTTCGATGCTGTAGGGTTATCCCAAAATTTTGTTGATAAGTTTTTCAAGGGAACTGCATCTCAAATTGAAGGCATTGGTATTGAAGAAATTGCTAGAGAAACCCTAATAAGACACGAACAAGCGTATTCCAACTTGGAAATATTGAAACATACACTAGACGTTGGAGGTGACTATGCAGTTAGAAAAAGAGGAGAAGTTCATGCGTGGAATTCGGATGAGGTTACAAATCTACAGCATTCTGTAAGAAATAATTCATTTAAACAGTTTAAAGATTACACTAGATCTATAGATGAGCAAGATGAGAGATTGTTAACAATAAGAGGATTGTTTCGATTGAAGACTGCTGAAGAAATTGGCAATAAAAAGGTAAAATTAGATGAAGTAGAGAGCTCAAAAGAAATAGTTAAAAGATTCGCTACTGGTGCCATGTCGTACGGATCAATATCTGCTGAAGCTCACGAGAACCTTGCAATTGCAATGAACAGGATCGGAGGGAAGTCTAACACTGGAGAAGGTGGAGAAGAGGTTCAGAGATTTGAATTATTAAAAAATGGAGACAGTAAAAGGTCAGCTATAAAGCAAGTTGCTTCTGGCCGTTTTGGTGTAACCACTGAATACCTTGTTAATTCAGATATGATTCAAATAAAGATGGCCCAAGGCGCTAAGCCAGGTGAGGGAGGGCAGTTGCCTGGTCATAAGGTTGATGCTGTAATAGCTAAGGTTAGACACTCAACGCGGGGCGTAGGGTTAATATCACCACCACCCCATCATGATATTTATTCCATAGAAGACCTTGCGCAACTGATTTTTGATTTAAAAAACGTAAATCCAAAAGCGGACATTTCGGTAAAGCTAGTCTCTGAGGTTGGGGTAGGGACAGTTGCAGCTGGAGTGGCAAAAGCTAAAGCTGATCACGTAACTATTTCAGGAATGGAGGGGGGGACTGGAGCAAGTCCTCTGACTTCGGTTAAACATGCCGGGTCACCTTGGGAGATGGGATTGGCTGAAACCCACCAAACACTTTTGAAAAATAAACTTAGGTCCAGAATTGCCGTCCAGGTTGATGGTGGTTTGAGAACAGGTAGGGATGTAGTTATAGGAGCTTTATTAGGGGCTGATGAGTTTGGCTTTTCAACTGCTCCTCTTATAGCGTCCGGTTGTATTATGATGAGAAAATGTCATTTGAACACCTGCCCT
>CACIJG010000035.1 GCA_902586885.1 uncultured Alphaproteobacteria bacterium | reverse complement strand
GTGGCTCAAAACTCATATCATGTTAAAGCTATGGCAGCCGATATAAGAATGAGAACTAGGTCTACCGACAAAATAAGTAGAGCAGCTAGCAGCTTTAAAAGTGGTGGCGTAGGGAGATATCCAAGATCTGGATTCGTCCACATTGACTCAGGACCATTTAGAACTTGGACGTCCTGATTTTAGATTATTAGGGCCTTAAAGTTCCATTCCCTTCAACGTGATACTGAAAGGAAACTAAATGACGTGCTCCAATAGGACCTCGAGCGTGTAGCTTTCCGGTAGAAATGCCGATCTCAGCTCCAAAACCAAACTCCCCCCCGTCTGCAAATTGCGTAGAAGCATTACTCATCAAAATTGAACTGTTTAACTTTCTAAAAAATATATCTCTAGCTTTTTTTTCCTCTGTAATTATGCAATCGGTATGTTCAGACCCAAACTCTTGAATATGAATAATCGCGTCTTCTATACCGTCAACAATCTTGACTGCTAAAATGTTATCTAAAAACTCAAAACCAAAATCAGATTTCTTGCAATGCTTAATTAACTTATTTTTAAACAGAGCTGTATCCGCTCTAACCTCAACTCCACTATTTATCAAAAAATCCACTAAAGTTTCACCATTCTTTTTATAAAACTCTTTATCGATTAAAACAGTTTCAACTGCCCCACAGATCCCAGGTCTCCTACTTTTTGAATTTAAAATAACCTTCTTTGCAGTTTCAAAACTAGCAAGAGAGTGGACATAAATATGTACTATACCTTCGAGATGAGCAAAGACAGGGACTCTCGCCTCAGTCTGAACTAGCTCAACAAGACTTCTACCCCCCCTGGGTACTATTACATCAATATATTCTGTCATTTTGATCAGTTGCTTGACTTGTTCCCGATTACTATCCTGAATTAACTGAACACAATTTTTGGGCAAGTCCAACTCTTTTATTGCTGTGCTCATTAATCTATGCAACTCCTTGACAGTTCCTAAAGATTCAGTGCCAGGTCGAAGTATAGAGGCATTTCTAGACCTTAGACAGAGAGCCGCTGCATCACAAAACACGTTAGGCCTACTTTCAAAAATTATTCCTATTACTCCTATCGGCGTTGTAATTTTTTTTATTCTTAAACCGCTTTCAGGATTTAATTCTTCTATCACTTGGTCTACTGGAGATTTTTGTTTCGCTATTTCCTTTAACGTTTTACAAATATCATTTACGCGGCTCTCAGTGAGTTTTAGTCGGTCAATGAACGCTCTTTTTTCAGTAGAAGAAACTCTTTTTATGTCCTCAGCATTAGCCTTTAGAACAGCAGCTCTATTGTCTAAGATTAACTCACTCGTCCTTTCAAGCATTTGGCTAATTTTAAAATTAGGTATATTTATCAGCTCCTTTGATGCCTGCCTTGCTAATTTACCAATTCTCTCTATTTCCAATATTTTCTCCACTTATCTTATACATAGTTATTCTTTGTAGAAAGCCATATCATCTCTATGAACCAAAACAGACCTTCCGTTGTACCCTAGGGTCTTAGCTATGTCTACACTCTTTAAACCTATTATCTGCTCCGTCTCTAAATGATTATACGAAACTAATCCTTTGGCTAAGACACTATTGTCTTTTGATTTAATAATAACGACGTCACCCCTGTTAAAGTTTCCTTTGCAAGATATTGTACCAACAGGGAGAAGGGAGTTGCCTGCCTGTAGAGCTTTTCTTGCATTTTCGTCTATCTCTATTTCTCCGGTAGACTTCATATTTAATATCCATTTTTTTCTGGCCACCTTTACACTCTTAGAGGCAATAAACCAAGTGCTATTACTCAAGTTCATTTCACCTATTGGATTGTTGCGTAAACCACTCGTGATCACCATATTGCATCCTACAGAAATCGCTATTTTGCCTGCCTCTAATTTAGTCTTCATACCTCCATTTGAGTATTCACTTCCAGCATCTTCAGCCATTAACTCTAAATCTTTAGTTATTTCGGTTATCAAAGGTATATGCTCAGCATCCTTATGTTTTTTTGGAGACTTTGTATAAAATCCATCTATATCTGACAATAAAACTAACAAGTCACAATCACAAATAGATGCTACTTGAGCTGCTAATCGATCGTTATCACCATATCTGATTTCATCTGTAGCTACTGTGTCGTTCTCATTTACTATAGGGACCACTCCCAAATTAATAAGCGTATTCAATGTAGACCTACAATTTAAGTATCGCCTTCTGTTTGTCGTATCATCTAAGGTCATCAGCACTTGGGAGCTGATTAGTTTATTTTTTTTGAAATGTTGCTGATATTCTTTAGCTAACTCAATCTGTCCAACTGAAGCTGCAGCTTGTTTCTCCTCTAAAGTTAAAGTTCTATCTCTCAGATTTAATATTTTTCTGCCCAGGTTTATTGCACCAGATGAAACAATAATTATTTTTTTATTTTTTCTCTGTAGGTTAACAACATCAGAAATAAATGAAGCAAACCATTGCTTTCTAATAGAGCCATACTTTTCCTCTATCAACAATGAGGACCCTACCTTGATAACAATCTTCTTTGCCGCTGACAAAGCCTCATCACCTATATAGTTTATATTATCTTTTATGGAGCCCATTTTTTTTCTTCTTTTACGAGTTCGTTTTCAAAATTTTCTGTTTCAATTATTTTTACTAATTTATTAAGAAAGTCTTCGATTCCATATTTGGAATATGTTGATATCGGCAAAACATTAATTTCTATCTCTTTGAAGAGCATAATTATTTTTTTTAACTCTTTTTTTGAAAGTAGATCAACTTTATTTAAAATAACCAGTTCAACTTTTAAAGTTAAAGTTTCTTTGTATTTTCGCAACTCATTTAAAGTGCTTTCATAACCCGCCAAAAGGTCTTTGGAAGTACTGTCTATAACGTGAACCAAGGCCTTACATCTTTCGATATGTCCTAAAAACTGTATTCCTACACCCTTACCTTCATTTGCACCTTCTATTAGGCCTGGAATATCAGCTACTACAAAATCAACTTGATTGTGCAGAACTAATCCAAGATTAGGATTAATAGTTGTAAAAGCGAAATTTCCTATTTTCGGCTTAGCATTAGTTATAGTTGCTAGCAATGAAGATTTGCCCACGTTTGGCATTCCTATTAATCCCACGTCTGCTAATAATTTTAAGCGCAACCATAACGTTAATTCCACTCCTTTTTCTCCTGGATTGGCATTCCTTGGAGCTCTATTCGTCGAGGATTTAAATTTCTGATTGCCCCAACCTCCATTACCGCCTCCCGCAAGTAAAAACTCCTGATTAACCTTATTCAGATCTACTAGTAATGTTTGTTTGTTCTCAAGCAAGACCTCAGTTCCTACAGGGACAGTTAAAATAACATCGCTGCCTTTTGCACCAGTTTTATTTTTGCCCATTCCTTGGCTACCATTTTTTGCAAAATAGTGTTGCTTATATTTAAAATCGATTAATGTATTCAAATTTTCTGTTGTTCTAATAATAACATCTCCACCTCTACCACCATCTCCTCCGTCTGGACCACCAAATTCGATAAATTTCTCCTTCCTAAAGCTCACACAACCTGCACCCCCACTACCAGACCTAATGTGTATAATTGCTAAATCAATAAACTGCATTGAGCCCTCAAGAAATTACAAACCAGATTATAAATGGCTTATTTTAATCAATTTTTTTTAAATGTAAGTAAAAAATATACTTGCAACCAAACTGACAATTAAAATTGACTTTAATAAATTTTTTTTCCTTTCAATAACTTCGAATTTTCTAAGAAAAGATCCAGCCGAAAACCATGCTGAATGGAATAGGAGCTGAATTAATAAAAAAGTCGCTGCAATACCCAGTATCGTTAATAGCGTTACCTCACTTTTGTGATATGAAGTAAAAGATAAAGAAACCATTAGCCAAGCTTTAGGGTTTAAAGGATGAACCATTAAGCCATGGTAAAATTTTGGTCTCCAAGAGTCAGTACTATTTGATAAAGAGAAATCCATCAAAACTATTTTATATCCAATCCACAGAATAAAAATTAATGAAACAACCTTCATAGTTAGATAATATTGATTGGAAACGCTATCTATTATCATAACTCCTAAACCAATAGGCCATATTATCAATTGTTTTGAGAGAACTACACTAATGATAAACGGAATTGATCTTTTCATGTTTTGTTTCGCACCTAAAGCGAACAGCAACACATTTGCCGGCCCTGGAGATGCAACCATTGCAACAATGAAGAATATTAATCCTAGTGTATCTGATATCAAAAAATACCCGCTTTACTCAGCGACTTCAGCGACCTGTTCAACAGAAATAAATTTTCTCTTTTTGAGACCTTTATAAAACTTAACCCTACCATCTTTAACAGCAAATATTGTGTGATCTTTACCCATTCCAACATTGTCTCCAGGAAACCATTTTGTTCCTC
The DNA here is from genome assembly GCA_902586885.1 of uncultured Alphaproteobacteria bacterium. Lineage (GTDB taxonomy): Bacteria > Pseudomonadota > Alphaproteobacteria > Rhodobacterales > Rhodobacteraceae > CACIJG01. The sequence goes on along the minus strand of CACIJG010000035.1, from coordinate 7,029 downwards.
TTTGTCGAACAATTATGTTTCCTGAATTGACTAGCTCGCCACCATATTTTTTAACTCCAAGCCTTCTGCCAGCTGAGTCTCTTCCATTCCTTGATGATCCGCCTGCTTTCTTATGTGCCATGCAACTTCCTTACTATTATTAGTAATTAAAATTAATGCTGTTTATTAATCCTTAGCCGTTTTTTTTTCTACAGTTTTTTTTGTATGTTTTACGTCACTTTTTTTTTCTTTTTTTTCACCGCTTGTAGCCTTTTTCTTTACTTCTTCTTTTGCAGCACTTGTTTTATCCTTCTCCAGACTCTTCTTTTTAACACTTTTCGAGACATTTTTGTCCTTAAGGTTAGAATTCTTATTTTCAGATAGTGAATAGTTAATCTCTAGACCCTTTCCTGAGACCGCTGCAGCAATATTAGTTTTTTCCGCACCTGTATTTAGAATTTCAGTTATCTTAATCAGTGTGAGCTGTTGCCGGTGACCTTTCTTGGTCTTAGAGGAGCTTTTTCTTCTTCTTTTAACAAAAGATACAACTTTTTTTGATTTCAATTGCTCCAGCACAAGAGCCTGAACACCCGCACCTTTTACGTGCGGACTGCCTATTTGAATCTTTTCTCCGCCAGTTAACAGAACTGAATTGAACTGAACCTTATCTCCACCTGAAGCTTTTAGCTTTTCCACAGTGATTACATCATCCTTTTTAACTTTGTACTGCTTTCCGCCTGTTTCTATCACCGCGAACATTATTTATCTCCTGATTTGAGAATACATATGTCCATGTTTCTGCTTTAATTGTCAAGTTTTTTTGTATTATTTGTGCACTAAAATTACGTTGAAAAATTTAATTACCTATTAAATGCCCCACTACTACTCGAGTTCTTTTTCCTGCTCTGTGTTCATATAAAAAAATACCCTGCCATCTTCCTAATAAAATATTATTATTTTCAACTGACAAAGTAAGATTGGAGTTTGTCAGCAAACTTTTTATATGTGCTGGCATGTCATCTGGCCCTTCCATATTATGCCTATAATTAGAGCTTTCAGGAACTAGATCATTAATGAAGTCAGATATATCCAGCAATACATCACTAGATGCATTTTCTTGAATAAATAAAGAAGCACTAGTGTGTAAAATACTTAGGTTGACCAAACCCATTTCTAAATTAAATTCCTTAATTAACTTCTCCACTCCCGAAGTAATATTTATTATCTCTTTACCTACGGTTTGAACCTTTATTTTTTTTACTAGGTTTATCAAATTAATCTAAAAGAATTTCTCTTTCCGAAACTGCGCTTTGACTACTATTCATCAAGTCAAGCTCCCGAGAGATCAATTCACTACATTTTTTTGATTTAGTCTCAATTGCTTTACAAGTGGATAATGTCACAGTATCCATTTTAGTTTTGCAACCCGCAAGAGGGAGAAAAGAAAATAATATGATTACAAAAAATCTTAAAAGCATACTTATTATATCATTTTTTATCTTGTAAATTTCTGACAGTCTGAGACAAAATTCTTAGCAAAGCCCGAATAAAAGGATCTGCTTTCTCTACGCGCGCATCAAACTCTGCTTTTGAAAGCGCCATTACTGTAGCATCTGACATACATCGGATACTAGCCATTCTGGGTTTATCTTCAATTACTCCCATCTCTCCGAAAACTTCATTTACCCCTACCTTAAAATTAGGCTCCTTGGTATCATTTGTAGGTAAAAATACTCCAACATCCCCATCCATAAGTAAAAACAAATCTTCTCCCTTGTCACCTGCTTTAAAAATAAATTGTCCACTCTTGAATTCAAGCTTCTTCATGCTTTGTTTCTTTCTTATAATTTATGTGATAGGCCTTGGTATGCAAAAAATACGTTGTCACTTTTCAAATTGTTGGAATGCTCCTTCAACTGTTCGTCTGTTCTTGCCGGTGAATGATGAGCAATTGCTAAACTTTTGCAATTAGTTGCATCTGAAAAACTTACTCCCTGTTCAATACTAGAGTGACCCCAACCTTTTTTTGGAGGCAATTCTTCATCTAGAAACATACCATCCCAAATAACTAGGTCACAATTATTTGCATTACTAACTAACTCTTTATCAACTTTTTCAAGCTGCCCGTACTCGTGATCCAAAAAACAACAAACTTTTCGATCATTCTTTTCTACAATATAGCCTGCTGCACCTCCAGGATGATTTAGCTTTATAGTTTCTAGCACACAAAGCTTTGCCATATCTTCTTGGACGATTGAAAAATCAACAAATTTTAGATTCTTTAAAGTGTCAACCAAGGGAATAGGAAAATACATTGGTTGAAATGCTCGAACAAACACCTCCCTAAGTTCTTTGGAGGAAACTAAGCCTGAACAAATTGTTACTTTGTTAGATGGGTCAAAAATCTCATAGTTGAACGGAAGCCCTTGAATGTGATCATAGTGAAAATGAGAGAAAACTAAGTAAGTGGGCCTATCTTTTTGTATCGATACATTCTGAAAACCTGTTCCAGCATCGAAGATTATCTGGAATTCTTTATGTAGAATTTCCGTACAGGTAGTGCTGCCACCATATTTCAAAAAATTTTCATGTGCAGTAGGTGTTGACCCTCGCACACCATGAAAAAGAATATCCATATTTTCTCCTTTTTTTTCAGAATACACCATAGACTTTATAAATCCATCCATAATTGGGACATTATAAATAGTTTAGCTCGAAAAGAGTTTAAGAACGTTAAAGAAGTATAGGCTATTAAATAGAAAGCCGAGAATTATTATTACGGAAAGGCTTGATATTGATGTAAACCTCTTGAGTGCATATCGGATAGCTAACAACCATACAGGTAATAAAAAGATAATTGAAGAAATTAGACCAGCCACATAATTTCCTGTAGATATGGTAAAGCCATAGGCAGTAGTACCATAAGCGATAAATATAGATAAAATAAGAATATCTAGATATTTATTTACAAATTGGAGCCGATAGAACAGAAAATAAAAGAGAGTTAAAAGTATTGTAAAAACCTTTACACCAATGATGCTAGCCAGAAAATGCTCTCTTGAGGTATCTGATATTAACGTTTGGAAATAGTATTTCTGTTCTAAAAAGATTTCTACTAGGAAGAATTCTTCAAAATTTATTAAGATTACTGATAATGGTGTTAAATATCTATAGAACCCTGTCCTACTTCCCACTAGAATCTCATAGAAATAATTAATTAGTAAAATCATCGAAGTGGCAAAAATAAACCACTTAAAGATATGTATTATTTCTTCACCAGCCAATTCTCTCACCTAGCGGAAAACGATCACAAAGATTAACAAATAATCAGAAAATAGTCAAAAAAGCAGATTTACACTTGAGAATTATACGGGTTTTATTATAGCCTAAAATTTTTAGGTTACATTTCAATGATAAATATATCTTTTCAAAGTGCAAGCATAGCTACTGTCTATTTTGACTCAGGCAAACCCTCTAATTTGCTTTCTTTTTCACAAATGAGATCTCTAACAAAAGTCGCAAATGATTTAAAATCCAATAAAAAACTAGCCGCAGTAATACTTACTGGAAACATAAATAAAAACTTTTCTTTTGGCTTTGATTTAAGAGACAAAGAGTTAAAAAAACTAAATAAGTCTGATCAATCAGTTAAAAGAGATTACTTTCTTATTGGTAAAGAAATGTGTAATGCGTGGGAAAGTCTACCATTTTTAACAATATGCCTGATAAGCGGTTGGTGCGTCGGAGGAGGTCTAGCATTAGCTGTATCCCTAGACCTAAGAATTGCATCAAGTTCTTCCAAATTTTATGTGCCAGAATTAGAAAGAGGTTTGAATATGAGTTGGGGATCCATTCCGAGGCTTAATGCTCTTGTAGGTCCTGCAAAAACAAAGAGATTAGTCCTTTTAGCAGAGCAAGTAAATTCCTTTACCGCCCACTCTTGGGGTTTGATTGACTATTACTTTGATAGTAATAATCTCATGAAAAGCGCCATAAGTTTAAGCGAGAAAGCCAGTAAAATGCCAAGACTTCCTTTTATTTTAACAAAAGAGAGCATAAATAATCACTCGCAGATCCTAAACAAAATTGGAGCTTATGGGGATCAAGATGGATTTGCATTAGCTTACAATGAATTAGATGAAAACCTTTATTAGATATCAAATTTTGATTATCGGTACAAAGAGCTTGTAGTAACTACATCCTTTTAGCAATCTCTTCCAGCATAACCTCGGTTGCCCCTCCTCCTATCGATTGCGCTCTGGCATCACGGGCAAGTCTTTCGATGGCAGACTCAGTCATGTAACCGCTTCCACCATGAAACTGTAAGCAAGTATACATTACTTCATTAACCAACTCTCCACAATAAACCTTAATCATTGACACTTCCTTTATGACATCTAGACCTGAGCCAATTTTATTGGCAACAGAATATACCATGAATCTGCCGGCTGTAACCTTAGACTGAAGCATAGCTAAACGATGCCGAATAGTTTGATTGTTCCAAAGCTTCCTATCAAAGGCGTCTCTATTTTTTACATACTCAACTGTTAAATCAATAGCAGCTTGTGCTTCTCCCATAGCCATTGCACCCATAACCAATCTTTCATTTTGGAAATTTTTCATAATGGCATAAAAGCCCCGGTTCCTTTGGCCAAGAATACTAATTTCTGAAACCTCACAGTTATCAAAAAATAGCTCAGCAGTATCAGAGCTTCTCCAGCCATGTTTATCTAGTACTCTACCTATCTTTAGACCAGGATTACCTTTCTCTACTATAAAGATTGTGATAGTTTCTGCCCGGTTGTTATTTTCTGCGGTCTTAGCCGCAACAAAGTAAATATCAGCATGAACCCCATTGGTAATATATATTTTTGATCCATTTAAATAATATTTATCACCTACTTTTTTTGCTTTTGTAGAAATGTTTTTTACATCGGATCCTACATGAGGTTCAGTTACTGCAACACAGGATATTTTCTTTCCTAAAATGATTTCTTTTAAGTATTTTTCCTTCTGAGCTTGGCTGCCTGCATTAAGAAGATGAACAGATGCCATGTCAGTATGTACAAGAGTCGCAATTGCAAAGCCTGAAAAAGTTGATCTTCCTAATTCCTCAGCCAATACTACGCTTCCTCGAGAATCCATCGCCGACCCACCATACTCTGAAGGGTAAGTAATTCCAAGAAATCCTAACTTACCCATTTCAACAAATATATCACGAGGGATGAAACCGTTTTTTTCCCATTCAATTCCGTTCGGTTTTACTTTTTCATCTACAAATCTTTTTATTTGATCTCTAAGAATTTGATGCTCTTCACCTAGAAACAGTGAATGGTTAGTTAAGTCATTATTTAAATCTTTCATTTTTGCATTCAGTCTTTCTTATTTGAATGCTTTTTAAAAAACATTTTTTTTAAACTGATAAACAAGGAAAATATTGATAACCACCGACTCCAGAAACCACTGACAATCCACCAGGTTATTAAAAAAAATATCCCTAAGCCTTTTATAATAATTCTGAAAACGATTTTAGTTCCTCTTTCTTAGCTCAAGAGAAAGGTACCATTTTTGAGGGTATTTCAACAAGCTAAATTTTGTAAAAAAAAGCCGCTCAAAGGAGCGGCTCAGTAAGGGAGGAACTTAGTGTAAACTTACACTCTCTAGTGTTAAGACTTTTAAAAATTACTACAACCGCTTTGAATGCATAGCTTTTATGCGTTTATAGCATTTCTAGCATGACAAAAGAGCTTTAAGTTCTTTTCTATTTGGGTAAGCTGATGAAGGGACCAATTGTGTCATGAAAATAGCACAAAGCTGTCTAGTAAAGTCTATCCAAAAATAATTGCTTCCCATACCTCCCCAACCGAAATCATTAATATTGCTGGGGAATTCAATATTCGGGTTTATAATAACACTTCCTGCTAAACTATGACCCATTCCTTTGGTTGTCATTTGGGCGAAAGACTTCACCCCAATTGACGCGATATCCTTCGCTAAGCTATTTGTTTTAATTTTTTTAACCACACTCTCAGGCAAAAATTTTTTTCCCCTTAACTTTCCATCATTAATTAGTAAGTCAGCAAACTTTAAGTAATCATTTGCTGTTGACAATAGACCTGACCCACCCGAAAAATTTGTTACTTCCTCTCTATTAAATGAAAAATTTTTGTAAAGGTTTTCAAGCGGTCGAAAATTTGGAGTCATACTTTCAAAGAAAAAGCAATCTGCTAACCTTTCTCTTTTTTTAGAAGCCAAATGAAAAGAAGTATCTGTCATTTTTAAGGGCTGGAAAAGACACTCTTCTAAAAATATATCCAGAGGTTTTCCTGAAATTATTTCTATAATTCTACCCGCGACATCAATGCCCACTGAATAATTCCAAAATAACCCTGGCTCAAAAGCAAGTGGAACTTCAGCTAGTTTTTTTACTGTATCTTCTAAATTAGAATTATTTGGAGCAGTAGTAATATCCCTCTTAATATATTCATGTGCCAGCAAATCTTCATTAAAAAAATAAGACAGACCAGAAGTGTGATTTAATAATTGAGCGATAGTGGGGGTTGGAACTTTTTTCACATCACTAATACTTGTAGCTTTGTTATCAAGAGCATAGCATTGTTTGAATTGCGGTATGAAATTAGATATTTTTGCTTCTATTGGTATCTTCTCTTTTTCTAGCAGAGTTAATAAACACGTTGAAACTATTGCCTTAGTCATAGAAAAAATTCTAACTATAGAATCTGACCCAAAGGGTTTTGTTTTATTTTTGTCTATGTAACCGTAGCCAGCATCAAATAAAATCTTGTTGTTTTTTGAGATTAATAAGCTACAACCATTAAATTTATTTTCGTCAACATAATTTGTCATCCACTCAAATAATTTTTTTTTATTCATATATTTTTTCCCTTTGTAACTTTAAAGTGTATTCTTTTTTATAATGCTATTCGGTTGAATTGAAACTCAAAAGAAATCTTCAGAAAGTGAAAAATTAATAAAATAAATAATATAAAGTTTTTGCTCACAACTATTTTTCTCATAGTTTTTGGAGGG
>CACIJG010000034.1 GCA_902586885.1 uncultured Alphaproteobacteria bacterium | reverse complement strand
AACCAACTGCAAATAACATGGAGTTCTAGATTGGAACAGAGCCTGGGTCAATTCAAAGTTGAACTGTTAAGGTCAAGGTTTCATTTAATTTCAAGAAATAAAGAGAAAATTCATCTATTAAATTTGGTTTGTACCTTTTGTTCAGCTTATTTACCAGAGCGTGATTCAGTGAATAATTTATATCAAAGAACTATATATTTGTTAGACTCTGAGAAAGAGCTATTGGTAAATTTGTTGTGTTATATTAAATGGGAGATGACTTTACTAAAGGATCTGGGTTTTGGTCTAGACCTAAGAAAATGCGTTGTCACAGGATCTTCTGACTGTCTATCATTTGTATCCCCTAAAAGCGGATGTGCGGTATCACGGCAAGCAGCTAAAGGATGGGAGGATAGGTTGTTAATTCTACCTGATTTTTTAACTAATAAAGATGATAAAAAGAATATTTCCCCTAAAGAAATAGAGGATGGTTTACTTTTAACAGGTTATTTTCTCAAGAAATGGCTTTCTCCAGTAAAAAGCTATAATAGCGAACCACTTTTTGATACTAGGGATAGACTACTCAATTATTTAAGATCAAATCTTTAAACAAGTAATCGTTTCGCAATCACTTGAGCCTGAATCTCTGCCGCTCCTTCAAATATATTAAGTATTCTGGCGTCACAAAGAACTCTACTGATTGGATATTCTAACGCGAAACCGTTTCCGCCATGTATTTGAAGAGAGTTGTCAGCGGCCGACCAAGCTATTCTAGCAGCTAATAGTTTTGCCATGCCTGCTTCTAGATCACACCGCTTATTGTGGTCTTTTGCTCTGGCTGCACTGTAAGTTAACTGTCTCGCCATCATGATTTCAACTGCCATATTAATGAGTTTATCTTTAACTCTGGGAAAGCTTATCAACTTATCCCCAAACTGTTCTCTTTCAAGGGCGTATTTAAGTCCTAAATCAAAGGCATTTTGTGCAACGCCTATTGCGCGCGCTGCTGTTTGAATACGAGCACTTTCAAATGTTTCCATCAATTGACGAAAGCCTCTGCCTTCTTCATTGCCCAAAAGGTTTTCTTTATTTATTTTAAAGTTATCAAAGTTCAACTCATATTCTTTCATTCCTCTGTATCCTAAAACTTCAATCTCACCTCCCTTTATTCCATTATCGGGGAAGTCGCTATCTGAATTTCCGCGTCTTTTAGGGGCTAGAAACATAGAAAGTCCCTTATAATCACTAAATTCTGAATTGGTTCTTGCTAATAGGGTCATAAGATCTGCTCTGGCTGCATGCGTTATCCAGGTTTTATTTCCAGTGACTTGGTAATGGTTGCCTACTAATTTAGCTCTTGTCTGAAGACTACCTAAATCAGATCCAACATTCGGCTCGGTAAAAACAGCAGTGGGAATAATCTCACCGTTGGCTATTCTTGGAAGCCATTTTTCTTTTTGGGCATCACTTCCGCCACAAAGAATAAGCTCGGAAGCTATATCTGTTCTCGTTGCAAGGCTTCCAACTCCTATATACCCTCTTGACAATTCTTCAGAAACTACACACATACTGATTTTATCTAGACCTACGCCCCCATATATCTCTGGAATTGTAAGCCCAAATACACCCATTTGTGCTAATTGATCAATAATTTCCAAAGGAATAAGCTTGTCCTCAAGATGCCAGCTATGGGCACTGGGCTCAATTTTATCCTTGGAAAACTTAAAAAACTGCTCTCTGATTATTAATTGGTCCTCATTAAGACCGTCGTTTCCGATAGTTGGGCTTGAGGTATGTTCTTTAACTAAGTTAATGAACTGATTTTTTAGTATTTCAATCTCATCAATTTCTAAAAATAACATTATGTTATCGCTAGATAAAATCTTAAAAAAAGATTTATTTATGTCTAATTCGTCTGGTCTTATAAACTCGTTTTGAGACATCAAGATGCCTCCTCTCAGTTGGTGTAGGTATTCATTGAAACCTAAGATCAATATTAATCTTTCCAATTCACCAAACTTTTTTTCAACTCCCAATTCATAAGCCCATGAACTAATACTCTTCATTGCTTCGATGTAAGTTGCGTACCAAGCTAGTCCGTGCAATTTCTTTTGATGAAAATTTTTATCGGTAACAGAGTCACTGTTAATAAGCTTTTTTAAAGGGAGCTTTAGATCATCGATATAAGAAGTTAGTTCTTTAGATACAAGAAGTGCCCTCTCTATTAAAGTCTCAGGTCCGATAGCAGAAATTGAGCCATTTATATCGGTCAATCTTCTATTAAATGTCAACTTATTCACCTGTGATAATTTACGTTTCAAGCATCTAGTTTCAATATGGTTGAATATTGTTTTAATTCAATCAAATATTAAATAAATATTCTTCCTTCTTCTTTTAATTTTACTGGTTCTTTTGATGGCAAGGATTTTGCACAACCCTTATAAACTCTTCTCGCCGTCCAAAATAAAATCATAGCGTCAATTAAATCGTCAGGTTTTACTTCAATATTTGCATCCAATTTTGAGCCCACTTTAATAGGGTCTAGCCCTTCTTCTTCTAGAAGTTTCAATCTTTCAAACATACCAAAGGTGGTTTTTTTTGAACTCGCAAGCCCTACTTTTTTTAACATTTTAAAACTACACTCTGGATGTCCCTCGATTATTTTATTAGTAGACTGTTTAAGTGATACTACTTCGATAATTTTCTCTTTAAGGTTCCAGGACTGCTTTGAAAGACCTTTTCCGTATCTTTTTTTACTGAGCTCATTTGCAGATGAATAATTTTTACACTCTAAAATCGTCCTTGATGGCGTTAGGAATATTGTGTTTTGCTTTTTGGTGCCCAAAAATTTTTTTGCTAGTAAGTCGCACTCTCTACTATATTTTGTTGGACTTAGTATAGTGGGCATATCGATAACAACTATTGAATCTTGAAAGCTAGATAACAAAAATCCTAGTGATGTAGAAAATTGCACTTTGTCAATTAATGAGCTGTCACTTTTACCCGAAACTAAAATCCAACCTTTTGAACAGCCATCAATTCCAGAATTTACGCCATGAACTACAGAACACCAATCCATTGAAATATCCCAATTGTGACGTTTTTTCATCCACCCTTTAACCGCTTCAAGATAACTATGGTGACTTCCATAATAGCCGAAAACTCCATGTCTTACTTCTCTCTCCATCGCATCAAGGACACTTTGAGGAGAGTTAAAGTCCATGTCTGCTACCCACATTGAGATGGACCTATCTGGGTCAGCATTATATAAACTTTTTAAGCTTTCATATTTAGATAGATGTTTATCTTTATTATCAATATATTTATCGAAATTAACTATGATTTCTTCCATGGTGACTGTATAAAGGTTTATTTGAAAAACGTCTATATTTAATGAGAGTTGAGTTTATTGATGACAATTAAAAAAATTTTAATGTATCCTGATCCACGTTTATTAAAACAGTCTGTGAAGATAGAGAAGATAGATAGCAAGATTAAAGCTATAGCTGAAGATCTTGTAGATACCATGTATTCCGCAGATGGAGTTGGGCTGGCCGCCCCTCAGATAGGAATTAACAAAAGAATTTTTGTCATGGATTGTAACGATGAACAAGAAAAAAAAGAATATGTGATTGCAATAAATCCAGAGGTTACAAGTTCATCTGAAGAGTTAAATACTCATAAGGAGGGTTGTTTGTCCATTCCTGAAATAACTGAGGAGGTAGTTAGACCAGAAAAGGTACACGTAAGTTATCAGGACCTTGCTGGTAATTTTAAAACAAAAAAGTTGGAAGGTTTATGGGCTACCTGTTTTCAGCATGAATTAGATCACCTGAATGGAAAACTTTTTATTGATTATTTAAGACCAATAAAAAAAGCTCTAATAAAAAACAAAATAAAAAAATTAAATAAAAAACGTTAACCAGGGAACGATTTTATGAAAATTGTATTTATGGGGTCTTCTGAATTTGCTATTCCCTCTCTTAAGGCTTTATTAGAAAATAAAAGAGAAATCCTAGCAGTTTATACTCAGCCACCAAGGCCCGCAGGAAGAGGTAAAAAGTTGAAAAATGTACCTCTTGCGGAATATGCTTTAGCAAAAAACATAACAATTCATCAACCTTTAGATTTTAAGGAATTCAATATTGTAAAGACTTTAAAGAACTATGAACCAGATATTATAATAGTTATTTCATACGGTTTATTACTGCCAGCAGAAATTTTATCTATACCAAAATTACTTTGTATAAATGTTCATGCGTCGCTTCTTCCTAGATGGAGAGGAGCGTCTCCGATAAATTATTCAATCTTCAGTCGAGATGACTTTACAGGCATATCGATAATAAAAATGGTAGAAGAGTTAGATGCAGGTCCAATATTGAATGAGAAGAAAATAGCACTTACCAATAAAAAAAACTATGGTGATTTATATAGTGAATTAGGTCAATTGGGAGCTGAAGTTCTTCTGGATACTCTTGAAAGACCAAGTTTAACACAGATGAGAGAGCAGGATTCTTCAAAAGTAACATATGCACCCAAAATAACGAAAGAGGATACAAAAATTGATTTCAATAAAAGCGCTTTAGAAATAGAAGCAAAAATTCGAGGTTTGGCTCCTTCACCCGGTGCTTGGTTCAATTACCGAAATGAAAGACTGAAAATTTTTAAAGCAAATATTATAGAAGGCTCTACCAGTCCTGGGGAAATAGTAGGTCCCAATTTTGTTATTGGGTGTGGTAAAAATTTGATAGAGGTACTCGAGCTTCAAAGGCCAGGAAAAAGTGTGCTAAAAGTAGAAGATTTTTTAAAGGGCTGGAAAATAAAAACAGGAGACTTCGTAAATTAGTAATCAGAGTTGAGGGTTTTTTTTGCCTCATCACGTCCCTTTCTTGCCAATGCATCTGCTATTTCATTCCCTTTTTCTCCGGAGTGCCCCTTCACCCATTCCCAGTTAACTGAATGCTTTGATACTATTTTGTCTAATTGTTCCCATAAATCTTTATTTTCAACACGCTTTTTATCAGATTTACGCCAATTATTTTTTTTCCAATTGGATAACCATTCCGTTATTCCTTTTCGAACATAGGTACTATCGGTTCGAATTGTAAGTGATACACCATTCTTTTGATTTAATTTTTCGATTGCCTTTATGGCTCCAATGAGCTCCATTCTATTATTAGTCGTATGCACTTCATTTCCATAAAATTTATTTTCCTTTAGTATCTCACCTTTTTCATTTTGAGCTTTGAAGTATAGACCCCAGCCTCCTGGCCCTGGGTTGCCACTGCATGCTCCGTCCGTGTAAGCAATAATCCTTAATTTAGACATTAAAGCCCATTATAATCAAACAAATCAAAACAAGAATTGTCATTGGCATTCTAAGGCTGATCCACCAAAATGGCATTAATTGAGCTTTAAACAATTTTCTTTCAATTTCTAAAAGGTATAAGAAACCCAGAGCTAAAATAAATCCTGTAAAAAATGGAAAACTTAAAGCGAATAAAGATAAAATAACTGGGATAATACTTAGCCACAAATAGTTGCTTTTCTCTATTTCATTTAAACATGAAAAGAAAACACAACCGCTCATAAAGCAAAGAATAAACGCAGCGTATTGGCGTGAAGCTTTCAATAGTAAATCACTTTCTTCTTGAGGGAGTAAATTTAATTTAAATGATAAAATGGCACCAATAAAAAAGGGTATCAAACCTAACAAACTTATTGTTAAAATGCTTTTTGGAACTCCTTTGAACATAGTCCTATCTCAATATCGGAGGAACTTTGAATTCAATTAATTCCTTTCTTGTGGTGTCGGAAATAATTTTGGTGTTAAATTTATTTTGAATTGATTTTATAACTTCTTGAACCAGGTGGTCAGGGGCTGAGGCTCCTGAGGTTAGTCCAAGTGACTTGATTTTACTTAATTTTTCCCAGTTAATTTCTGTTTTATCTTCAATAAGGTAGGCCTCTTTACATCCACCACTCATAGCTACATCAACAAGTCTTTGTGAATTTGAAGAGTTCTGAGAGCCAACAACAAGAAACATATCTACTTTTCCTACTATCTTCTTTACTTCTTCTTGTCTATTAGTGGTCGCATAACAAATATCTTCCTTCTTTGGATTTTCAATCTCAGGAAATCGAATATTTAATGCCTCAGCTATCTCTCTTGTATCATCAACTGATAGAGTAGTTTGGGTTACATAGGCCAATTTTTTTGTGTTTTTAGGGTTAATTTTTTTAACTTGGTCTTTATTTTCGACCAATAAAACTGCATCTTTCGGTAGTTGGCCCATAGTTCCAATTGTTTCAGGATGATCTTTGTGCCCTATCATTATAATCTGGTATCCTTTTTCATAAAATCGCTTAATTTCGTTGTGAACTTTTGTTACAAGAGGACAAGTAGCGTCTATATAAATCATTTGTCTATTTTTTGCTTTTTCTGGGACACTTTTTGGGACTCCATGGGCAGAAAATAATACAGGTCTATCAGAAGGACACTCATCTAATGACTCTACAAAAATAGCGCCCTTTTCAGTCAAATCGTTAACTACATGCTTATTATGGACTATCTCATGCCTTACATAAATAGGAGAACCCCATTTTTCAAGAGCTAATTCAACCATTTCTATTGCTCTATCAACACCCGCGCAAAAACCTCTTGGGTTTGCTAGGTGTATTTCAAGTGTTGAGCTTCTTTTCTTATCGTCAAGCATCGGTTTATGTTATACATTATCTGCATAAAATACCACCTTTTTAAGCAAAACATTGAGGCTCTTATATGAATGAATATGTTTTAATACTTGGAGCCAATATGCCAAGCAAATTTGGAGATATTTTAACCACCCTCCAAATGTGTGTTGAGTATATAAAAAAGGAAGAGCCTATCTATTTAATTTCTCAAAGCAAATGGTATGAGTCAGAAAGCTTTCCAGACAAAAGCAAACCAACATTTATAAATGTGGGAATAAAGATAATATCTAATCTTGACCCGTATCAAATTTTAAAAATAATAGATGAAATCGAAAAAGTTTTTGGTAGAATTCGTAAAAGTAGATGGGATGCCAGAGTGTGCGATATTGATATTATTTATTGCAACAAAAAAATCATCCCAACACGTAATATTCTTAAAAAATGGATGAGTATGAAAATTGAAGAGCAATTAATAACAACTCCCAGGACCTTAATATTGCCCCATCCAAGAATACAGGATCGCTTGTTTTTCCTTGTCCCTCTAAATGAATTGTCCCCTAATTGGAGACACCCAATTTTAGGAAAAACAGCAAAGGAAATACTTGACAGCATTCCACAGAATGAAATAGATGTATTGAAAGTTATTTAAGATATTTTTTGATAGGAATTTGAAATGGCTAGAGTCACAGTAGAAGATTGTATTGACAAGGTCCCAAGCAGATTTGAATTGGTGTTACTCGCAGCTCACCGAGCAAGAATGATATCTAGTGGCCAGGAACCCAGTGTTGAGAGAGATAATGACAAAAATCCGGTTCTTGCCCTAAGAGAGATCGCTGTTGAAACTGTAACCTATGAAGAACTGAAAGAATCTGCTATAGAAAGTCATCAAAGACAAATAGAAGTTGATGAGCCTGATGAAGAAAACCTTTCTTTATTGTCTGGAGAAAAAAATTTGGTGGAAGAAGGTAAAGCTGAAGATGGTCTCAATGAGGATCTTCTTAGAGCTTTAATGGAAGCTAAGAGTACAGAAAAAGAGTAGAAAAACTTTTTTCCGTTAATTAACTTGGACTGGTAGCAATGTTATCTTTTGAAGATCTTATAGAAGATATAAAAAAGTATAACCCAAACACTAATACGCGACTTATAAATGATGCCTATGACTTTGGTTTAGCAGCGCACGATGGGCAAATGAGAAAATCAGGAGAACCTTTTTTCTCTCACCCTTTACAGGTAGCGAAAATATTAACAAATCTTAAATTAGATGACGCGACTATCGTAACTGCTTTGCTTCATGATACAATAGAGGATACCAAGAGGTCTTTTTCGGATGTTTCACAAAAATTTGGAGGTGAGGTAGCCAATCTAGTGGATGGTGTAACCAAATTATCCAACTTAGAGGTAGCGTCTCTTGAAAAGAAGCAAGCTGAAAATTTCCGAAAACTAATAGTCGCTATAAGTAAAGATTTGAGAGTTCTTCTGGTAAAACTAGCTGATCGTTTACACAATATGAGAACTATTAAGGCAGTAAGTTATCAAAGGCAATTGGATAAAGCTAATGAAACCATGGATATATATGCTCCCTTAGCAGGAAGAATGGGTATACAGTCCATAAGAGACGAACTGGAGGATTTAAGTTTTAGAATTTTGAATCCAGAGGGGAGAAACTCAATTATAAGAAGGTTTCTTAAATTAAAGAAAGAAAGTGATGATCTCATCCCAAAAATTATGGAAGATATTGAGTCACAACTGACTTCGGTTGGTGTAAAAGCTTTAGTTTCAGGAAGAGAAAAAAAGCCTTACTCTATATGGCGAAAAATTCAGGATAAAAAGCAAGCCTTTTATAAGCTTTCAGATATATTTGGTTTTAGAATAATTACTAAAAATGAACAAGAGGTTTACACTGCATTAGGAGCTGTTCATAGTAGATGGTCAGCTGTGCCAGGAAGATTCAAAGATTATGTTAGTCAGCCCAAATCAAATGGGTATAGGTCCATACATACAACTGTTTCTGGACGAGATGGCAAGAGAGTAGAGGTTCAAATTAGAACCAAGGAAATGCATGAAGTGGCTGAAACAGGGGTTGCTGCTCATTGGTCCTACCGGGATGGAGAAAGATTTGAAAATCCATTCGCTGTTGACCCATCAGGTTGGCTAAAAAGAATTTCAGAAGAGTTCATCTGGGTAGATAATTCAGATGATTTTTTAGAACAAATGAAACTTGAGATGTTTCAAGATAAGGTATTCTGTTTTACCCCTAAGGGAGAAGTTGTTAAATTGCCTAGAGGAGCAACACCCCTCGATTTCGCTTATTCTATTCATACTTCCATTGGTGACAGTTGTGTGGGGTCTGAAGTTGATGGAAGAAAAGCTCCATTATGGACAAGGTTAAAAAATGGCCAGTCAATAAAAATTGTTACGGCTAACGGACAAAAACCAAGTGCTAGCTGGGAAGAAATGGTAGTAACAGGTAGAGCTAAAGCCTCTATCAGAAAGAGCATAAGAGAAGAAAGAAGGATAGAAGATGTTAAGCTAGGCAAGGAAATAGCCAGAGTTTCTTTAGAAAGAATAGGAAAAAAACTTACCGAAAACGCAGTTAGAATTGCAGCAAAAAAATTTGGTCTGGGTGAAGCAGAAAATGTATTTTCTGCATTAGGGTCAGTTCAGATAACGGGTTTTGATTTGGTGAATAGCTTGTATCCAGAGTTAATAAACTCTCAAAATGCTCCTCTGTCTATTGAACAAAATTCAATAAACTTTATAGGGTTGTCACCTCACAGTAATGGATCTCCCGCGCCATGCTGTCAACCAGTCCCAGGTGATCGTATAGTGGGAATCGGGCAAGAAAATAGAGGGGTAGCTGTTCATGCGATAGACTGTGAATTACTCATCACTTTTGAAGCAAAGCCTAACCTTTGGCTAGATGTAAGGTGGCCAGTAGAAGATGCGCAGCCAGCACACTCCACAAGCATAGAAGTAACAATGGTCAATAGTGTAGGCGTTTTGGGTAGGATTTGCACCCTCATAGGAGAACAGGGTGCCAATATAATTGATCTGAAATTTAATTTGAGAAAGCCAGACTTTTATAAAACTGTTTTTGAATTAACTGTTAGAGACTTGAAGCATGTTTACAATATTATGACTTCTATAGAGGTGGACATTGATGTATCAGAGGTGAGCAGATATCGATCTTTAGACAATGAAAAAGAAGTAAGTAAAACCGATGGATAAAATGAGCAACTATGGTTTTTAGAAGAAGAGAAAAAAGGTCATTTCTAAAATTTTTTTGGGAAGTCATACTTTCAATAAAAGGGCTTTCTAGAGCAATTGAGTATATAAAAATTAGAATAAAAAGAATTCCGGATACGCCACATAAGATTTCTTTAGGGGTAAGTTGTGGAATATTTGCCAGTTTCACACCTTTTTTTGGGCTTCACTTCGTAATAGCAGGTATCCTGAGTTACTTGATTAGAGGAAATGTTTTGGCTTCGCTTATTGGGACCTTTGTCGGAAACCCGATTACCTTTCCCTTTATTACATTATTTAATTTAAAGCTAGGGGAACTACTAATAGGAAAAAGTGAATCTATAAAATATGACGGCGGTGAGATTTTTGAGGGGTTCTTAGACATAATTTTTCTTTTTTACAAAAAATTTTTTACAGATGGTTCATTTGTTGAAAATAGCTCCCCAAAAGCTACTGAGTTTATATATACTTTTTTTCTTCCCTACTCTTTGGGTGGGCTTATACTCGGAATTGTGGGAGCGATCACATCGTATTTTTTGTTGAGACCACTAGTGGATACATATCAGAAAAGAAGGCAAAAAAGAAAAAAAATAAGAAAAGAAAAGAGATTATGGAGAAAAAAGTTTGAAACAAGATAACATTCGTTTAGGCGTAAACATCGATCATGTAGCTACTTTGAGAAATGCCAGAGGTACATTTTATCCAGATCCTTTGGAAGCCGCAAAAATAGTTATGGAGTCAGGGGCTGACGGGATTACAGCACATTTGAGAGAAGATAGAAGGCATATCAATGATGATGACATAAAGAATTTAAAAACAAAACAAAAACTCCCATTAAATTTAGAGATGGCAGTAACAGTTGAGATGCAGAAAATTGCAATCGAAACTTTACCTAACGCTGTTTGCTTGGTTCCAGAAAAAAGAGAGGAAAGGACTACAGAGGGTGGTTTGAAAGTTAAGGAAAATCTGGATAATTTAAAAAGTTTTATCTTTCCCTTAAAAAGTGCAGGAATACGTATTTCACTGTTTATAGAACCTGATATGATGCAAATTAAAGCTGCTAAAGAAGTTGGTGCGGATATTGTGGAATTACACACCGGACATTTTTGTGATTTATTTGAAAAATCGATGGTAAAAGAATATACAAATTATCTTAAAAAATTGGAGGATGCTTCCAAATATGCATCATACCTTGGCCTAGAAGTGCATGCGGGCCATGGATTGACAGTAAATTCAGTTAAGCATCTTCGCGAATTACATCAGATAAGGGAACTAAATATCGGACATTCTATAATAAGTGACAGTATTTTTATAGGATTAGGAAGTGCTGTAAAACGTATGAAGAAGATGATAAATGGTGATAGATGATAAAGGAACTGTTCTGTGATAGTTGGTATAGGTATTGATTTAATAAATATCCATAGAATACAAAAAGTCTTGGATAGATTTGGGTCGAGGTTTGAAAATAGAGTTTTTTCATCTGAAGAGATAAAAAGATCAAGGAGAAAATATGATAAAGCATCTTCGTATGCAAAAAGGTGGGCAGCTAAAGAAGCTTGTTCTAAAGCATTAGGCATAGGTTTAAGAATGGGGATTTCCTGGAAGGAAATGAATATAACCAACCTTGATTCTGGAAAACCAATATTAAAAATAGAAGGTAAAGCTCAACTCATCTTAAAAAAAATTACTCCGAAAGGCTATAAAGCTAGAATTCATGTTAGCTTAACCGATGACTATCCATGGGCCAAAGCTTTAGTAATGATCGAGGCTATTTGAAAACATTTATTGTGCGCATTGCGTAAACAGATATATTTAGGTTATATAACTCTGATGAAATCAAACAAGAAGAAACTTAAATCTGGGCCAATTTATGAGCTTATAAACACGCTAGTTATTGCGCTTTTGCTTGCTGGTTTGATTAGAACAGTATTATTCCAACCTTTTTGGATACCTACTGGTTCGATGAAACCAAATTTGTTGGTAGGTGACTTTCTATTTGTTAACAAATTCGCATATGGTTTTTCGAGGTATTCCTGTCCTTTTTCTTCTCTTTGTCCATTTAGTGGAAGGATATTTTTTTCTGAACCTAGAAGGGGTGATGTCGTCGTTTTTAGACATCCTAGCAATGGGAAAGACTATATAAAACGACTTATAGGGCTGCCTGGGGACAAGATAAAAATTGAAAATGGGGTTGTTTTTATAAATGAAGAAGAGATAGAACAAGTCAAGCTGACTGACTTTATTGAAGAAAGAAGGATACAGGGATCCATGAATTCGTTACCTTTATGTGCTAATAATGTGCCAATTGGTAGCAAAAATTGTATCAAATACCAGGCAAAAGAGAAGCTGTCAGAAGGAATTGAGTACTCTATATTAGATCTTGGTCAACAAAAAGATGACAACACACAAGACTTTATAATTGGTAAAGGAAAATATTTTTTTATGGGTGATAACAGAGATAATTCATTGGATAGTCGACGCGATAGGCAATTTGGTGGAGTAGGGTTGGTCCCGGCTGAATATTTAATTGGTAAGGCTTCGATAGTTATTTTTTCTTCCAAAGGAAGATATGTTTTTTATTTTTGGACCTGGCGAAAAGACCGATTTTTCAAGGTAATCAATTGAGACTAAACAAAGCGCAAAAACAACTCTGTGATAATATAAATTACCAATTTACTAATGTAAAACTCTTGGTACAAGCTTTGACACATTCTTCTGCAAGTAAATCGGGCAAACCAAATAATGAACGGCTAGAATTCTTGGGAGATCGAATTCTTGGTCTTGTAATAGCAGATGAGTTATTGAGGCTTAATCCAAAAGCGTCAGAAGGTCAAATAGCTACGTACTATAACTCTCTTGTTAAAAAGGAAACATGCTCACGAATAGCATTAGATACGAATTTGGAAAATGCATTAAATCTTGGAAAGTCTGTTTCTAAAAATAATGAACGAAAAAAAATTAAAATGCTTGGGGATGCAATTGAAGCATTAATAGGAGCTATATACCTGGATTCAGGTTTCAAAAATGTTTATAAAATTATAATGGATCTTTGGAAAGATGAAATCCAATTTGTCCGAAACTTAGAAATGCATGCTAAGACTGCTTTGCAAGAATGGTTGCAATCTCAAGGGTTACCTCCGCCAATTTATAGAGAAATATCAAGATTAGGACCAGACCATGAGCCAAAATTTTTTGTCGAAGTTAGCGTTTGTTCAGGAGAGATTGCGAAGGGGGAAGGTTCGACTAAGAGGGACGCTGAAACTTCAGCAGCAGGTATAATTTTAAAGAAATTAAAAACCCTTAATGAAATCAAGTAATCAGAAGTCTTTAAAAATTTTGGTATTGGGAAAGCCAAATGTTGGTAAAAGTACTTTGATTAACCATTTTATCGGAGAAAAAGTTTCCATCGTATCAAGAAAGGCGCAAACTACTAGGAAAAATATTATAGCTATCACGACTGAAGGGATTAATCAGGTCACTTTCATAGATACTCCGGGATTAAATACCAAAAAAAAAAATGTGAGTATAAAAGAAACTTTTCGTTCTTCTGTAATAAGTACAGATTTGCTTGTCTATGTCGTTGATGATAGAAAAATAAGCAGATTTTTTGATACCCAATTGAAAAATGAAATACAGGGGTCTCATTTACAGTTTACAAAAAAAATATTGGTTATAAATAAAATTGATAAAATTAATAAAGATGAACTACTTCAAATCACTGTAGAAATTTACAAAAAAATAGAATTTGATGAGACTTTTTTTATATCTTTAAAAAGAGGCTATGGAACTAAAAAGATGGGTAATTGGTTGAAGACTCAGTTAATAGAACGGAACTGGGAATTTAAACAGAATGAAAAAAGTAATCTTGGGAAGGAACAATTTCTTTGTGAATTAACACGAGAACAAATTTTAAACAACTTCCATGAGGAAATACCATACAATTTAGAGGTAGTGATAGATTATATCCAGCCAGGAGGAGGTAATTCACTAAAAATATATCAAACAATTTTATTGAATAAAAGTAGCTACAAGCCAATTATTTTGGGAAAAAAAGGAAATGGAATTAAAAAATTATCTCAAAAAACAAGATTAGAGATGGAAAAGTTTTTAAAAAGAAAAGTTCACCTTTTTTTAAATTTGAAAATAGATAGGGATTAAAAGTATTAACATTTGAACTTGGCAACCAATTTAGTAATAGATCTTTTAAGGAAAGACATAGAGCGTGACGGCGTCCCCTTTTATTTAGAAAAAAAAGGTAATGAAGATGCTGGTGCAGTATTTGTAAAACATGACTTAATGGACGGATACATAGAGCTTTATCATAGAGTCTATAACAATAATGGAGAGAAAAAATTTCAGTCCCTTGATATTCTTAAAAGGCATAAATGTGAAGAGTTTATAAAGAAGCAAATAGCATTCGACCCAGACGTTTGGATTATTGAGGTTGAAGCTCGAGATTTTAAGTTAGATACAGTATTTTCGAAGTTAGGTTTGTGAAATATGAGATG
>CACIJG010000033.1 GCA_902586885.1 uncultured Alphaproteobacteria bacterium | reverse complement strand
CCAGAAAAAATAAACACTTGATTGATGTGGCAGGGGGAACAGGAGATATAGCCTTTCGGTTTCTCAATAGACTAAAAGATGAAGGAAAGGTGACCATCGTTGATCGCAACGAACAAATGCTTCTAGAAGGTAAGTCAAGATATACAGTCTCTTTTAAAAACAACAATATTGAGTGGATTTGCGCTGATGCTATGGAATTACCTTTTTCAGATGAGTCCTTTGATTATTTTACTATCTCTTTTGGCATTAGAAATGTTTTAGATATTAAAAAGTGCCTGGAAGAAGCATACAGAGTTCTTAAACCGGGAGGTCGCGTATTAATATTAGAGTTTAGTGTGGTTGATAACAAAACATTAAAAAAACTTTACGATCTTTACTCTCTAAACATAGTTCCAAAACTTGGGAGGTTTGTAACTGGTGATGAAGATAGCTATCGATATTTGGTCGAAAGTATACGAAAATTTCCGAGTCAAGAAGAGTTTTTGAGTATGATAGATACTGCAGGATTTAAGCAAACAAAATTTAGGAATTTAACATTTGGTGTTGTTGCTCTACATAGTGGTTGGAAAGTCTAATGAAAGGGCCTCATAATTTCATCAGGCTAGCTAGAGTAGCTGCCACCTTTTTTAGGTCCGGTGCAGTTAACCAGTTGATGAAAATTACTGGAACCCCAGCTTACTTAAGAGTTCCCATAAGTTTAATTGGAACCCCCTTAAGCGTGTTTGGCGTTAAAGGACCTTATAAAAGTTCAGCAATACTTAGAGCATTGATTGCGCTAGGTCCAGCATACATAAAGTTTGGGCAGTTGTTATCAACCCGACCAGATATAGTTGGTAGTCAACTTGCAGAAGAACTTAAAGTACTTCAAGATTCTTTAGAACCATTTTCTAATGTTAAAGCCAAAGAAATAATAAAGCGTGAACTTGGTTCAAATACCGAGGACCTCTTTTCATCATTTTCTGATTCTGTTGCGGCCGCATCAATAGCTCAAGTCCATAAGGCGGAGGTTAAAGATACTGGGGAAGTTGTTGCGGTTAAAATATTAAGACCAAAAGTTGAAAAAGTTTTTTTTAAGGATCTTGACGCCTTATTACTTTTGGCGAAAACCATAGAATTTTTCGTACCTAATTTTAGAAGACTCAAGCCTACGGAGGTTGTTAAACATTTTGAACGCTTAGTGCATGAAGAACTGGACTTAAGAATGGAAATAGCTGCTGCTGCAGAATTTGCTGAGAACACTAAGCAAGATAAGAATTTTTATGTACCTAAAGTTTTATGGAACCTTTCAGGGAAAAGGGTTGTGACAACTGAGTGGGTTGAAGGTATTCCAGTTGGAGATTTATCAACGATTAAAAATGCTGGTGTTGATATGGAAAAACTAGCTAAAAGGATAATAAAAATTTTCCTTACACAAGCTTTGAGGGATGGATTATTTCACGGCGATATGCATCAAGGAAACTTGAAATGTAGAGATGATGGTACCCTTATCGTTATGGATTTTGGTATTATGGGTCGAATAGACGAATATACCAGACGTGTATATGCAGAAATTCTGATTGGATTTCTCAGAAGAGACTATATGCGTGTCGCTGAGGTTCACTTTGAAGCAGGGTATGTTTCCAGTAAGAAAAATGTAAATGAATTCGCTCAGGCTTTGCGGTCAGTTGGAGAACCAATATTTGGAATGGAAGCTTCTGATATTTCAATGGCAAGACTTTTAGCAAGACTTTTTGAAGTTACTGAGCAATTTGGAATGGAGACCAGGACAGAGCTGTTACTTCTTCAAAGAACCATGGTTGTAGTTGAGGGTGTAGCAAGAAGTCTAGACCCTAATTTAAACATGTGGGAAACAGCAAGGCCCGTTGTAGAAAAATATATAGCTGAAAACTTGGGTCCCAAAGCCTTTCTTAATGACTTAGGAAAGCTGCTACGTATAGCAGCGAAGCTTGGGCCACATTTGCCGCATATAGCTGATGATTTCATAAAAGACTCAAGAAGATCACGTGAAAAAAAACCACTCAATAGCTTTTTTTCAAGATTTAATATTTTTTTAATTGCCTCGATATTCTTGTTAAGTTTAGTAGGCTTATTTTTACTTTTAATAAAAAATTAGAGAAGAAATGTTTAATTGATTGATAAAGATACGCTTTAATATGTTTACTGTTATAGCCTTGAAAGGCTTTATCGCTATATGGCCCTGTAGCTCAGCGGATAGAGCAGTGGTTTCCTAAACCATGTGTCGCAGGTTCGACTCCTGCCAGGGTCACCAATAATACTTAAAATAGTGAAAAGATATATTTTTGAAAGTCTTGCTTAAGTTCAAAACTTTCAAGAAGCATATTATTCAGATTCCTCAATTTTATTTTTCTCTCCACAGTGGGGGCAAAAAACATTTTTCTTCGGTTGATATTCATCACTAGAAGCAAAAGACCACCAAATACCACAAAAATCGCATGTAAAATGCCAAATAGTTTCCTTTATTATCTTCATTTTCTCCGCCAAAATTATAGTTTTCAAAAATTTTATCTATTCAATTCCTAATACTTTATGATTTTTTATTTCCTTGGAAATATTTTTATTATTAATTTTTTTTAACATCTCTTAAAAACTTTTTTAATTCTTTTTCGCTAATACTTATTTCAGTGCATTGCTTTACCTTTTGAAAAACGCTGCCACCAGTGACGAATGAGCCTCCAAAAAATTCAACTAATTTTTCTCCTTCAACCATTTTGTTTTTGAGTGAGTTCATACACTGTTTTTCAGTCATAAAAAACCTTGCCCCCTCTCTAGTAGTTTCAGCAATTTTTACTTGTGAATTTTCAATCAAAAACATAAGTGAAACAATTATCCAAACTTTCATATTTTTTCCTCTTCTTTTGTATTAATAGTAACGTATTTTCATAGTGATTATTTACTTTTTTATTGCTATTTTTTATTTGGGAAATTTTTAAAAATACATAAAATTAATCAAATTCTGAGGGAAGTATTGGTATTAATAGAGGGCAAAAATTTGGGAAAACACTGCGGTGTGGACGAAGTGGGTAGAGGGGCTTGGTCTGGACCTGTAGTTGCTGCAGCCGTAAGGTTAAACAGTTTTGTAAATATTGAGGGACTTGCTGACTCAAAAACCATAAACTTTGCTTTAAGGGTAAAACTTTATCACCAGATAATTGAAAATTCTGCCGTAGGAGTATCATTTGTTTCTTCAAGTATTGTAGACTCCAAAAATATATTACAGGCCTCGTTATTGGCAATGGAAACAGCAGTGAGGAAAATTTTAGATAAAGACGATAAAGTGTTTTTTGATGGAAATTTTCTTCCAGATGCTTTCAGAAATTCTTCAAATGCGTTTGCTGTAGTAAAAGGAGACCAGAAAATAGCAAGTATAGCGGCTGCCTCAATTGTTGCAAAAGTGTCACGCGATTTCTTTATGAATGCTCTAAATCTATCGCATCCAGGCTATGGTTGGGCAAAAAATGTAGGATATGGAGTACCCTCTCATTTGACTGGTATCAATAAGTTGGGTGTAAACACTCACCATAGGAGAAGCTTTAAGCCGATACACAACATCTTGTGATTTGCTCATTTAAGTGTCTGATTTCTTAATAAAAATTTGACCACAAATTAAAATTGACTCATTTTTGTATTAAAAAAATTGAGGCGTTAAATTATGAGTGTAAAAGTTTCTGGAATAGATGTATCCAGTTCAGACGTTATGTTGTTCAATGAAGATTGCATAAGTCTCATGAAAAAACTCCCCAGCAGTTCAATTGACGTAGTGTTCGCAGATCCACCATATAATCTTCAATTAAACGGAGAATTAATAAGGCCAGATAATTCTAAGGTAGATGCTGTAAATGAGGAGTGGGATCATTTCAAAAGTTTTGCACATTATGATCAATTCACTAGAGACTGGCTTTTGGAAGCAAGAAGAATTTTAAAAAAAGATGGTTCAATATGGGTAATAGGATCATATCACAATATTTTCAGAGTAGGATCTACTTTACAAAACTTGGGCTATTGGATCTTGAATGACGTTATTTGGAGAAAATCAAATCCTATGCCAAATTTTAGAGGAAGAAGGCTGACCAATGCTCACGAAACCTTAATTTGGGCTGCTAAATCTGACAATTCAAAATATCTATTTAATTATGATGCGTTAAAAGAGTTGAATGATGGAGTTCAAATGAGATCAGATTGGCTTTTCCCGATTTGCAGTGGTTCTGAAAGATTGAAGGATATTAATGGAAAGAAACTTCACCCCACGCAAAAACCAGAATCTTTAATACACAGGATCATTGTTGCGAGTACAAAAAAAGGAGACATAGTATTTGATCCTTTTCTCGGCTCAGGGACAACTGGTGCCGTAAGTAGAAAATTAGGTAGAAAATTTATTGGTACAGAGAAAGATAAGTCTTACTTCAAAGCAGCAAAAAAAAGAATTTTGGATATTATTCCTTATCACGATGAAAACCTGGAAATAACAAAAAATAAAAAAGATGAAAAAAGAGTGCCCTTCGGACACCTAGTCGAGAGAGGCCTTCTAAATCCAGGAGATGAACTGATATCCGCTAATAAACGTTATGTTGCAAAAATAAGGCCTGATGGCACGCTAATAACTCATACAGCCAAGGGCTCTATTCATCGAGTAGGGGCTCTTTTGGAGGGTGCTCCGTCTTGTAATGGTTGGAATTATTGGCATGTTAAAAAAGACGGTGAATTTATACCGATAGATTATTTTCGGCAAAAGGCTAGGTCAGAGTTGCTAAATTCTTAAAGGTTATATTTTTTGATTTGCAAGTTTCTTTCCTTTCCTTAGAACTTTTCGCATTAAAGTAGGTAACTGACTTTCATCTAAAGAGTGTAGGTCAAAAACTTCATAGGTAGATTTTTTTATATGAAATTTGCCTGCCATACCAACTACAACTTTCAATTCGAGTTTAAAATGGGTAAATTCGTGCATGATTTTATCAAAAGGTTGACTCCATTCAGCGTCAATAGGAAAAACTAAATCGGGCTCATTTTCCAACCAATCGGAGGAAGGAAAAGCTAGTAACCCTCCTAATAAGCCCTCATCTGGCCTTCTTTCCATTAGGATTTTATTGTCATTGTTTTTTACAAAATAGACAAATCCTTTCCTGATAGGTTTGGGTTTCTTGGGTACTTTAACAGGTATACTGTCTGTCTCCCCCTCCTTAAAGCTTTCACAAAAACTTGAAATGGGGCATTCGGTACAAATGGGTTTTCTTGGTTTACATATTATATTTGCTAGATCCATCAAGCCTTGACAAAAGTCCCCTGTTCTATTTTTTGGAAAGATAAGCTTTGCTTTTTTTTGAATTATTTTTTTTGAGAACCTTATAGGCGTCTCAATTCTAAATAATCTTGTAATTATTCTTTCGATATTGCCGTCAATTGTTATATCACTCTTTTGAAATCCAATAGATCTTATTGCTGACGCCGTATACTCACCTATTCCGGGTAAACTTTTGAGCTTATCTTTTTCTTCAGGGATTTCGCCCTGGTACTTATCCATTATCTCTTTGGCGCTCCTAAGAATATTCCTTGCCCTGGAATAATAGCCAAGACCTGCCCAAAAAGAAATTATTTCATTTTGATCTGCTTTACTTAGTTGAGCAACATTACACCATTCTTCTATAAACTGATTAAAATACGGAATTACAGTGCTAACTGTTGTTTGTTGCAGCATGATCTCTGAGACCCATACTTTATAAGGATCAGGTTTTATCCCAGTTTTCAAATCATACGGACTAATTCGCCATGGGAGCCTTCTTCCCTTTTTTTCGTACCATCTTAATAGAGACCTAGTTAGTTTTTGCATTTTGATTTCAGAAAAATAAGTTTATTATTAACATAAACTTATGGAAAAGAAATGAAACAATCGGCTGGTAAATTTAAAAAAATTGGAAGTTTAATTGAACCTTTATTAAAAGCTAATATTCCTGATTGGAGAAAAAACCAAAATGATCTTTTCTCCCTTTGGCCGGATTTAGTAGGAGAAAAGATCTCTAGAAAATCCAAGCCTGATAAATTAAAGATTAGTAGAAATGGGGGCGTTAATATCTTGTTTATTCGGCTTCTTGGACCTTATGGGCCTGAAATATCTCTTCAAGTGGATGAAATTAAAGAAAAAATCAATTTTTATTATGGAAGTAATTTTATTTCCAAGGTAGTTTTTTCTCCGGCGGTATATAATAATGCTAGTGAAAATATTAATATGCAAAAAGAAGAAAAAAAGAAATTAAATAAAACTTTTAATAATAATTTTGAAGCTACCATATTAAATAAGAAACTTATGTCAGCTCTTACCACTTTGAAAGGCAACCTGGATCAATTGGAGAAAAAAAAATGAAATTTCTTTTCTATAAAATAAATTCTAGAATAATTTTTCTTTTAGCATCAATTTTTATTCTAGTCTTTAATCAGGGGCTTTTCGCCTCAGAGATTGATAATAAAAATTATTTGTACCAAGAAATGGAAAAAGGAGAGGTGAGCGCTCCAGTAGTTATGATTGAATATGCTTCTTTAACCTGCTCTCATTGTGCAGAGTTTTACAAATCAGTTTTCCCTAAATTAAAAAGAAACTACATAGACAAGGGCTTATTAAGAATGGTCCACAGAGAAATTTACTTCGATCGCGTTGGTCTTTGGGCGGCACTAATAGCAAGGTGTTCAAATAATAAAGAAAAATATTTTGGTATATTAAAAATATTGTATGAAGATCAAAAGAGATGGTCAGGCTCGAATGATAACGATACAATAGTTGAAGAATTGCTTAAGGTTTCAGCAAAAGCGGGCATGAGTAGAGCTTCTGCTATTTCCTGCCTCGAAGATGAAAACAAAGCACTAGAGCTTGTAAGGAAATTTAAATCTTATGTTAAAAAAGACGAGATCGAATCTACACCTACGTTTGTAATAAACGGGATTAAGTATTCAAATAGATCTTTCGAAGAATTAAAGGAAATAATAGAAAAAAATCTAAGAAACTAATAGTTTTAACCTGTTCTTCAAGACAGAAGAGTTTGTTAATTTTACTTCAACTGGAAGGCTGTAAAATTCCCTTTTAAGATACTTAGGTATTTTTACTATATCTTTTTCGGTTGTTACCAGAAGTGCGTTTTCTTGTTCCCCTCTTTTTTTTAGATTTTCTAAGTCATTTTTTGAGTACAGGAAATGATCGGGAAAGGGTATTGTATCAATAACATTTAAGTTAAGATTTTTTAATGTTTGAAAAAATTTTTCGGGTCTTGCAATTCCGCAAAACGCTATTAATTTCTTCTTTTCTAAATGAGATGGATAAACTTTAGGTTTTAGTTGGCCTTCTATTAGTAGGATATTTGAAGGAATCCTTGTTTTTTTTATGAATGATTTTCTGGATTCATATTTTCCTAGGCATAGGAGTAAGTCGGTTCTAATCATAGCAAAATCCAAACTTTCTCTTAGTGTTCCTATGGGAAATATATATCCATTTCCAAAATTAAAATCTGTATCTATAATTAATAATGAAAAATCTTTAAATACAGACGGATTTTGGAAGCCATCATCTAATATAACTATCTTTGCTCCTGAGTTATAAGCCGCCATTATGCCAGACTTTTTGTCTCTAGTTACCCAGACTTTAGCTGTTCTTGAAATCATCAACGGCTCATCACCCACATCAGAGGCATTATGTTCGTTTGAATTTACAAGAGTTGTGCGTTTCAATTTTCCCTTATAACCTCTACTA
This sequence comes from uncultured Alphaproteobacteria bacterium, assembly GCA_902586885.1. Taxonomy (GTDB): domain Bacteria; phylum Pseudomonadota; class Alphaproteobacteria; order Rhodobacterales; family Rhodobacteraceae; genus CACIJG01. Next base: position 6,686 of record CACIJG010000033.1, on the reverse strand, counting down.
ACCACGTGGGCCTCTATGCCAATTTCACTAAAAAGTTTTAAAATTAGTAGCACCGTTGGTGTTTTTCCTGAACCTCCCAGTGTTACATTACCAACGCAAACAACAGGTATGGGCATTTTTTCATACTTACCAAATTTTATTCTCAAAAAATGAACGGATCTCCAAAGGACTGATAGGAGAATTAAAATGGGTAGAAAAACTTTTTTTAAAATGAGTATCACTTTTAAAACTTTATAGGCCATTGACAATTAGGTATTTACTATCTTTAAAATATGTTCTGTAAATAACATGAATCTATAAGCAGGATCAGTTTTTCTTAAATCAAGCTCGGCAATAATTAAAGAATTGATGGTCTCCTGCAATTTTTTTTTACCCCAATTTTTTGCAAATTTTTTGGCCATTTGTTGGTCTCTTCCAAAAAGAAAAGGATACTCTCTTTTTGCTTTTATGCCTGAGTCACCATAAATTGCAATCAGGTACAGTTTACGGAAATATAAGTTTAAAAATTGTATTGTACTTTCGGGGCTTTTTCCTGATATCTTTATTTGTTTGAGATTATTGTAAATTTCATTTAATTTTTTCCCACCGACAGCGAACGCAAATTTCAGATCATCTGTTTCGTAACCCAGGCATGCAGTTGAGGCAATATCTTCAATTTCCACTGGTGACTTGTCGTTGAATTTTAATAAGCTTAATTTTTCTAATGTGTATAATAATTCGCTTCTATGGGAATTTTTGGCAAAATCGTACAGGGTATCAAGTGTGTACTCATTTTTTAAAACTAAATTTTTTTCATCCAACAAGGTTAACAGCTGTTTTTTATCAAGAGAACTATCGTAATATCTCAAATAAGCAATTCTTGAACTTTTCTCTGCTAAGGCCTTAAGTTTTGACTTTTTGGAGAGCTTATCTACGCAAACTAAAGTCAATGTGTCACCCTCTTGCCATATTTTATCAATATCCAAGATAATTTTTTCGTTCTTCTCAGTTAGATCTTTAATTATTAATAGACTGGGTCCCATGAAAAAACCTTTGCTTTCAACCTTAAAAAGAATTTCATCAAGTTTTTCCTTTATTTCGTTATCATAAAAAGTTGATAGTCTCATTTCTTCTTTTGCAGAGACCCCAGCAATTTTATTAATTAATTCCACAAAATCACTATGCAAATTTCCCTCATTTTTCCCATGCAAAACAATTATTGAGAATTGATTAAAATTGCGGATTAATTTATCCAGGTTTTCTGAAAGATATTTCATATGAGTTTTTACCTAAACTTAATAATTATCTGAGTATTAATTTTTTCAGCTATAGTTTCCGCAAGCCTTTTGTAGGTATCTTTTTTTGCCACTTCAGTAGCAAATCCGGTGTAAGTTAATGCAGCACTGTAATCAGATGTAGCAGTTTCTTTTCCCTTAAAATAAATCGTGCGGTTTTTCTTTTCAATTAGTTCATAATCCACATTCATGGTTACTGAATAACGGGTAATTTCATTTTCCTTAGTTATCGCGCTGTAAGAGCTTGTTACAGACGGTTGAATTTGGACTATAAATGAACCGTTTTGACTATACCGAGCTTTACTAGTCAGAGCTTCTTTAATAAAAAAACCAATTTTGTTTGAAGGTGTTTGGATTTCAATTTCTTTAAATATATCATCTCTACTATAATTCTTATAGAGAGGTTTGAAGCCACAAGAGACTATAATTATAAAAGATAATAATATTCCATAAGTTTTAAAAATTGTGACTTTTTCCTATTCTACAACCAAATTTACAATCTTATTCGGAACGTATATAAACCTAGTTACTTTAACATTCTCCAAAGATTTTTTTATTAAATTTTGATTGAAAACTAATGCTTTTATTTGTTTTTCTTCTGTGCCAATCAAAACAGAAATTTCTGCTTTTCTTTTGCCATTTATTTGAATGGGAATGACGCAATTTTTTTCTTGAATTAAGTGTTGATTTGTTTTTGGCCAATCAACTTCAGCTATAAATCCCTTTTCCCCAAGTGTTTCCCAAATTTCCTGAGCCAAGTGAGGAGTAAATGGTTCCATCATTATAGCAAGAGTCTTTAAACCTTCCCTTTTTTGATTTTGTGAGCCTTTGGATCTTGTTAAAAAATTTGTTAATTCATACAGCTTTGCAATTGCCTTGTTAAAAGAAAAATTTTCAATAAATTTAGATACATCTTCAATGATTAAGTTTACTTGTTTTTCAAATGATTCGTCCAAAACACTAGTATCACTTCTTTTTTTTAATTGCTCTCCCAGTAACCGCCAAACTCTATTGAGATGCCTCCAGGATCCTTCAACACCTTCTGCAGACCAAGCAATGTCTCTTTCTGGAGGACTATCGGACATTACAAACCATCTGGCTGTATCGGCTCCAAACTGTTCAATTATCTCTATTGGGTCAATAACATTCTTTTTTGATTTTGACATTTTAACTGAAGGCCCAACGGAAACGTCGGTTTTATCAGTCATTTTCCTAAACATCTTTTTTCCATAATTATCAAAGTATGCCTCTATTTCAATTGGAGATAGCCAATTACCTTTTTTGTCTTTATAAGTTTCATGACAGACCATTCCTTGTGTGAATAGTGCTGAAAAAGGTTCAATAGCTTTTTCTGGAAGATGTCCAGTTAAATGCATGGCTCTCGCAAAAAAACGAGAATATAGTAAATGCAATATCGCGTGTTCTATCCCTCCAATATATTGATCCACGTTCATCCAATAATTTATATCTTCTGAATTTGTAGGCATAGAATGTTCTGGGTTGGTAAATCTTATAAAATACCAAGAACTGTCAACAAAAGTGTCCATGGTATCAGTTTCTCTTTTGGCTTTGTTTCCGCAGTTTGGGCATAGAACATTGAGCCAGTCATATTCTCTTTCAAGAGGGTTTCCCGGTTCTTTAAACGAAATATTTTTTGGAAGCTGAACTGGAAGATTTTCCTTTTTCTCAGGTAAAATACCACATTTTTTACAATGAATTACCGGAATTGGACAACCCCAATACCTTTGTCTGGATATTCCCCAGTCCTTTAATCTAAAGCTTTCTTTGTTATGACCAATATTTTCCTTTTCCAGCAATTTAATAATCGTTTTTTTAGCTTGATCAATTGAAAGGCCATTAAGAAATTTCGAGTTGATTATTTTTCCTGAACCTAGATAAGCTTCTTTTAAAACTTGAAAAACGTCTGGATTTTCACCTTCTGGACACACAACAGGTTTGACGTCGAGCTGGTATTTGTTAGCAAAATCTAGATCTCGTTGATCGTGTGCGGGACAACCAAATATTGCGCCAGTTCCATAATCCATTAGAACAAAATTTGCTATAAACAAGGGAACTTTTGTGTCTTGATCAAATGGATGTTTAACCAAAATATTAGTCCGATAACCTATTTTTTCTGTCTTATCTATAGTTTCCTGATCAGTACTTATTTTATTGCAGACGTCTATAAATTCCTTAATTTTTGGATCTTTTTTTCCTAATGAGGTAGAAAGCGGGTGATTTGGCGATAATGCGCAAAATGACATTCCGAAAATTGTATCTGGTCTTGTGGTAAATACCTCTAAAGTTTTTGATAGCTCGCTATTTTCTAAACTAAATTTTATCGAAGCACCTATTGACTTACCAATCCAATTTTTTTGCATGGTTTTTACTTTATCGGGCCAATCGGGTAAATCTGCTAGCTTGTCTAATAGGTCTTGAGAATATTTTGAAATTCTAAAAAACCATTGGGTCAGTTCTCTCTTTTCTATTTCTGCGCCCGATCGCCAGCCTCTCCCGTTTTCTACTTGCTCGTTGGCCAACACAGTTTTGTCTACAGGATCCCAATTGACCATAGAGTTTTTGCGATAGATAAGGTCTCTATTCATCATATCAATAAACAGCTCTTGCTGGTGTTTATAGTAGTCTTCATCACAAGTAGCAAACTCTCGTGACCAATCAATAGATAGGCCCATGGGCTTAAGCTGACTCTTCATTTCGGCAATATTTTGGTAGGTCCAGGTACTAGGATGAATATCATGCTCCATTGCCGCGTTCTCTGCGGGCATGCCAAACGCATCCCACCCCATAGGATGTAAGACGTTAAAACCCTTGTGCCTCTTGTATCTCGCTATTACATCTCCCATTGTGTAATTGCGCACATGTCCCATGTGGATTTTTCCAGAAGGATAAGGAAACATTTCTAACACATAATATTTAGGTTTATCCCTGCTCTTACTTGTTAAATAAACCTCACTTTTGTCCCATGCCTTCTGCCACTTTTCTTCTGTTGCTTTATGGTTATATCTTTCCATTTCAGTCGCTAAAATTCCCTTATTATTATGCTCTATTCTATTTAAACTCTTTTTTTTCTTTGGATGCAAATATTATAATAAAGTATAATAAAAATTGATGAGGATTAAAGGTTGTTGCAAATTTACATCATTACCAAAAAACACCGGTACTCAAACCAAATCCTTCTTGACCTTGAGGCCAATCAAAACAACAATGGACTCATATTTGCTCGTGCATTGTCTGTGCTTGTTTAATGCAGAAAATGATTTCGAGCAGGTGCACCTAAATGTAAATATTTAAATATGAGGAAAGAACATGAGAAAAGTTCTATTAACGACTTCAGCAATTGTTGGGCTTACGGCTCCAGTATTTGCTGCTGATCCGACCGCTGTGTCAGATCAACCATATTTCCACCACGCTCATCCAATGAGTTGGTCAGGAAGTATGTCAATATCTTTAACCAATCTGTCTAACAACGACGCCAACGATGCGATCCTTAAGGGAGCGAAGAAAGAGTTTTACTTCGCAGAATTGACTGACGGCGATACAGTTGATGACGCTGCAGCTAACACTGCTGCACAATCAGAAGAAGGATTTGTCAGTCAGTTGACAATAGATGACCAGACTGATGCAGCCAGAAGTTCAGTGGCAGCTAACTTTATGTCTAGTATGGTCAGTTCATTGAAACTACACGCTTCATACACTGCTGTAACTTCAACAGGTTCTTCTGTTGAAGATGTAATCGATGATTACTTCGGTGGATCACATTCAGAAGCTATGGATGTTTTGACAGAAATAGTAGGAAACGGAGCAACTATAACAGGTTCAGACAGAGCTGATCTTCATGATGATTTGAAGGCCTTCCAAGCTGCACAGGATGCTGGAGTAGAAGGTGTTGAAACAACATCCTCTATAAATACATCTGCGTCTCTCGGCGTATCGATGGCTGCAGGAGACGGTTGGACTGCTAGAACAAGTGGATCTATTAACTTAGGCGGTGGTTCTGTTTCAGGCGGAGCCTTGTCACTATCTAACGGGACATTGACAATTGCAGTTGGAAAATCTCAGCACTCAGCTGCTGCAGCTGTTTCAACAGTTTTTGGTATGGACAGAGGTCTAAACACGAATTCTGCTGATACTGTACTATCTGCTACAATGGCAATGGGTGGTGCAACAATCTCAGTTGATAACGAAATGGATGGCGACAACCTTGAGATGCAGGGTCAGACAATCGGTATCAAGGGCTCATATGGAACTATGTCATATGGTCTTGGCTGGGAAGCTGAAGGCGATGTAGGTTTCAGCATTGGAACTAACCTAGGTGGAATGGGTTTAACCATTACAAGAGTTAACACAGGTTCAACATACTCAATGGGTCTTGGAGCATCTGTGGATCTCGGTGGTGGAATGAAGCTGAGCGCTACAAATGCACAGAACTCCGATGGGTTGACCGATGTTAACTTTAACTACGGTGCAATATCAGCAACGTCATTCGGTGATGCTACTTTAGCCGCAGCAACTGACAGTATTGGAACTGTTCTACAAGTAAGAACTGTTCACAAGAGTATAAGTACAGTCGGTCTATCTTACGCAGGTGGCGGAACTACTGTTGGGATTACTTATCAAGAGAAAGCTGGAACAAGTGCAACTGGAGACAACCTGATTGCATCTGGTTCTATGGCAATCTCTCCAAGTATCACGCTGTCAGGTTCTTACAACAAAGATAGCGCTGTAACAACGATAGGTGCCTCAGGACCTCTTGGTTCTGCTGGAACACTTAGCGCAGCTATGAGAAGCACAGGTTCTTCTTCATTGACTGCTTCGTTTAAGTTCTAAGCAAATAATTATATAACTTAAAGAAGGGCGGGAATTTCCCGCCCTTTTTTTTAAGCTTCTGCTATGAAAAAAAAAAGTTCTTATAGCAAAGTAGATCCCCAAATTATAGAGGTTGTAAGCCTTGCGAAAGGAAATGAATACGCTAAAGCACTCACTTTAGGAAAGAGGCTTTTAAGAAAATTTGATACTAATGAGGTGCTTTTAAATACTATTGGAATTATTTACAGGCGTCTCGGAAAGTTTAAACAGGCAGAATTTTGGACTAAACGGGCTTTGTTCATTAAGGATGACTTTTGGGCAGCTCATAACAATTTGGCCAGCATTTATTATGATAGTGGCAATGTACAAAAAGCCATTTTAAAATATAAGTGGATTCTTGAGAAAAATCCTAATTACATTGAAGCCAGAGGGAATTTTGCTCTGGCACTAAAAGTGACAGGAAGGTATGATGCCGCGATAGAGGAGTACCAGCGCACTTTTAGGGTAATAAAAACAAGTGCAATAGAGTTTCACATGGCTGCTACATTTTTAACCTTGGGCAGATTTGAACAGGGCTGGAAAAGC
>CACIJG010000032.1 GCA_902586885.1 uncultured Alphaproteobacteria bacterium | reverse complement strand
ATTTGAGCAGGCAAATCATCCAATATTGCCTTTGGAAGGAAATTTTGAGAAAGCAAATTTAGTTAAGCGTCACCATTCTTTTTGTTTGCCAAAAGATTTTGATATTTCCCCATTTTTTGAAATTATCAAACCGAGACCAAAAAAGACTTTTTAAATTGCTCTTTCTGAAACTTTTTCCAACTAATTTTAATCTCAATTTTTGAGCCAAACGAGTTAGCAGAAACAACCAATTGACGTGAATAAAGCCAGTTCAACTTCTCTACTTCATTTGAACTTAGTTGCATTTTTTCATCAATGACATCACTAAATAGTATACCTTCAATTCCTGATTTTAACTCTTTAATGCCAATATTCTTTTTTGCAGACACTGGAAAGATATTGCATTTGGATATTAAAGAATTGAAGGGTCTAGCGGTATAGCTCTGAATTAAATCAATTTTGTTATGAACCTCAATAAATTTGTTCTTTAAATCAATTTTATTATCAATTGCCTCTAACACCTCATAAACCACTTGGGATTTATAAAATGCGTGTTCATCTGAAGCATCGATCACGTGAACAATTAATTGAGAATATTTAATTTCTTCCAAAGTAGATTTAAATGCTGTAATGAGAGTGGTTGGTAAATTTTGAATAAAACCGACAGTATCAGAAACTACGTAATTTGAATTTCCAGCTCTACATCCTTTTAAAAACGGATCTAGGGTTGAGAAAAGCCGGTTTTCCTCCTTAGTCTTTTTATTTGGGAAAGAGTTAAATAGAGTTGATTTTCCTGCATTAGTATAGCCAACGAATGATACTAAAAAAGTATCCTTCCTAAATCGTGAATTTCTTTGAACTTTTCTAGTCTTCGAAATTTTTTCGGTTGATTTTTTTATTCTAGAAATACGCGCGTCTATTGCTCTTCTATCAGACTCGATTTGGGTTTCACCAGGTCCACCTAAAAACCCTTTTCCTCCTCTCTGCCTCTCTAAATGCGTCCAACTCCTTACTAATCTCGATTTCTGGTGTAGTAGGTGTGCTAATTCCACTTGCAGGGAACCTTCTTTTGTCAAAGCCCTACTACCAAAAATTTCTAACACTAATCCTGTTCGATCTAAAACTTTAGTTTTCCAAAATTTTTCTAAATTTCTTTGTTGAACAGGAGATAGGTTGATGTTAACCAAAATGAGACTGAGATTAAGTGATTTAATAATTTGAGATATTCTCTCAAGAGATCCACTAGAAATTAAGTATCCCGGACTATACCTAGAAATCCTGATATGATGAGAGGTAACCAGTTTCAAAACTGATAGTGAAGCCGCTAGTCTATGAAACTCTTCTGTTTCAAATTCAATTGTTTCTTTTTTTTTAAACGAAACTATTGTTAAAACCAGTGTGCGCAAAGAATTTTCTTGATTTTAACCTTCTTCGACTTCTTCCCCGTGTAAATCGAGAGGAAGAGATGGCATTATGGTAGAGATCGCATGTTTGTAGACAAGTTGCACAGTTCCCTCTCGGCGCAATAAAACTGAAAAATTATCAAACCACGTTATTACACCTTGAAGCTTAACTCCATTAACCAAAAACAAGGTAACTGGATTTTTAGTTTTTCTTACCGTATTTAAAAAGCTATCTTGAAGACTTGATTGATTCACTGCCATCTGTATTTCTTTCTTTTTCTTACTTCTTATCAGTTTTTTAAAAAAAGTCTATTCCAACTTGAAATAAATTCTCTACCTTACTAATATCGCTTCTTAAGCAAAAAACAGTAAGAGTATCTCCCTGTTCAAATCTAGTTGAACCTTTTGGCACTAATATTTTATTATCTTTTTTTATAACTCCAACCAAAGAGCCATCAGGCCACTCAATATCTTTTAACGTTTTTCCAACAATCGGAGAAGAGTCCATTACTTGGAATTCTAGAATCTCGGCTTCACCATTTCCGATAGAATATACAGATTTAACCATTCCATGTCTTATATGACGAAGAATAGAGGAAACAGTTGTAGATCTCGGATTAATGTGAGAGTTGATCCCCATTGGGACAAACAATTTTGATAAAGTAGGATCGTTAATTAAAGCCATAGTGAACTTACAACCCAATGCTTTAGCGCGAGCACAGGCTAATAAATTTGTTTTGTCATCATCAGTAATAGCAACAAAAAAATCGGTCAACTCTATATTACATTCTTTTAAAACACCCTCATCTAAACCGTCTCCATTTAACACGATGGTTTTTTCTAATTTATCTGCTGCTTCTAATGCTCTTTCCTTATTTTTTTCAATTACTTTTATATGCATCCTCTTTTTAGAATTATTCTCTAAAGTAGTTGCGACATTAATTCCGATAGTTCCCATACCTAGAAGAACTACTTTCTCTCCATAAAAAACTTTCTTTCCGAAAATTTCTATTGTGCGAGCTAAGTCTTTAATATCGCTAAATATATATATATCGTCATTTGTAAATAATTGATCTTCAGGATCTGGAACAAATAACTTGTTATCTCTTCTAATTCCAACAACAATGGCATTTAGAGTCGAAAAAAGCTCTGATAACTGACGGAGGGGTGTTGATAAAACAGCGCACTCCTCTCTTAATGAAAGGCCAATTAAAACTGCTGATCCCTCCAAAAACTCTGCAGTCTCAAAAGCAGATGGAACCTCTAGCCTTTTAATAATTCCTTCAGCTATCTCTTTTTCAGGGGAAATTATTTCATCGATAGGTAAATGATCAGAACGATAAAAATTCGAGTACTCTTCTTCAAGATAAAAATTGGATCTTACACGAGCTATTTTTCTGGGAATTCCAAAAATTGAATGAGCAATCTGACAAATAACCATATTTACTTCATCTGATAAGGTTGCAGCAATAATCATATCAGCATCTTGAGCTCCTGCTTTCTCTAATACACTTGGGTAAGAAGCGTATCCTCTGACGGCAGAAACATCTAATTCATCTATTATTCTCTGGACAAGTTCCTGCGATTTATCAATTACTATGATATCCATGCGTTCATCAGATAGATGTCTTGCTATTTGCCACCCAACCTGACCAGCTCCACAAATAATTATCTTCATGTTATAAAACTCAAAATTATATATTAACCCTAATTATTCTCTTTAGTAGTTGACTCAATATTTAAAGACTTCATTTTTCGATGCAATGCAGACCTTTCCATACCAACATGATTAGCTGTTTTAGAAACATTACCATTAAATTTACTAATCTGAAAAACTAAATAGGCTTTCTCAAACTCTTCTCGTGCTTCCCTCAAAGACTTATCAGAGTAATAATTATCCCCAATTATAGAGAATTTTTCGTGGTCTGACTTTAAGCTTGTTTCATCAAATTCTGCTATATCATCTTTCCTGATTTCACTTTTGTCAGATCCCAATATCAAGGCTCTTTCTATAACATTTTTTAGTTGTCTTATATTTCCTGGCCATTTCATACTTTGAAGTTTTCTTATTGCCTCTTCAGACAGCTTTTTAAACTGAAGGCCTTCATTTTTATTTAGCCAATCAATGAAGTAGGCCGATAGTAATGGGATATCGAATAATCGCTCTTCAAGAGAAGGAATTTCGATAGGTACTACATTAAAACGATGAAAAAGTTCCTCTTTAAAGTGACCTTTACTAATTTCATCAGATAAATCTCTGGAAGTTGATGAAATTATTCTACAGCTAACGCGCACAACGTTCTTTCCCCCTACTCTGATAAATACCTGATCAACTAAAACACGTAAAATTTTTGATTGCGTTCCCATAGGCAAATCAGCTACTTCGTCAAAAAAAATAGTACCGCCATGCGCTTTTTCTAAAAGACCTGGATTAATTTTTCCATCAACCTCTTGTCCAAAAAGTAACAACTCCATTTTCTCAGAGTCTATCGAGGCGCAGGCAACAGAAACAAACGCATTTGATGACCTTTCAGAATTTTGATGTACATATCTGGCAGCAATCTCCTTTCCAGAACCAGAAGGGCCAGTTATCAAAATTCGACCGTTTGATTTTAATAGTTTGTCCAGCTTTTGTTTCAAATTCCGAAAAGTAGTAGTGTCCCCGATCATTTTATTTTCTTGATTTTCCTGATTCTTTAGCGAAAAAACTTCTTTTCTTAAACTTGATGCTTCTAGAGCCCTATTTATCACCAAAACAAGTTGATCAATATTGAAAGGTTTCTCTAAAAAATCATATGCACCCTGCTTAACAGCAGCCACAGCTATTTCTATGTTCCCATGCCCCGAAATTATAACTACTGGACATAAAGGGTTGTTCAATTTAACAGATTTTAGAATTTCAATTCCATCCATTTCGCTATCTTTTAGCCATATGTCCAGAACGATTAAATCAGGAACTTCAGTATTAATATATTGCATCGCAGAAGACGAGTTGTGAGCGAGTTTAACCAAATGACCCTCATCAAACAAAATTTGACTAATAAGATCTCTAATATCTTTTTCATCATCGACTACTAAAATATAGCTCATAATTTATTTTCCATTCACTTCGTTTGCTTCTGTCTCTAAATGAAGATTTTTATTGGGTTTTATGATCGGTAACATTATTTTTACCTCCGCGCCTGAATGTTCAAACCCCTTAAAGGGTTGAGAATGTTGGAGAATTAAAGTCCCCTCGTGATCCTCTATAATTTTCTTTACTATCGAGAGCCCTAGCCCTGTGCCCTCTTTTCTTATGGTTACATAAGGCTCAAACAGCCTTTTTATGTTTTTTGGTAACCCTATCCCATTATCTAAAATCGAAATACAGACTTCTCCCTGTTGGCATTGAATATAAATTTTTATCTCACCAACCTTGTCTTCATCATTTAACAACTGATTATCCTTCGCCATTAAAATTGATTCTATTGCATTTTTTATTATGTTAAGAAGAGCTTGGTTAAGCATCTGACCATCACCTAAAATCATAACATCATCAAAATTCTTCTTAAATTTAAATTTAATTGTCTTGTAAGCCACTTTTTGTAATAAGATGGCACTTTCTGCTAACTCACAAATATTTATTTTTTGCTTTTTTGGAGTTGGCATTCTGGAAAAATTACTAAATTCAGTAACAATCCTACTTAAACTTTCTGTTTGCCTAATAATCATATTCGCATACTCAGTAGCTGAAGTTTTGTCATCATCCTTTAATAAAGCAAACTTCTTTTTTAGCCTTTCTGTTGCTAATTTAATGGGTGTTAACGGATTTTTAATTTCATGGGCAACTCTTCTAGCTACATCACCCCAGGCAGCAGATCTTTGGGCTGCGACTAAATCAGTTAGGTCATCAAAAGTAATCACATAACCTTCTACTTCATTTTTTTCTGATCTAATAATTGATATTTTCAGAAAAATTTTTTCATTAATGTTGCTTCTTACAATTTGAATTTCTTCTTCTAAAGATCCCTCTTTTAGAAAAGCCGCTTTACCGAATAATGATGAAAATTCTGGTGCTATATCCTCTATCTTTTGTGATAGGCCCAGATCGTTTTCAAGCCCCAAGATTTTATTTGCTGCTGTATTTATAACTTCGATTGTACCATTGGGATCTGTTCCAATTATTCCCCCTGTTACTCCATCGATTACTGTTTCAAATAAACGCTTTTTTTCTTCTGTTTGACTATTTATCCAAAGAAGTGAGTCTCTTTGTTTTCTAATTTCTTTAGTCATCTTATTGAACACTCTACCTAAAATAGCGATTTCATCTTGACCCTTTTCTTCAGACACCTTAGCGTCTAAATCCCCCTTTCCAACTTTTTCTACTGCTCCTACTAACTTACTCACCGGTTTTGTTAATCTTTCTGCAATCCATAAGGCAAACCAAATAGCTGAAAGCACTAAAACTATTGAAAAAGCTAAATAAAGCAAACCGAATTCAAATAATAGCTTTCCTCTATCGTTTTCAATTTTCTCATAAAGGATGACAGTTTCTTTTGTTTGATCCAATAAGGACAAAACTTCACCATCAACATTTCTGGTAACATAGAGTAACTTATCAGGGAATTTTTCTAAATAGACTAAAGCTCGGTACTCATTATTTTTTAAATCTTCAATAATTCTAATGCCCTCATTTTTCGTAATTTGAATATCGTATTCACTGACAGGCTTGAAATCAAAAAGATAACTTCTGTCGCCTCTTACTTTTAAATTTCCTGAAAAATTTATTAAAAAAGCCTTAGACAAACCTTCGGGTTGGTTTCGATTTAATATTTTTCTTAATTCACCACCGTCTAAAAAGGGTTTAAACTCTTTTTCGGTATCAAGAACCTTTGCCAACCAATATGAATCGTTTTTTAGATTATTCCTATGCTCTAGCTCATATGCCTGAGCAGATTCTAATGAGTTACCTACAACTCTTTGAACCTTCTCTGAGAACCAGTCTTCCAAACCAAAATTTAAAGATATAGTAGCAAATACCGCAACAATGATGGTTGGGGATATTGCTAAAATTGCAAAGACAGACGTTATCCTAATATAAAGCCTTGACCCACCAACGGTCGAGTCTCTATTTATAAAAAGCTTTATTACTTTAATGCTTATGAGAGTCCCAACAAGCAAAATATAAATTAAATCTAAAATTAAAATTATTTTCAAAAAGTCAGACTTGGACTCTTCTTCTACGATATTAAATGCAAGAAATGTAAGTATTGATAAAAGAGGCCCTAACAATACCACAATAAAAGTTGATTGCTTAGAAAAAACAAACCTATCAAAAATTCCATCAAGCAGCTTTTGATTATTCATTAGCTTATAAACTATATTAGATCCAATGTATGTGACAAAATTACATCATTTTTTTACCACGTGTTACTAAAATATCAAAGTCTTTAATTTTTTTTCTTAAAGTATTTCTATTTATTCCTAATAATTTTGCTGCCTTAATCTGATTACCCTGGCAATGAGAAAGTGTTGAAGTAATTAGCGGCACCTCAACCTCTTTCAAAATAATTTGGTACAAACCAGGTGCTGGTGGGTTTCCTCCTAAAGATTGAAAATACTTTGAAATATGTTTTTCTAAAGATTTAGATATTTCTGAGCTGTCACTATAACTTTCTTGAACATCATTCTTCGCAATTTCTGAAAGCTCGTTTTTAGTAATTTTATGATCAACTTCATCACCTGTAGAGATAGCTACAAGTCTGCCAATAAAATTCTTGAGCTCTCTTACATTACCTACCCATTTTCTCTTTTTTATTAGATCAATAGAAGCTTGACTTAATGTTTTTTCTTCAAACCCCTCTTTCAAAAAGTGCTTTAAAAAATGCGCACATAATTCAGGAATGTCTTCTACTCTTTCTTCTAGTAACGGTAAATTCACTGAAAACTCATTTAAACGAAAATAAAGATCTTCTCTAAAGGAACCATTTTCAACAGATTCTTTCAGGTGGACTTTCGAAGAACTTATTATTCTGAAATTTTCTGCAATAGACGCTTTCCCTGAACTTTCTCTCAGCTCTTTTTCCTTAATAAACTCTAAAATAATATTTTGCACCGGTAAGCTTGTGTCACTTACCTCATCTAAAAACAGAGTGCCTATTTCTTTTTTCTCAGGATTGATTTTAATATCCATAAAACTATCACTCTTAGAGCCAAAAAGTAAATTTCTTATGCTATCAATATTAGCAGTTGAAAGATTTATTTCTAAAAACAGATCATTTTTTCTCTCACTAAAATCATGTAAAACTTTTGCGACAAGGCTCTTTCCCGTTCCAGATCTTCCCTCGATTAAAATGTTAAATCCTGTATTTGTTAGTTTTGATAATTGGCGATATACCGTTTGCATAACTGAAGAGCTTCCCACTAATGGCAAATTTTCTTCCAGATGCATAGGTCGGCTCTTTACATTAACTGCTGAATAAATATTTGACTTTTCTTTTATTGCTCTGTTCACGTTTGAAATCAATTCTCTTAGATCAAATGGTTTTGGTAAATATTGGTATACTCCAAACTCATTGGCTCTCATTGCAGTTTTTATGTTATTTCGAGCCGACATAACGATAATAGGAAGGTCAGGTCTTTTCTCTTTTATCTTAGGAATCATTTCTATTGAGTCACCGTCTGGCATCATTACATCTGTAATTAAAACTTCTCCTTCACCACTTTCGATCCATCTCCACATTGTACTTAGAGTTCCAGTAGCTTTAACTTTACATCCTGCTCTGGTTAAAGCTTGCGCTAAAACTGTTCTTAACGACCTATCATCGTCGGCAATAATAATATTACCCTCCATTAATTTAACCTTTCTACTTTCTTGTTTACAAAAACGGGCAAGTAAACATTAAAGCAAGCTCCCTCTTTTACATCATCCAACTCGATAATTCCCCCATGCTCTAAAATTATTTTTGACACGATTGATAGGCCCAACCCGGATCCACCTAGCTTGGTGGTGCTAAACGGATCAAAAATATCAGAAAGAATATTTTTTGAAACACCAGGGCCATTATCTGCAATTGAAACTTTTAACTGTAACTTCTTATTTCTTTTTCCCGTAGAACTGAAGGTAATTCCAGAATGAAAAGACGTTTTTACAAAAATTTTGCCTCCTGTCTTTTTTACTGACTCGCAAGCATTCTTAAACAAATTATGGAATGCTTGAATTAAAAGCTCGAAGTCACCGACAATTAAGGGGATAGAAGGATCATAGTCTTCAGTAAAGTATACATGAGAGCCATAGCCCTGAGAGGCATTGCGTTTAACTTTATCAAGAACATCGTGAATGTTAATTTTCCTAAAAGATTTGATACTTACTTCTCCCAATAACTCAACTCTGTCGATTAAACTCTCAATTCTCTTTGTTTCATCAATAATTATTGATATCAATGTCTCTTTATTATCGATAGTAGAGTCCTGAAGTAGTTGAGCTGCTCCAGAAATGCTAGCTAGAGGATTTTTGATTTCATGAGAAAGCATTGATCCCATAGCACTCACAGACTTAGTTGAATTTTGACTAATCAAAGCTCTATCCATCTTGTCTAAAAAACTTTTTTGGGTGAAGTAACAACAATATGCTAGACCCTGCTTCTATAGAAACGACATACATATCAAAATTTTCAAATTCTCTTTTTCTCCACCTTACTCCCACATCAAACTTTACAATCGCTGCTGAATTATTTTTTACCTTTGATAAGATATCAAAAATTGAGCTATCTTCAGAAATAAAAAAATTCAAATTTCTTCCAACTATAAACGGCAATGATGTTCCACAATAAAGCTCAGAAAACGAATTTGCAGATAGAATTTTGTATTTCTTACTTAAAACAAAACCCGGATAAGGGATAGACTCCCACAAGTTTTTAAAATCCATCAGACTAATCTTACCTTTAACACTAAAATACTAACAAATCAGTATTAATATTCATTGCATTACAAGAGCAAGTCAATCTAAACTCGAAGAATGTGAATTACAATAATTTATTTATGTTCAGTAAAAAAAAGACAGCGGTTTTAATTGTAGCTGCAGGTTCAGGCCTAAGAGCCAAATCAGCTACACCTAAACAATATCTAAGCATTGGTAGAAAATATGTCTTAGAATGTACTCTTGAAAACTTTATTAACGTGGAACTTGTTGATTATATAGCTGTTGTAATAAATAAAAATCATAATATGCTGTACAAGTCGGTGTCTTCAAAATTCTCATCACAAAAGCTTTTGCCTCACTGCGTTGGAGGCACTTCTAGGTCGGAATCGGTTCGAAAAGGCTTGATGTCAATTAAAAAATATGAAATCGACAAGGTTTTAATCCATGACGCCGCAAGACCCTTTACAAGTAGAAAGCTGATCGAAGAATGCATTAAGGGATTAGATGAATATGATGTCGTGTTGCCAGGGGTTAAGGTGACAGATACTTTATGGGAAAAAAGTAAAACTTTGTCAAAACCAGATTTCGTGACTGGTCTTGGACCGGATAGAGATAGTCTTGTGAGAGCTCAAACTCCCCAGGCATTTAATTATAAATATATCTTGGAACGACACAAAAATAATAAGGACTCTTTTTCAGATGACGTTTATTTAGCTTATCTAGATTGTAAAAAAATCAATATAATCGAAGGATCTTCAAAAAATTTCAAAATCACAACACCAGAAGATATTGAACTTGCAAAGGATCTCATGAAAAATGTTTAGAGTAGGAACTGGTTTTGATGTACACGCATTTACAAAAGGGGACAGCATAATTTTATGTGGGATAGAAATACCCTTTAGCAAAAGTCTTAAAGGTCATTCAGACGCAGATGTAGCTCTTCATGCCCTTACAGATGCAATTTTGGGCGCACTTTCCTTAGGTGATATTGGTCGGTGGTTTCCAGATAGCGATCCGTTGTGGGAAAATGCTAAATCTGAAATTTTTCTTAACAAGGCACTCCAACTCATGGAGGATAGACAGATGACAATAGGCAATATAGACATGACTATTATCTGTCAGCAACCAAAAATTTCAACACTCCATGAAACTCTTATTGAGAGTGTTGCAAAAATTTGTGAAATTGAAAAAAATATAATAAACATTAAAGGAACTACTACAGAAAATCTTGGGTTTACAGGCAGAGAAGAAGGCATTGCATCTTTATGTACTGTTTTGCTAAATGAAATTAAATGAATTAATTGCTACTGCGTTTCTTTTGGGGAAAATACCAATTGCTCCTGGCACTATAGGCAGCCTGGCTACCATTATATTTTTTTATGCTTTTCTACTGGAAGCTAATATTTATATTTTATTTATAATTATTTTTCTAACTTTTATCTTGGCCTTGTTTAATGTTTCGTCTTATACAAAAGGGTCAAGGAATAAAGATAAAAGTGAAATTGTTATTGATGAAGTAATAGGTCAACTTATTTCACTAACACCCATAATATGGTACAAAGATATTTTAAATAATATTTATATTTTCATATTGATATCGTTTTTCTTGTTTCGCTTTTTTGACATTGTTAAACCTCAACCGATCAAATATTTCGATCGGATAAATAAGGCTTGGGCGGTGATAATTGATGATTGTGTTGCTGGCCTTTTTGCGGCAGTAACACTCATTTTATTAATAGAATATATGGCTAGGTAAATGCGATCTGATTTAGCAAAAAAGGTTATCAGTGAATGTCGCTTAAAAAATATAAAACTTTTAGCAGCCGAAAGCTGCACTGGAGGACTTCTCAGTGCAAACTTAACAAGCATCTCCGGTTGCTCTGATGTTTTCCTACATAGCATAGTCTGTTACTCAAATCAGTCAAAAGTAGAATTTTTAAACGTTAATAAATCCACTCTGAATACCTGGGGCGCAGTGAGCAAACAGACTGTGGAAGAAATGCTTATTGGACTAAAAAATCAAAGCCCCATAAAATCTTTTGGGATTGCAATTTCTGGAGTTGCTGGCCCCCAAGACTCAGAAAATAAACCAGTTGGTAAAGTCTTAATTGGAATAATTGGATCTTTTTGTGATTTGTTTTTGATTAGAGAGTTTAATTTTGGAAATTTGGAAAGAACAAAAATACAGAAAAAAACTGTCAATGAAGCTTTTTTACTTTGTTTGCATTATGCAAAATTAATCAAATAAGCTTTTCTTTTATGACTCTCTCTTCAAAAGCAGAAATAATCCTTTTTGCAATTCTATCAAAACTTAAAGATATTATTTTTTCAATCATAAAAGAATTAAAGGATGCATTAACAAAAAAAGTAACCTCGCAATCACTTTCTAACTGCTCAAATTTCCATTCTGAATAAAGATTTTTAAAAGGATTTTCAATGCTTTGAATAATTATTTTTTTGTTTTCTTTGTCAACACTTACTTCAGAGATAAATGCTTCTTTAAAAAATTTGTATTCAATACATATACTTGCCTTAAATTTTTGCCTTGTTCCATCATTTATTAAATTATCAACTAATCTTACCTCTTTGCACAATGGAACAAACTCGCCATACTTTTCAACATCAGCAACAATTTTCATTAATGTATCTGAACTACAATCAGGAATTCTTTTAAGAAACTTCCTTTCCATTTCAACTAAGAGCCTATTCTGATTTTCCTCAATTTCCGGAAGTCTCTATCAGCATGAAAAGATGATCGAGTGAGCGGAGAGGATGCAACCAGGGAAAAACCTTTACCCAGAGCTAACTTTTTGTATTTATCAAAAATCTCAGGCGTTACGTACTCCTTTACGGGAAAATGCTTGTCTGTAGGTTGAAGGTACTGCCCTATAGTCAGGAAATCAACATTAGCTACTCTTAAATCATCCATCACCTGACTTACTTCGAGCCAACTTTCTCCCATACCAACCATTATTCCGGATTTCGTAAAAATTGTTTTTGACATGTTTTTAATATCGCTGAGAAGTTTAAGTGATTTAAAATATCGTGCTCCAGGCCTTACAACTGGATACAGCCTAGGAACTGTTTCCAAGTTATGATTAAAGACATCTGGCTTAGCCTCAACGATGGAAGTAAGAACTCCATCATCACATTTCAGGAAATCAGGAGTTAATATTTCAATTGTAGTATCTGGAGAGTACTCTTTTATAGCTAAAATAGTTTTTGTATAATGCATTGCCCCACCATCAATCAAATCATCTCTATCTACTGATGTTATGACTACGTGTTTAAGACCCATCTTTTGGACTGAAATACCAATTCTTTCTGGCTCCAGAACATCTAATTTACTTGGAATTCCAGTTTTCACGTTGCAAAAAGCACAGCCTCTTGTACATACCTCTCCCATAATTAAAAACGTAGCATGCCCTCTTGCCCAACAATCTCCTATATTTGGACAATTTGCTTCTTCACAAATGGTTGTAAGAGAATTTTTTTTAACCAGGTCAGCAGTCTTTTTGAAATTCATTGAAATTGGAGCTTTTACCTTTATCCACTCAGGTTTTCGTTTGATAGGAGAAACCTTATTATTTATCTTTTCAGGATGCCTTAAAGTTAATTTTCCGCTCAAGTTCATTTTCATGCCTAAATATGTATTTCTTTTCCAGAAGCTTTTAAGACACTTTCATGTATAGCTTCTGATAAAGTAGGGTGAGGAAAAATAGCATTTTCAATATTTTCTTGAACAATTTCTGATTCTTTTGCTAAAGAAAAATTATGAATAAGCTCTGTGACCCCAGCTCCAACCATATGCACACCCAATATCTCACCTGTTTTTTTATCAATAATTGTCTTGATAAAGCCATCTTTATAACCCATTGCTAAAGCCTTACCATTAGCACTGAAGGGGAAAACCCCAGTTTTGAAATCTAATTTTTTCTGTTTTACTTCATCTTCTGTAAAACCAATACTAGCAATCTCTGGATCACAAAAAGTACATGCGGGAATGTTTTCTCTCTTAATCGGATGAGGCTTTCCTCCAGAAATTAATTCAGCAACCATTACACCTTCGTGGCTTGCTTTATGAGCAAGCCACGGTGCACTAGCTACATCACCGATGGCAAATATGTTTTCTATATTTGTTCGACAGTAGTCATCTACTATTATTCTTTGGTTGTTAACATTGATTCCAACTGCCCCAGTATTCAAGTCATCAATATTTCCTGTAATTCCTACTGCTATAATTATTTTGTCACAATCAAAATCATATTTTTTCTCATTCAACATAAATACAGCGTTTAAACCCTCAGATTTTTTATTTACTTCTTTCAAAAAAGTGTTTTTAAAAATCTTTATCTTTTTATTCAAAAATTGTTTTTCAACAAAGCTTGACACATCTGAATCTTCATTGGGAACAATTCTATCTTGAGCTTCTAACAAAGTAACATTTGAACCCATTTGTCTATAAAAACTAGCAAACTCTACACCAATAGCTCCCGACCCCACAACTAATAAATTTTTAGGAATATCAGAGGGTTGCAAAGCTTCTTTATAGTACCAAATATCATTTGAATTCTCAATAAAAGGTAACTTCTGTGGTCTTCCTCCAGTTGCTATTACAAAATTTTCTGACTCAATCCCAGTCATCGAACCGTCTAAGTTTTTTATCTCTAATTGGTTCTTATCAACAAAAGATGCTTTACCAAAAAAAACTTCAACATTATTTTTTTTTAAAAGATATTTAACTCCATTTGATAGGCTTTTTGCGATATTACGAGATCTCTTAACTACTCCTTTAATATCAATGTCAAGAAATTTACTTTTTATTCCATATTCATCCGAACTTTCAATAATTTTTACTATTTCGGCTGACCGTAAAAATGATTTTGTTGGAATACATCCCCAGTTAAGGCATATACCACCCAAAGACTCTTTCTCAATAATTGCTGCCTTTAAACCTAACTGAGAAGCTCTTATAGCAGATACGTACCCTCCTGGTCCGGATCCAATTATAACTACGTCATATTTCATTTATCAACCAACACCATAAAATTGTAGTTCCGCCTCAACAAACATATATTTAATCACTTAGTGAACAAAAGGCAACAATCTCCGTATGAAAAAAGACGATATTTCTCTTTTATCGCTTCTTGATAAAGAGCCTTAGAATTATTTATTCCAATGAAAGCATTGACCAAAACGAATAATGTTGACCGAGGTTGATGAAAGTTAGTCAAAAGTCCAGAACAAACTTTAAATTCATGACCAGGCTTTATAAATGTACTTATTTCCTTTTCAAAGGCTTTTATACGATAGTTTTTTGAGAATTCATCACTCTCTAAAACTCTCATGGTAGTGGTTCCAACAGCTATTACTCTTCCTCCATTATCAAGAGTATGTTTAATTTTCGATGCCGATTCATAATCGACTTTAGCAAATTCACTATGCATTTTATGATCACTTAGTTTCTTAGATTTCACAGGAATAAATGTGCCTCCACTGACGTGCAGTGTGATAAAACAATAGGGAACCTTTTTCTTCTTTATTTTATTAAAAAGGTTTTCATCGAAATGTAGAGATGCTGTAGGCGCAGCTACTGATCCATTGTGTTCTGCAAAAGTGGTTTGATAATTCTCAAAATCTGATTCTCTAAAACCTCTTTTTTTTTGAATATATGGAGGAATAGGCATTTCACCTATTTTTTCTAATGATTTTATTAGATCATCGTAAACTTTATTAAACTTTAAAAAATAGAGGCCATTCGAAATCTTTACTACTTTTGCAAAAAAGTCATTTTCAAATTCAAGTACGTCACCGACATTCACTTTTCTTCCTGGCAAACAAAATGAAGACCAAATTTTTTCAGACTCTAACTTGTTTAAGGTAACTTCAACTTTTAAAGCAGAATTATTGTTGATATTTTTGTAGGTTTTAGCTTTTAGCCTACAAGGAATAACTTTGGTATTATTGAAAACTAGCAAATCGTCCTTAGTTAAATAATCAGTAAAA
>CACIJG010000031.1 GCA_902586885.1 uncultured Alphaproteobacteria bacterium | reverse complement strand
CCTAGATTTTAGTAAACTATTTTTTGATCCTGATATGGGTAAAGAAGTACCTATATATAATTGTGAAAAACAAACTCATCCAATTGACAATGTTCTTGACAGAAAGTTGATTAGCTTATCTCAAGATGCTCTGAAAAACAAAACAAGAGTAAAATTAAAAATGCCTATTAAAAATTTTAATCGGTCGACAGGTGCGATGTTAAGTGGTGAGGTCGCTAGGCTTCATGGTCATACGGGCTTACCTCCAGATACTATAAAGATAAAATTTACTGGAACAACTGGCCAAGCGTTTGGTGCCTGGGTTACTAGAGGTATAACTTTAGAGGTTGAAGGAGAAGCCAATGATTATGTTGGTAAAGGCTTGTCAGGGGGTAAATTAATAGTATACCCACCAAAGCAAGCTATAAATATTGACCCTAGTGATTCAATAATTGCAGGAAATACCATTCTCTATGGAGCAATTGATGGAGAATGTTACTTAAGAGGCGTTTCAGGAGAAAGGTTTGCGGTTAGAAACTCTGGGGCGACAGCTGTCGTTGAAGGAGTAGGTGACCATGGCTGTGAATATATGACTGGTGGGATAGTTGTCGTTTTAGGTAATACAGGTAGAAATTTTGCTGCTGGAATGTCTGGAGGGATTGCTTACGTGCTTGATGAAGATGGAACATTTAAAAATAGATGTAATCTAGCGATGGTGGAACTTGAGCCTGTACCTGAGGAGGACGATTTGATGGAATCAGAACATCATCATGGAGGAGATATCGAGCATCATGGTCGTGTTGACATCACAAAAGATATGACAAGATTTGATGAGGAAAGACTTAAGTCTCTAATAAAAAAACACAAAAAATATACTAAATCTTCCAGAGCAGAAGAAATTTTAAAAAATTGGAGTTTTTACAGACCAAAATTTTTAAAAGTAATGCCCACGGAGTATAGAAGAGCGCTTGAAGAAATTAAATCAGAAAAAGAGAGTAGAATAGTTGCAGCTGAATAAAAAATTTAAAAAATTTTTAGAGAAAAGGTATTAGAGATGGGAAAGGTTACAGGGTTTTTAGAAGTCGATAGACAAGATCGAAAATATAGACCTGCATCAGATAGAATTAGAAATTTCAAGGAGTTTTTTGTACCTCTGCCAGATCAAGTTATTCGGGATCAAGCTAGTAGATGTATGGAATGCGGTATTCCATTCTGTCATGATATGAAGGGGTTAAAAGGGTGCCCCGTGAATAACCAAATTCCAGATTGGAATGATTTGGTTTATAGAGGAGAGTGGGAACAAGCTAGCAGAGACTTACATTCGACAAATAATTTTCCTGAATTTACAGGAAGAATCTGTCCTGCTCCCTGCGAGGCATCGTGTACTTTGAATATCACAGATAGTCCGGTTACAATTAAATCTATCGAATGTGCAATTGTAGACAAAGCATGGAAGAATAATTGGATAAAACCGCAATTACCAGAAATTAAAACAGGGAAAAATATAGCAGTTATAGGTTCAGGTCCAGCAGGTTTGGCTGCCTCTCAGCAGCTGGCAAGAGCGGGCCACAAAGTGATATTATATGAAAAGAATAAAAAGGCAGGAGGTCTACTTAGATACGGTATACCAGATTTTAAAATGGAAAAATTCCACATTGATCGAAGGATTGATCAAATGAAACAGGAGGGAGTAATATTTGAAACTGACTGTAAAATTGGCAAGGATATTAATATAGAATATGTTATTAATGAGAATGATGCCGTTATTTTAGCGTGTGGCTCAGAGATGCCGAGAGACTTAGAGATCCCAGGCAGAAACTTAGAAGGTATTCATTTTGCAATGGATTTCCTGCCTCAGCAAAACAGAAGGGTAGGGAAAGAGAGATTTTCGGAAGTCGATAGTATTTCTGCCGAAGGAAAACACGTCGTCGTGATTGGGGGAGGGGATACAGGTTCAGACTGCATTGGTACATCTATAAGACAGGGGGCTCTCTCTGTTACCCAGCTAGAGATAATGCCAGTGCCGCCTTTGAAAGAAAATAAATTGCTTACTTGGCCTAACTGGCCATTGAAAATGAGAACCTCATCAAGCCAAGAGGAAGGTGCTAAAAGAGAGTTTTCAGTAACGACAAAGTCTTTTTTGGGTGATAACGAAAAAGTTAAGGCTTTAGAGTGTGCCAAGGTGGATAAAAACTTTAACCAAGTTCAAGGTAGTAACTTTCATATTTCGGCAGATATAGTGCTTTTAGCAATGGGATTTATTTCACCAATTACTGACGAAATTTTCAAAAACGTAAATGTGAAACTTGACGACAAGAACAATGTTTTAGCGTCGGATATTGACTATAGAACTTCACATAAGAAATTATGGGTTGCCGGTGATATGAGAAGGGGGCAATCTCTTGTTGTCTGGGCTATAAGAGAAGGTAGGGAGGTAGCAAAATCTGTTGACGAGTTTTTAATGGGGAAAAGTAAACTCGCTAGCTAAAAAGAAATACCAAAAATAAGTGAAAAAAGTGATATGATTATGCGGTAGATATTACTAAGATTACAAATGGCTCAAAAATTTGTGAACTTCCCTCGAGTATTCAAATACGTGGTTATTTTTTTTATTTGTATCTCATTAATTCCAATTGTTTTGCTGAGATTTTTGAACCCTCCTTTTACAAGTTTTATTATTTCAGAGAGCAACTTTTTCAAAAAAAAATACTTATATGAATGGACCCCATTAGATAAAGCGGGGAAAAACATTTTGTTGGCAATGGTAACTACGGAAGATGCCAGATTTTGTAGCCATATAGGGTTTGATTTGACTGAATTGTATAAAGTGTATGCTAAAAATGAAAAAAGAGGAGCATCTACAATATCTCAGCAAGTTGCAAAAAACTTATTTCTTTGGTCGGGGCGATCCTATATTAGAAAAGGCTTGGAAGCTTACTTAGCTCTATTGCTAGAAATTTTTTTACCAAAGAAGAGAATTTTGGAGATTTACATAAACATTGTTGAAACTGCCCCATTGTCATTCGGGGTTAACTCTTTATCATTAGCGTCTTTCGATAGGACTGTTGATAAGTTAAATAGAGATCAAGCTCTTAAACTTGCCTTAGTTTTACCTAATCCTAAAAATAGAAGCCCCTTGAATCTTAATAAAAAACATTTAAAACGAATTCCCAAATTAAAAAAAGACATGATATTTTTAGAAAACGATGGTAGGTCGGACTGTTTTT
This sequence comes from uncultured Alphaproteobacteria bacterium, assembly GCA_902586885.1. Classification (GTDB taxonomy): domain Bacteria; phylum Pseudomonadota; class Alphaproteobacteria; order Rhodobacterales; family Rhodobacteraceae; genus CACIJG01. Next base: position 12,221 of record CACIJG010000031.1, on the reverse strand, counting down.
TGTAAGAATTCAAATTTTGTTAATGAATGAAATTGATTGATTGATATGAGAAAACTTCACCATTTAGCACTTTCTCCTTTTTGCAGAAAGGTAAGATTAGTTTTAGCGGAGAAAAAGCTTGAAGTTGAATTAATCGAGGAACCTGTCTGGGAAAAACGCCTTGACTTTCTAAGACTAAGTCCATCAGGAAAAGTACCGTTACTTAAAGATGGAAATAATGTCTTTTCGGAGAGCACAGCAATTAGCGAATTATTAGATGAAACACACCCTATTCCTAAGCTAATACCAGTAGATCAAAAATTGCGGTTCGAGGCTAGACGGTTAAATAATTGGTTTGATGACAAGTTTCATAATGAAGTTACAAAAAACTTACTTTATGAAAGAATTTATAAAAAGATATTTAATGCTGGTCATCCAGATAGCAGCCTAATAAAAGAAGGATTAAAGAAAATAAGGTTTCACTTTGACTATATGGAGTGGCTACTAGAAAGGAGAAACTGGCTTGCTGGGGAAAAAATGACATTGGCAGATTTTACCGCGGCCGCACAGTTATCATCTTTAGATTACATAGGAGAAATCAATTGGGAGAAAGTAGGAATAGTAAAGGATTGGTATGCCAAAATAAAATCTCGTCCCGCTTTCAGAAGCTCGGGTATCTTGTCTGATTTGCTCCCAGGATTTACTCCTCCTAAACATTATAGTGATCTTGACTTCTAATAATGTCTATTTTTAACTTTAAAAAAAACTTAGAAAAAGTAGCGAGATATAATGGATTTTCATCAGTAGGTGTAACAAGTCCAGATTTTGCCGACATTAAAATAAAAAAGAGATTGGAGCTCTATATAAAAAATAACTGGCACGCTGATATGAAATGGCTTGAAAAAAGGATAGAATCAAGATCGAGCCCCCGAATTCTTTGGCCAGAAGTAGAGTCCGTTTTAGTATTCACAGATGATTATTCCCCAGGTCAGAACCCCCTTAAAAAATTAAACAAAAAGGAAACCGCTAATATATCTGTATATGCAAGTGGGAGGGATTATCACAAGGTTGTTAAATCAAAGCTTAAGAGAATTGGTACATGGGTAGTAAAACAATTAGATTGTGAAATTAAAGTATTTGTCGATACTGCGCCAGTTATGGAAAAACCTTTGGCGCAAAAAGCAGGGTTAGGATGGCAGGGAAAGCATACCAACCTGGTAAGTAAAAAAGCTGGAAATTGGTTTTTTTTAGGATTCATTTTTTTAAATAAAAAGCTAGAAGCAGATCTGCCAGAAACTGATCATTGTGGGTCCTGTCAAAAATGTCTAGATATTTGTCCTACTGATGCATTCGAGGGTCCTTATAAGTTAGACTCTCGGAAGTGTATTGCATACCTAACGATTGAGCATCACGGTGCCGTAAAAGAAGAGCTGAGGTATAAGATAGGAAATCGGATATTTGGTTGTGATGACTGCCTTGCAATATGTCCATGGAATAAATATGCAAATATTTCAAGAAATATGAGTTACAAAAAAACTTTATCAGATTTGCCACTGGAAAAAGCATTGCAATTTTCAGATACTGACTTTCGAAATTTTTTTTCAGGAACCTCAATTAAGAGACTAGGGATAAATAGATTTTTAAGAAATGTTCTTTATGCGATTGGTAACAGTAAACAAAAAAAATATATATCTATTATAAAACCCTTGCAAGATAGCCAAACAGATTATGTTGTAGATGCTGCTAATTGGGCAATAGAGATGCTGAGAAAAAATAATGGATAAAAAGACGATATTAATATTTGGTTATGGCTATACTTCCAGTTTTTTAAGTTCTTTGTTAATCAAGGAAGGTTGGTCAGTTTTTGCAACTACTAGAGAAAAAGAAAATTTTTCTAGGATAAAAAAAACTGGTGCTAATCCAATATTGTTTTCTGATAAAAAGGAGATAGAAAAAACTATCAACAAAGGAGTCTATGTTCTTAGCTCTATTCCTCCTTCCAAAGAAGGAGATCCTGTCTTAAACGAATATTCTTCCTTAATGTCAGAAAAAAAAGATTTTATATTTTGGGTAGGGTATTTTTCCACAACCAGTGTATATGGTGACAAAATGGGTGAATGGGTTAATGAAGAAACTGTCCCTAATCCGAGGTTACCTAGGAGCATAGAAAGATTAAAAGTAGAAAACTCTTGGAGAATGTTGAGAAAGGATACTGGTATATTATTAAATATTTTTCGACTCTCAGGAATTTATGGTCCGGGGAGAAGTCTTGTTGATCGTTTTCAAGCTGGAGAAAATATTATCGTGGTAGATAGGCCTAATCAGCTATTTAATAGAGTCCATGTTATTGACATTGTCGCTATAACTTATTTAGCAATGAAAAAAAAACTTAAGAACGAAATTTTTAATGTTTCGGATGACAACCCGGCCTCTCAGGTCGAGGTTTCTGAATTTGCCAGAAGCTTATCAAGCTCTCCGCCGATAAAGAAAGTTTCTTTGGAAAGTAATTTAATATCAGATATGGCAAAAAGCTTCTATTTGGAAGAAAAAAAGGTTTCAAACAAGTTGGTTAAATTAAAGCTTAGGTACGCTTTTAAGTTTCCATCTTTCAGTGAAGGATTAAAAGATATATATGAAAACCTATAAAAGTTTAACAGGAGTTCCCACTTCTACCAGATTGAACAATTCTTGAATTTGCTCGTTATATAATCCAATACAGCCTGACGAACTTTGACGACCTATTTTTCTGGTGTCACTTGTACCATGAATTCTATAGCTAGGCCAACTTAAATAAAGAGCATGCGACCCTAAAGGGTTATCTGGCCCAGATGGCATAAACTCAGGTAGCTGAGGGTCTCGTTTTCTCATTTCTGCAGTTGGTCTCCACTCAGGTCCCACCACTTTTTTTATTACTTTTGTATAACCTAACCGGGTCAGTTTCTTATTTAGAGGTACCGATGTTGGAAAGATCCTATAGTTACCATTCTGTCCCCAGTAGTGCAGAGATCGAGTTTTAGTATCCACTAGAATTGCCCCTTTACTTAAATTTTTGAAGTGATCTTTCCAAAACTGCGCCCTGTAGGAAAATATGTTGTGTCTGGGATCTCCTTTTTCATTGAATGAGACAGCCGTCTGTGAAAAACTTGGTGAAATCAATAGAGAAAATATTAATGAAAATATATAAGTTTTCTTATTTTTGAAGAACATAATTTTAATTTAATATATTTTTGATAGTATCATAATAAACAAAGAAGTATTACTTTTATAAAAAAAATAAAAGAAAAATTTAATTTTCAGTAAGGACAATATGAAAAATTGTGTATTTCGGATATATTCAATCCTTCTTTTAACTTTATTTTTACTCTCTTGTGTAGGTGCAAATACAGATATATATTACGGTTTTTCAAAATCGGGTTCAATTTCCAATTTCAATACTCCAGCCCTTAGAGCTAGACATCTGGAAATGTTAAATGCACTTAGAGTTGAAAACGGCCTTAAAACATTAAAATTATCTAATGAATTGTCTGCCTCAGCAAAAACTCATGCGCTAGATATGGCAAGACAACAAAGAGCCTGGAATTATGGATCAGATGCTTCTTCTCCTCAAGACCGAGCCGTAGTGTCTGGTTTTAGCGGCCTGATTTTGGGAGAAAATGTTTCTGAAACATATGAGGGTGAATATGACGTTTTAGATGTTTGGTACAAATACTCAATTAGCAGAAGCATTCTGCTGGATCCAAAAGCTTCACATGTAGGGCTTGGTTGGTATCAAGATAATAAAGGCAAAATCTGGTGGGTTCAAGAAATAGGTCTTTCATATTGAAATCATAAAAAAATGATTTCAAGAGTAGATGTAAACTACCGTACCAGTGTCTACTTTCTTATAAATTTCCTCTATTTCTTTGTTGGTGACTGCTATGCAGCCATTGGTCCAGTCGAATAGATAGTGAAGAAAAATATTTTTCTTACCAAGACCATGGATATAAATGTCGCTTCCAGGATTATTTCCCTTTCCAGCTGCTCTAGTTCTATCAGCCTGGTTAGGGTAGTTTAACCCCAAACTCAAAAAAAACTTACTGTAAGGATTTTTATGGGTAATAAAATATTTACCTTCAGGGGTCCGTCCGTCACCTTCTTTTTGCTTTTGCCCCTTAGGATTAAAACCCAACCTGATTCTATATGCTTTTATTAATTTATCCCTGTTATAAAGTGCCAGAACACGCTTTCTCTTCCATATAACAACCAAATTAGGTTTTTTCTGATTTGCTAATATTTTTTTGCTACTTAAAAAAGGTAGAAAAATTAAAAATATAATAAGATTTCTCTTATTTATTTTATGCATTATTTAATCTTTTTTTTATAGTACTGGATTTTAATTGACCGCAAGCGGCCATTATGTCTTCCCCTCTTGGAGCCCTTACAGGACTTGGAAAACCAGCCTTTCTTATTATCTGAGAAAAAGCCTGTATTTTTTTCTGGGGCGATCTTTCATAACCGCTTCCAACCCATTGATTAAAAGGAATAAGGTTAATTTTTGAGGGTAGCCCCTGAATTATTTTAACAAGTCGTTTTGCATCAAATTCAGTGTCGTTGACATCTTTTAGCATAACATATTCAAAAGTAATTCTTTCGGAATTCCTTAGTTTCAAGTCATCTTTTAATGTTTTAATTATGGCATCTATAGGCCATTTTTTATTTAATGGCACCAATATGTTCCTCGTTTTATCTTCTGTTGCATGAAGGCTAATAGCAATCATGCAACCGAGTTCGTCATGCGCCTTCTTTATATAGGGGACAACACCAGCCGTTGATAATGTTATTCTTCGTCTGGAAAAGTCTAATCCTTTGTCATTCATTAAAATCATTACGGCTTTTTTAACTTCAGAATAGTTCAGAAGAGGCTCGCCCATTCCCATGAAAACAATATTTGTAATAATTTGAAAGTTAGACAAGCCGTCATTTGTTTTTTTACTGTTTTCCCAGTGTTCTATGTCATCATATACAGCTATTAACTGGCCAACTATTTCTTCTGAAGTAAGATTTCTAACAAGCTTTTGGGTACCCGTATGACAAAATGAACAATTTAAAGTGCATCCAACTTGAGACGAAATACAGAGGGTGCTTCTTTTTTTTTCAGGTATAAAAACGGTCTCAATTTTACTGTCGTCATTTAAAGAGAATAAATACTTTATTGTTCCGTCTAAACTTTTTTCTTTTTGTTCTATTTTAAGCCTTTCTAAAGAAAAATTGTTTTTAAGATTACTTCTAAATACCTTGTCTATATTGCTCATCTCTGAGAAATCTTTTTTTCCATGACAATAAATCCAGCTCCAAAGCTGTTTTGTTCGCATAGAAGCTTTCTTTTCAGGGATTTTCAACTCTAAAATAGAATCGTATAACTCCTTTTCACTTAAACCGATCATATTTTTTTTTTGGATCAATTTATTCTCTAGTTTTTTATGTGGAGTTTCTACTGCTTGCACAACTTCCCAAGCTCCGACAAAGCGTCTGAAAATCCTGTCAACATAAACGTATCCTTTGTAACCGTGTTTCTATGAGAAACAGCGCTTAATATTGCTTTACTACCTTTCTTTAGATAAGAAACAAGCTTTTCCTCGTCATACTTTTGAGCCCAAGCATGCTCTTTTTCTGCCTTCTCTTTTGGAGATGGGTGTGCAAAAAATACAATTTCATTCTTTTTATCTATGGATAGCTTTGCTTTAGACCCTACCTGAAGCGGATAGCCTGCATAAAATGTCGCTTCATATTTATTTTCTTTATTTTTCTTTTTTATAATATAAATGGTACCCTTCTCTCTATTGACAGAAGATAGTTTTTGGCCGTTTTTGTACGCTTCACTTTTAACTGATTGAGATGCAATGAAACATGTAAAAGGATCTTCTTTGGAGACAAAAACGCTCCAGTCTCTATAATTTTTTTCCTCTTTAAGTAGTTTTTCTTCTCCAAAAGACTGAAAGCTCCATAAAGATGTTATCGAGATAAAAGCGGCAAAAAATATAAGAGTAGAGCTTATTTTAAAACTTAGATTTTTAATCATATTCGCCTTTTTTTAATTAAACTTTAGATATATTAACATTTTGTCCAATTATTAGGATAAATTAATACAATTTATTAATTTAGGATGAAAGAGTTTTCTGAATTACTTTTATTTAATGCAATTTTTCCAATTTTTTAAAATTCAAAAAAATAAACTTGTTTTTGACACTAGATTTTTATTTCCAAATTTTATAAGTTGACAGTGACAAGGAATAAAAAGAACCGTTATGGCAAAAAGAACTCTATATGATAAAATATGGGATAACCATTTGATTCATTCTGACAATGAAACATCCCTTATTTACATTGACAGGCATTTGGTGCATGAGGTTACTAGTCCACAAGCTTTTGAAGGACTTAGAGATGCTGGCCGTAAGGTATATGCCCCTCACAAAACTATAGCTGTTCCAGATCATAATGTTGCCACAACATCGGATCGTCTCACTAACTTTGGAAGCGAAGAGGGTAAAATCCAGCTAGAGACTTTGGATAAAAACGCAAAAGAATTTGGACTAAATTATTACCCTGTTGGAGACATACGTCAGGGTATTGTACATATAATCGGACCTGAGCAGGGTTGGACTCTACCAGGGATGACAATAGTGTGTGGGGATAGTCATACTGCTACACATGGAGCCTTCGGTGCCTTGGCTCACGGCATCGGAACTTCTGAAGTTGAACATGTCTTAGCGACACAAACACTTATTCAACAGAAATCAAAAAATATGAAAGTAGAGGTCACGGGTGCCCTTGGACTCGGAGTTACAGCTAAAGATATAACTCTTTCAATAATTGGAAAAACTGGTACCGCTGGTGGCACGGGCCATGTAATAGAGTATTGTGGAAATGCAATAACTGATCTTTCAATGGAAGGAAGAATGACCGTTTGTAACATGGCAATAGAGGGAGGTGCAAGGGCTGGTTTAATTGCTCCTGACGAAAAAACGATAGAATATGTTAAAGGAAGACCACATTCACCTGAAGGAGAAGATTGGGAAAAAGCATTAAAACTTTGGAAAACACTTTACAGTGATCAAGGTGCCTTCTTTGACAAAGAGTTATTCTTAAAGGCTGAGGATATTGCCCCAGTAGTTACTTGGGGTACAAGCCCAGAAGATGTGTTGTCGATAACAGATCGTGTGCCGGATCCCAATAATTTTCAAGGAAGAAAAATTTCGGCGGCAAAGAGATCAATAGAATATATGGGCTTAAACCCAGGAGATAGGTTACAAGACATATCAATTGACGCTGTATTTATCGGATCATGCACAAATGGTAGAATAGAAGATCTAAGAGAAGTAGAAAAAATTGTTAGAGGCAAAAGAGTTAAGGAAGGCGTGCGTGCCATGGTTGTGCCAGGATCAGGGTTGGTAAAAAAACAAGCAGAAGAAGAAGGTATATCTGCAACCCTTATAGAAGCAGGGTTTGACTGGAGAATGCCGGGCTGTTCGATGTGTTTAGCCATGAACCCAGATCAACTTATGCCTGGGGAAAGATGTGCAGCTACATCAAATAGAAATTTTGAAGGTAGACAAGGAAGAGGTGGAAGAACTCATTTAATGAGTCCCGCAATGGCTGCCGCTGCAGCAATAACAGGTTACCTTACAGACGTTAGAGATTTGTAAAAAATGGTTAAATAGATGGACAAATTTGTAAAATTTTCGGGAATAGCTGCTCCTATGCCACTGATAAATATTGATACGGACATGCTTATTCCAAAACAGTTTTTAAAAACAATTAAAAGAACTGGTCTTGGAGAAAACTTATTTTTTGAAATGAGATATGACTCTAACGGTAGCTTAATAAAGGATTTCATCTTGAACAAAGATCATTATTCTTCAGCTTCAATTATTGTGGCTGGAGATAATTTTGGATGTGGTTCGTCACGCGAACACGCCCCTTGGGCATTAAAAGATTTTGGAATAAAATGTATAATTTCGACCAGTTTTGCAGATATTTTTTTCAATAATTGCTTTAAAAACGGAATATTACCAATAATTCTGTCCGATGATGATCGAGAAGTTTTAATGGAAGATGCCAACATTGTAGAAAATTCTCACATGACAATAGATTTAGATAATCAAAAGATTATTCGAAAAGAGGGTGATTCAATAGATTTTGACGTAGATGAGTTTAAAAAATATTGTTTATTGAACGGTCTTGATGATATTGGATTAACTTTAAAAAATTCACAAAAAATTGCTGAGTTTGAAAAAAAATATTCTGAACAGTTTTCTTGGGCCTAAGTTTAAATAAAAAGGAAAAGTAATGTCTTCTTTGCTAATTCTCCCTGGCGATGGTATTGGACCAGAGGTTATGGTCGAGGTTCGTCGTATTATAGAATGGTTTGTCAAAAACAAGGGACTGCAGTTAGAAATAACTGAGGACTTAGTGGGAGGTGCGGCATTTGATAAACATGGGACTCCCCTTCATGAAAAAACTCTAGAGAAGGCATTAGAGGTGGACGCGGTTTTACTGGGTGCAGTGGGTGGCCCAAAATATGATAGTTTGGACTTTAATTTAAAGCCTGAAAGGGCTCTTCTAAAGCTAAGGAAAGAGCTCGATCTATACGCTAATATTAGGCCTGCACAATGTTTTGACGCACTTGCCTCTTTTTCATCGCTCAAAAGAGATATTGTGTCTGGGTTAGATATAGTAATCGTAAGGGAGTTGACTTCAGGCATATATTTTGGTGAACCTCGAGGCATACAAAAAACTGATTCAAATGAAAGAGTAGGCATTAATACTCAAAGATATACAGAATCAGAAATAAAAAGGGTTGCTATTAGTGCATTTGAGCTCGCAAAAAAAAGAAGCGGAAAAGTTTGTTCTATGGAAAAAGCAAATGTAATGGAAAGTGGAGTTTTGTGGAGGGAAGTTGTTTCTGAAGTCCACAGAGATTTTCAAGAAATAGAACTAAGTCATATGTATGCTGATAACGGTGCTATGCAGTTGGTCAGGGACCCCAAACAATTTGACGTCATCGTTACAGATAATTTGTTTGGAGATATTTTATCAGACTGTGCCGCTATGCTAACAGGTAGCTTAGGAATGCTTCCATCCGCTAGTCTTGGGAGCATAATGGAAAGTGGAAAACCTAGAGCTATGTACGAGCCTGTTCATGGCTCAGCACCTGATATAACAGGTCAATCAAAAGCTAATCCAATTGCATGTATATTGAGTTTTTCAATGGCATTAAGATATTCTTACTCAGAATTAGAAAACGCTAACCTGCTTGATTCTTGCATAGAAAAAGTTTTAGCAAAAGGTTACAGAACTCCTGATCTAATGATGGGAGAAGAAGGCGAGTTAGTATCCACAGCTTCCATGACTGATAAAATAATTAATGAATTAGATGAACATAAGCAATAGTAATTATCTGCCCATCCATCCGCCATCTACGTTTAAAAGTTCACCATTAACATAATTTGAGGCTTCAGAGGCCAAATAAACCGCTGCCCCACCCATATCCTCAATAGTCCCCCACCTTTTCATAGGAATCCTAGCCATTAGATCAGCGGATCTTTTTGGATCTTTCCTTAAGGCCGTTGTTATGTCTGTCGAGACATAACCGGGTGCAATGGCATTTACATTAATCCCTTTCTCTGCAAGTTCATTTGAAAGAGCTTTTGTTAGTTGTGCTATTCCTCCTTTAGAGGAAGCGTAACTAGGAACAAAAAGACCGCCCTGATAAGATAGAATTGAAGCAGTAAAAATAATTTTACCGAAACCATTTTCTATCATAGATTTACTCAATTCGCGGGCTAATATGAATTGCGATGACAAGTTAATCTCTATAATTCTGTCCCAATGTTCATCATTATGATCTTCTAAGGGAGTTCTAACCAGAGAACCTGCGTTACTAATCAATATATCGGGATACAAATTATCGACTTTTAATTTATTCAGAAAAGTTAGTGTATTTTTTCTTTCAGAAAAATCACATTGATAACAATAAAAGTTTCTACCATTACAGGTAACAATTTTTTCTACTTCACTCCCCCTTTTTAAGCTAGCGCTTACGCCTATGATGTCTGCACCAGCTTCTGCCAAAGCCTGCGCTATACCTAATCCTATTCCTCTGCTACACCCTGTAACCAAAGCAAGCTTTCCATTTAATTTAAATTTGTTAATTATAGACATATATTAACTTTTCCGGTTAAGGCATTGAGAAACGTAGTCCTTAAGCTTATCACTATTTCCAATTAAACTTTTTGCAAAATCATCAATGTCTTCGACTACCATAAAGAGTTTTTTTAAACCAGATTCTAGCCATTCTCTATCAACCTTAACTAATCTTTCAGCTCCTATAAGTGATACTTCTCTAGTAATATTTGCAGGCGGCTTGAAATTTATGTTTGATAAAAGATAATCTTTAAAAATAGTCTCTCTGTCTACATTTAGAATTAAAAAAATCAACGCAGCGGCAAAGCCAGTTCTATCTTTCCCAGCAGTGCAATGAAACATAATAGGTTTACCTACATTTTTGAATATTATCCTCAAAAATTCTTTATATACTTCGAGGTTCTCAGTTGTATATTTTTCATAAGCTTCTTTAAGAGTTTGTTGAAAAGTTTGATCATTTAATTTTTTTGAACTATTTAAATCATTGAGAGTTGCCCAAACTTTAGGCTCTATTGGTAAATGAACTCTTTTTTTCTGTAATTCTTTTGTTAAATCAGGAGGATTTTTCTTGGCCTCTTCTACTCCTCTAAAGTCAATAATTGCTGCTGGGTCGAGTTCTATCAAATTATCATGATCTAATTTTCCAATATTCACTGGAACTGCACACCGAATGAACAGATTATTTTTTAATATATACCCATTTTTTGTCTCTGTTCCGCCTAGATCTCTAATATTATTTATTTTAGAGCTTTCGATTATTTTAACTGTCATTTTTTTTATTAGATTTTAAAATAGTTTTAATTATGAACTTTAACAAAAATTAAGGAGGAAAAAATGACCGTAATAACTACACAGACCGTAAGACCTCATCCTGGCAAAGCTAGCTTACAATTAAATAATATGAAGGAGGTTGTCAAAGCTTTTGGTGATATGGGCATAACGTCAAGAATATCTAGAGTTTTATTTGGACCTAACGCGGGTTGCCTTGTTTTTTCAAATTTCGCGAGTAATTTTTCGGAGGCTATGACATACACTCAAAAGGTATTTTCAAGTAAAATGTGGGCTAAAGTGCAAATGAGGTTAGATGATAATCCCGCAAGTGATATTGTTATGCCTCTAAATATAATAAGAGTCGCTGCTGGTGAAATGAAGCCATCACATAGGGTAATGAATTTTCGTTGGTACCTAATGAAGAAAGATAAGGTTCCTCAAGTAATGGGAATGTTTGAAGAAGTAAAGACTATGTGTGAGAAGGTTGACATAAATCCTGTTCTTCTAGTCCCCGTTACTGGTGACACAATGAGTAGTATGGTTATAGCTTATGGAGCCAAATCTTTAGCGGATTCAGGAAAGGCTTTTGATGAAATGGGGATGACTGAGGATTTTCAGGCACTAGTCCAAAGGGCAGCTGAAGTGGGTGAGCTGAATAGCGCATGGATGACAGTGCCAGCAGATGATTAAATAAGAAATAGTATTTGCTAGTTTTCAGTTTTTTGAAAACTAGCATACCAACTCTATTTTATGAAACCTAAACAAGTTCCTATTGTATTTGAAATATCCGATGCGGTCAGACCCGCTCCATTATTTTTTTCCAAAAACTGAATAGCGCATAGTTTTTGCAATAAAACGGAACTTCTAAAAGGAGACCGAGACCCAGATACCCAAAGACCAGAAATAATACCGGTAAGAACGTCTCCCATCCCTGCTGTACCTAACCATCCATTGCTATAATTACTTAACCACAAATTATTGTTTTCAGAAACCAGACATCCTGGGCCTTTAAGAATCCAATCTCCTCCATATTTCTTTTTTAGATCTAAAATGTTTGACCATTTATCAGAAGTTTGGTTAGGCAATAAGGCTTTTGTTTCTCCAAAGTGTGGAGTTCCGAGCCAAGCTGCTTTCCTTTTCTTCGGGTTTCGCCTAGCCAACCACCTTAATCCATCTGCATCAAGAATTAATCTTAATTTACTGTTCCAGAGGAATTCAATTTCATCATCATATTGATTTCCCAGACCAGGACCAACAATTACGACTTTAACATTTGTGTCCAAGCATTT
>CACIJG010000030.1 GCA_902586885.1 uncultured Alphaproteobacteria bacterium | reverse complement strand
GTTTTGATGACTAAGTGGTTTAGAGGTTATGTAAATAGTCAAAGCTCACTTTTTTTAAATCATAGTGGATTAACTTCAGGTAGTTTTTCAAGCGCTGCTGACTTTAGAAAGTTTTTAATCAAAGAAGAAGTAAAAAATAGGCTTTTGCCATTATTAAAATTAATTCCTATTTACACTTCTAAAGGTAAAAAACGATCTTTGGGAGATGTAACGGTCAAAGGTAAATCAGGGACAATGCACTATATCAGAGGGATGTCAGGTTATATCTGTTTAAATGAAAAGCCAATAATTGGATTTGCTATTTTCTCAGCTGATTTATTAGCTAGAAGAATTAATCTTAGTGATAAGTTTGAAAGACCTAAAGGGGCTTCGGCTTGGTTATCTAGAGCAGTCATACAAGAGCGAAAAATCATTAGAGGTTTATGCGAACACGTTCATACTAATCATTAATGATCTTGAGGTGGCGAGCTCTTGCTCCTCTTTCTATGGCAGCTCCATGCAGTCTATCTATATTTAATTCATATCTTATTTCTGCTAGTAACTGTAATTCAATTTCCTTCAACCTACCGTCCGATGCCGCTACATCACACGCTAGAGCATATGCAGTTTCATTTAAGTATTCTGGTAAAGATTCTTTGATTAGTCCAAAAAGAGCATCTAGTCCATCTTCTTCTTCAAACAACTCATAAACTGTAGCAGCTACAACTTTAATTCGACTTGGGTCGTAATCTTTAAATATTGGCAAGTGTTCTACTATTTTAACAATTGAGGCAAATTCAACATTGGTTACTCCTTGGTCAGAGGCTCCTTCAGCTATCATAATGGAAACAAGTGCATCCTGGGGGCTTAATATCGTGTTGTTATTTCGATTTTCATTCATTTAAAAAACTAGCAATTCTTTGGTTAATATACTATATGAGGCTAAGTGCATTTGGACAATATATATATTATCAATTTCTTAAATAGGATTGTGCATCTTGGATGATTTTTATTCAGATTTCTCTAGTATCAACGTTTGGCCAATTAATGAAGCTAAGGGATTATTTCAGTTCATAAAAAAAAGTGGATTAGATATTAAGAAGATTAAGTTTCAAACTGGTTACGGCCCGTCTGGCTTGCCTCACATAGGAACCTTTGGGGAAGTGATGAGAACTACTATGGTCAAGCATGCCTTTGAAAAGATGTTTGAAACAGAAACTGAATTAGTGTGCTTCTCGGATGACTTAGACGGACTTAGGAAGGTACCTGAAAACGTGCCAGACAGGCATATTATAGCAGAAGACATTGACCTTCCTCTTTCAAGTGTAAGAGACCCTTTCAAGACGCACGCGAGTTTCGCAGATCACAATAATAGTAAATTGCGTGAATTCCTTGATAGTTTCCGTTTCGATTATAATTTTGTTTCAGCAACTGATTGTTATTCAAATGGAGATTTCAATGAGGCTCTTATTCAAACACTAAGAAAATACAACGAAATTATGGAGATAATGCTCCCTTCTTTAGGAGACGCCAGAAAGTCTACTTACTCTCCTTTCTTGCCTATCAGTAAGAGTTCAGGAAGGGTTCTTCAAGTTCCTACATTAGAAGTTGATATAAAAAGTCACTCTATAGTTTATCAAGATTTAGATGGTAAAAAAGTAAAAACACCGGTAACTGATGGAAACGTAAAGCTACAATGGAAAGCTGATTGGGCAATGAGGTGGTTTGCTTTGTCAATTAATTATGAAATGTATGGAAAAGATTTAATTCCTTCAGCTAGTTTGGCTACAAAGATTTGTTCGGTCTTAGGAAGGAAAGCACCTTATCAATTCTTCTACGAATTATTTCTAGATGATAAGGGTCAAAAAATTTCTAAGTCTAAGGGAAATGGGATTTCAATCGACGAATGGCTCAGATATGGATCACAGGATTCTTTAAGCCTCTTCATGTTTCAGAAGCCGAAAACAGCAAAACGACTTTATTTTGATGCTATCCCTAGAGCTGTAGATGATTATCATAAACATTTGAAATCATTCATTGGCCAAGAACCAGACGAAAAAATCAAGAATCCAGTTTGGCATATCCACGAGGGAGAACCTCCACAGTCAGACCTTTTAGTTCCATTTTCGATGCTAATGAATTTAGCTGGTGCTATTGGATCCGACTCTATGGATACTTTGTGGTCTTTTATAGAGAAATATTTAGAAGTTGACGGTACCAAGAAGAGTATTGCAATGACTGAAGCTATGCAAAACGCAATAAATTATTTTAATGACTTTCTAAAGCCCAATAGAGTTTTTAAAAAACCATCTGAGTCAGAAAAAAAAGCTCTCATTTCTCTTATTGAAAAACTCAGCCTAATAACCAGCGGAACTAAAGGAGATGAAATTCAGCAGGCAATTTTAGATGTGGGTAAAGAAAACAATTTTGAGAATAATCGTGATTGGTTTAAATTGATTTATGAGGTGTTGCTAGGATCACAAAACGGCCCAAGATTGGGAAGCTTTATATCTTTACTAGGGATTGAGAAAACAATAATAACATTAAAGAAAAGAATTGATGAATCTTAATAAATTGAAAAGTATATTGTTTGTTTTGGCTGTTGTTTTTCCCTTTATTTTTATGAATACAATTGTAGCAGAACAGTCATATGGCAATGCAGAAAAGATTGTGAAAAAAGTTATTTCTTCTCAGTTAATGGCTTTCAAAGAAAAAAATGTGGAAAAAGCCTACTCATTTGCTGCGCCTAATATAAAAAGGCAGTTTTTTAATGCAGAAAATTTTGGATTAATGGTCAAAAATGGGTATCCAGTAATCTGGAGTCCTAAGAACTATCAGTTTGTAAAATTTTCGTCTAACGGCAAAAGGGCAATACAAAGAGTTCTTTTTAGATCTGCTACTGACGCTCTTGTAACTTATGACTATTTGTTGGAGAAATTTAAGAACGAGTGGCGGATTTCTGGAGTGATGCAAGTTAGCACAGAAGGGAATATTTAATTTTTATTTCTTTTGATGAACGGGTCTGCTCTAATTTCTAATTCTGAAGCATGAAGACGATTTATCTCGTCTCTTAATTTTGCTGCTTCTTCAAACTCAAGATTTTCTGCTGCCGAGAACATTTTCTTTTGAAGTTCATCAAGATGATTTTTTAAATTGTGTCCCGACTTAGGATTAGTCTCTAATTTGGCTGTGATCCGTGCCGCATCGGTGTCTCCCTGATAAACGCCTTCTAGAATATCATTAATATTCTTTTTAATGGTTTTTGGAGTAATACCATTTTTTTTATTATATGTATTTTGTTTTTCTCTTCTTCTATCAGTTTCATTGATAGCATTTTTCATGCTCTTAGTAATTTGGTCAGCATACATAATTACCTTTCCCTCTATATTTCTTGCTGCTCTACCAATCGTTTGAATTAGAGAGGTCTCTGACCTTAAAAAACCTTCTTTATCTGCGTCTAATATCGCTACTAAGCCACATTCAGGTATATCTAAACCTTCCCTTAGTAAATTTATTCCAACCAAAACATCAAAAGTACCGATTCTCAGATCTCTCAATATTTCAATTCTTTCTAAAGTATCTATGTCAGAATGCATGTAGCGAACTTTTATTCCTTGCTCGTGCAGATATTCCGTAAGATCTTCTGCCATTTTTTTTGTTAAGACAGTGCACAGTGTTCGAAGTTTTTTTAATGAAACGTTTTTTATTTCAGTTATCAAGTCATCGATTTGTGCGTCTGTTGGTTTTACTTCTACTTTTGGATCAAGTAAGCCGGTTGGTCGGATTATCTGTTCTGTGAACACCCCTTTGGTTTGATCTAATTCCCAATTACCTGGTGTCGCAGAAACATAAATTGTTGACGGTCTCATTGCATCCCATTCTTCAAATTTTAGTGGTCGATTATCTGTGCAAGAGGGAAGTCTAAAGCCATATTCTGAAAGAGTACTTTTTCTCTTGAAATCTCCCTTATACATCCCTCCTAGCTGAGGAATACTTACGTGGCTTTCATCAGCAAAAACAATTGCGTTATCTGGAATATATTCAAATAATGTGGGGGGAGGTTCTCCTGGTTTTCTACCAGTTAGATATCTCGAATAATTTTCAATTCCACTACAGAAACCTGTAGCCTCTATCATCTCTAGATCAAAGTTTGTCCTTTGCTCAATTCTTTGAGCTTCCAGTAATTTATTTTCCCTGTTGAGTTGATCTAATCTAACCATCAATTCTGCTCGAATATTCTTTATAGCTTGCTGTAAAGTGGGCCTAGGAGTAACATAATGTGAATTTGCGTATATTTTTATTTCCTTTAAGTTTTTGTAACTTTTTCCAGTTAAGGGATCAAATTCTATAATTTTCTCTAGTTCGTCCCCAAAGAAGAGTAAACGCCAAGCTCTATCTTCCAGATGTGCAGGAAAGAGATCTAATGTATCTCCTTGAACTCTAAAGCAACCCCTTTGAAAACCTTTATCGTTTCTCTTATATTGTTGTTCAACCAAGTTACTCATAATCTCACGTTGTTTGTATGAAGAACCTGATGACAACTTTTGTGTCATGCTACTATAGGTTTCTACAGAGCCTATCCCATAGATACATGATACAGAGGCAACGATAATGACATCATCTCTTTCAAGAAGAGACCGAGTGGCAGAATGGCGCATTCTATCTATTTGTTCATTTACCTGCGCTTCCTTTTCAATGTATGTGTCAGAACGAGGTACATATGCTTCAGGTTGGTAATAATCATAATAAGAGACAAAGTACTCCACAGCGTTTTCAGGAAAAAAGTTCTGAAACTCCCCAAATAATTGTCCTGCCAAAGTCTTATTTGGTGCTAAAATTAGTGCAGGCCGTTGAGTTCTTTCAATTATTTTAGCCATAGTGAACGTTTTTCCAGTACCTGTTGCTCCTAAAAGAACCTGGTTTTTTTCACTTTTTTCTAAACCTTCAACTAGTTCATCAATCGCTGTGGGCTGATCACCAGCAGGAGCAAAATCAGCTACAACCTTTAAATTTCTTTCCAGAGTAGTCACTCTAGACTGCGTTTTCTCTAAATTCATGTGCCTTATGTTACCACCAATTTAAATTATGTTTAAAATTTTCTCTATTTTAGATATAATCTTTTCCAACTTGTTTTCTATTTTTTAATTATGAGATTTCATGACAGCTAGGATATATCAAAAATCTAAAACGGCTATGCAGTCAGGAGTTAAAAATTCCGGGCAATGGATTTTAGAATTTGAGCAAAATGATGCAAAACCGATTGATCCTTTAATGAAATGGGTAGGCTCAGATGACATGTCTAGTCAAGTTTCCATAAATTTTAGCTCCAAAGAAAATGCCATAGATTATGCAACAAAAAATAATATCGTCTTTATTTTGGATGATAGTAAAGCAAAAAAATATAATATAAGAAAAGGTGGTTATGGTGAAAACTTCGACTACAACAGAAAGAAGCCTTGGACACATTAATAATATTCATTTGAAAATTTATCGATAAATAAAAAAATGGCTCTCTACTCTAAATTAACTCGTTAGATAAGTGCCTAATTTTAAATTTACTATACGTTCTCAATATGTTAACTACCGATGTGTGGCCCCGTAGCTCAGCTGGATAGAGCAACTGACTTCTAATCAGTAGGTCGTACGTTCGAATCGTACCGGGGTCACCATTTATCAATTAAAAACAAAAGCTTAAGAAATTTCCAATTTTAGAAAAATTTCGTGTGAACGATATGTGTATGGTTTCAGTTTTAAAAATTGAAATTTTATTGTGGTATGGTTCATACCACGATTAATTTATGAATTCGGCCTTTGGTATATTATAAGGAAAACAAAAATTCTTGAATAGATTAATCTTACATAGCAAATTTTAATTTGTTAGAATATTGCAATGATAAAGATTTTTTTCCTTCTAATCCCCTTTTTGTTATCACCATCTATTCTATTATCTGGTGAATGGGATGGTATTTACGTTATCAAAGGTGATGAAAAAAAAGGGTGGGTAGTAAAAAACGATAAAGTAACAAATGTTAAATGTAGTCAATTAGATGTAAAAGTTACAAAATTGGGTAATGCGATTGCAAAATGTGGCTCTTGGCATCTTATTATTGACTTTAAGAACTTGACAGATAGCAGAACGTCCGGAAATCGCATAATTAGAAATAAGCTAATAAAGAAATCCTCCTCTCAACCTATATTAAAAAAAGTAAAAGGAAATTCGAGTCAAATCCAAAAAACTAAACTGAGAAAAATGACGGATACAGTTCTTTGTTCTTTGGCAACAAAAGGGGTTAACAATAATAGAGTATGGGAAACTATGGCTGGTTATCTAGATGAAGTTAGAGAAGCAAAACGCAGAGGGCTTTCCTGTGGTGTAATTTACGAAAATGAAAGACCTAAAAACTCGCAGGAGGAGATTTTAAATAGGGATATCAAAGCGATTTTTAATGTTCTACCCCTAGAAACTAAAAAACTAGTTCAAGAAGCTCTCAAAGATATGGGTTTATACAACCTAAAAATTGATGGGAAATGGGGAAAGGGAACCAGAGAAGCAGCAAAGAAATTTCTTAGACAGGAGTATCCTGGTAAAAAAGATTTTTTTTACAAATATGAACTAGAGAAAATATTAGATGAGTCGATAAAAAAATACAAAAATACCAAATCAAAAATGGCAAAAGGAAATTGTGATTCAAACCCAAAAAACTGTACTGATAGTAGGTTGTGTTTTCTTGCCACGGTCGCATCAGATGGAAAGAAAAGGGAATGGGAAAAGAGAAGTAGTTATTATGGATTTGTTAGAGAAGCAAAACGTAGAGGTCTTTCCTGTGGAATAGGTTCAAGTAATTCAACTACTAAAGCTTCTAATCCTTCATCTTTAAAAGGAAAATCAGACTTCAATATTTGCACTTTGGCTACAGTTACTAGAGATGGTAAAATCTATTGGGAGACTTCAAGACATTTTAGAGATGAAGTTAGAGAAGCAAAACGTAGAGGCTTATCCTGCGGAGTAGGTTCAAATAACTATACTGCTTCTAATACTCAAAATGAATTTGCTAATAGGTCAGATATTTCAATTTGCACAAATGCTACGGCAAGTAGAAGTGGTAAAAAATATTGGAAGACAAGCTCTTATTATATAGAGACAGTCAAAGAAGCAAAACGAAGAGGACTGTCCTGTGGAGTGTATGTAGAGAATAGAAATTCTTGCTCCAAAAATTTAAGTTTGTGTAGAGATGATCAAGTTTGCTCCTCAGCAGTGAACGCTGTAACGGGAATAAAAAAATGGGAAACTTCTCCACACTATAAAAAATGGGTAAAAGAAGCCAAGAGTAGAGGACTGTCCTGTGGAGTTAAATGGAGTGACGAGAACTCGTCAATTGCGACTCTGGTCAAAAAACAAATATTAGAAAAAATTAATAATAATTGGAATGTTGTGTCGTTGAAACGCTTACCTAACTTCGAAAAGTATAAGGTGACACTAGAAATTCCTATAAACTCCCAAGGAAGGATATCAGGAAGTGTAAAAATGATAGATCCTAAAAATATCAGTGGAAATTTTGTTTTGGCAAAAAGAGTTGCCGTAAATGCGGTATTAGACTCTGTACCATTTGCAATTCCTAGTGAGATTTTTCCAAACGGATTGATTTTAAAAATAGTGTTTGATCCAGAAAATTTAACTAATCAAAAAAAATCGGAAATAGAGAGAGAAGAGAAGAAAGCTGAAGAGGAAGAAAAACGCAAGTCTAAAGAGAAAAAAATCGCAGAAAAAGTCGATGCCTACAAAAAAGAAAGATCTTTACTTACCAATGATGTTAAGAATTATAACTCAGAGAATGAAGACTTTGATGTTATAAAACTGGGGGAGTTATTTTTGGACCTAGAAAAATCATTGAAGAAAGGATGGGGAAAAAAGACCATCGAAGCATATGAAACTTTTAGGAAGTTTGTTTTCTCCTCTGAAAACTTCAAGAGCTATTACGAAGAAAAGGTCAAAGATAGGTTGAATGAATATAGCTATAATTTAGAAATTATTAAAGATGATCTAAGAAACCAACTTCCTGTTATAGAAAATTTTATTTCAAACAATCTCGGAAGTGAAAAAATAAGTCGCCCAATAAAGTTATCGAAATTGATAAAAGAAGAAATTTTGTCTGAAAGTCTTGAAGGTCTTGAAGATTTAAAGGAAAAAGTTGATAGTTGGTTAAAGGAAAACAATCTTTCTAGGTCGATAACTATCCAATCTAAGGTCAAGGAAGATAAATCTGTAATTTCCAAATCTGTGCTTCAAAGTTCTCTTAAGATTAACACTAAGTCTTTTGATCTTACAAAAGAAGTAGGAGATGGCTTTGATAATTTTGAAGCAATGGAGAATACGTTTCTTTTCCCTCTTAAAATAGAAGTTGAGTCAGAAATAAATGATCTAGAAAAAAGAATTTATTTTGTACTGTCATTTGAAGGCATGTCACCTATAAATCCAGATTTGGATGCAAGTAAGGCTTTCGGTGCTCAAGAGGGTATCGATTATTATGATGCAGATCTTGTTTTAAAATCTTGGGAAGACATCGGAATAGTTTTTATTATACCTTTAAATATTATTAATAGAGATGAGGCAACAGTCTCCGTTTTTGTTGACAAAACGCTTGTTGATAAAAAACAAATTGAAATATCCAGATAGGAGAGAAAAATGAAAAAACTACTTTTTAGTGTACTTGTGTATGTTTTATCCTGTGTCAGTCTGTTAGCTGAAATTAATGTTTCCAAATATCCGTTGGGGATGTCAAATGAATCGCTACACGATCAGTTAGTTAGAGATCAATTTTATTTTTCAATGTTTTTACCTAAAGAGGTTATTGCAAAAAAATATGCCCTATCAGGGACTTTCCCAGGGGAATATTCTAATTTAAGAGAGTCTTCCTTAATAAAGGGAAAGTTTTGCAATGGGAAACTCTATCAACTTGACCTGACTAGCTTATATAAAGCCGACCAAAATGATTTATTTTTTGGGCGAAAAGCTCTCTATCAATATTTGTCTGATAATAAGGCTGTCAGTAGTGGTTTTAAACTTAATAAAAACGAATCCAGCAGTCTTGTGACCCATACCTATATAATTGATAGAAACAATGGTGGTGGCCAAGTTAGAGGGGAAGAAAAAATAACAATAGCACTAGGTGATAGCAATTTAACACGGGAAATTAATAGAAAACCAGTTCCAATTTTACAAATTAGAATTTTAATGCAAAACAGATGGTTTTGTCCCGACTAGCTAATATTCTTCTTTATGTAAGGTTTACAAAATAGTTTGTTAGCCCCGTTCAATCCGTTTCCTTTTTTAAAATATTTTTAGATTTGGATTTGCAAAAACATATAAGAAGATGGATATTTTAAAACAAAAAAAGATAAAGTAATTGGTTTAATGTATATGTTTAATTGGAAGAAAAAATAAAGTAAAATTTTGTAAGTAATATGTGAACGATATGTGAATAGTATTTTGAATAAAAAATTAATTTGTATAATTAACTAGTTATTGATTTTAAACGATAATTTTTATTCCGGTAGGATTGGTCAGTATTCTTCTAATCAGTAGGTCGTACGTTCGAATCGTACCGGGGTCACCATATTTTTGGAAAAATCAAAGCAGATAAAACCATTGATCCTAATTACTCATGTTTTCAATTATTTATGAACCGTTATCAAAAAATGCTATCTTTTTATTATGTTTAGCAATGCTGGGTTGGGCTGGAAATACAATAGCAGGAAGACTTTCCACTGGAGAAATATCTCCAATGATGGTTGTTTCCCTTAGATGGTTTATAATCACAGTATTTCTGTTGGTACTTCTTAACAAAGGGATAGTGAATTCATTTATTGCCGTAAAAGGAAAGATTCTCTGGTTGTTGCTAATGGGAGGCTTAGGAATGACATGTTTCAATTCACTTTTTTATATTGCCGCTCAGAACACTTCAGCTATTAATCTTGGCATTATTCAAGGTGTTATGCCCGCGATAATATTGATAGGCTCAGTTCTTTTCTTTAAAGAAAAGGTGAATATTGTAAAACTTTCTGGACTCTTAATAAGTTTTTTTGGCGTCGTCGTAGTTGTCAGCAAAGGTGATTTCCAAATAATAATCTCTTTGACTGTAAATTTAGGTGACATGGTGATGTTTTTGGCTTTGTTTTTCTATGCAGGTTTTACCCTGGGTTTAAGATTTAAACCGGAAATTGACCCACTGGTTCTAATGGCTTATTTTTCCTTTAGTGCTTTAATCTCTTCTATTCCACTTGTCATATTAGAGGCATTTCTTGGCCACTCGCAATTCCCATCCAATACAAATGCATGGCTTACAATAATTTACATTGCTTTTGTCCCCTCTTTTTTGGCACAGATTTTTTTCATAAAAGGAGTTGAATTGATTGGGCCATCTCAAGCGGGACTATTTATTAACATACTTCCAATTTTCGCTGCAATACTAGGGGTTGTAATACTAGGAGAAAGCCTGCAATTTTACCATTTTATTTCCCTAGTAGTTGTATTGACTGGAGTTTATACGTTTATGGTTTTTGGAGATGATAGGAAATAGTGATAAATTTTATTACTTCAGAATAATAATCCAATTCAATTTTAGTAAAATTATAACTTAGCTATTCTGTATGCTAAGGTTTATTAAAGAGGATTTTAACTTGAAGGCTCTCTAGTCTGAACAAATTTTTATTAAATAAAGAAATATCTATTTCATAGACTTATCAAAATTCTATTGATACTAACTAGGTATTGGAGAGGTATTCTGGGTTAGCCTGTAAAATGCAGTTAGATGAAAATAAAAATTATCTTGAATTGAAGAAAAAAAAGGAAGAGTTTCTACAGTTTGATATGATTGGAGAAACAGCAAAATTAGATAGATCTAAAAGGTTCATTTTTTCTTTTAATGATTTAACTCTAGATATTAGTAGACAGAGAATACCCACAAATACTTTAAATGAATTTTTAAGTATTGGTAAATCCAAATACATTAGAGACTCGATAAAGAAACTAGTCGAAGGAACGTTTTACAATAACTCTGAGAAAGTCAATGTGACTCATTTTGTTGAAAGAAATCCAGAGAATTTTTCGCAAATAAGAACTGATAGATATTTAGATTTTGAAAAACAGCTAAAATCAAAATCCATTAAGAGATTAATAAATGTTGGTATAGGAGGGTCCGATTTGGGATCAAAAATGGTTTATCAGGCTTTGAAGACCCAAAACAATCTACCAGATCTAATAAACGTTTCAAATGTAGATCCTCAGTCAGTTCATAATGCAATCTCTGGTGCCAGTCCTAGCGAAGTATTTTTTATTTTTAATTCAAAATCTTTTGCTACAGAGGAGGTAATAACGAATTTGATGATAATCAAGGAGTGGATGGGGAGTAATAAAATAGATTTTAGCGCGCATGCTTGTGCAGTGACATCCTTTCCTGAAAGAGCCCTCCATTGTGGATTTCAAAAGGCTAATATTTTTGTTGTTGATAAAGGGGTAGGGGGCCGATTTTCTCTTTGGTCAGACTTCGGATTGGGTCTTGTGGGATCCTTAGGAACAGAGGTTTACCGCGATTTGCTTTCAGGCGCTCACTCTATGGATATCCACTTCTTAACTGAAGAGTTCAGTAATAATCTTCCCTATATTTTAGGATTAACAAGAATATGGAATAGGAATATTTTAGAATTTTCAAATCTTGGAATTGTTCCATATGGTGAAAGTTTGAAGTTTTTCCATACTTGGGTGCAACAGGTAGAAATGGAGAGTAATGGAAAAAATGTTGATACTCAGGGTATAAAACTTAGAACGCCTGCAGCGCCAATAATATTTGGCTCGGTTGGAACAGATGCGCAGCATAGCTTTTTTCAGGCCTTACATCAGGGTGTAGAAATAATTCCAATAGAAATTTTGGTGTCCAAGATCTCAAATCTTTCCAGTGAGTACAGCTCTAATAACATGCAAAGTCAAAATAAACTTGTGATTAATGCCCTGGCTCAATGTGAGGCTCTTATGATGGGGAGCACTGAAAGTAAGTATGACAAATTTCGTATATTTAAAGGAGGACGTCCAACGACATTAATAAGCTGGGAAAAAACTGACCCATTATCCCTAGGGAGACTGCTTTCGCTATATGAAAATGCAAGCATAGTTAGTGGTCTTATCTGGGATGTCAATAGCTTTGACCAATTTGGCGTGGAATTGGGAAAGGAGATAGCGAAAGGTATTTCTGAAGGTAAAAACCCAACTAATTTATCCTCAGCAGGCAAAGAATTTTTAAAAAAATTATAGCCTTGCAAACAAGTGGATTTTAGTTATTTATAAAATAGCGCCAATTTTTAAAGCATTATAGAAGGCAACCAAGTTGCAGCCCAAGGGGAAAAGATCATCATTACACCATAGATAATACCAACAATAGTAAATAATGGTACTTCTCGAAACGCTTTACTGGGGTCCTCGTTAACTACACCTGCAGACGTGTAAATTCCAACACAAACTGGTGGTGTAATCATACCAATGCCTGCAAATGCAACGAATACCACATATAAATGTAGTAAACTCTGGTCAAATGAAATAGCTATCGCTGAAAAGATAGGAACGGTTAAATAAAAAACGGGAACTATCTCTATAAATGTACCAAGAAACAAACATATTACTGCCAACATAAGCCAAAATAATATTGGGCTTACACCCATAGATGTAAAAAACGTTATGAGTTTTTGCGGTGCTTGAGTATATGTCAGCACTACGCTTAAAAAAGTAGCGGTAGCAATTATAGAAAAAATTACAGCTGTGGTAATTGCTGTTTCCCTCAAGCAAAGGATTAAATTTTTTATTGTTAGTTCACGATATATTATAAATCCAATAATTATTGCCCAAACTCCTGCGACCGCTGCAGACTCGGATGGGGTGAGGAGACCGGCATATATTCCACCTAAGATTATCACTGGAGTTACTAAAGCTGGAAAAGCCTGAATAAAGCTTTTCAATCGATCTCGGTTACTTGCTTTTTTTATTCTTGGGACATTACTACATTTTATCAAAACGATTATTATCATCAATACTAGAAGCACTAGGCCAGGAATAATACCAGCAGCAAAAGTTTGTGAAACAGGAACATTCGTAAGAGCACTGTATAAAATTGCAGCATTTGAGGGGGGAATTAGTGCTTCCAATAAGGCAGCTGAGGCGGCAAGCACCACGACGAAAGGAGTTGGGTAACCTTGCTCAATCATCTTTGGCATCATTATGGTTCCAACCGCCGTAATTGCAGCCAAAATTGATCCACAAAAAGCTGCGAAAAAGCCCATTGCTATAACCATTGAGATTCCTAAGCCTCCTGGCCAATGCCCAACTAGAGAGGTACAAAAATTAACCAGGCGATTTGCAGCACCACCCCTTAACATTACCATTCCAGCAAATATAAAAAGAGGTACAGCAACCAGAATGTGCTTGGTTAATGCAGCAAACGATATTTGTATAAGCACAGACCATGGCAAATTAAGTCCCCAGATGGCAGCAAAAGATGAGCCTAGTCCAAAAACCATGAAAATAGGCACTGCAAGAATTAATAGTACAACGGAAGTTAGTATAGAAATTAAAAACAATTTAATAAGTTTCTCTGATAGTATTTATTTCCTCGCATATCATCTGTAAGGAAAATAAAATTAAAATAAAAAAACCGGTAGGGAAGGCCAAATACATCCACCAGATTGGAATGTCTATTTCTAATTCCATCTTTTGTCCCAAATTGAAGTACAGAATTGTTGCCTCAACTCCTGCCTTGAAAAATATTATACCTGATAATAATGCAATTAACGCAACAAACAGTCTCAACAAACTTTTATGCTTTTCTTCAATATAACTGGAAATAAAATCCACTTTAATATGTTTCCCTTTCATCAACAAGGGACCAAGCAAAGGGAAAACTAGCCAACTTGTTAGAACAGGTGGAAGTTCAATGAACCAGTCGTAACCAATACCAGAAACATATCTTGTAAAAGCGCTAAGAAAAAGTGCTAGAACAATAATTGCAATTATTGTTGTTGCAAGCCATAGAATAATTTCATTAATAAAACTATTTATAGCTTGCAATATTTTAAGCATTTCAGGTCT
This sequence comes from uncultured Alphaproteobacteria bacterium, assembly GCA_902586885.1. Lineage (GTDB taxonomy): Bacteria > Pseudomonadota > Alphaproteobacteria > Rhodobacterales > Rhodobacteraceae > CACIJG01. Next base: position 1,385 of record CACIJG010000030.1, on the reverse strand, counting down.
AGTTTAAAGACGCTGCGTATTTTTCGGCTGCCTTTAAGGAATTTGCATCAATCATACCAGCCATAGCAGGGATAACTTTGTCAGCCATAAGCTTATCAAACTTAGCTTTTTCAGCACCGGAAAGTACAGTGACCTTACCGCCCATACCTTCAAATTTTTTCAAAGTATCTTCTCCGGCATCAATTATGGTATTTGTTGATAGATCTCCAACCTCTTTCCCAACTTCAAGAATTATGGTCTGTAAATCAGGGGAAAGTGAGTCAAACCAAGAAGCGTTCGCCATTATAAAGGCATCAGCATAATATTGGTAAGGTTTTTGTGCAAATTTGAGAAACTCCCACCAGCTGTAGGCACCTATGCTTTGAGGTGGAGAATTGATTGTATCGATCATTCCCGTTTGTAACGCCGTATATACCTCTCCTGTAGGTAAAGACACTCTTTTAGATCCGAAAGCATCCCACATTGGTTCCTCGCTCTTTAATAATCTTCTTGCTTTTAAGCCCTTCATTGCATCTATACCGGTTAGCTCTCTTTTGCTACTAAAAGTCATTACTGGTCCAACTGGGTTATACATTATTAACTTAGAATTGGTTTTTGACGTTATTTCATCCCATATCTTTTTTCCTTCAGCGGATTCTTGAAAAAAACTTCTTTGCTCATCAAATGATTTAAAAAGTCCTGGATAAGATGCGATATTAAAATTCTTATTTATAGGTGGAAAACTTACTACTCCAACTATGCCGCCCAGTTCAACAGCTCCTGAGGTCACCGCTCCCATAACTTCTCTTATTCCAAAAAGCTGTTTAGAAGGATAAACTTCTATCCGTAATTTCCCTTTTGAACGTTCATTTACTTTGTCAGCAAATATTTGAGCGTGTTTTGCACAATGATGTTTTGCACTCCAATGCACAGAAAGCCTAGCTACTTTTTCAGCGCTATATATTGGCATCGTGCATAAAAAGAGACCAATTACAACCGTAAAACACAGTACTATTTTTTGAAAGATGAACTCTCTCATATTTCTCTCCCTTATATTTATTTTCAATTAAGTTTAAGCACAATCCTTTTAAATTGAAAGAGTTTAAGAAAAAAGAATTTAAGACCTTTAAGGTACATCTCTATAACCACCTTTGTCTGCGCTACTTGCAAAAGCTGCATATGATCTTAGCGCTTTTGTTATTAATCTGGATCTATTCCCACTAGGTAGCCATTTACCTTTATTTTGCCTTCTTTTTTCTATTTCCTCTTTAGCGAGAACTAAGTTTATTTGTCTATAAGGGATATCTATTTCAATAATGTCTCCGTTCTCTATAATTCCAATGTTTCCTTCCTCAGCTGCCTCAGGGGAAATATGGCCTATCGCTAGCCCCGCTGAACCTCCCGAA
>CACIJG010000029.1 GCA_902586885.1 uncultured Alphaproteobacteria bacterium | reverse complement strand
ATCGGCAACTGTAAAACACTCTCTCAGTTTCAGCCCTGAAGACCTAGCATCAATTCCATAATAGTTTATGACTTCAACAACTTTTTTTTGAATTAACAGTCTATTCTTTGTTTCAACCCTCTCATAAAAGGCAAAATTCTGAAAGTAGAATAAGAGAAGTGTAAAAATCATTAAAAAAGCCATAAATACGAAAACAAATGATCTTCCACTCATCTAAAACTTAGATCCTTATCGTCGAGATGTATGCATCAGCACAACTTTTAGCTAATGCTCTAACTCTACTGATATAAACTTGCCTTTGAGCGGTAGATATAACCCCTCTAGCGTCCAAGATATTGAATAAATGAGATGCTTTTATGCATTGATCGTAGGCAGGATAAACCAATTGTATTTTGCTTTCTAAGCCTTGATATCCACTTTCATTCTCCAAAATTTCTTTACACAAAAGTTCTGCATCTTCAAATTGCCGGAAAAGTATTTGAGTATTTGCCACTTTGAAATTCCATTCGCTATATTGCCTCTCAGTCTCAAAAAAAATGTCTGAGTATTTCAAAGGTGATTCACTCATTGGTGAATTGAATGGTAGATCCATTACAGAACTTTTCCCAAGGATGAACATTGCCAACCGCTCTAATCCGTATGTAATTTCTCCAGACACAGGCCTGCAATCGTGTCCTCCCACTTGCTGGAAATAAGTAAATTGACTGATCTCCATTCCATCACACCAAACTTCCCAACCCAAACCCCATGCACCAAGTGTAGGGCTTTCCCAATCGTCTTCAACAAAGCGCACATCATGGTAGTTGGTTTCTATACCCAACTCATTCAAACTCTCTAGATACATTTCCTTGAAATTTTTAGGAGAAGGTTTGATCAATACTTGAAATTGATAATAATGCTGTAGCCGATTAGGGCTCTGACCATATCTGCCATCCGTTGGTCGTCTGCAAGGCTGAACATAAGCTACAGACCAAGGTTCAGGCCCTAAACACTTAAGAGTTGTTGCTGGATGAAAGGTTCCAGCGCCTACCTCCAAATCATAAGGTTGAATTACAACACAACCCTTCTTTGACCAAAAATTTTGTAGAACGAAAATTATTTCCTGAAAGCAGTCAGGGCGCATAGTTTTTTGCTTTTCATTCATATCTTTCATTTACATTGGATGGAACTAACTAATCGACCTAAAAAACTCTTCTCTCTTTGCTATATCTTTTTTAAGTTCACCTGTAAAATAGCTCGTTTTCATTGATGTCCCAAGTTTATTAACTCCTCTTGTACACATGCAATGATGTTCAGCTTCAACAAGCACTGCTACACCCTCACATTCCAGATTGGACTGAAGTGCATTTGCTATCTGGGCAGTCATTTTCTCTTGAACCTGGAGTCGCTTGGCAAAAACATCAACGAGTCTTGCCAGCTTTGAAAGGCCAACTACTTTATCCTTAGGCAAATATCCTATACTCACTTTTCCTGAAATTGGAGCAATGTGATGTTCACAATAACTACTAAAGCTAATGTTACTTAAAACTATCATACGATCATATCCGTCAACTTCACTAAAAGTTTTACTTAATATTTCTTTAGGATTTTGATTGTAACCTGCAAACCATTCTTTATATGCCTTTAAAACCCTTTTAGGGGTTTCTAGCAAACCTTCTCTTTCAGGATCCTCGCCAATCCACCTAAGCAGAGTTTTAATGGCATTCCTGGCATCATTTTCTGAGACCATATTGCTAATATTATCGGAGTCTCTTTCTTTCTTTACAGTTTTGTCTATGATATTCACGAAATAATTCCTGATTATGAAATAGGTTTAGATGTTCTTAGCTAAATAAATAAACTATTTATAAAATAGTAAAACTTTTTTTTTAAAAAATTGAGACAAAAGTTTAAATGACGAGAAAAAATGTAGAAATAATAAAACCTGATGACTGGCATGTTCACTTGAGAGAAGATGCCATTATGAAGCACGTTCTACCCTATACTTACAAAAATTTTAAAAGGGCATTAGTAATGCCAAACCTAAACCCACCAATAACCACATTAAAAAAAGCGACGTCCTATTATGAAGCGATATGTCGCAACATTCCCATTGAGATAAAATTTCATCCCCTACTGACTTTGTATCTATCAGAGGAAATAAGCACCACTCTTTTAAGCGCTTTATCGGACCACAAATTTATAAAAGCAATAAAGATGTATCCTAGAGGAGCAACGACAAACTCAGAGCTAGGCGTATCCAACTTCCGTTCTTATTATCGAATTTTTGAGGCGATGGAAAAATACGGGTTAGTACTGTGCATTCATGGAGAAGTAACAGATGAAAATATTGACGTTTTTGATCGTGAAAAAGTTTTTATAGATACCGTTCTATTAGATATTCTAAAATCTTTTCCAAATTTAAAGGTAGTTCTAGAACACATAACTACAAAGGAAGCAGTGGAATTCGTTAGCAGTCAAAATGAGTCTTTGGCTGCAAGTATAACTCTGCATCACCTTTTAATAAATCGAAATAAATTACTCTCCGAAAAAATTCGTCCCCATTTTTTTTGTGCACCTATATTAAAATCCGAAATAGACAGAAAAGTTTTGGTAGAAGCGGCCACCTCAGGGATTAGCAAGTTTTTTTTGGGGACCGACAGTGCTCCGCATTTTATTAAAGATAAACTATCTCCATGCGGATGTGCTGGAATCTTCACAAGTCCTGTGACTATGGAATATCTGGTTCAATTGTTTTATAACGAAGGTAAAATAGATATGTTAGAAAAGTTTGCTTCAATTAACGGGGCTTTATTTTATGGCGAGCCAACGGTGGGAGAAAAAGTAAAATATAGATACAGAAATATTCCAATGAAAAGGCTTAAAAATATTCAAATTGAAAATGAGGAAATTTCAATTTTTGATCCAAGCATAGATTTGCACTGGGAAAGGGAAAAGTAATGCAGAGAAAAAACATAAATCGTTGTTTTTTATGAAAGCTTCATCTGATTCAAAACTGGCCGCTAGAATGCTACTAGAAATCAAAGCTATAAATTTCAACGTTGAAAACCCTTTTAGCCTTGCCAGTGGCTTTCTTTCGCCAAGTTATATAGATTGCCGAAAAATAATTAGCTATCCGAAAGTCCGAACAAAAATAACCGAACTAATGACAAAAAAAATAGAGCAAGAGATTGGAGTTGAAGTTATACAATATATAATTGGTGGAGAAACTGCTGGAATTCCTTTTGCTTCTTTAGTTGCTGAAAAATTAAAACTTCCACTAGCATATGTTAGAAAAAAAACAAAAAAATATGGAAAAAATAAATTGATTGAGGGAGAAATTTTTCCAGAAAAGGAGAGTTTACTAATTGAAGATTTGATGACTGATGGAAAATCAAAGATTGATTTTCTTGATAAGATAAGGGCACAAAATATAAAGTGTAGTCATGGATTGGTTATTTTTAACTATGATATATTTCCTGAAACGAAGAAACGACTAAAAGAAAATAAAATTAAGATGCACCATCTTACGTCCTGGCTGGACGTTTATAATCAAATAAAGGAAAACTCTGCGTTTGATCAATTCACAATCAAACAAATAAAAAAATTTATAGATAATCCAGTTAAGTGGTCAAACGAGAGAAAACGTGATGTTTAGCCAAGCAATAATTTATAGTTTGGCGAATCTCAGAAATTGTACGACTGTAATCTTACGTATGTAAATACATGTATCGTATTTAGATCCCTATCGATTACAGCATGATCGGATACCTTTCCACCGAGTCGAAGATAAAATTTTAACAAAGAAGGCAAAGTTTTTTTGTAATCATTCAATTTAAAATCATTTTTTGTTTCAAGAGACGAAAACGTTATTACCTCTTCTGCTTTTCTTTTAATTGCAAAATCACCTTTTGTTACAAAATTAGCTTTCAAATAAATCAAGGATCTCAAATGGTTGCTTGCATCACAACCTTCAAAACTTGAACAACCAAACAAAAAATTTTTGTTATTTTCTTTTATATAGGAAAACAGAAATTTCATAGCTGTCAAAACCAAAAATGGGTCTTTAGAAAAAGGGTCGACACAAAAGCGGCCTAATTCCATTGGGTTATAAGAAAAATTGCATATGTCTTGTAAGTCATAAAACTGCCCAGAATAGCTATTTACAATCTCGGTCATAGAAGAAAAATTTGTTATCCGAAACACCAATACAAGCTTATCGCTATCAGTCTTGTCAAATACTAGACAGTGAACACAGTTATTATCAAACTCATCTTCATCCAAGCCTTTCTCAGATTTTCTAAATATTTTCTGTCTGAATTTTTGCGCTTCCATGAGGTAGTTTGGTTTTTTTGTAAATAAAATATCATATCTTGAAGTTTGATTTTTCATAAGCAAGTATTAATCTCATACATTAGAAAGGATATAATTTAGATGAGTAAAAATAAATTAACAGAATTGGCTTATAGAGTAACACAATTGAAAGAAACAGAACCACCATTTTCTTATCATGGATTTGATGAATCTACAGGTATATACAAATGCGTTTGCTGTGAAAACCCTTTGTTTAATTCTAAAACAAAATATGAAAGTGGTTCCGGATGGCCTAGTTTTTATGAACCACATAAAAGTTCTTCTATCGAGACAGAATCTGACAATTCGCATGGCATGATACGTACTGAAGTTCATTGTAAGGATTGCGGGGCTCATTTAGGTCATGTTTTTGAAGATGGTCCCCTTCCTAGTGGTTTAAGATATTGCATAAATGGAGTGGCTTTGCGTTTTGAAAGAAGCTAATTCAAGTTTACTCCACCTATACCTATATTTGAAAAAAGATTGGCGATGAGGGATTTTTCCCTATCACTAAGAGTAGTGTTGCTCTTACTTATTTTAAAATCTTTTCCATCAGCTAATGAAAAGTTTTCTATTTTACTCAAGCGTTTTCGTTTATCAAAGCGCAACACCAACAAATTTCTTTCAGTAATATTTTTTTCAAAGAAAAATAGTTTTTGAGAAGCTTGAGAAAAATATACAAACACGGGTTTGTTTTTTCCTATTATTAACGCAGGTTCACCAAGTACAGATTTTGCTTGTTGAACCGTGGTTTTTCTTAACGAAAGCCTCTCAATATCTTCCGCAACAGGCATATAACCATTATTATTGGTAATACCCGCACAGTTAACTTGCATTAGCAAAAGAAATAAGCAAAAAACCGATTTATATTTGAACATATTTGTTTTCTTGGTAAAAAGAATTCTAATAAAAAATAATATATAATGAAAAAGGAACAAGAAATAGAAAATTTTGAGTTTTTTGTCTCAGTAGATGAAATAAAAAGGGCAGAAAATCACAAATTCGAGCTTATCGCATCTAAATCTAATTTAATTTTCATAACCACTGTTTTGAAACTTTTACAAGTCAAGAGCGCGAAAATTGAAGGTTATTTAAAATTAGAAAACAAAAATATGATTCTTTTAAATGCAAAGGTCACATCCAAGTTGATTCAACCTTGTTCAATAACACTGGATCCAGTCATCATAAATATCAGAAAAAATATAAAGAGAAATTTTTTAATTAATAACCCAGAAACTAGTCTGAATAAAGTGCAAAGAATAAACCTAACAAGAGAGTCTTTTAAATATGAAACGATTTCCTCTAAAATTAATTTAGCTGAGATTCTAATGGAAACTATAAGTCTAGAAACTCCTGATTATCCAAAGAGGGCTGGAGTTTCTCTAACCAACATTTTAGGAGAAAAAATTGATCGCAAAAACAACCCATTTTCAGTGTTAAATAAATTAAAGGAAAATCTGTAAAATTATTACTTGCGAAAAACCATAAAATGCCTATGGTGCGGGTCTAGAGAGAATATTTTTAAGAGGAAATTTATGGGTGTACCCAAGAGTAAGGTGACAAGATCTAGAAGAAACCTCAGAAGGTCTCATGATAGTTTGAGTACTGCTCAATACATGGAGTGCGAGCACTGTGGTGAACTAAAGCTAGCGCATCATATTTGTCCCTCATGCGGATACTATGGTAGTGGTAACAAGAAAAAAAGTATTCTTAGAACGATAGAAGAAGACATAATTGATGACGATGACTAAGTTCTGCTTCGGTTAGCACCATAGACAGAGTTTTTTATGACACAAAAAAATAATATCACAATTTCCATTGATTGCATGGGTGGGGACGATAATGTGAGTGATATAATTTCAGGTGTGAATGACTATTATATTGAAAACAAAACTGACCTGTTTTTACTCCACGGTGATAAGAGCAAAATAGACCCACATCTTAACAAATATAAGCAGTTAATAAAAAATTGCACACTCTTACACACAGAAAAATCAATTGAGATGGATGATAAGCCTGCTCAAACAATAAGAAGCGGGAGAAAATCAAGTATGTGGAACGCTATAGAAAGTGTAAAGAAAAAAAAAGCTAACGTAATTGTATCATGCGGAAATACAGGTTCCCTTATGGCAATCTCTACATTTTTGTTACGGAGATTACCTGATGTAAAAAGACCTGCAATAGCGATTTTCTGGCCATCTCTCTCAAAAAGTGGATTTAATATAGTTCTGGACGCAGGTGCTGATATAAAAGCACAACCGTCAGACATGGTAACCTATGCAAACTTTGGTTCTATTATTTGTAACAAAGTATTTAGCTTAGAAAGACCTAAAGTAGGTTTGTTAAACGTGGGCACAGAGGCACATAAGGGGGATGATCAAATGAGAGAAGCCTCTTATTTGCTTGAAAGGGAGTCTGAGTTGAAGGGTTTTGAGTATTGTGGCTTTGTGGAGGGAAGCGATTTCTCATCAAATAAAGTCGACGTTATCGTTACAGACGGCTTCACAGGTAACATAGCGCTTAAAACAGCTGAAGGCACAGCAAACTTAATAAAGCAATTTTTTGTTCAAGAGTTTAAAAGCTCAGCAAGAGGTATTCTTTCGGGACTAATTTTTAGAGGGAAACTACAAAAACTCAAAGAGAAAATGGACCCACGAAGGTTAAACGGCGGCGTGTTTGTTGGTTTGGATGGTTTAGTTATAAAGTCGCATGGGAGTTCAGACTCCAAGAGCTTTTATTCAGCTTTGAAACTTGCAAAAAATGTATGTAAAAGTGATTATAACTGAGAAACTTAAGATTAAAGCATACATAAGTTGACTTTAACTGATGAAATCAAATACCATATCCACGCGAGGTGGATATGGATAAAAAAACAATAACAAGAAATGATATAAGTGAAGCCATTTTTAGAGATATTGGTCTTTCAAAACAAGAGTCTTCACAATTATTAGAATCAGTCCTATCACACATATCTGAAGCGCTTATAGAAAATAAGGTTGTAAAGTTATCTTCTTTTGGGACTTTTAGCCCCAAGAATAAACGAGCGAGAGTTGGGAGAAATCCGAAAACTGGTATAGAGGCCACTATTGATGCCCGGAGAGTTATCAGCTTTAGACCTTCTAGCTTAATGAAGGAAAAAGTTAACAAATTAAAATAATAGTTGTTTAGAAACTTGGTTACAGAGAAAGCACCCAAAGCATTCAGAACTATATCAGAGGTATCCGAAATATTAGGGATCCAACCTTACGTTATTAGATTCTGGGAGAGCCAGTTCAGGCAAATAAAACCTACAAGGAAGAAAGGTGGACGCAGATATTACCGCCCAGCAGACATAGATTTTCTATTGGGAATAAAGAAAATCTTATATGAAGACAAACTAACTATAAAAAAAGCGAAAACTCTTATTCTAAAAAATGGAAAAAATAGTATCACCCGTTTGGCTAAGAAGTCTCCCAAAGCACACGAAGAAAAGCGCAACAAAGTTACAAATCTACTCCTAAGTCACTATAGTGAAAAAAAAGAACTTGTGCTGAGAGCAGCCAATAATAACTACGAAAAAGAAGAGCTTTTTAATATCTTAAACTCCATTAAGGAAATCAGAGACCGTATGCAGTTACGAACAAGATGAAATATAATATATCGGGCTATGGCGCAGTTTGGTAGCGCGTTCGTCTGGGGGACGAAAGGTCGTGAGTTCGAATCTCGCTAGCCCGACCAAAGAGACAGAGAATAAGATGCTTGCAAAAAAAAGAGGAGCCTTAACGATTCAAAGAATAAAGGATCTATGTGCTCATGGATGTATCACATCGGACAATATATTAGATGACGGCCAAATTCAGCCCGCTAGTCTAGATCTTAGGTTATCAAGAAAATGTTGGCAAATAAGCGCTTCCTTCCTTCCTGGAAAGAATAAAACAGTTGATCAAAAACTTTCAATCCTGTCCACAAAAGAAATTGATATAGAGGAAGGGAAGCTTTTAGAGAGAGGATGTATTTACATTGTAGAACTGCAAGAAAAATTGGAGCTTCCAAAAGATATGTCATGTATCGCTAATGCTAAAAGTTCTACTGGCCGATTAGATGTTTTAACCAGATTAATAACAGACAATTCTAATTGTTTTGATAGAATATCTTCTGGCTATAAAGGAAAACTTTATGTTGAGATCGCCCCGATATCTTTTTCTATAATAATAAAATCAGGGATTACTTTGAATCAATTAAGGTTTCATTATCATCAAAATATCTTGTCTGATGTAGAATTGAATACTCTAAACCAGAATATCAGTATTGTTGAAGAAAAATCACAAATAGATAATGGTGTAACTATTTCAGTTGACTTGAGGGTGAAGGGTTCAAAACCTGTAGGTTACAAGGCAAAAAAGGGCGCGCCGGCTATCAATTTGAGTAAATTGAATTACCATAATGTTGAAGATTATTGGGAAAGAGTTATGACAAAAGATGGGTCAATGATCCTTGAACCAGGAGCTTTTTACATTCTCCGTAGTAGGGAATATATAGTCATTCCCCCGCATTTAGCTGCTGAGATGGTTCCTTATGAGGTAAAAATGGGTGAATTCAGGGTTCACTACGCAGGTTTTTTTGATCCGGGCTTTGGAGCAGAGATGACTTCGGCAAAAGAAAAATCAAAAGCAGTTTTAGAAATTAGATGTCATGAAACTCCTTTCATTCTAGAGGACAAGCAAGTGATAGGTAAGCTTATTTATGAAACGCTTACAGAAGTCCCTATCGAGGTTTACGGAAAAAAAATAAGGTCTAATTACCAAGGACAAGACCTTAAACTCTCAAAACATTTTACTTGCTAACCATCTTCGAACTTCTGGTTAACTTTATTAACAGAAATTCCTAAATCTTTCATTTCTTTTAATCCTGGAAGGTCCTTGGTACTAGAGAGATCGAAGTAATCAAGAAATTTTTCGGTTACTTGAAAAGTTAGAGGTCTTCCAGGAGTATTTTTCCTTCTTCCCAACTTGATCCACTCAAGTTCCATAAGAGAGTCGATAGTACCTGAGGCTACACTTACTCCTCTTATTTCTTCAATTTCTAGTTTCGTTACAGGTTGGTGGTATGCTATTATTGTCAATGTTTCTCTAGCAGCCCTAGAGAGAGATTTTTTTTGGACTTTTACTTCATTAAATAAATATTCTAAATCCTTAGCAGTTCTAAAAGAAATAAAAGCCCCAGATCTTTTTATATTTATACCTCTTCCCTCATACTTTTTTTGTAGATTAGCAATAATAGTGTCAACTTCTGAGTTTTTAGGCAAAATATTTACTAAGCGTTTTATAGACACCGGGTCCTGAGATGAAAATAAAAGAGCTTCAATAATTCTCTCCTGTTCAATAAATTTTGACATAACCTTAACTAAATTTCCTATTTATTTCTTCCTAGTAAACTGATATCCCCAAAAACATTACTCTGTCTTAATTCTATCTTTCCGCTTTTTACAAATTCAAGCGATCCACAAAACATCGATGCTAAACAGGACTTTATTTGAGCACCTGATTTGGTGTGTATTTCTCTTACTAAGTCCTGTATTAACATCCAATCTTTGTTAGCTAGCAACTTTTTTTCAATAAAACTTATTGCGCTCTCCAAGAAAAGGTAATTTTTTTTGTTATCTAATGAAAACTGAATATTTTTCTTGTTACCTATGAGTAAATAAGACCTCAATAAATCTATAAAATCTAAGGTTATAATATCATCTTTAATCACCTCAACTTCCCTAGGAGTACCAGATGCAAAAAAATTTTCTCCCAATTTTTTTCTACTGAAAAGCAGATCTTCATATTTTCTTACCGCTTCTAGCCTTTGAAGTCTTAATGCTAGAAGTTCATTTATTTTTTCAACATTATCTTCATTAATTTCTTCCTCAGGAATAATGAGTTTACTTTTGAGAAAAGTAAGCCATGATGCTACCACTAAATAATCAGCTAGAAGATCAAGTTTTACTTTATCCTTTACCTCTTTAATATATTCCAAATATTGATCCGCTAATAAAGCAAGTTGAATCTTTTTCAAATCCACCTTCTGGTTTTTTGCTAAGCTCAGCAACAAGTCTAAGGGTCCCTCATAACCATCTAAATTTAAACAGAAACCAGTTTGTTCACGCTCTTCAATGTATTGAGTTGTTTTGATTTCCTGAGAGTTGTTATTCATTTTCACTTACAAGTAAACACGCGAACTGTCTGCTATTAAGAATAGAACAAAGGTTTTTACCATTTTCTTTTGTATCGAAGTCTTCCAATTGAAGTCTATAAGCAATTACACCTGAAATATCTTTTTCATAAATCTTGTATGTTAGTTCTTTCAAAATATCTTTGTTCTTTTTTTCAATTACATCCCAGAAACTCTTAGCTTGTTTATAAGTATCAAAAGAACCTAAATATAACGCATTCATTTCTATTTGGGTTTGCTCTTCACTGTATTGTTTTATAACTGAATTTATTGCGTCACTTAAACTCAACGATTCGGTATTTTTCTTTGTACTTTTTTTTATTTCTTGTTTTAGCCTTGTGTGAGAAACTGCCACTGAATTTTCAACTGTTATTTCATCCTTTTTCTCAATCTCTTTTTTTCCATCTATACTTTCATAAATAGATAATTTCTCATTTGGAAATACTTTGCCACCTGGTACAACTGGCAACGATTTTATTTCTCCTTTTATTGCATTTATAATTGGCAGGTCATTAATATTTTTTTCAGGTATTTTTATCGCCCAATAAACTATTAATATTACCAAAAATATTGATAAAAAACTGCCTATGAAACTCGTCAAAAAACGCAATATCTCCAAAAAAGACCTTCTATCTCTCAGTCCTTCCTCTAGATCACCTAGTTGCTGGCTCATTATTACTGCTCGTTTTTATTTATTTTTTACGATTCTAATACATTTCTTTCAAAGGAACAATACCAAGAACTTGAAGTCCGTTTTTTATTACTATTTGGATACTTTTTGCCAAACATAATCGTTGCAAACTTAAAACTTTATTCTCTAATATTATAAACTTGTAAGGATCATCCTTCTCTCCTGATTGGTACAAAGAATGAAAAAGTGAAGAAAGTTCATAAAGATAATAAGAAATTCTATGAGGTTCTTGATATCTTGTTGCCTGCCTTATAATGTTTGGCCATTCTGATAATTTTATTAAAATCATAATTTCTTGACTATTAAAACTTCCGGTTGTGCCCATCTCTAATTTATTCATAGCCTCTGACCAAAGCCCCGATTGAGAAGCTTTAGAGAGTATTGAATGAATTCTTGCATGAGCGTAATTGACATAAAAAACAGGGTTATCTTTAGATTTATCCAATATTAGATCAACATCAAAATCTAAAGGAACGTCATTTTTTCTTGATAACATTACAAATCGTATGACATCACTGCTCACATCTTTTAACAAATCATCAATCATAATGTAATCACCTGATCTTTTCGACATCTTGAGCGGCTTTTTGTTTTTTAATAGTCGAACCAACTGAATTAATTTTACCTTAAAATCCACGGGGCTAGAGGATAAAGCTTTGACCACAGCTTCAATACGTTTAACGTAGCCACTATGATCTGCACCTAACACATCAACTATTAGATCATATTTCCTTTTAAGTTTGTCTCCATGGTAAGCTAAGTCAGGAGCAAAGTAAGTCCATGACCCATCTGACTTTTTAATAGGCCTATCCATATCATCACCAAATTGGGTTGATTTAAATAGAATTTGCTCTCTGGATTTCCAGTCTTCTTGAAGCTTACCTTTTGGTGCTTCCAAAACACCTTGATAGATCAAATTCTTTTTTTCCAGAATTCTTATTGCTCTATCTATCTGACCAGAGTCAATCATCATCTTTTCTGAGAAATAATTATCCATCGAAATACCCAATGATTTGAGATCATTTTTAATAAGCTGCATCATCTCTAAAATTGCAAAGTCACAAACCAATGCATGCCTCTCTTCCACTCCCATGGTTATTAAAGAATCTCCATATTTTTCGTATAAAGCTGTAGCTACTGGAACCAGATAGTCACCAGGGTAAGCTTCATCTGGCAAATCAGCTGTGTCTCCCTGAAGCTCCAGGTATCTATGATAAAGAGTTCTTCCTAGGACGTCTATTTGTGCTCCACCATCATTTACGTAGTATTCCTTTGTAACTATAAAACCGGTATATTCCAAAAGTCTTGACAGGGCATCGCCAAAAATAGCTCCTCTAACATGACCAATATGCAAAGGTCCTGTGGGATTTGCTGAAACAAATTCTACGTTTACCTTTCTTTTTTGCCCGAGGTCTAGCTTTCCGTATCTAGTTGTGATTAACAGAATATTTGATAACAACTGAGTCCAAATACTCTCATTCAAAATAATGTTCAAAAATCCAGGGCCTTCTAAAGACACGGTGTCAATTAATTTACTCCGCATCAATATGTTTTTTAACTCTTCTCCAATATCTTTGGGACTTAAAGAGAAATCTTTTGCAATTATCATTGCAGCATTGGTTGAATAGTCTCCCCTAATACTTCCTTTAGGAATCTCAATAACTATAGATTCAAGGTTTAGCAATTCACTTTTTTTATGCTCCTTTACAAGCTGATTAATACTATCAATAACAATTTTTCGTAGGTCATCTATAATGTCCAAGTCATGCTCTCCTTTAAAAACTGATTTCATTAATAATCATTTTATTAATAATTTCTTATCTTTTCATAAATATCCAATGCATATTTATCAGTCATCCCACTTATGAAGTCTCCAACAAGATTTAATTTTCTACACTCCAAATCAGAAAATGATAAATAATGAGGGTTTCCCTTCAATGTCTCCGGTAAGGAATTATAGTTTTTTGTATAATGCATAAATAATTTCGTAATTACTTCTTGTCCTTTTTTTCTCATGACATTTATTACTGAACTTCTGTAAAAGTTGTCAAAAAGAAACTTTTTCAAGTTGTTAACCTTTAGACTTGTATCGATTGAAAAAGAAACTTTAGGCTTTTCATACAAAGCTTTATCTGAGATTTTCTCATTGTTCATTAAATTTAGTTTCTCTTTAGTTTCTTCAATAACATCGTTCACCAATTCCTTAATTAAATCTCTGCATGCTTGAGCAACCATTATGTCCTCGGGAACATTTCTTTTCTGACTATTTTTTTCAATCAAAAAATCGGAGAAAAAAGGCGAGTATCTCAAATCTGAAAGTGTTAAAATCTCTGACTCATATGCATCGAAAATATCGTGTGAGCAATAAGCAATGTCATCTGCTATGGATGCAACTTGAGATTCAAGCGTAGGATATAAGTTAGAATCTCCTATAAAGGTAATTTCAGTCCGAAGCATATTTTTTATTTCTTCTTTGCAGTCAAAAGGACCATTATGTTTCAAGATACCCTCAAGAGTTTCACGCGTTAAATTTAAGCCATAAAAAGATGAATACTGCCTTTCCAAACGACTCACTATTTTTAAAGTCTGTAAGTTATGATTAAAGCCACCCGCTCTCAACATTAACTCATTTAAAACTTCTTCACCAGTGTGACCAAAGGGAGGATGACCCAGATCATGACTCAGAGCGATAGCCTCACATAAATCTAGGTTCAATCCCAAGTTAAATGCAATTGTTCTCGCTATTTGGCTAACTTCAATAGTGTGAGTAAGTCTTGTACGATACAAATCGTTAGTATTGGCAAAAAAAACTTGTGACTTAAATTTTAATCTCCTGAAAGCCTTAGAGTGAATTATTCTATCTCTATCTCTCTGGAAAACTGTCCTTAACGGACAGGGTTTTTCACTGAATATTCTTCCACAAGATTTTTCAGGTTTAGCTGCTAGTTTAAAAAACAATTCTCTCAACTTGATATATTTAAAGATGGTGTCTATATTATTGCTTAGTATTGGAAGTAAACAAGGAATTATTTTGAACTTGAAAATACCTTTAAAAATAACTGATAGAGCTTTCGAGAAAATTGGTAGTACCAGTGATGGAAAGATGCTCAGGGTAGCTGTAAAAGGAGGAGGGTGCTCTGGCTTTCAGTATGTGATAGAGCTTGTGGAGACTCAGAACAAAGACGATCAAGTTTTCGAAAAAAGTGGTAATAAAGTAGTTATTGATAAAATATCCTTGGGCTTTTTATCCGGAGCAGAAATTGACTTTACAAACGAGATAATTGGCTCACGTTTTCAGATTAATAATCCGAATGCAACATCGTCTTGTGGATGCGGAACAAGCTTTTCGTTCAGCCCAAAGTTTTGAATGTCTGAAGACGCTTGAAGATAGTAAGCTTCAATATAAACGGTATAAGAGCTAGGCTTGAAACCTTGGTCCCTTGGATAAAAAAAAACACTCCCGATATAGCAGTCTTTCAAGAAATTAAAATTCAAAATGAATTCTTCCCGGAAAAAGTTTTCGCAGATCTAGGCTATAAGATGGCAATTAATGGGCAAAAATCTTTTAACGGGGTAGCCATATTATCTAGATTACCGTTTGATCTTGTAAGTAGCAAGCTACCTGGTGACGAGCAAGATGAACAAGCTCGTTTCCTAGAAGTTGTTTGTGGTGGCAAGCGTATAGTCTGTATATATTTACCCAATGGAAACCCGAAAAACACTGAGAAGTTTTCATATAAATTGAATTGGATGGATAGACTTAATCGATATTGTCATGATCTGTTAGAATTGGAGGAAGAGATAATTTTGTTAGGCGATTTTAATGTAATTCCACAGGCAATTGACTGCAAATTTCCTGAACTTTGGAAGGACGATGCTTTATATGATGATGATGTTAGGTCTAACTTTAACTATCTATTAAACTCTGGTTTTTTGGACGCTCTGAGAAACTGTAATCCATCAAAGGAAATTTATACGCAGTGGGATTATAGAAATAATGCCTGGGAGGCTAATAATGGCGTAAGAATTGATCACGTTCTTTTAAGCCCTTTAGCTGCAGATAAATTGAATGATTGTTGGGTTGAGTATAACATGAGAGAAGGAGATAAGCCTTCAGATCATGTTCCAATTTGGATCAAACTCGATAAAAATTAATTACTCTCTGAATTTATAAATCGAATCTAACCTCCAGAAAATGAACCCTGGTATGTGTTTTAGAATCAACCGTAAAACTACTTTTATAAATTGCCTCAAAAAAACATTTTCCAGATGATAAATTTTCTCATTATTTACTGATGCAGCATCCAACTTCTTCAATCTATCTAATCTTCGTTTAGAATATCTATTTAACTGTGTTTTGAGATTAAATGATTTATTTTGCAGCAGTTTACAAAGGCACCAACTAT
>CACIJG010000028.1 GCA_902586885.1 uncultured Alphaproteobacteria bacterium | reverse complement strand
GGGGCTTTTGGATCTGGTTCTGCTGATTTAACACCTCAGGCAAGAAATATTATGTCAAAAATAGCTGATAAAGGCATTGGTGAAAAAGGTTCAATCACGGTTTCCGGTCATACTGACAATGTACCTCTTATGTTTGGTGGGAATTTTAGAGACAATTGGGATTTAGCTGCGGCTAGAGCATCAAGTGTTGTTCAAGAATTAGAGAAAGCTGGAAATATCAATACAGACAGAATGAAAGCAGTGAGTTTTGGAGAATCAAAACCTATTGACACAAATGATACATCAGCAGGTAGAGAGAAAAATAGAAGAATAGAAATTGAAATAAATTTCTAGTGCATATCAAGTCAGACTCCTAAAAACTACCGATTGAAAATAACTTTCTATTTGCAAGTAAATGGGTACAAACGTCTTGCAATTATTTTTTGCTATCGTTAAAACGAGCTGAAAATTAAATAAAGGATCAATACTTGTCTACCAAAAAATTCCCATTTGACTTTATGAAAAGAAATTATCTTCTTGCAAACAAAAATAATTTTGATGGATTCAAAAGTGGAAACTGGGACGCTTTTCCTGATGGTTATGAGAGTTTGATAGACAAAGAACAGATTTGGCCTCGAATGCTTAGAAATGCACTTTCATTAGGTTTTAATGATAATTTGTTGAGTCTAAGCAATAAAAGGTTTAAAGAGGGAAAAGAGGGTTTATGGAAAGAAATGAAGGAGGGAGATTTCCCTGACCTTTTGGATGATAGTAAGTTACCCCTAGGAGCATCAGAACAAGCAAAGAGGCAGGTTGTCTCCTTAATAAGAGCAACTGAAAAATCGTATGTTTTAGATAACTCCTTAGGAAAAACCGGATCACCTCAGGTTATTAATTTAAAGATAAGTGACTCAGGCAAGAACAGAGAATTTAGATTTAATAACCATGACGCAGATGATATCTATCATTCGTGGTTCATATTAAACCAGCTAAGAAATATAGAATCTCCACAACCACTTATTTGTGAGATTGGCGGTGGTTACGGGGGAGTGGCTACAAAAATAAAAAAGAATATTCCAAACTCTAAAATTATTATATTTGATCTTCCCGAGGTTAATGTGGCTCAGAGTTACTACCTTTCTCAAGAGTTTAAGGGAAAAATTTTTCTAGGATATAGCGATTTTCTAGAAAGGAAGAACGGTATCCTCAAGGAGGAGTTTGATTTTCTAATTTTGCCAGGTTGGACTATAAGTGAATTGTTAGGAGATAATTCCGTAGACACTTTTATAAATATTAGATCAATGATGGAAATGAATTTAGAAACAATAGAGTTTTATTTTAAAAACATACAAAGAGCCCTTAAAGTGAACGGAATATTTACCTGTATAAATAGATATTTGAAGCCCGTAGGTACAGAAGAAAATTATGTTCTTAATTATTTTAAAAATTATCCTTTTGACAAAAATTGGTCATCTCTTTATTCCTTCCCGTCTGAGGTTCAACCTCACATCCATTTTCTCATTGCGAAAAGAGAGGAAAGTCCTCCGACTTTCCCTTTTGCAGAAATCTTGAAAACTATCAGACCAAACCCCTACTTCAGTTCGCTAAAAGGATAATTAAAGGAAAAAGGGTCTTGCTTTCTAGTTGAAAAAAATCATCAGGAATTGAATAGTCGATTTACTATTCCTTAATCTCTATGAAATAAGATTAATTAAATTGCTGGGAAAGCTTTGGTACGTTTCCACTCTTATTTTTTCTTTGTGGTCGCTTAACTTCTTTTTTATAAGGTTTTACCAAACTATTTACAAAATTGACTTTTTCGTCAAGGGCTCGACAAGACTGCTGAGCTTCTAGATCTGATCTGGCAGCTAATATCGCCCATACTTGCCGATCTTGAAAAAGTCCATAGCTCCTTCTTAGGGTTACCTGGCCTTTTTTGAAATAAAAACCTAACAATATTACAGCAATTACAAGTAGGAAAATGTTTACGCTGAAAGTAATAAGATAAACACAAAGTATTGCTAATAAAGGCTCCCACATCTTTTGTTGTATTAACCAAACTGGTGGCATAATTACGGCCATATTACTGAAGGAAGTATCATACACATCTACAACTCGTTTTACGTCTCTTAAAGCTTCATAAATTTGATACTCACTCTTATCGCCTACATCTCTTTTTTCAAAAAGCTCTGCTATCATTTTCGACTCATCTGGTCGTGTAAATTCAAGCACTCCACCCAAAGGGCCTCGCGTGAAAATTTCAAAAAATTTACCATTTCGCCAAATAGTCAAAAGCCATTTAGAATCTTCCTCTTCATCGCTTGCAAGAAGATCTACTAAGTTGTCAACCGTGTCATGAAAACTTACGCCGTCTACAGCAACTATAACGTCCTCTTCTTTTAGTCGAAGAGCTCTGGTTCTTGAAGATTGACCATGCTCTTTCAGTTTAAGAAAGCTTTTTAGGACATCATCATTTGTGTCAGCATCATCTGAATGGGGAGAATTAGTTTCAATATCACTTTCCTCAGAAGATCCCTCACTATTTTGGCCTATATTTTCTATATCATCCTGCATTTTTTTAATTTTATTAAATTGTTAATTAGGTTACGGATATTTTATTAGACCATCTTTACTTTTAATTTTACTAAATATCTCTTCATTCTTTTTGTAAAGGGACCTAATTTCTTTTGTTAATTGTGTTTGTGATTTAGAAATTTGTTCCATAGCGTCATTATCATTCAATAGTGAGTTCATATTCTGAAAAGAGTCCAATAACTGTTTCTGATAGACGGTTATTCCTTTGTTCAAATTATTTAAACGTTTCTCAAATGATTTAGCTAGCTGTTCTGCAAACATATTTATTGCCTGCTCAGTACTTTTGGTCATACTAACTTGCAAATCCTTGTTTTGCTCGAGCACCTTATTTGCCATAGCATTAGTCGCAACAGCAATTTCTTTTCTTAATGAAGCTAATTCTTCAGCCAACTCTTTATTCTGTTTTTCAAGAGCTACTTGACTATCCATTGCAACAGATAATGCTTTAACGTTATCCTTTAGCTCATCTACATTTTCAGCAAATATGACCAAAGCTTCTCTATTCGTCGTAGTCATAACTCCTAAATCAGACATTGAACGAAAATATAATACTGAGGAAAAAATCATGGCGACAACAGCAGCAGCCATTGAACTACCAAAAATAATTGTAGTATATCGGTGTATTTGCTTCACTTGAGCCTCCAATTTTTTATGTTCTCTTTTGACCTTATTATATTCGGAGGTAACATCTGTTGCTGCATCGGCAGCGTCCAGGGCAATTTTTATACTTTCTTCTATTGTACTAAGATCAGAACTCATTCCCTTCACCTCCTAGGGGTTTCAACAGATTTTTTAAAATTTCGCTTCTGATAATAAGCACATTTCATGCCAGTTGTTGCCATGACAACCTGTGAAGGTATTTTATGTGACTTAAATCCAAATTTTCTGCAACCCCAGCGTCTTTTGGGGTCGTGAGTGATAAATAAATTAATACATTGATTACAAGTTATCATTTTCTTTTTTTTGAGTAATTTACCCGCAGTTGGTCAGTAAGTCTTGCTATTGCATATCGAAAAACCGCCAAAAATAAGAAAAAACTTACTATCCAGATAATAATAGCTCTTATGGGTTGCCCAGAACTAAAAGCTTCTATCCCGTTAATAAAAGCCAAGAATCCAACCCCACCAAAACATGCAGAGCTTATATAATCCCCAAGTGACTCATGACTTCTTCTAGGCATCTAAATTATCCTTTAAAATAGATCCATTCTCATTAAACCTTAGATCTTCAGGAATATCAATAATAGGCTCATCGATATCTTCCCCTTTGTCTATTCTATAAACATAGGCTAATGCTATAGCAACAGCAGAGTAAAGTTTTTCTGATATTTCTTCACCTATTTCGCTAGTAAAAAACAATGCCCTTGCTAGCAACGGACTTCTAAACCTTGTGATATTTTTCTCATCACCCAATTCGATTATTCTTTTAGCAATAAGACCTTTGCCCATTACTATAATTTTAGGTGCACCGGTTTGTCCAACCTGATATTTCAGAGCAATTGCAAAATGCGTTGGGTTAGTAATTATTGCTGTAGCCTCTCCAATGTTCTCAAGTGCTTCTTGTTGTTTTGCAGCCCTGTTAGCGCTTTCCATTTGAAGTCTTCTTATTTTAGC
Source organism: uncultured Alphaproteobacteria bacterium (assembly GCA_902586885.1). Lineage (GTDB taxonomy): Bacteria > Pseudomonadota > Alphaproteobacteria > Rhodobacterales > Rhodobacteraceae > CACIJG01. The sequence goes on along the minus strand of CACIJG010000028.1, from coordinate 13,121 downwards.
TCTTACCTCTGGAGAACCTTCTGTTTGTTTGTATTCATCTTTTACTTCTTGTTTAGTCATTCTCAAAGATTTTATATGCTCATATCTTTGATAAAAATAATCAATTGCAGCTATTATCAAGAGACCAACTAGTAAAGCTCCAATAAGAATGGGGAAGGCATTCTCTATATGTTTCAGGCCATTCTCAAGACTGCCATCTGTAATACGTAGTATGCTAGGCATTTGGTAATAGATTACTAACGCAGCTGACGAAAATAGAATTGCGACCTTTAAAAGTGCTTTAGCTAATTCAACCAAGCTCTTCATAGAGAACATTCTTTTGAAACCGCTCAAGATGTTTATTCTATTTGTTTTGAAATTTATTGCTTTGGGAGCAAAGTTTATACCTCCTACTGCGAATTGTGTGGCCAAAACAATAATCATCATCGGTATTCCTACAAAGAGGGAAATCTTTAATAAAAACCAGACGGACTGTTGAACTTTGGAGGAAGGTAGGTCGTCTAACTTTTCATAACTTGAGAAAACAAATAAATCTCCCCATTCATAGAGTATATTTTTAAATGAAAATGAAAATCCATACATCAATAAAAGGGCTGCAGCTATACCGGTAAATACAAACATTTCCTTAGAAGAAAGAACTTTTCCATCTTCTTTGTGTTTGTCTATTTTCCGTTGGGAGGGTTCCTCGGTTTTTTCTTGTCCATCCTGGTTTTCTTCAGCCATCGTTTAAAACCATAATTGTTTGCATTAGGTGATCTAGAGATACATTTACTAGATCAGAAAACGCATGACCTAAGTGGCCTAAAGAAAAATATAAAATAATAAAAGCGCCCAAAATCGTGATTGGAAATACAAACGAAAATAGGTTTAGTTGTGGTGCTGACCGAGTAATTATACCGGCTGCAACATTAATTAGTAATACTATTATGATTACAGGTAGCATAATTATTGAAGCATTTAAAAACATAGAACCTGTGGCTTCCATCCCTCCTTGGATAAGTGCAGAGGGTAAAGTTAGCGTGCCAATAGGGACAAAGTCATAACTTTCTATAATTATACGTAATGAAGCCAAATGACCGTCGACAGAAATAAATACAGCTAGAAGAAAGAGCGCTAATATCTGACTTACTACCGGAGTTTGTACGCCTGATACAGGGTCTACCTGAGCAGCGTAGCTTAGACCAGCACTTGTGGCTATTTTTTCGCCTGCCAGGGTAGCTGCAGAAAACATAATTGTAAGGATTAGTCCAGCTGTTGCTCCAATAGCTATTTCTTTAGCAATAATTACTATGCCAAATGCTGATGTCAAAACCGACACATCAACCTGCACTTCTTGTGTTGAAAAAACTATTACAGAAACTACCATAGCAATTAGAATTCTTATTCTAACCATAAAGAAGGCTGCATTAAAAAGTGGAGCGGCAATTAAAAAAGCACTTAGCCTTATACTTGTAAGAAAGAAAGCTAACAAAAATTGAATAAGGTTTTGGAGGTCAAGACCTGGCAATATCTCATTTACGTTTTCTCCCATTCCTAAGCTTTTCCAATAGAGGCAATTTGATCAAATATATACGCAAAATAGTCTGTAAGTTCCGTCATCATAAAGTTTGCTAATAACGCTAGCGTTATAAGAACAAGTACTAGTTTGGGCACAAAGCTCAAAGTCATTTCATTGATTGAAGTAGCTGCTTGAATTATTCCAATTATTAGTCCTATGCTCAATGCTACGCCTAGGATTGGTCCGGCTGCTAAAATAATCTGCCAGAATGCATCTTCAAGATAATTGATATTTGTATCGAATTCCATATTACTCTCCTTAATCAGTTAGAGGCATAAGTTGCAACTAATGAACCAACTGTCATAGCCCATCCGTCAACAAGAACAAAAAGAAGCAATTTAAATGGGAGGGCAACGAGCATAGGACTCAGCATCATCATACCTAGAGACATAAGTATAGATGCAATAACCATATCAATTACTAAAAATGGGAGAAATAAAAGAAAACCAATTTGAAAAGCTGTTTTTAATTCTGAAGTTATAAAAGCAGGAAGTATTACAGTAAGGGGTATTTGAGTATGATCTTCGTAACCCTTGTCTCCAATTAGATCTGTAAACATTCTTAAGTCGGTTTCTCTTGTATTTTTTACCAAAAACTCCTTCAAGGTATTGGAACCAGAGGCTAAAGCAGTTTTGGCCGGTATTTCTCCTTCCATGTAAGGATCAAGAGCTTTATTATTAATTTCAGTTAACGTAGGTGTCATAATAAAAAAAGTCAGAAATAGCGCTATTGCTATTAGAACCTGATTAGGCGGTGTTTGCTGGGTTCCCATTGCTTGTCTTAAAATTGACAAAACAATAATAATTCTAGTGAAAGATGTTGCCCCAAGTACTAATGAGGGTAGTAAAGTTAAACCAGTCATCAAAGCTAAAATTTGTAATGACAATGAGTAAGTAGTTTCATTTTGCTCATTACTTTCAATTTTTAATGCTGGCAGCCCTTCAGCAAAAGATGTGAACGCTTCTTGTGCATAACCGACATCAAGCGGCAGGAATAAAACGCAACATAATAATAAATAAAAGAGAGAATTTGGTGTTTTCATTTTTTAAAGCCTAGCTGAGGGTTCATTTTTCTTGCGGTCGAAATAGCTTCAGATAGAATGCTTGGTTTTTTATGATTTGATTTATCGAATGAGCTATTTTCTAATTTAATCCCGTCAGCTTTTCTTACTTTTTGGGATTTAGTACTTTCTATACTGTAATTTTTGTCTATTTCATGAGGGTATATTACTGGTGGATTACCTTTACTATAAAAGTATATGTATTCCTTGTTGTCCACTCTAAGTAACCGAATGCGTTCACTTGGACTTAATCCAAATTCATCAACTAAATTAATTCGTTTTCGATTATTAAATTTTCCCTGTAAATTAAACTTATTCTTCTTTATCAACTGTTGAAGAGTCACCAAAATCCCCAAAAATAAAAGAACAATAATAATTTGACTAAAATCTATATCCTTTAGTTGCATCTCTGCCTCCTTGCTTCACAAGAAAAAGGCAAAAACCATGCCAAAAAAAAACATAGTTTTAGGTCATTAAATAGGGAGGTTTCTAGTTTTGATTTGATAAAGCGTCAAAAAAATGGCGTATTACGTTTATTTTACACTCTCTATTCTCTTTTGAGGATCCACAATTTCTGAAAATCTTATTCCAAATCTTTCGCCTACCATTACAACTTCACCTTTAGCAATCATAGTTCCGTTTATTAATATGTCTAAAGGGTCACCAGCTAATCTGTCAAGCTCTATGACTGAGCCTTCATTTAATCTAAGAAGCTCTCGTATTTTAAGTTCAGCGCTCCCAACTTGGACTGTAAGTTTTACGTCAATATTTTCCAAAACCCGAAGATTATCTGCCGACGCTGAATTTAGATCTTCGTTCTGACTGCTTGTCTGTTCTTCCGTGACATTATCTTCTGCTACTGTATTTTCTTCTTCTGCCATATTTTACCCCATCAATTTATTTCATAAGTCTTTTTTTTAAGTTTACAGCCGCTTGCCCCGAAAGTTCGCCTAATTCACTTAAGAACACTAGTTGGTCCTCTATAAGTACCTCAATACCTTCTCCAACGTAAATAGGGAATGTATCTCCAGTCTTTGTTTGTAGCAAACGATTCATTTGCACTGTTGGTTCGCTCAGTCGGCAACTAACGTTTAATGGGACCTCCATTACTATCCTTTCAAGTTTTTCTTTCCATGTGAAGTCATCATCGATTACTTCACTTTGCACGCGTGATCTTAATTGAGACGCGATCGGTTTGAGTGTTTGGAGAGGATATATTATATCAAAGGTAGCGGCATCTACTCCTGGTAACTGAACTACAAAAGAGCAAATCACTACCATGTCAGCATTATCTACAAATGAAGCAAACTGTGGATTTACTTCTCTGCTCTGCTCTAAAAGAGTTATCGGCATGAGATCATGCCAAGCTTTTTCAAGCATTCTATTTAAGCCTTCTGAAACAATTTCGATTAATCTTTCTTCAGTGCTAGTGAATTCACTTCGTTTTTCCTTGAAGCTTTCAATTTCGCCCCCGTAATAAGAATTAGTTAAAATGGATATGAAATTAGGATCCAAAACACAAAGCATATTTCCTCTTAATTCTTCAATTCTATTTGAAGTCAAACTCATAAAACTTTCAATTCCTGATGAGTATTCATCAAATGTCTTTACCTCGGGTGGAAAAGATGAAATTCTCGGTAAAATTCTGAGCATTGGTAGAAATACGCTTCTAGCTTGGCGTGCAAATCGTTCATTCACTAATCTCAGAGCGTAATAATCTCCCAATAAAGATAGCTCATCAGATCCGAACTTATAAGGTCGAACGTTAGCAGAATCGGCAAAGTCTAAAGACCCGCCATTAGCTGAATCATCGCCTTGAAGACCTTCAATAAGAGCGTCTACTTCGTCGCTTGATAATTTTCTTGATGAAACCACTTATAATCCTCGCTATTATCTTATTGTAGCATGAAGGACGTGAAGTGCACATGCTCTATGCCTCCAAAACCCTCTAGTTCTTCTAATTTAGTGTTCAGCTCGGCAGCAATGGCTTTTGCAAGAGCATCTCTACCGGATTTTCCTTCTATGTCCTGCTCCGAGAACTCACTCATAACTGCTAAAATCCCTGACCTAAGAGAAAGTTGATGATCTTCTACATTAGAAATAACATCGTCATCGTACTGAGTAGAAACTCCTATTCCTGCTTGGAGAAATTTTCTTGAACCCCTTAAGTTTGTAGTGAAGTTACCAGGAAATTCATAATACGTTGTTATGAATTTCTCGACCTCAGGAGCTTCTTTTTTTTGAGGGCCAGCATTTGCAGCTTCTTCCGCTGCCTTAGCTTCTTCTGCCTCTTTCATTTTTCGTTCGATTATTTCTTCTATTTCTTCAGATGGATCAGCTGGTTTCCCTCCAAAAAGAAAGTATCCTGTGCCTACTCCAACTCCTATGAGGGCTAAAGCTCCTACTACGAGCATAATAATCCTCATTAAACCACCTTTTTTTGGTTCTTCTTCTTTTTCTTCTTCTGCCATTTGCCTGTCCTCTAGATTAAGCTATAAGGTTAAGTCCTTCTTTTGTTGATATGTGTTTTTGGTTTAGAGACGATGTATTCAAAGTATCAACTTTTTCCTTTTTTTCGCTATTAGTTTTTAATATAGACCTATGTTTTAAATTCTTTCCATTGTTATTTCCAAACTGTTGGCTCGATGTAAGTAATGTGGAGAGCTTTAGTCCTGAAGCTTCCATCATTTGTGATAGTTTACTTTCTGACTCTCCCAGAATAGCTGCCGCGCTGGCGCTCTCGGCAACAATATTGATCCTTGTTATGGAGTCTTGGATGTTTATTGTGATATTTAGCTTTCCTAAACTTTTTGGAGTTAGCGAAATTTCCAGGCTCTCGTCACCATTTATTATAGATTTCTCTATTTTTTCGATTAATCTATTGCCCCATGTCTTGGATAACATATTCAACGTATCTAGTGCCTTACTATAATGTTCAGACTTAAAATTAAAATTTGATTGATTATTGTTCTGATTGCTTGAATTAGTATTTTGTTCGATTTTTGGAAGATTAGCATCATGAACTTTGACATTGCTTTCAGAATTTAAGGTTTCCTTAAAGTTAGCTACTGTTTTGATCATTACATCCTTAGAACTTTCAACCTTAGTTATAATTTTCTTTTTATTAAGATCAAGCGCTTGAGAGTTGTCTTCCATGAATTTATTTGCTCTGTAAACACTATCTTCTTTTAATCCTTCTTTTCCTGGTTGGTTGCTATTTTTGGTGAACAAGCTTGAAACATTTTTGCTCGATCCGCTCAGATTTTTATCCTCTCTTACTATCGGATGTTCCTTTGTGTGCTCTTTATTTCCTTTAACTATACCTTTATTGATTAAGGATTCGCGTTGATCGAAAGTTTCTTTTCCCTTAGTTAATAACGAGCTTGATTGATTTGATCGATTTTCTTGAGTATTTATTTTCTCTCTAGGTATTGTTTCTTTGGCTATGATCTTTTTGTTTAAATACTGTCTAATCTGGTCAAGAAATAGTTTTTTATCAGTATCTGGAATATTTACTTTTAGTTTTTGACTACTTAGAAGACCTTCAAGCTTTTGTAGTAGATCCATAAGTTTGGAGAAATCATCTTTAGACCCTTTTGCTTCTTGTGTGGTCTCACTGAGGTTAAGACCCCTAATAGATGATAAAAGCAACTCTTTTATTTCTAGGACAATAGATGGTTCGATTTTAGCATCTAGGTTGACAAGATTTCCTATAATCTCTGAAATGTTTTTTTCAATTTCTGTTTCCTCAATATTTGGTTCTTTTTTGTAGCTCTTTCCAGATTTTAGATCTAAATTTGAATAAAGAGACTCGAACACAGGTTTGCCCTCCGAAGATTTTGCTCCAGGCGTTCCGGTTTCAATAAAATCTAATGATATAGATTTACTATTTTTAATAATTTCTGTCATATTTAATCATTTTAGGGTTTGACTGCAAATAAGGTGCCATCTGAAAAAGTTAACGAAGTTTATTTATTTTTGGCATCATTGCGTCCAGCTTATTTTCTAATTCATACTTTTCTTTTTTTCTTTTCTCTGATGCTTTTTGTTTAGCTTTCTTGACATTTTGATGTTGCCGCGCAATTTTACTTTCAATCTCTCTAAGTTCTTTGTTAAGAAATCTTTGCTTATTTTCTTTTAAAGATATTTCTTCTGAGAGCTTTTGTGAATACCAGGTTTCCGACTTCAAAAAGGAGGCAGGTTTTAAGCCTAACGTTGAGCTTTCTGTACCTTCTTGTAATTTCTTAAGTTGATTCAATAACTCAGAGTTATTATTTGACTCATTAGTCAGATGATTGGAAATCTGATGCTGTTTATTTAATTCCATTTTCTTCTTCAAAGATAATTTGTCGAAAATATTTTTTTTCGAAACCATTTTATTTTAACCCTTTAAAAGATTAAACAGCCGTGTTTTACTGTCCTGGAAATTTGACTTCGTTCCTTCTAGTTGCTTTATGTGGTCTGTTAGGCTTGGCCATAATGAAACTGCTAAATCCAGATCAGGGTCTTTCCCAGAAGTATACCCGCCCATTAAAATAAGATCTCGGTTTTCCATATATAGAGAAATGAGTTTTCTAAAAACTCGAGCGTATTCACTATGATTTTCATCTATAATCTCATTCATTACTCTACTCACCGAGGTTGAAATATCTATTGCTGGATAAATACCTAACTGAGCTTGTTGTCTTGATAATAGTATATGCCCATCAAGAATGGCTCTTGCTGTATCTACCACTGGATCATTCTCATCGTCGCCGTCTGCTAGTACAGTATAAAAAGCGGTAATAGAACCCTGTTCTCCAATGCCTGGCCCAGATCTCTCAATTAATTTTGGGATCATTGAAACAACAGATGGAGGGTAACCCTTGGCTGTTGGTTGTTCTCCGAGAGCAAGGCCAATCTCTCGTCTTGCGTGCGCTACACGCGTGAGGGAGTCCATGATTAACAGCACATTTTTTCCCTTTGATCGAAAATATTCAGCTATAGCCGTTGCTCTATTAGCTCCTCTAATACGAAGCAAGGGTGATCTATCAGCAGGAACCGCGACAACTGTTGTTCTCTTTTTAGCGTCACTAGTGAGTATGTTTTTTACAAAACTGCCTACCTCTCGACCTCTTTCACCTATAAGTCCAACAACTATTACCTCAGCTTCGGTGTATTTACACATCATTCCTAAAAGCACAGATTTTCCTACACCAGAGCCTGCTATGATACCAACTCTTTGCCCTTTACCTATAGTTAACAGACTATTTATAGCTCTAACACCGACATCCAATGGGGTTTCAACTCCATTTCTTGCAAGTGGATTTAGGAATTTTCCATTAAGAGGCCAGGTTTCATCAATATTTTCGAGAGGCTTTCCATCATATGGGTTCCCCATCGCATCTATTACTCTTCCCAGCAGCGCATCACCAACTTTCGCGTCGTGACCATCGTCAATTAAAGATACTTTTGCTCCAGATTGTATTTTTGTATCGCTTTCAAACATCGATAAAATGTTGTTCCCTTTTTTGAATCCAATTATTTCAGCTGTTGCTTCGTTACCGTCTTCAGTGGCTACAGAGCAAATCGAGCCTAAATTTGCAGGGAATCCATCACATTCAAGAAAATGTCCGTCGTACTTTGACACTCTACCAGAGACACTAAGCTTTTTACTTATAGTTACTCTTCTAATAGCATCACTTATATTTGAGAAAGCACTACTCATCCTTTTCCACTGAAAAGTTTTGCTTATTATCGTCTTCTGTATCAGATGATATCATTGTCTCAGAGGGAATATTTTGCTCTTGCTCTTTTTTCTTATAACTATCTATTTCTGAGCTAAAGGTTATTCTTTCGGAAATAGTATCTCCAATTTCTATACTTCCTATTTGAAGAATGGAGTCTCCTCTAAAAAGGTCTGAATTTTCTTTTATTTGCATTTCATTATCAGAAAAATGTTCAAGGATACTTGATCCTATAAGTTTTGCGTCATGTGGGTTTAAATTTAAAATGACTTTTTTGGACGATTTATCGATGTCATCGATAAACGTTAAAATTTTTTCTGTGAAGCTTTTGGGATGTTCATCTATTATCTGTCCTGCTCTTTCACATGCAATATTAGTAATGGTAGTCAGAATAGAGTTCATCAAGTTTGTTTTATCTAAAACATCCTTGCCTCTAAGGCTTTCGATAACGCTATGCAATGTCTTAGAAGCTTCGGCTAAATTATTTCCAGCGGATTCAATAGCCATCTTTTTCCCAATCTCTATACCTTCTTGTTTAGCAGAGATTAATGGATCAACTTCATTTTTTCTAGTATCTGTTTCATTTGTTTCAAAAGTTTGACTGTCGTCAGTTAGGTTTTCAGATTTGCTTTCTAACGCAGTTTCCTCAATTTTATTCCCTTCCTCATTGTGGTTTGTTGTGTCTTTCGAAGAGTCTTGAGGAGCATCTTCTTCATTATGTTCTTGATTTTCTTTAGGCCTTGACTCTTCTGGTTCTTCAAGTTCTAAATTTTTATTTTCTGGAGATTTTGCTGATTCTGAGATCTCAGTTTCTGATATTTGACTTTCTTCAACTTTTTCATCCTGATTAACGTTTGAGTCAGGCTGCGCGTCGATTTTTTTTTCTTTGTTATCTTCTTTAAGAGCTATTTGCAATAATGATTTTGGTTTGAAATCGATTAGGTTTCTCTCAGGGATGGATTCCTGTTTCTTATAGCCAGCGCTGTTGGAAACGTCAATTAACCTTGCAATCTCAGAATCTTTGAGCGGACTATTGTTTTTATCTGCTAATTCTTCCATGGAAGGTGCCTAAAAGTTTTAAACGTAATCATCTCCGCCTCTTCCAGCTAGTACGATCGTTCCTTCATCGGACATTCGCCTTGCAGCGTTAATTATTCTTTTTTGAGCTTCTTGAACCTCTGTTAATCTAACTGGACCAAGTGCCTCCATTTCATCTTGAATATTTGCTGCTGCCCTTTGAGACATACAGGCAAACAATTTATCTCTTAGAACTTCGTCTGCCCCCTTCATCGCGAGTACTAGATCTTCAGTTTCAACGCTTCTAAGAATCATCTGGAGAGACTTATCATCAGATTTGATAAGGTTATCAAAAACAAACATTGCTTCTTGAATTTCAGACATAAGGTTCTTACTAAACTTTGCAATCTCTTTGAAAACACGTTGCTCATCTTCGCCCTTCATGAAATTCATTATCGATGCAGCTGCTTTTACTCCTCCAACTTGTGAGGCACGTAAGGAAGTGTTTGCAGCAAACTTTTTTTGCATTACCAATTCTAAATCTTTCAGTGCATCCGGTTGAACAGTCTGGATAGTAGCAATTCTTTTTACGATTTCTGGTTGCAGTTTTTCGTCTAGCATTGCTAAAACGTCAGACCCTTGTGCTGGATCCAAATATGAAACTATTAATGCAATTATCTGAGGATGTTCGTCTGAGATCAATTCGGCAATAGCTCTAGAGTCCATCCATTCTAAAATTTCTATAGCGTTAGAGCTTTCCGCTGGTGTTATTCTTCCTAATACTGATTGAGCTCTGTCAGATCCAAGAGCTTTGTTTAAAACATTCTGGATGTAATTTCCAGCTCCTAACCCAAGGCTTGTTTGTTCTTTAATTATTGCTAAGAACTCGTCTAGTACTTTGTTTACGGTATCCTGATCTAGACCCTCCACGGAATACATCGCGGTTCCAATGTGTTGTACCTCTTTTGGAGATAAGTTTTTTAAAATCTCAGAGGCTTCATCTTCGCCTAGAAGCATCATAAGTATTGCTGACTTTTGAGTGCCTGAAAGGTTTTCAAAAACTTTTCCTTTGTCTTCTTTTTCTGTCTCTGCCATATCTAAATTCCAATTAAGTTACTTATAATATCCTTAATTTATTTTAATTCATATCCTTTTGAATCATGTTTTTAAATACATTTGATACCCTTCCAGATTCATCCTGAACAATCATGCGTATTACGGCTACTTTATCGTCATAGGTATTAGCTGTATCTAACATTTCGGCTGATATTGCTTGCTTCTTTGGTTTCAACTTCGCCTTGATGTCTTCCAAGCTTTCACCTTCTTTTACCTCTATAGTATCCAGATCTATGTCATCATCCATACCAGATATTACTTCTCCAGGCACTCCAGCACCTACTGGAACCAACATTCTACTTAATAGAGGTCTAATAACGCCTAGCGCAACAATGGCTAGAATTGAAATAGTTATTAGCTGTTTTATTAGGTTCTTGATCAAAGGAATTTCGTGCCATGTTATTTCAACTCCCTCGAGAGTTGAAACAAAAGGAGCACTGCTCACTGTAAGCTTATCTCCTCTTTCCGTATCAATACCCACTGCGCTAGTTATCAGTTGTCTTATTTCCTCAATTTTTTCTTCAGGTATAGGTTGTGAAACCTCTAGACCGGTATCAGGGTCTATTCCTTTCCCACTTCTTAGTAATACAGCGGCATTTATCTTAATTATTTTTGTAGAAGGAGCCATTGTTGTTGCCACTCTTTTACTTACTTCATAGTTTTTTATGTCACTTGAGGATCTATTTCTGATTTGGGCTTCAGAGCCTCCAGCAACGGGGCTTTGACTCAGTTCAGCTTCTGTTGGTGGGGTATTGGAAACAGCTCCAGGAATACCTTTAGCAGGCAGGTCGGTCGTTAAATCAAGTGTACTTTGCTCACTTCTTAACGCAGTTCCATCGGGATCAACAATTTCTTCCGTGATTTCACTTTTGGTGAAATCGATATCAATATTTACTTGAGTACTAACGTTGCCAGGTCCCACGATTGGGGTGACAAGGGATGTAATACGGCTTCTATAAATGTTCTCCAATTTAATTCTATGTTCTAGTTGAGAGTCATTTAACATGCTATTCGGATCATCTAAAGATTTTGATAATAACTGTCCATTTTGATCTATGACCGTAACATCCTCTTTTGTCATATTAGGTATTGATGATGATACCAGGTGAATTATGGCATTAACTTGCCCGCTTGACATAGATCGACCGTTAGGCAGTTGAACAAATATTGAAGCAGTAGGAGGCAGCTGGTTCCTGACAAAAACTGATTTCTCAGGAAGCGCTAAATGTACTCTTGCTGAAATAACACCTTCAATTTCTCTTATTGATTTAGCTAGCTCAATTTCTTGAGATTGCTTAAGTCTCATCATTTCTATCGATCTACTCGATCCCATCGGGAGGTCAGTCAAAGTTGAATATCCGTCGGGAACACTGCTAGGCAATCCTTGAGCCGCTAAGCTTATACGAGATTTATGATAATCTTCTACTGGAACTAATATTTCTCCAGTGGTTGGATCCAATGTCACATCAACTCCCATATTTTTTAAAGCGTCTTGAACTTTAGATTTTTCTGCATCTGGAAGAGATGCATATAAGGTTGTTCTTTCTGGCTGTTGTAGTATAGAATAAACAAATAACCCCAAAGCTAAAACCACTACCGCAATTACCGCGGGCATCGATCTTTGAACGCTTGGTTGACTAGCTATTTGTTGAACATTTGATAGGAACTGACCTGCTTGAGGTATTATGCCCGTGCCTGGCTGAGCTTGTTGTGTTCCTGTAAATTCTGTAGTGTCTGCCATGATCCTGAATTCCTAAATAATTTTTTATACCGGCATGCTCATAATATCTTTATAAGCAGATAATACCTTGTTCCTAGTATTGAGTGTTAATTGAAAGCCTAATGAAGACAGTTGTTGGTTTATCATAACTTTTGTTAGATCTGTTTCTAAACCCAACTCAAAGTTTTTGGTCGTTTTAGCCGAAATATTTTGTGCATCGGCTACTGAGTCCAATGCTTTCTCTATTCGTGATCCAAAATTTGCCCCTTGATCCACATTTCCTAGTTTTTGATTTGCTTTCTCAATTATCAGATTATGAGAAGATAAAGCTTTATTTGTAATTGCTCCAATTTGAGACATGTTAAACTCCACTGACAAGGTTTCTTTGTTGTATGTTTGGTTCTAGCTGGTTAAAGCTAGGAGAATTAAGCGGATTATTATCTATAATAATATCCGTTGATAGTATCTGTTGCTCTGAACACAATACCAAAGCTCTTTGGACAATATTCTCCAATTCTCTGACATTTCCCGGCCAATCATGACTAAGAAGTGTGCCTACAGCTGACTCATCGAGCCAGGGTAAATGCTTTAACTCATCGCAATGCCTGTATAGTAATGCTGTCGTAAGAGGAATTATGTCATCATTTCGCGCTGCAAGGTTAGATGTTGCTAATGGAAACACATTCAAGCGGTAATATAAATCTTCTCTAAAATTTCCATCTTTTATTTCGTTAGCCATATTTCTATTTGTTGTTGCAATAACTCTAACGTTAACGGGTACTTCTTTTTGAGATCCTATTGGTGTTACAGATTTTTCTTGTAAAACTCTTAATAGCTTTGACTGTAGACCTAAGGGCATTTCAGAGATTTCGTCCAAAAGTAAAGTGCCTCCATCAGCAGCACGAAAAATTCCTTTATTTGCAT
>CACIJG010000027.1 GCA_902586885.1 uncultured Alphaproteobacteria bacterium | reverse complement strand
ACGGATGTGGCGCAGAGAGTGGCAAAAGCTTTAGAAGCAGCAAAAACTGTTACGCATGTGGTGGAAGTTGACCTAGTAAGATATTTGAAATTTCCTAAAAGCTGGATAGCGCCGCTAATTAGACCTAAAGTAGAAAAAAATCACGCTGCGCAGGTTTTGACTTTCGAAGATTTGCTTGCTGCTCAGTCTTCATCTTCATTGACCTTCAAGGATGAAACAAATGATAGAACAGCCGCTATGTTTCATACTGGAGGAACAACAGGAACGCCTAAACTAGCTCAACACACATTTACAGGAATGCTTTATCAGGGATGGGGTATAACGAGAGCCCTTTCAACTTGGAGCGAAAAGGAGTCCGTACTCTGTCCGCTCCCAATGTTTCATGTATTCGCTGCCTATCCAAACGTTATGGCATGCGTTGCATCTGGAGCTCACATTATATTTGTTACTCCTCAGGGCTATCGAGGGGAAGGAGTTTTTGATAACTTCTGGTCTTTAGTAGAGAAGTGGAAGGCTTCCTTTATCACAATTGTGCCAACTGCCGCAGCAGAGTTAATGCAGAGACCAATAAACGCAGACGTGTCTACCCTCAAATATGCTCTTTGTGGTTCTGCCCCTCTTCCTCAAGACTTATTTAAAAAATTTGAAGCTTCTACTGGAATAAAAATTACTGAGGGATATGGTATGACAGAAGTGACTTGCCTTGTGTCAGGTAATCCCATAGAGGGAGAAAGAAAGATTGGTTCTGTTGGAATACCATTCCCTTATACAAAAATTAAGATTGCTAAAGAAGGCTCTGATGAAAAAACGATAGTAAAATGCAAAGTTGATGAAATAGGCGAGGTATGTGTTTCAAATCCTGGAGTTATACCTGGTAAAACATATACTGATCCAGAAAAAAATAAGGACTTATTCTTTGAAGGAGATTTTCTGAGGACAGGAGATTTAGGTTATTTGGATGATGATGGTTATCTATATATTACCGGTCGATCTAAAGACCTTATTATTAGAGGTGGTCATAATATTGATCCCGCATTGGCTGAAGAAGCTCTTGCATCGCATCCAGCAGTTGCAATGGTAGGGGTTGTAGGGCAACCTGATGGTCGTTTAGGAGAAGTGCCTTGTGCTTTTGTTGAGCTAATTAAGGGATCAGAGGTGGAGGCCAAAGAGTTACTTGAGCATGCAAAGAAGAATATTGGAGAGAAAGCGGCAATACCTAAAGAGTTAGATTTATTGGCTGAGATGCCTAAAACACCAATAGGAAAAGTATTCAAACCTGATCTACGTAAAATGGCAATAAAGAGAATTTATAATGAAGTATTAGAAAAGAGCGATCTTGATGTTAATATTGAGAAGGTTATAGATCATCCAAAAAAGGGTCTTACAGCTATAGTATCTGGACCTGACAAGAGTAAGTCTGATCAAGTTGGAAATTTACTAAATAAATTTATCTATTCTTGGGAATAGTTTTTAGGAACCAAATCCCATTGTTTGAAATATAGCTCGTATATCTTCGACAGCTTTGGTTCTGTCATGTACGACCTGTAAAAGATTAGTAATCTTATCTTGGTTAGTTATATCGGTTGCATTTGAAAATAATGAGCTATTTTCTACTCTTGGAGTTTGAGACCCTATTTCTTCAAGCATTTTATCTAAAGTTTCATTAAGGAGGGTATCTGCAGCTTCCGTTGCCTCCGCCATTAACTCCAGTTGTTTATCAGGAATTTCTATTGGGTCAAGAGCTACTGGAAAAGTTTCGTCAATATTTGCTGGAATATTCTCTTCCAGAATCTCAAAATCAAATTTCCCCATAGTTTCTTTAAAAGATTTAGTCTTATAGGGCCTATTAAGCGCTTTAGTTGTTTTCATTTTATTTTCTAACACTTCCTTTATGTTTTGATCTGATTTTACATTTATTTCGACAAGTGGAAGGTTGTCATTAGGTGGATCTACTTGGGATTGAGAGCTTATGAATGATCGATCATTTAACTCATCTATTAGAGAACTAAAGATTTTTATTTTGTTTATAGTATCTTTGCTTGATTTTTTTTCGAATAATGCTGATGAGCCATATTTTTCAGAATTGTTATGGCTTTCCATAAATTCGTTTTTATTTTCTTCACTTAATCTAGGGCCGAGAATTGAGATTATTGGAAGCAACTCATCTCTCAAAGACTGTTTTTTGAGTAAGCCTGCAAGGTTGGCTGGCTTATTTAAGAAGTTTATTTCAGTTCTATTTTCAACTAATCCAGCTGCAGCAAGCTCATCAGCAAATTTATGATCCAGTAGATAGTTGAATTTAACTAATTGTCGAGGTGTGAAATTTGCACTAGAGGAGGTTTCTCTGGATAACAGCTCATCTAGTTTTGCAAATTCGTCCTTTAAATAGTTAGTTGGGTCAGAGATAATTTCAAAACGGGTTTTTCTATCTTGATCGTTGAAAAGAAAGTTAATAAATTCTTTAGATAATCTTGGAAATTCCTCGGATACGATTTTTTTAGAGTTTTGAATTATTATTCCCCTTGCATTTTGTATAGAGATCATAGACTTATTTAAGTTTTTTGCTGGCTTCAATTCGTCATCCAATACAGGACGTTCGTTTTTTCTGACGTATTTCCTCGCTTCTGCTTTGGCTTTTTCAAGTTCCTGTGCTTTTTTAATAATTCTACTTGCTTCCTCAGGAGTAATAGCAACCACTTCGATATTTGATGGGAAGCTTTCTGCGGGACCAGGAGTGATTCCTGCTACATAATCACCATCTGCATGAACAGGAACAACGATTGTTGTTGGATTGAAATTTGAAGCTGGTGCAGAAACATAAACTGTGGTGACATAATTCATTCCTTCAGTTGTAGGTTCAGCTGATCCCTCACTTGAAGAAGGAACTACAGTTTCAGATCCTGTATCATTTCGTTCAGTAGTGGTAGTCGTAGACGTACCAGTATCATTAGTAGCGTTTCCAGTGTCAGTTTCCGAGGAGGGTATTGGTCTGTCAATATAAAAGAGAGTGTCTGCATTATGGCTAGCTGAATAAATGGCTGTTGGTCTTACAAAAAATTCTACTATATCTCCATCTTCCAAGTTTGAATATTGCCCCGAGTCCCCTTCAATTAATTTAACAAAGCCTTTTTCTGGTGCTACAAACTGACCATTTACAGTGTCATATTGATCTTTGAAATCTATGAGATCATCATTTCCATTGATAATTACGGGATAATATTCTCCATCTGTATCCTCTGCAAGAACATCGATTACAAACGAGGGGATTTCAATCTTAAGAGAAGCATTTAAATCATTGTATAGCGTAAACTCACTCCCAAAATCTGTTTTCCCATATATTAAGGGCTCATTGTTGGGCCCTTGCATTACTGCGTTATTAGAATCAAGAATTTCCTTGATGGAAAACTTAAATACATCTAAGTTGTCAGGGTTATTTGGATTCCCAACAGAATAATCATCCAGCTCTTTTTGGGCTAGAGGAGAATAGCTTCCTGTTTGAGAAAAAACTGTTTGTCCAAAGACACAAAGAAACGAAATAAAAATTCCCAGCAATAAGCATTCGTTCCGCTGATTTCTTTTTCTTATGGTCAGCAAATGATAAACCTCCAAAACAATAAACTACTATAAATATATTTCGACACAAATCGCTAAAATAATAGTAATTTTTTATTGTTTTTGTTGCTTTAAAGGCTTTTTGCTTTAATCCAGTAACTGGTAACACAACTTTCTAATTTTACAGAATGTGATCCAGGAAACTTTTTATGGCATTCAGCATAATGATATTGCTCCTGAGTTTCTTTTGTAGTGGTTCTATAAAAGAGTTTTGAGCCTGGCATTCCTATATAGAAGTCTTCATTTCTAAGATTCTCAATATCATTTGAAAAATTTTGAGAACAAGACGTCAAAAATAGAAAAATAAACAAAATTTTCGAATTGTATTTTATCATCAAGTGATAAGTTAAGCATCTTTTATGCCATATCAAAAAAAACATGGTGCTGCCGGAGAGATTTGAACTCTCGGCCTCTCCCTTACCAAGGGAGTGCTCTACCCCTGAGCTACGGCAGCAATCTTACTCTTTTAATTTTTCAAGATGTATTATATAGATAAAACTCTTCTGTAAAGAAAAAGGTTTTGAATATATGGTTGTTGATAATAAGAACTTAAAAGAAAAACGAAAATCTGAAATTACTTCAAAAAAAAAAGTTAAAGAAGAAAAATTAGCAGCTGCGCTAAGAAAAAACTTAAAGATAAGAAAGTCGGGAAAATTCATGCCGTAAGTCTTTTGATTTACAAGTTTTGTGGGAAACAAAAAGTGTCAAAAAAAATATTGATTGAAGGTGGAAGGGCGCTCTCGGGCATCATACCTATTTCAGGTGCAAAGAACTCGTGCTTAACATTGATGCCTTTGTGTATACTGAGCGGACAATCTCTAGTTTTACAAAATGTGCCTTATTTGTCAGACGTAGAAACTATGAAAGATCTTTTAGAAAGTTTGGGTTGTGATGTTTTTTTTAAAAAGTCTAAAAGAGAAATTGTTTTAAAGCTAAATAGAGAAAATCTGTTTGAGGCTAATTATGAAATTGTAAGAAAAATGCGTGCATCAATCCTGGTGTTAGGCCCCCTATTAGCAAAGTATGGGCAAGCGATAGTTGCTCTCCCAGGTGGGTGTGCAATCGGGACAAGACCGGTTAATTTACATCTTCAGGCTTTGGAAGCATTAGGAGCCAGCTTTTCAATAGATAATGGTTATATCAAAGGACTTGTACAAGGAAAACTGAAGGGAGCTAGAATAGAATTTCCGTTTAAGTCTGTAGGCGCTACCGCTAATGTAATTATGGCAGCCGTTTTGGCCAAAGGCTCTACAGAAATTTTTAATGCAGCCCAAGAACCTGAAATAATTGATTTATGTAACTGTTTATTAAAAATGGGGTGTAAAATTGAAGGAGCTGGAGCTAATAAAATAGTAATTGAGGGCGTCGATAATCTTGGAGAGGTTTGCCATAAAGTGATCATGGATAGAATTGAGTTGGGGACTTATATTTTGGCAGGTGCTATTTCGTACAGTAATATTAAACTAACAGGTGGTGAATTAGCT
The DNA here is from genome assembly GCA_902586885.1 of uncultured Alphaproteobacteria bacterium. Taxonomy (GTDB): domain Bacteria; phylum Pseudomonadota; class Alphaproteobacteria; order Rhodobacterales; family Rhodobacteraceae; genus CACIJG01. The sequence goes on along the minus strand of CACIJG010000027.1, from coordinate 13,123 downwards.
CCCTTAAAAAGCTTTGTTGAGAAGCTCTCAAATATGGGGATAGAGTTGGAAGAGGATATGGGGTTAATAAGTGTTAAACGAAATTGTGAAAAAATCAGACCTGTAAATATAGAAACTCAACCATACCCTGGGTTTCCCACAGATTTACAAGCGCAAATAATGGCACTTTTGTCCATTGCTGAAGGTGAATCTACTATAGAAGAAAATATCTTTGAAAATCGGTTTATGCATGTTCCAGAATTAAACAGGATGGGAGCAAATATTAAAACACAGGGAAGAAAAGCTATTATCAGGGGGGTAGCAGAACTGAAGGGTGTGCCCGTAGTGGCCACTGATTTAAGAGCGTCTGTTTCTTTAGTCTTGGCTGGATTGGTTGCTAAAGGTGAAACGTTAATTGATGAAATACACCATCTTGATCGTGGTTATGAACATTTAGTTTTAAAATTGAATGAGTGTGGCGCAAAAATTGGAAGGGTGTGATCTTGTCCAGATTTTTTTTTTCTCAAGCTTTAAATTTTTCAAAATCTTTCAATGATTTTCTCTCTGAGAGACGCGATAAAAATATTGGAATAAACTCTACTGTTTCAACAATACTACAAAGAGTAAGAAAAGAGGGTGATGAGGCCTTAGTTTATTACACAAGAAAATTGGACAATTTTGATCTGAATAAAGGGGGATTTTTTTTTAAAAAGGAAGAAATAGAAAATAGTAAAAATTCGATCTCCAAAGATGATAAGCTCGCCATTAGAATTGCCATTGAAAGAATTGAGTATTATCATGAGAAGCAGATTCCTAAAGACGTGTCATGGACAGATAAGGAAGGCGTAAAGCTTGGTTGGGTTTGGAAGCCTATTGAGAGAGTGGGAATTTACGTGCCAGGTGGCACTGCCTCTTATCCATCATCAGTACTAATGAACATTATACCTGCAAAAGTTGCAAATGTGAAAGATATAGTTCTATGTAGCCCAACTCCTAAAGGAGATTTTAGCCCTATGGTGTTATATGCAGCCAATGAACTGGGGATATATGACATTTTAAGAGTAGGTGGAGCACAAGCAATTGCTGCTCTTGCCTATGGCACTAATACAGTAAAAAAAGTTAATAAAGTCACTGGCCCTGGGAATTCTTATGTTTCTGAAGCAAAACGGCAGGTAGTAGGAGAGGTAGGTATAGATTCTTTAGCCGGCCCATCAGAGGTGGTAATTATTTGCGATAATTCGCTCTCGCCAAACCTAGCTGCCATAGATTTGCTTTCTCAAGCCGAGCATGACGAAAAAGCTCAATCAATCCTAATTACAGATAGTGAAGATTACGCGAAGCTTGTTGTAATAGAAATTTTCAATTATCTAAAAGTGCTAAAAAGAAAAGAAATTGCTTCACGGAGTTGGGCTAACTATGGAGCAATTATAATAGTTCCAAATTTCTCAAAAGCTATTGAGATATCAAACAATATAGCACCCGAACACTTACAGTTATGCTTTAAAAACGCAGAAAGTCATACAGGTTTAGTGAAAAATGCGGGTTCTATCTTCATTGGAAGATGGTCTCCTGAAGCATGCGGAGACTATATAACTGGTTCAAATCATATATTGCCGACCAATGGAGCAGCCAGATACTCATCATCTCTATCAACATATGACTTCTTAAAAAGAATATCAATTACTCAATTAAATCGAAATAGTTTCGAGGCTTTAGCTCCGTCTATTATTAGTTTGGCAAATGCTGAAGGCTTAGAAGCTCATAGATTATCAATTTCAGAAAGACTGAAAAAGGTTCAATAAAGAGCATGAAAAAGTCACGCTTAATAGAAGTTGAGATAAAGCAAGACGACTTTAACTTGCCTACTCCTGAGGTTCTTCAGGAACAAAATTTGGCGATATATGATCTTATTCAAGATAATTTTTTTGAGTTAATTGGAGATGATTTTGAAGGCCCCTACAAGCTCAATATATTTCTTAATCAGAATAATTTAGTTTTAGAAATAAAGACTGAACAGAGTAAGATCGCCAAAACTTTTTTTCTTTCTCTTACCCCTTTTCGGCAGATAATTAACGATTATTTAATAATTTGCAATAGTTACTTTGATGCAATAAAAAAACTTCCTCTTGACAAAATTGAAGCCATTGACATGGGCAGAAAGGGAATTCACAACGAAGGGGCAAGAGTGCTGATGGAAAGGCTTGAAGATAGAATAAACATTAATTTAGAAACATCCAGAAGGATTTTTACATTGATTTATACTTTAACTCATAAAAGATGCTAAGTTGTGAATAAACCTATCCAGTCAGTTCTTTTCTGTTGTGATTATAACTCCGTTAGATCGCCCATGGCAGAGGGGATTTTTAAAAAGTTGTTAGGAAGAAAAATATTTGTTCAATCTGCAGGTATCTATAACAATTTAGAAATAAATGGTTTTTCAATAAAGGTTTGCCGTGAAATAAATATAGAGTTGAAGAGGCATCAAGTTAAATCTCTAGTAGAGCTTGAACAACGAGGCGGATTTGTTGGAGCATTTGATCTGGCTGTCGCCCTTACTTCTAGATCATTTGAAAAAATACAAGAATATTCAAAGTTTTCTAGTTTGGATATCGAATTTTGGGAAATAGATGAGCCTCTTATTAGTGATAAAGGATTGGAAGAAACACTCACATCGTATAGAAAAACAAGGGATATTATATTTAAGAAAGTGGCGCATAGATTTAAAAAATTTATTAATTAAAGAAAAAAGCTTTAATTTTTTTGAGTTTCATTATATATAAAATTTTTAAAAGGAGTGCTAATGCCTAAAGAAGAAATGCTAGAATTCCCAGGGTTGGTGAAAGAACTATTGCCTAATGCCACTTTCCGGGTTGAGCTAGAGAATGGTCATGAGATTATAGCCCATACTGCTGGAAAGATGAGGAAAAATAGGATTAGGGTACTAGCGGGTGATAAAGTTCAAGTTGAAATGACACCTTATGACTTAACAAAAGGTCGAATTAATTACAGATACAAATAGTTTGTTAATTTTAGGCTCAGGCAGTAAAGCAAGAAAAGATCTATTAAATTCCGCTGGCTGGATACCAAGAAAAGTATTGGTACCAAACATTGATGAAACAAAAAAAAAAAATGAGACACCAGTAGAATATGTAAAAAGAATGGCCTTAGATAAATCAAGAAGTCTAATCGTTGGCTCAGAAGATTTTTTGATCACTGCAGATACTATTGTTGTTGTTGGAAGAAATATTCTACATAAGGTTGAAATTAAAAGTCAGGCAAAAGAGTATTTGAAATCTCTGGTGGGTCGAACGCACAAAGTTTATACTGCTTATAATGTGAAATTTTATAATAAAAATTATTCCGGCTTAGAAAAAACTATTTTGAAGATGAAATATCTAACAGATATTGAGATAGATGAGTACATAAGACAGAACCAATGGCAAGGAAAGGCAGGAGGTTACAGTATTCAGGGAGAGGCTGTCAAATTTTTTCCTGTTATAAAGGGTTGTTTCACCAATGTAATAGGTTTGCCTCTGCCCAAGTTAGATAATACGCTTAAAAGCATTGGGTGCTTAAAGAAAATCAGCAATGGTTAAAGAAATCCTGATTGATAAGTATGGGGTGGGTCATGCTGTTGCCATAATGGAGGATGGTAAATTAAAAGATTTATATATTGACCCATTAAATTTTAATTCTTTTTATCCTCCACATTCAATACTTATTGCCAAGATTTCTCGAAAGGTGAGAGAAAAAGGGGGTTATTTTGTAATATTGCCAAATAAAAAACAGGGTTTTTTACTATCAAAAACTGCGTATGCTCTGGGGGATAATGTTGCGGTAATGGCCAATCCGTTTTATGAAAAAGGAAAGTCACAAAGATTTTCAGATAGATTAAAAATTGAAACAAAATACCTGATCATTCAGCAAGGCAAAGGAAGGATTAAATTCTCAAAAGGTATCGAAAGAGGTAAGTTACGAAGTTTTCCTGAAAATAAAATTAAAGAAAAAATTGTCCAATTTAATGAAAAAGTCTCTGTGATACTTAGATCATCTCTTAACAATAATGTAGAACTTGACTGGGATAAAGTACTTAATTTCTCCTTTCAAATGTATAAAGAGATCGTAAAAAAACTGGAATGTAAGGAAAATAATCAATTTTTAATGCTCTCAAAAGAAAAAGCCAATTGCATTTTTGGTTTAGACAATTCTTATAAAACGATTGAAAGGGATGGTATTTTTGAGTTGCAGGGAATTTGGGATAAGATTGAAAAGTTTAAAGAAAAAAAGGTTATTTTCGGAAAAAGCTCATATTTAATTATTGAACAAACATCTTCTTTTTGTTCAATTGATGTAAATACGGGGAATGATTTTAAAATAAATGCCCACAGAGTTAACTTGGATGCCTGCGATTTTATAGTGAATAATATTTATTTGAGAGCCATTGGAGGTAAAGTAATCATAGATTTTCTTCCTTGCTCAAAGGAAGAAAAAAAGGAGGTTCTCAGTAAACTTACATTGGGCTTAAAATCTGGAGGGGGGAGATTTACTGTTTTTGGTTGGACTAAAGGAAATAATTTTGAAGTGGAAGCAGTAAGACATAAAGTGCCTCTGAATTTGTTAATGAAGAGCTAATTTAATTGGACAATTTGTTCCTGATAAGATAATTAGGTACCTGTGGACGCCCGGGTAGCTCAGGGGTAGAGCAGCGGACTGAAAATCCGCGTGTCGGTAGTTCAAATCTACCCCCGGGCACCACAAGTAGACAAAATCTATGATCATCTTCATATCTAAAAAATGGAGGCAACTCAATCTGGTGCCGTATTACGAGTTTTTAAGTTGATATTGGATCAACACATCTTTGGGGTAATCTCTATTCAGATTGCCAAGAGTATCTATACGACTTGATTACCAATAAAATTGCTTTAAAATCAAATTTTCATAAATCAGAATTTTTACAATATGATTACTTTATTTTTCATTAGATTAGACAGAAAAGCATGAAGGTTTTGATTACTGGTTCGTCAGGGTTCGTAGGATCCCATCTTGTGCAGGCCTGCCTTGCTCAAGGTTATGAAGTAAGAGCCTTTGCTAGGTACAATTTCATGAATAGAGCAGGGTGGCTAGATACTTTGGATAATCGTGGAGAAATCGATGTAGTTTTTGGAGATATTCGAGATTTTGATGCTGTGAAGTCTGCTATGTTAAACGTGGACAGTGTATTCCATCTCGCTGCGCTGATTGGTATCCCATACTCTTATGTATCCCCATTGGCCTACCTTAAAACTAATGTCGAGGGTACTTACAATATACTTCAGGCTGCTAGAGAACTAGGTACTCAGAATGTGATTGTAACCTCGACTAGTGAAACCTATGGCTCTGCCCAGTACACTCCTATAGACGAGCTTCACCCTATGGTAGGACAGTCACCGTATTCTGCTTCGAAAATATCTGCAGATAACCTAGCAGTCAGCTACTACCGCTCATTTAATACGCCTGTAAAGATCGTGCGGCCGTTTAACGTGTTTGGCCCTCGACAGTCAGCGCGTGCTATCATCCCAAGCATCATCATCCAAATTCTAGCTGGAAAGCGCGATATTTTACTAGGGAACATCAGCCCAACCCGAGACTTGACTTTTGTCAAAGATACTGTGTCGGGATTTCTTAAAATTTTTGACGAACCTTCATTTAACGGTGAATATATAAATATAGGCAACAATGAAGAGATTTCGATTGCTGATCTTGTTGATCTCATAGCTCGACTTATGAATGTGAACGTTCAAGTCATTACAGATGAAGAGCGTATGAGGCCTTCAAAAAGTGAAGTTGATCGTCTTCGCTGTGACAATAAAAAGATAAAGCAGGCTACAGGATGGAATCCTGAGTACTCCTTGTCTCAAGGCCTTTTAAAAACTATTCATTGGATAGATACAAATCAGAAACTTTACAGAGACGTTTACAATGTCTGAGGGTAAAAACCACGAAATAAAAGGTAGTTCAGTTTGTATCTCAGGTGGGAACGGTTTCATTGGTAGCCGTTTTACGGAGATTGTTAAGTCTCGGGACGCAAATGTTACTAAACTAGATAGGAATGAGTTAAGTAGTAGCTTTCGTTTGTCTCCTGGTACTGATTTTTTAGTCCATCTGGCTGGACAGAATAATCTCAGAGTAGCCGCAAAAAAACCTGTCGAGACTTTAGAAACCGAGTTTCGTATGACAATTTCTCTACTTGAGGCAGCAAGATTAATGGTTCAACCTCCAAGAAAGATACTGCTAGTTTCGTCTGTTGGAGTCTATCATGGTGAGGGTGAGGTTTCAGAATCGCATCCAGATTTCGTAGGTTCCATCTATTCTGCAAGTAAAAAGAACATTGAAAACATTGGACGTGCTTATGCAGAAGAATATGGCCTTCCAGTAATAATTGCACGGTTGGCAAATGTCTATGGCCCAGGACAGACAAAAGAAGCCCTTATACCATCCATAATAGAACAGATGAGTAGGAATATTTCTGAGAATGGACAGATAGTGCTAGGCAATATCAAATCTGTTCGCGACTTCGTCTTTATTGATGATGTTGTAGAAGGATTTATCCAACTTCTTCTAGCCCCTGCTTCCTCGGGAGAAGTATTTAATGTCAGTACTGGAGTGGGATATTCAGTGGAGGAAATCGTTTCGGTCCTGTCTTCACTTCTTCATTATCGTGGCTCAATCAATGTAGAACCGAACAGGATTCGCTTAAATGAAAGGCAGGTTTTAGTTGCAAGCAACCAGCGACTTAGGTCTCTAACTGGGTGGAGAAACCTATACAGTCTTGAAGAAGGTCTTGCCCTTACGCTGAGCCATTACGTTAAAATGCCACAACCAGGAGCAAACCATGCCTTGTAAAGCCGTTATTCTTGCAGGAGGTAAGGGAACTCGAATGCGACCATTTTCATTCGTGATTCCAAAACCGCTATTGCCAGTGGGTGAGCACCCTATTCTATTGCACTTAATCAATAGATTAAAAATAGCTGGTATCAATGATTTCTTACTCTCTACAGGATACCAGGCTGAGCTTGTGAAGGCTTACTTTGGCGATGGTACTGGTATAGGTGTTGGTGTTAAGTACTACCATGAGGAAAAACCACTTGGAACAGCTGGTCCGCTGTCTCTAATGAAGAATGAAATCTCTGATGATGAATACGTTTTTCTAATCAACGGTGATATATATACGGAGGTAAATTTTGCACACATGCTTCGTTTTGCCGAGAACACTAAACAAGATATTATTGTGGGTTGCATCGAAAAAACAAAACAGTCTGCTTATGGGGTTTTGGAAATAAGTGACGGAAGTGTTTCGCAGATCATAGAAAAACCCGTGCGTAGGTACCATGTGAGTTCTGGTATTTATGTCTTGCGCGGCCGCGCCATTAAAAAGATTCCAAAAAATACATTTTTTACTATGCCAGAACTTATCAAATTATATCTTGATGCTGGATATACAGTTCCAGTTTATAAAATTAAAGAGTTCTGGATTGGCATTGAGAATGCTGAAAATCTTGATGACGCTCTGAAAAGAGTAGAGGGAGCTAAATGATAAAGTCGTTCTATAATGTAAGCTCTTAAAACTGCTATAGTAACTCTGTAATAATTATATGACCCGAAGAACTGATATATCTGTTTTTGTTCCCAACCTCGAAGTCGGTGGAGCTGAACTTGCCATGATACAAATTGCTGAAGGATTAGCAATCAGAGGCTTAAATGTTGATCTTGTCCTAATTGAAGCTAAAGGGATGTTTATGAGTCAAGTATCCGATAAAATACGTGTTATTAATCTTGCTTGCCGCCGGACACGCTACAGTATTTGGAAGCTTTTCCGTTATTTGCAAAAAGAGAAACCTAAAGGCCTGATTTCTGCTCATGATGGAGCCAATGTAATTGCCATCTTAGCAAAATTTTTGTCGTCTGTACCCACTCGTATAATTATCACAATTAACTCACATTTGTCCCTTAATTACGACCCCAAAAACGATAAAAGTCTAGCGCGTTTCAATACACAGGCATTATTTCATATTCTTAAGTTTGCCTATAGATATGCTGATGAAATTGTAGCCATATCGACTGGTGCAGCTGATGAGGTTGCACGGCTGATTAAAATTAGCAGAAAAAAGATTCAAGTCTTTTACTTGCCAGTACTAACTGAGCGCTTTTATGAGCTAAAGGCACAGCCGGTTGAAAATCCGTCTTTACTTGCTAAAGATGTCCCTAACATTCTGTCCGTAGGCCGTTTAACTCCTGCAAAAGACTTTGCAACCTTAATCCGTGCATTTTCAATAATGTCAAAGCGTATACCCTCGAGGTTGATTATCATGGGTGAGGGCGAGTCCCGTCAGGAACTTGAGGAGCTTATTCTGGATTATGGGCTGAAAGAGACAGTTATCCTTCCAGGATTTGTGGATAATTGTTACCCTTATATGGGAGCATGTGATTTGTTTGTGGTCTCTTCTGCATGGGAAGGCCTATCTTTGGTTTTAATTGAAGCTATGGCGTGTGGTGCATCTGTTGTGTCAACAGATTGTGAAAGTGGGCCAAGAGAAATACTCGAAGATGGTGCCTGGGGGCTCCTTGTTCCTGTCGGCGATCATGAGGCGTTGGCTCAGGCAATGGAAAAGTCGTTGATAGAAGGCTCTATGACATCCTTGATGCCAAAGCGTGTGCTTGACATTTTTCGGCAGGATGTAGTGGCAGAAAAGTTTCAGCAGTTGATTTTTAATAAAGACCTTTATTAAGATATTATATTTTAAGGCGATCGATTTCGTATAAAAGCATATAAATGATTAAACATAGCTTAAATACTAAATTTTATTTAGGTCTTCACGAATATAACTGAAAATAAATATTGAAAAAATTTTATTCTTTAATTTACAACCATTATTCATTTATCAAGTTACTTTTATAAATAAGTAAAAAAATTGAAGAAATTTTAATAAATATTTAAGAATAGTACTCGAGGTAACGATTATTTTCGATTATCATAGACTTTGAAATTTTTAATATTTGATAAGCAGAAACTTAGAAAAGCATGTGCGGAATATTTGGGATAGTCTGTAATCCTAGTACGGTTACTAAAAATGGTCTTTTAAAAAAGTATATAAAAGACATGTTTTTGCTCTCATCAACTAGAGGAAAAGAGGCGAGTGGATTAGCGATCAACTTCAATAACAATATAGGAGTTTTAAAAAAAGGTCTTCCCTGCGATCTTTTTTTAAAAAACAAGGACTATGCCGAATTTTTAGAAAAAAGTTTAACTCCAGTCCAAAACTCCAATAAAAATATTTCTATTATTGGTCATACAAGGTTATCTACCAACGGATCCGCAAACTTTGAGTTATACAACCATCCTATTATTGCGGATAAGATAGTTGGTATACATAATGGTGTTATTACTGATTGCAAAGGAAACGATGCCTCAGCTTTTAAAGACACTAGCAACAGTGACTCGGGTTTTTTATTTAACTACCTTCAAGGTTTATCCAAAAAGCTTAAAAATAATTATATAATGAGCTTACAGAAAGCTTATCAAGACATCTCTGGATCAGCATCAATCGCTTTTTTTGTGAAAGATCAAGATTCATTATTTCTTGCATCAAATACTGGTTCTTTGTATCTGTACAAAGACTATGAATCAAAGACTGTTATTTTCTTTTCAGAAAGGCGAGCATTAGAAGTATTCCTAAGCAAACACCATTTTAAAGTCAGTAAAAATGGAAGTATTTGTCAAGTAAATTTAAAGAATTCAGTTTTAATTGATCTGGAAGATTGCTCCACTATTGAATTTAATCTTTTAGAAAGTCTGCGGCCACAAAAATATAAAAATAATCCTGTGAAGGGGAAAATAGATATTTTTGATGTTAAAAAAAATCTGATTAGATGTTCTAAATGCGTGTTGCCAAACACATATCCATACATCAAATTTGATGCTAAAGGCGTTTGCAATTATTGCACTAGCTATAATCCAGATAAACTCTTAGGGCATACCAACTTAAAATCCCTTTTGAATAAATATAGAAAATCAAATGGTGAGCCTGATTGCATAGTTGCTTTTTCAGGAGGAAGAGATAGTTCATATGGTTTGCATGTATTGAAAAGGGAATTCAATATGAACCCTATTGCATTTTCATATGATTGGGGTATGGCAACAGATGGCGCCAGAAGAAATCAAGCTAGAATGACAGGAAAGCTGGGTCTTGAACAAATAATAAGGACAGAAAATCTTTTAAAAAAAAGAAGGTATCTTCGAAAAAATATTCAAGCTTGGTTTAGGAGTCCTCACCTAGGAATGGTTCCTTTATTTATGGCAGGGGATAAGTTTTTCTTTGATATTGCTAGAGAACTTAGAAAGGAACTAAAAATACCTCTTGTAATATTCTGTGGAGGAAATGAATTGGAAAGAACTGACTTCAAAAGTGGCTTTGCAGGTGTTAAAGAAAATAATCATCAGCAAAGACTTTTTGCATTTTCTGCTCTAAGCAAAATAAACTTGGGCTTGTTTTATTTATTACAATATTTGAAAAACCCTTATTATCTCAATGAGTCGCTGCTAGAGTCTCTTTTGTCATTTAAATCAACCTTTTTGTCTAATGATGATTTTATTTATTTATATCATTACTTGAGGTGGGATGAGAAAAAGATTAATGAAACCCTTGTCAAAGAGTACGACTGGGAAGTGTCTGATAAGTCAGATAATACCTGGCGTATAGGAGACGGACATACTGCATTTATAAATTATATATATCATTCGATAGCCGGTTTTTCAGAATATGATGCTTTTAGGAGTCAACAAATTAGAAAAGGTTTAATCAGTAGAGAAGAGGCGTTATATTTGATTGAAAAAGATAACATGCCGGATATTGAAGCGCTTAAAGTGTTTTCTCTGCTAGTGGGGATTAGTTTCGAAGAGATGCTTTACAAAATTAATTTAATTCCAAAACTATATTAACTTGAAAATTTTTCAAAATTTGGAAGCAAAATTTATAAAAGACACCTTTTGGTTGTACTTCTCTTTTTTTATTTTTGTAATAAGTGGATTATCGATAAATTTATTTATCATATTTAATTACAGTATCACTGATCTAGGCATTTTTATTCAAATATACACTATATATTTAATCTGGTCACAATTCGCGGTTTTTGGAATTAATGACTCTGCCCAAAGAAATATTTCATACAATATCGATAATGAAGGAGAACTGAATAATATAAAATTAGGAGCACTCTTAATTGGTTTTTTTGTGGGATTAGCATTTTCTTTCTTGTTATATATTTTAAGCAGTAAAATTGGTCAATTAGTAGAAAGTCCTTCTGTTGGCAACGGAATGAAAATAATTTCGCCAGCAATTTTATTTTTTACTATAAATAAAATATTCCTTGGAATATTAAATGGTGAAAGAAGAATTAGATTTTATTCACTTTCGCAAAGTTTAAGAAGTTTCTTGATCTTATTCATAGTTATCGTCATTTCTTTTTTCTCTCGAGAACCTCATACATTATCTTATTCTTTTTTGATTGCTGAAGTGTTATTATTCGTATTGTTTTCTATCTCTCTTGTGTTTGGCAGGCTGACTAAAATGCATTTTCGAAAAATTGCTAATTGGGCCGGATTCCATCTTATTTTTGGTTCAAAGGCTTTTCCAGCAAGCTTTTTCTATGAATCATATTTAAAGATAGACATTTTGATGGTAGCCATCTTTTTGAATGATTATAAAGTTGGAGTGTATAGCTTCGCTTCAATGTTTTTTGAGGGCATATACCAAGTTCCTCATATGATAAAAACAAATGTTAATCCAATGTTAGTGGCTATTATCAAGAAATATAAGTCCGTTAAAATAGACAATTTTATAAAAAGCCTATTTTTATTAAGCTTATTTGTGACATCCTTTTTTATGTTACTGGTAATTGTAATATATCCTTTTTTAAATCCCTATTTTCCAAATAATATTGTCAAAGATACTCATTTAATTATATGCTTATTATTTGCAGGGCTATTTTTTTATTCAGGTTTTATTCCATTCGATTCTGTTCTTTTACAAGCTGGCAAACCCTTAATTCAGACTTTTTTATTTTTTTTAAATGTGATAACGAATGTAACTCTAAATTTATTTCTTATTCCAATTTTTGGTCTCTATGGGGCAGCGATTGCAACTTCAATAGCTCTTACGATCGCCGCTTTGAACTTAGTTATATTTTGTAAATATAATAAATTGATTTCGTATTAATTATAGGTTTTTGTATATCCATTTTTTTACAAAAAAAGGAATAATATAATCTGCAACTTGTATGATCAAATCCGTGTTTGAAATAATTTTTTTTCTTTTGGAATAGACTATCTTTTTAGCCCACCATTTTGGCGATTTCTTTCTAAAATATGATAATCCTTTATATTTAGTATTTTTTACGAAATCTGTGTCCATTGCTCCTGGATAGACTTTTGAAACAAAAAAATGTGGGTTTTCTATTTCAATTGAAAGCAATAGATCTTCTATGGCTCTTTTATTCATTCTATAAATAGCAAATCCTGGGCTGAAGATAAAGCAGACATGACTTAATATAAAGATCAATTTAATGTTATGACTTTTGTTTATTAAAAAATGAATAAATAGAGAAACATTAGTAATATTGAACTTTATTTGTTTTTCTATATCTACCCTTTCACAGTTTTTAAATTTTTCATGTTTTGCGATAACGGAACAAAAATAAACCTTTGATATATTTTTTTTTGAAAAAACTTTATTGAAAAGTTGTTCATCGAAATCAGAAAAATCTGCATTGTAGTATGATATATTTTTATTTTGTATTCTATTCTGAAAATTTGATGTGAAGATTGTTACATTATTTTTGTTCTTTAACTCTTCGAGAACTATCTCGCGACCTAAACCACTTCCTCCTCCTATAACCGCAACATTTTGTTCAACCATCATTTATTTTTCTTGAAACCTTGTGCTCTCCTCTTACCAAAGAACCTAGGCCTTGAAAAAATATCTTATATCCTTTTACAGATAACAGAAATCTTGCCAAATCTATTAACTGCCTGCCTAAATTTCTTTTTTCATCACCAAAAGCTGAAATAAAAGTAGCAATAATCACACTATATATATGGCTACCTTTTTTC
>CACIJG010000026.1 GCA_902586885.1 uncultured Alphaproteobacteria bacterium | reverse complement strand
AAAATTTCATTACGGAATAGATATGTCTGGAAATATTACCAAAAAAATTGTAAGTACTGGGGACGGGTCAGTCATTTTTGCTGGCTCCAAAGGAGGGTATGGACTAACGATTATTATTATGCATAGTGATAACTATAAGTCGGGTTATTCTCACTTGAATAAGATTTATGTAAAAACAGGTGATAAACTGAAAAAAGGAGATATCATAGGCTTAATGGGATCCACAGGTAGGAGTACTGGCGTGCATTTGCATTATGAAATTATGAAAAGAAATAAAAAAATCAATCCAAGAAAATTTTTAGAGGCGATATAATGTTTAACAAGCAAAAAAAGAACGAAAAAGAAGATATGGTTGTAGCCCCGGCACCTACACCTCCAGAAGATGTCACAGTAGAAGTCTCCAAGACTTCAAAAAGCCCTGGCTACTCAAGTGACACCAATGTTTTTGTAAAAGTACCTCCATCTGTTTTGTCAAGTGACTTAATTGTTAAAGGAAATTTACTGACTGCGGGAGATATTCAAATAGAAGGAAAAGTTGAAGGAGATATCCAAGCTCATTTACTAACGGTGGGTGAAACTTCTGAAATAAAAGGTGAAATAATTGCAGACGATGTAATCATTAATGGAAAAGTAATTGGGTGTGTACGAGGGCTTAAGGTGAGGCTTACCAATAAAGCTCGAGTAAAAGGAGATATTATCCACAAGGCAATAGCCATTGAAAGCGGAGCACATTTTGAAGGAACAGTACAAAGAAAAGACGATCCTTATGACAATTCTATTGAAAAAAAGAAATAAACTTAAATTTATTTAATGGCTAAAACCGAAGACATTAACTTATCTAAATCTCCATCAAGTACTTTTTGAAAATCACTTGTCTCAGCATTACTTCTCAGGTCTTTGACCATCTGATAAGGTTGCAAAACATATGACCTAATTTGATTTCCCCATCCCGCATCTCCTTTTTTATTATGACTTTCTTGAATTCCTTCACTTCTTTTTCGCATTTCTAACTCATATAAGCGAGATTTTAGAGCTGCCATACAATTAGCTCTGTTTTGGTGTTGTGATTTTTCAGAGCTAGTAACTACAATTCCGGAAGGAACATGTGTTATTCTTACGGCTGAATCCGTTTTATTTGCGTGCTGACCTCCAGGACCCGAAGATCTGAAAGTATCAACTCTGATGTCAGACGGACTAATTTCTATATTAATGTTATCATCTACCACAGGATATGCCCAAACTGATGAGAAAGATGTATGCCTTCTCGCGGAACTGTCAAAAGGAGAAATTCTTACTAAACGATGAACACCTGACTCCACCTTAAGCCAACCGTATGCGTTATGTCCGCATATCTTATAACAACAAGACTTTATTCCTGCTTCATCTCCTGGGTTTTCAGAGATGAGCTCAATTTTAAAATCTTTCTTTTCTGCCCAGCGAAAGTACATCCTGGAAAGCATCTGTGCCCAATCGCAACTCTCTGTACCCCCGGCTCCAGAGTTAATTTCTAAAAACGCATCATTCTGATCTGCTTCACCGTCCAATAATGATAAAACCTCAATATCATTAGTTTTGTTCGCTAAAATGTTTAAGGACATTTCAAGGTCTTTAAATATATCTTTTGATCCCTCTTGACTCGCCATTTTATATAACTCTTTTATCTCACCTAATTCCTCATTTATTTTCTGATAATTCTCTAGTCTCTCAACTAATTGTTGTCTTTCTCTCATCAACTGCTTTGCTAGCTGCTGATCTTTCCAGATGTCAGGGTCTTCGCATTGCTGTGATTTTCTTTCAATTCTATACTCTAAATCTGGCAACCCTATTCTCTTTGAGATCAAATCTAAAGAATCAGATATTTCAGCGATATGTTTCTGTATTTCAGCTGTCAATTTTGTATTTCTATTTTTTTATCACTAATAGTTCGTTTTAGCCTGCAAATATTATAAATTATTAACATAAGTTTTTATAGATCAAAGTCAGCTTAATATCTTAATAACAAAAATGTAACTAAATTAACTTGTATAAATGATTTTGTTTGATTAACTTGATAAATAAATAGATCGTTCGATATCAGTTTGAAATTTCTCGGACGACACTTCAAAGGAATTAATCATGAAAGCCCTTAAAGAAAAATTTAAACCGAGTTGTTTTGAGAATATCGGTGATGCTTTGGGTTTTTATCATAGAAAAATAAATAGTTACTACCAAGAGATTAGAAGAAATTTATATTTCTCAGTTTCTTATAAAAGCGAGATTTCAACATGCCAAAGAAGATACTTATTGATGCAGCTCACCCTGAAGAGACAAGGGTCGTGGTTGCAGACGGAAATCAAACACTTGATTTTGATTTTGAAAGCACTGACAAACAACAAATTACAGGTAACGTTTACCTAGCAAAAGTAACGCGAGTAGAGCCATCCCTTCAAGCAGCATTCTTGGATTATGGCGGCAATCGTCATGGGTTTCTTGCATTCTCAGAGATACATCCTGACTATTACCAAATTCCAAAAGCAGATAAAGATGCCTTGTTAGAAGAACAAGCAAAAGCAGAAGAAAAATATGCTCAGGAAAAAAATAATGGAATATCCTCTGAGGAAGAAAACGACGAAAATATTAATAGTCTTGAGGGCTCTATAAATAATATCGAACCTGAAAACCAAGACGAAAATGTAACCAATAATACTTTGCCTTCTGAGAGCTCAAACGATTCTCTATTTGAAGAAGAGTTAGTGCCTAGGAAAAGAGTTTTTCAAAGAAAATATAAAATCCAAGAAGTCATTAAAGTTAGGCAGATCCTCTTAATTCAAGTTACCAAAGAAGAAAGAGGAAATAAGGGAGCTGCTTTAACAAGTTATATTTCAATTGCAGGTAGATATTGTGTTCTAATGCCTAACACGTCGAGAGGTGGAGGTATATCTAAAAAAATTACAAACGTTAAAGATAGACAAAAATTAAAGGATATAATTGACTCACTCAATGTTAGCAAGGGAAGTGGTCTTATAGTTCGTACAGCTGGAGGAAAGCGTACTAAATTAGAAATAAAAAGAGATTATGAATTTTTACTTAAAACATGGGAGTCCATACGAGCCCAAACGATGGAGTCAATAGCTCCTGCAATGATACATGAGGAGGGAAACTTAATAAAGAGAGCTATTAGAGACCTTTATAATAGAGACATTAATGAAATAATTGTTGAAGGTGATACGTCTTTTAAGGAAGCAAAAAACTATTTAAAATTATTAATGCCATCGCATGCAAAATACGTAAAAAAATATGAAGGCAAAATACCAATTTTTTCTTTTTTCGAAGTTGAAAATTATCTTCAAGAAATGTTTAACCCAATTGTACAGCTGAAATCAGGTGGATATATAGTTATTGGAATAACTGAAGCTCTGGTTGCCATAGACGTGAATTCTGGTAGAGCGACAAAGGAGCGTAGCATAGAGGAAACAGCTCTTAAAACAAATTTAGAAGCAGCAACAGAGATAGCCAGACAAATAAAACTTAGAGATTTAGCTGGGTTAATTGTAATTGATTTCATAGATATGGAAGAAAGAAGAAACAATTTGTCTGTTGAAAAGAAAATCAAAGAACACATAATATTAGATAGAGCCCGAATTCAAATTGGAAGAATTTCAATTTTCGGCTTGCTTGAAATGTCTAGGCAAAGGTTACGCCCCGGTATGTTAGAGTCCACTACAACACCGTGTTTATTTTGCCATGGATCAGGTATAACAAGATCTAACGAATCTCTTGCACTACAAATAATTAGGACCTTGGAAAAAGAAGGAGCATTAGTTAAAGAGAGTCAAAACCTTGTTCTATATGCCCCAGTAGAAGCATCTAATTTTCTTATTAATAATAAACGTGAACACATACAAGACATTGAAACTAGGTTTAAAATTAAAATACTAATTGAGGCATCTGTTGAACTTATTTCACCGAATTTCAAAATAATTCCTGAACTACTAGAAAAAAATGATAAAAAAATATTCGAAACTAACAATGGAAAGCCAAGGAAAAAATATAAAAAGATAAAAAAAGAGCATAACGATCATAAAGAATCAAATTCAGTAATTTCTGAAATTCCAGAGGACCTAAAAGCTACTAATGATAATGAAGACGAACAAAAGAAAAGAAAAAGAAGAAGGCGTAAAAAACCTGTTAGAGACAAAGTTTTTGACACTGAAACTATCGAGTCTGATAAACCAACCGATAGTAACTCTAATAATATTGATAGCATTAAAAACCCTCGAAAAAAAAAGTTGGATACTAAAAAAGTAGAACCTATACCATTAACCAATTTAAAAAATAGCAACTTGGACAACTTGATAGACAGCAGCAGAATAATTGAGATACCGAGTGAAAAGAAATCGATAGAGAAAAACAATTCTAATACTAAAAAGACAAGGACCAAAGCTAGCGTTAAAAAAACGATTGAAAGCTTAAATAAAGAACAAGATAATAATTTGAAAGTAAAAGCCGAAAAAGAGCCAAAAATGGGAAAAAAAGGCTGGTGGGATAGAGAAGAAAGTTAACATATAAATACAAGAAATTGGTAAATTAATTATAAAAAGAAATAGTTGCGAATAACTGGATGCGTGATATTTTTCTTTTACTTATAATTAAAAAATTGGGTTCTTTCCTATGAAAAATAATGAGTTAAAAGATGAATTAAAATTTGTAAATAGTCTCGTGCAAATTTTAAAGAAAAATAAACTTAATACAATTGAATTAAATAGATCATTTGGAGAATTTGATACCGTTTCAATCAAAGTTGATGGAGGAGCTTCGGTAACAAGTTTGAAAAAGCAGGACTCTTTGCATCCAAATAATGAAATTAATTTTGTCAAAGAAACTCAACCGGTAAATTCTGAAGAAAACTTAAAAAATATTAATCAAGGCTCAGTAGTTCAATCTCCAATGGTCGGAACCGTCTATTTAGCTCCCTCCCCTGAAGAGAAAAATTTTATAAAGATCGGTCAGAACATTAAAAAGGGTGATACCCTGCTGATAATTGAAGCCATGAAAACAATGAACCAGATACCTTCGTCTTTTGAAGGAAAAGTAATAGATATACTAGTGCAAAATGAAACCCCAGTTGAATTCGGTACTCCCCTTGTTGTCATAGAGTAAAAATGTTTAATAAAATCCTGATAGCAAATAGAGGAGAAATAGCCCTTAGGGTCATAAGAACTTGTAAAGAAATGGGTATTAAAACAGTCGCGGTTTATTCCCAAGCGGATGCAAATGCAATGCATGTAAGAATGGCAGATGAAAGTGTATGTATCGGTCCAGCAGAAAGCAGTAATAGTTATCTTTCTATACCATCTATAATATCTGCATGCGAAATATCCGGGAGTAGAGCTGTACATCCAGGTTATGGATTTTTATCAGAAAATTCAAAGTTTTCTGAGATTTTAAGAGACCACAATATTAAATTTATTGGTCCGTCCCCGGAGCACATCAGAATTATGGGAGATAAAATCAATGCAAAAAAGAAAATGGAAGAATTTGGCGTGCCATGTGTACCTGGGTCCAACGGGAAGTTAAAGGGAACTAAAGAGGCAAGAGACTTAGCAAGAAAAATTGGATACCCAATTCTTTTAAAGGCAGCTGCTGGGGGTGGAGGTATTGGAATGAAAATCGTAGAAAATGAGGCTTATCTGGAAAACTTGTTTCAGCAAGCAAAATCAGAGGCAATCAAAAGCTTTAACGATGATACAATTTATCTAGAAAAATACTTAAAAAAACCAAGGCATATTGAAGTGCAGATATTTGGTGATGGCAAAGGTAACGCAGTTCACTTAGGTGAAAGAGATTGTTCCTTGCAACGCCGTCATCAAAAAGTTCTTGAGGAAACACCTAGCCCAATAATTAGTAGTAAAGAGAGAAAAGCTATTGGTGAAAAGTGTGCATCAGCAATGAAAATGATGAAATATGAAGGAGCAGGTACCGTAGAGTTTTTATATGAAAATGGCGAATTTTTCTTTATTGAGATGAATACACGCCTCCAAGTTGAACATCCAGTTACAGAGGCAGTTTTTGGTATAGACCTCGTCAGAGAACAAATAATGGTAGCAGCAGGGCTTCCCATGTCATTTAAACAAGAAAATCTAAATTTAAATGGGCATGCAATTGAGTGCAGAATAAATGCTGAAAAACTTCCGCAATTCACTCCCTCTCCAGGAACAATTGTGCAATTTCATTCTCCTGGTGGGCTAGGAATTAGAATGGATAGCGCCATATATAATGGTTATAGGATTCCTCCCTATTATGATAGCCTTATCGGCAAATTGATTGTTTTCGCTAACACACGGGAATTGGCTGTCAAGAGACTAAAAAGAGCATTGGACGAACTAATTATTGATGGAATTGAAACCACCTCAGATCTTTTCAAATCAATTTTAAAGCATGAAGAGTTTTTAAACGGTGACTATAATATCCACTGGCTAGAAAATTGGTTAAATCAGGAGAAAAAGTAACCATTTACAAGTGAAAAATATTATCTTAACACCCGCTGTAATAATTGACTCATACAAAAAGGGAATATTCCCTATGGGAGATTATCAAGATCATAGATTTGTCATGTGGTGTAGCCCCAATAAAAGAGCTGTGATCCCTATAGGTGAATTACATATTTCAAGAAGTCTGAGAAAAGACTGTATAAAAAGAGACTTGAAATTTACTATAAACAACTGTTTTGAAAGAGTTATATTTAAATGCGCCAGTAGAGACGAAACATGGATTACTAGCCCTATAATTCAAAACTATATTGAATTGTATAAAGCTGGATATGCTCATTCTGTAGAGGTTTGGGAAAATAACACCCTCTTAGGAGGGTTATATGGAGTATCTTTAGGAGCTGCGTTTTTTGCCGAAAGTATGTTTTCAACGAGTAACAACGGGTCTAAATTTGCTCTGGTTGCTTTGATGTTTCTCTTAATAAAAAATAAGTTTTTGCTTTTAGATGTTCAATTTATGACTAAACACTTAGCGACCATGGGTGCAATAGAGGTCCCAAAAACTGAATTCTTGGAGAGGCTAAAGGTTGCTAAAGCCAAAACAGCATATTTTAAGAAAGTAAATTCAACGAGTATAGATATAAATCTTCTGAACACTCTAACTAATTAGCTATTTATCTCCTGCAAACTTTAACATTAAATTAATCAAACTAGTTGATCCTTGAGTAAAAGTAATCTCTTGTTTGTCAGACAGAAAAACATCTGATCCACCTGGCATAATTGACACGTAACTACCTCCAAGAAGTCCATCTGTTTGAATCGACGCTTCGGAATCGTCAGGGAAATTATATTTATTTTTAAAATCCATAGTAATAACGGCCTCAAAAGTAGTTAAATCAATATCAATTTTTTTGACACTACCAATATCAACCCCTGACATTTTCACACTGCTACCTGTCAAAATCCCATTAATATTATCAAATCTAGCAGTTAAAGAAAAACTTTCATCTTTAAGTGAAAAAAAATCTACTTTTATATAAAGGAGGACCAAAAAGCCAATGCTTACTAAAACAACTATCAATCCTAAAAGTATTTCTATTAAATTTATTCTCATTAACTTCGGCTATCTAGGTTCCCATGAAGAATAATCTTTTTCTATGTTGGTTTTTTTAGTATTTTTCTCTAAGACAAATTTATTTGGTCTGTATACGCTTGATAGACCAGTTAAATTTTCTACATATTGTTTTTCCCATTTATATTTACTAGTCTTATTAGTTGGATTTTTAACAGCTGTAAATCTGATCCAACTATGCCAATCTGGATCGATTTTTGAAGCCTCAGAGTCACTTTCATAAATGACCCACCTCTTTCTATCATTTTTTGTTTTGTAAAATTTATTTCCAAAACTATCTTCTCCTACAAAAATACCCTTTTTCCAGGTGAACAAAAGAGTGCCGAGGGTTTTTCCATTCCACCAAGTAAAAAGAATCTTAAAAAAATTTTTAAGCATAAAATACTTTCCTAAGAAGCTGAAGCAGGCTTCTCCGATTTATCGACATAAATCATCAAGGGATCAGTGTCACGATCAATTGTATCTTCATTCACAACTACTTCCGAAACGCCTTCAAGGGAAGGCAACTCAAACATTGTGTCTAAAAGAATATTTTCTAGTATAGACCTTAAGGCTCTTGCCCCTGTTTTCCTTTTAACAGCTTTTTTTGCAATTTTCTGCAATGCATCATCCGTAAACTCTAGCTTTACTTGTTCCAATTCAAACAATTTCTTAAATTGCCTTACCAAAGCGTTTTTTGGTTCTGTAAGAATTTTTATCATCGCTTTTGTATCTAAATCATCTAGCGTTGCTATCACTGGCAATCTGCCTATAAACTCAGGTATTAAACCAAACTTAAGAAGATCTTCTGGCTCTACTTCGCTTATTATATCCCCTATTTTCCTTACTTCTGGACCTCCCACATCTGCACCGAAACCTATACTTTTTCCTTCCCCTCTAGAACTAATCACTTTTTCAAGCCCAGCAAATGCTCCTCCACAAATAAAGAGTATGTTTGTAGTATCAACTTGCAAGAATTCTTGCTGCGGATGTTTCCTTCCTCCTTGAGGGGGGACCGAAGCAACAGTTCCTTCCATTATCTTCAAAAGAGCCTGTTGTACTCCTTCACCAGAAACATCTCTAGTTATAGATGGATTATCGGTTTTTCGGCTAATCTTATCAATTTCATCAATGTAAACAATACCTCTTTGAGCTTTTTCAACATTATAATCTGCCTGCTGTAATAATTTTAAAATGATATTCTCTACATCCTCTCCAACATAACCTGCTTCTGTAAGTGTAGTAGCATCCGCCATTGTAAATGGTACATCCAATATTCTTGCAAGGGTTTGAGCGAGAAGTGTTTTACCACAGCCAGTAGGACCGATTAACATTATATTAGATTTCTGTAACTCAACCTCTCCTTTTTTGGGTGCGTAACCAAGCCTTTTGTAATGATTGTGTACAGCAACTGACAAAACCTTTTTTGCTCCAGTTTGGCCAATAACATAATCGTTCAATACTTCATAAATTTCTTTAGGAGAAGGAACATTTTTCTTCGATGACTTGTCAGAACCAGACTTTACTTCCTCCTTGATTATATCCATGCATAACTCAACACACTCATCACAAATGAATACTGTAGGTCCTGCTATTAGCTTTCTTACCTCATGCTGACTTTTGCCACAAAAAGAGCAATAGAGAGTGTTTTTACTGCTTGAAGATCCTGACTTGCTCATAATACCCCAATCTTAATATATTTGGCGAGAGTGCCAATCTTTTTTTGTTATTAATTATTTAAACATTACTCCTTATTATTTTCTTTTATATTTTCTCTTTTGTCTATTATTTTATCAATTAAACCCCATTCCAGAGCATCTTTAGGTGTCATAAAGTTATCTCTATCCAAAGCTTTTTCTACAACATTTATCTTTTGATCAGTATGATTGACGTAAATCATATTTAGCCTTTTTTTCAAATCGAGGATCTCCTGAGCGTGCAAGGCAATATCAGAGGCTTGTCCTTGAAATCCACCTGACGGCTGATGAACCATAACTCTGCTGTTTGGCAAACAAAACCTCATTCCTTTTTCACCAGCAGCCAAAAGCAACGATCCCATTGACGCCGCTTGACCTATGCACATCGTAGCCACCTTTGGCCTGATATATTGCATAGTATCATAAATCGATAGTCCAGATGACACAACGCCACCAGGAGAATTAATATACATAGAAATTTCTTTTTTTGGATTTTCAGCCTCTAAAAACAGCAATTGCGCAACAACTAACGTTGACATTCCGTCATGTATAGGTCCTGATATAAAAATTATTCTCTCTTTTAATAACCTTGAAAAAATATCATATGCTCGCTCTCCTCTTGCGCTTTGCTCTACAACCATTGGAACAAGTGTGTTCATAAAAACATCATGCTGATCTCTCATCATATTCTCCTATTGTAAAAAAGAAGTGCATTACTTCTTAGTTCATTTTTTGCATTTGTTCTTTAAATTTAGCAACCGATATTTTCTTTTCATTTATTTTTACAGATTTCAAAATGTGATCTACCACCTTCTCTTCGAATAATGGTGCCCTAACAGCCTGTTGTGCTTGAGGGTTAGATTGGACAAATTTTAAGTACTCCTGCTCTTGACCAGGATATTTCTTTGCTTCCTCTGCAAAAGCAGCCTGCATCTCTGCCTCATTCAAGTCTAGCTTATTAATAATACCAATTTCTGCAAAATATAGACCTACTCGAACTCTCCTCTCAGCAAAACCCACCTCTTCCTTTGTGGGCTTTAAATCCTCTGGATTATTTTTGTTACCTTGATTATTTCTTGAATGTGCAGCAATATTACTAGCTTCTGTTTCGACTAAACTCTCAGGTAACTGAAATTTCAACTCCTTTTCTAACTTATCCATTAAGCTCTTTTTTATAAGAGACCTTGAAGCCTGATCAAATTCTGTTTTTACTTGATTTTCCAAGTTTTCTTTTAGTTGTATAAGGTTCTCTAGCCCAAACTTTTTTGCTAACTCATCATTTACTTCCGGTTTAATTGATTTTGAAACTTTATTAATTTTACATTCAAATTCAGCTTTCTTTCCTGCTAGATCTTTGTTGCCATATTCGTCAGGAAAACTTACCTTTACTATTTTTTTATCTCCTTTCTTAGTTCCTACCAACTGCTCTTCAAAACCTGGGATAAAACTGTTTGAACCTAGGACTAAAGGAAAATCTTTCCCTTTACCATTATCAAAAGGTTTACCATCTATAAACCCTTCGAAATCCAGAGTTACTTGGTCTTTCAAATCTGCTTTTTCAATATCTTTTTTTTCTTCAAAATTAAGTGCACTCTCTCTCAGGTTCTCCATTGACTCATCTATTGTTTTTTTATCAGGTTCAGCAGTTACACGATCGATAGAAATTTTCCCTAAATCGAGTTTTGGTATTTTTGGCATTGCCTCATATTCTATCGACAATATTACATCATCCCCCTTTTTCCATTCTTTATTAACAAGTTCTATTTTTGGCTCATAAGCTGGCTTCTCACCAGATGACTCAAGATGATTCTTAATATATTCATCTGTTTTATTTTTCATAATTTCAGAAAGAATATTTTCCCCATGCATCTGCTTTAAAAGGCTCAAAGGAACTTTTCCTTTTCTGAAACCCTTCATCTGAATATTTGGCCTCTCATGCTCAAGTTTTTCATTTACTTCATTATCCAAATCTTTGGCTTTAATAGTAAACTCGTATTTTCTTTTTAATTTCTTTTTTTCTATTTCTTTAAATTTCATTTTTTCCTCAATTATAAAGCAGAAGAAAGCTTATTATTTTAAACTCAAAAAGCAAAAGGCATTATTCTTTTCGTAGTTATGCAAAATTAAATGCCTTTATGCAACTTCTTTTAAAAAACTTCTTTCTATCTAAAATATATAGTTAGGTGAATATTCTAAAATGATTATAAATTTTTCTATGGTAACCATTTAATTCAAAATTCTAAATTAGCTTCTTCCTACTCTACAATAAATAGAGATATAGGTATTTATCAACATCTTAGAAAACGCAAAGCTGTCTAAAACTACTAATATCAAAACCATATCAAAGAACTAATTAGATCAGTGAAATATATTCGAACCATTCGTTCATAAAACTTAGGGTGAATTATAGCTTTTAGAAAAATTATCATGCCTAAATAATTTTACTTTAAAAATTATTTGAAGGAAATTTTGATTTATCATTATTAGTTTACAGTTACTTTTGTTAAAGTAAAAATAATAAGAAAGTAAACATTTATAAAGTTAGCGAATAGGAAGGTCCGATGACGAAGGAAATTGAAATTAATGATAATTTTAATGTGAAAGAGGCTCAAAATTTTCTTAATCAAGTTACCGCTTCTTGGATACAAGATTTAGGAATAAAAGTAATAAATATTGGAAAAACCTATTGTGAATTTTCTCTTGATCATAATCAAAAACTTGTAAGGTCTGGAGGAATAGTTTGTGGTCAAGCTATTGTGAGTGCTGCAGACACAGTAATGATTGTAGCTGTAACTGCCGCCGTTGGGAGTTATGAGCAAATTACAACAGTAGATATATCATGCAAATTTTTGCGTCCTCTCCTGAGTCATGGTGCAAAAATTCATACGGAGATGATTAAGGTAGGGAAACGTCTTGTTGTTGGTCGCATAATTGTAAAAGATAACAAATCGAAAAAATTGGCAGCAGAAATTAGCTGTACCTATGCAAGAATTTAAACTGGTTACTAATCCCTGTAATTATTTCTTTAACATAAATAAAAGTTAGAAACTTAATTAAATATGATTAAAAAATTTGATACCAATACCACTCTTTTAATAATTGATGCTCAAAAAGGAATAAATGATACTAAATATTATGGAGGTATAAACGGTAGACGGAACAATCTAAATGCAGAGAAAAATATTATTTCTCTTTTAAAAAAATGGAGAGAAAGTAATAGACCTGTTGCCTTCACTATGCATGACTCTCGCGAAAAAGGATCTCCACTCAAGTTATCATTAGAAACAGGTCAACAAATATCTAACATACATCCCTTAGACAAAGATATTGTAATTGAAAAAGATGTTAATAGCGGCTTTATAGGAACTTCATTAGAATTAGAACTCCGTAGAATAAAAGTTCAAAGATTAGTTGTGGTAGGTTTTTTCACCAACAGTTGTATTGAAACAACTGTTCGTATGGCCGGCAACATGGGGTTTGACACATATTTAATTCATGATGCATGTGCCGCGATGAACCGTATTGGTTACGATGGAACAGATTATGATGCGGATTTAGTTCATAATATGGCAATCTCTAATCTTCACGGCGAGTTCTGTACTGCCATAAATACTACCGATGCTATACATTTATTGGAGTATGATGCTAAAAATCTAAAAAGAGCCCAGGGTAACGAGTAATGTTCGGTGTTTCCTCTATGACAGCTCCTCTTAAAAAGGTAGGCCTCATAAAACCGGGACTATCGTTAAAAGAGGCTGACCCAAGTCTTTGGCATTATAGTTCTGCTTTTGACCCAAATAAAATTGAAATTATACACAAATCTTTCGTGGATTTATTAATTAAGTCAGATATTGAGGTTTTTTGGATGACTGAAGAAGATTCAGGTTTAGCTGATTCAGTCTTTACTTATGATCCATCCTTCATGACAAAATTTGGAGCTATCATTTTGTCACCAGGAAAAAAATTAAGAAAAGGAGAACAAGACATACATCGCCAATTTTATGAAGAAAATAATATTCCAGTAATAGGCGAAATAAAGGATGAAGGAATAGCTGAAGGTGGCGATATCTTTTGGTTGGACGAAAAAACTCTTATTGTTGGGAAAGGTTTTCGAACTAATCAAAATGGAGTGGATCAGCTAGCCTCCATGCTGAAGATTTTCAAGATTAAAGTGTATTCATTTGATTTGCCTGTATTTATGGGTCAAGACGCGTGCTTGCATATGATGTCTCTAATAAGCATGGTTGACACAAAAAAAGCTATAGTTCATTCTCCGCTATTACCCGTTAGCCTCTTAACTTTATTGAATGAGAAAAAAATAGAATTAATTGAAGCTCCTTTAAATGAATTTAATTCTAGCTCAGGCCTCAGTATCAATGTCTTAGCAACAGCACCGGGCGAATGTATAATGCTCTCCGGTCTACCTGAAACTGCAAAGGCGTTAACTTCCTCAGGTGTGAATTTGAGTCTACTAGAAGGGGATGCACTATGCATAGGATGCGAAGGAGGCCCTACTTGTTTAACTCGGCCATTGTTACGCGCCTAAAAACCGTTATTTACTACCAAAGTCAATTCCCTGAAGATTGTGAGCGTCCCCGATTAACAGCTCTTTCCAAAGATTTTATTCCGCTCGCTGCAAGTAGGGTAAGTATAATATAAAGCAACGCGGCAGAATTAAATGGCTCAAACGGCAAAAAGCTTTGTGCCTGAAACTCTCTCATTCGCTGAGTTATGTCTCTAACCGACAATATGGAAACCAAGGAGGTATCTTTTAACATAGCAATGAATTCATTTCCTAAGGCTGGTAAAACTATTGCGATTGCTTGAGGTAAGATAATAAACCTTGCAATATGAGTTTCTCTCATTCCTAGACTTCTTGCAGCTTCAATTTGCCCTTTTGAAATAGCTTCAATGCCTGCTCTAAATATTTCAGCCATATAGGCAGAATAACCTATTCCAATAGCAATTATACCCCTAGTCATCATTTGCATGTCGATATACCCACCTGACGACGTTTTTATAGCTCCTGCTAATGGCAAACCAATATACAAAATTATAACCAGCATCGGCACTCCCCTAATAGTGTCAACAAAAAAGTCGGAAAAAATTGCCAACGGATGCATGTTTGTTAAACGTCCAATCGCAGTTAAAAGTAACAAAAGAAACCCAATTACTGCCGAAAATATTGCTATCGTTTTATTTTTTGAGGGCAAAAAACTTGTTGTCCAAACAACAGGAAAATCTTTTACCTGATCTGAAGGAATTAATATTCCCGATAATTTATTTTTTTCATATATATCAAGAGCCTGATCAACATTTTTAATTGATCTAATTTTAAATGGCTTGTCTGATTTTTCTGACAAAAAGTCTCCATATCTGACTTGATCAGAAATAAATTGAGGCGTTCCAGAAATTATCCCTATTTTCCCTTCTAATGTCCCCACAAGCGATAAGCTCTCATAAGGTCTATTGAAATTAAAAATACTTATTAAAATTGAGAAGAACCCTAAAAATAAAAACACGTAGGTAGCAGCCGTAGACGCTTTAAGTTTTGTAAGTAAAGCCCATGTTAACCCTAAAATAGAAGCTAGAATATATGCAAAAAAAGCAGCTCTCAAAGTTACAGCCAACCCTAACGCAAAGCCAGCATGTGCAATCATGATAACATAAAAAGCTAATGCTAAATTAATACCACCTAAGAGAGCAATAATAATTCTACTGAAATAAATGTTTAAAAATTTCTTAAATAATATTGAATAAAAAAGAACTAACGTAGAAAGAATTAAACTATATAAAAAAAAGGTCTGAACATATGATACTATTTTTTCTTGAGCCTCACCTTCTAAAGCAAAGCTTTGATTTACTATTATGATCCATTCAGTCTTTCTAGCGTCCATGGAATTTGCAGCAACTGAAATAATATAGGGCTCTATAAAACTAGAATTAATAACAATAAAAATAAAAATAATTTGAATTGTTAAGAAAGTTTTTGCTAAAAATAAAGCTCTGGCTCTATCACTAACACTTACGTCTGGCCGATTAAATCTTAAAAGTTTTAAAGCAGAAAGAGCTCCTAAAATACCAATCGCTGCGATTGCAATAAATGCTGTTAAAAGTATTAAAGGATTAGATTCAACTCCTAATATAGCTTTTAGAGCTTTACCATAATTTCTTGAAGTAAAAATAAAATAACAAATAAAAGGAAGAAAAGCTACGAAAATCAAGGTACTCACCCGAACTTTTCGGATCCAATTTAAAATATTTTCCATTTCTTTATAAGTCTGCCGCCAAGAACCATTCTTAGCGGCAAATTAAACATTTTTCTAAAAACTACTTAGGCCACCATTTTAAAACAAGCTTAGCAAGAGTTCCGTCTTTTTTTATAGCCGCCAAACCTTCATTAAATGCATCTTGTAAACTATCACCTTCTTGGAAAACCAAGCCTAGAGGATCAGATGACAATCCGGTTATGCCAACCGTGAGTTCTCCAGCAAATTCCTGCTCATAAGCAGCAGCTGACGTACTATCTATAATAACACCATCAACATCACCGTTTTGCAGCGCTAAAACTGCAGGAGGAAAATCGTCAAACAGCTTGATATTGTCCCTACCTACTAATTTCTCACCTAGTTCTGCGTTTGTAGTTCCTTTTTGAGAAGCTAACCTAAGGCTCCCTGACTTGTAATCGTCAATACTTGAGCCCTTATTTTCAACTCGCATCAAAATACCCTGTTGAACAATTATGTAAGGATCAGAAAAATCAACAATTTTATCTCTCTCGTCTGTAATTGTTACTCCTGACACAACCATATCAAACTGTTTATTGGCAAGAGCAGCGAAAATGCCGTCCCAGGCAGTTGTAACCCAATTCGGAGTACAATTAATTCTTTTGCAAATCTCTGCTACGACATCTACATCAAAACCCACGACCTCTCCTGCGTCGTTTATTGACTCATGTGGTGGATAAGTTGTATCCGATCCAATATTTAAAACACGTCCTCCTAAATCTGCTGCTGAAGCAGGCAAACTCATTAACATGGCTATAAGTATGATAGAAAAAAACTTGTACATTTAAATTCCCCCTTTTTAATATATGCATGAAAGCTAACATAAAAAATGTATCAACGCTATAAAAACTCTAAAAGCATTGGAAGAAATGTCTATATTCATGTATATATAATATTGCTAATATTTTTCTATATCTTTTCAGGAACAAAAAAATGGTCTCGCTATTTGTAGATGCTGATGCTTGCCCAGTTAAACAAGAAATAATAAAAGTTGCAGAAAGATATAAGTTAACCACCTTTATAGTGTCGAATGGGGGCATTCGACCTTATAAAAACCCTTTGATAAAATTCATATATGTTTCTACCGGCTTAGACGAAGCAGATAATTGGATTGAAAACCGGTGCAACAAAGACTCAATTGTAATAACAGATGACATTCCATTGTCTAAAAAATGCATATTACTTGATGCTCTTCTAATAAATTTTAGAGGAAAAATTTTAGATAAGGAGAATATTGGATCTATAGAAGCAAGCAGAAACCTAATGACATCTTTACGAGAAGCAAATAGCCTAATAGTTCAAAACAATCGGAATTATACAAAGTTGGATAGAGCAACTTTTCTTCAATCTTTAGATTATTTGATAATAAAGAAATTAAACTTTAGACCCTGAAGTTCATGTAGGCCATTTCGTGGTCCAAACTACTCATGTTATCTAAAGTATTTTATGTATCTAAATTTTTTTTGGGTGATAGGACTTGAACCCATAGTTAAAGCGGAAAACAATGCGAATAAACGCAATTACCAGGAAAGTTGTTCTAATAATTCCACGTAATACCGTGTGTTACCATATAATTTTGGCAATGGCCGGCAAGGAGCTATATCATATCGGCAGATGTATCTTTTGCATAAAAGTAGTCGGGTTCGATTTAATTTGTGATTTAACCTTGCCTATAACTTTATTATCGTTACTCAAAAAGTCTTACTGCGCATTTGGAGACATATTTTTTTACCTTCTGATTTGATATAAGAATGCGCTCCTCTTCTTTTTCGTTCTTTGCTGCCATCATATCTAAACCTAGAAGCATAACTTCCTCTAAATCCATGCCGATAGATATTTGCTTTGTTACACATGCGCAGTATTCAAACTGTGCTCCTACGGAGACGCCCTCGGTTTCTTCTTCCACACAACCCTCGAAGACTTCCATTAATGCTTTTTTACTGGTAATTTCAGCTTTTGCTTGGAGTGAAAAAAAACTCATAGCAACAAAAAATAATATTAATTTCGCTATCTTCATATCTATAATAAGATCAGAAAAGAATGCTTTTTACAATATATTATTCAGCAGTAATAATTCTTAAATTACTCGGATGATGTCGACCGCCTTTGGCCAATGGCTTTATATGATCTACATGATGAGTACTGGATGGGCAGGTATAATGAAAAACATCGCCATGCTACTGAGCCAAAGAAGGTGCTCGAATGAATGCATAGACATTCCCGACCAAGGTCCAACGTTTACATTGCGATGATGTGTAGAATGAACATATTTAATCAAACTCAAGAACAAATATTAATTTAATGCTCTAATCGCCAAAGATAAAGGGTTCGGGAAAATAGGGATATTAAAATCAGTAACCCTCCAACAAGAGTATTTCTTGATATTATTTCATTGGCAAAAAGCCAAACCCAAATTGGGCTTAAAGCAATTTCAATAAAAAAGAAAAGCGTTGCTTCAGCTGCAACAAGGAATTTTGTTGCAAAAATAAAACAGCAATTCACAAATGCAGACATAAAACCACCTAGCAAGAAACAAAGTAACATGTCGTGCATAGATATCTGTAAAAGCCCGTCTTTCAAAACAAATGATACTGTAATCGCTATTAGTCCAGAGAGAATTAAACAAGGGAGCATCTCTAGATTTTTTGCAACCCTCAGAATTAATGTAAAACAAGAAAAAGAAACAGCTGTTATCAACGCTAGGGAATTCCCCAAGAAATCACCGGAATTCAGAGCACCATAAAACATTATCATGAGACCTACTAATGCTCCAATCATTGTATATATAGTAATTCTTTTTAGGCTTTCTTTTAAAAAAAATAGAGCAAGAATTGCAGTAATAAAAGGAATTAAACTAA
>CACIJG010000025.1 GCA_902586885.1 uncultured Alphaproteobacteria bacterium | reverse complement strand
GGAATGCGAGGGGCTTGTTAGGGTTTCCTTTAAATTTAGATTTGGATAATTTAGACGCAGATATAGCAGTCTTAGGCGTCCCTTATGGCTTGCCATATTATCCTAATGAATTATCCAATGATCAAAGCACTGCTCCTGATATATTAAGATTAAATGCACAAGATGCAGCTTGGGATGAGCCTAGGACGTTAAAACATTTTGATTGGGATCTTGGCGGACCATTGTTAGATAATAAAAATATCAAAATTGTTGATTGTGGGAATGTTACAGCAGATTTTAGGGACCCAAGAGAACACTATAGAAGAGCTGAAAAAGTAGCAAAAAAAATTTTTGATTTAGGTGCGACACTTATTTGTATTGGTGGCGATCATGGAATACCCATTCCAATAATGAGGGCATTGCCTGATAATAAACCTGTTGTTCTAATTCAAATCGATGCTCATATGGATTGGAGAGATGAGGTAAATGGTGAAAAAGAGGGCTACTCTAGTCCAATAAAGAGAGCCTCTGAATTAAATTCAGTCTCTTCTATATATCAAATTGGACTGAGGGGTGTGGGAAGTGGAAGGCAGGAAGAATATGATGACGCCAATGCCTATGGATCTAATCTCATTAGTGCTTATGAAGTTCATGATTTAGGAATAAAAAAGGTACTTGAAAGAATACCTGATAACGTAAATTTTTATATGACAGTTGATGCAGATGGTATGGATCCAACAATAATGCCAGCAGTTAACGCGCCTACTCCTGGTGGTTTGAATTGGTTGCAAATAAGGGAATTAGTGCATGGAATAGTTAAGAAAGGAAGGGTTGTAGGTTTTGATCTAGTGGAAATCTCACCTGCTTTTGAAAAAGGAAATACTACACTGATTCACGCAGAGAGACTTATTTGTAATTTTATTGGTGCAATGGTTAGGGCTGGTTATTATGATAGCCGATAAATTAAACACACTTATTTTTTTAAATTTTTCAATAATCTATTGAATAAACCGCTTGAGCAAGCGGCAAAAATTTTTCACCATTTAGTTATGAAGAAAAGAATAAAACACATCATTAAATATGAAAGCAGAGTAAAGTCTTTTGTTCCAGGTACTTTTGATGAAAAGAGAATCTTAGAAGACTACGCAAAAATACAATCTAAACCCGATAATATGTTGCCTTTAAAAAATCTATTAATTGGTGTCAAAGATATTATCAATGTTAACGGTTGCCCAACACGATGCGGATCTTCGCTGCCAAAGGAATTATTTAAAGGACCTCAAGCTAGTTGTGTTTCTAAGTTGTTAAATGCGGGAGCAATATTTACGGCAAAGACTGTAACGGCTGAATTTGCTGTGTCTGATCCGGGTGAAACTAGGAATCCCCGGAACCTTTCTCATACTCCTGGAGGATCTTCAAGTGGGTCAGGAGCATCAGTAGCTGCAGGGTTTTGTGATATTGCTATTGGAACTCAAACTTCTGGCTCTGTAATAAGGCCAGCTGGTTATTGCGGTGTGATTGGTTATAAACCAAGCTTTGGTCGCATAAGTAGGGATGGAGTTTTGCTTTTTTCAAGTTCAATGGATCATATTGGTATATTTGCAAAAAACCTAAATTTATTAGAAAAAACACTTCCAATTATTGTTGATAGTTGGAGCTTCCAAAAACCTACGCCAGATAAAGAAATATGCGTCGGGATCCCTGAAGGATCATATCTAAACTTATCGAAACCACATGTTTTAAAACAATACCTTAATACTGTTCAGCGATTAAATAAACCTTTTCAAGCAAAAAAAGTAGAACCAGTAATTGATATTGAGAATTACAATCGTTCAATTGACAAGATAACTTTTGCTGAGCTTTATAACGTTCACTCAGTTTGGTATTCAAAATATAAAGAACTATATAGACCCATAAGCAGGCAAACTATTGAAGCTGGAATGAATATTTCTGCTAATAGTTTGGCTTTATTGTTAAATAAAGCTAGGGAAGATCAGCAGTTTCTTCAAAGGTTAATGATCGAGGAAGGGATTGATATTTGGATAGCTCCCGTTGCACCAGATTTAGCTCCTTTTGGTATTGATTCAACAGGAGATTTTAGATTGAACTCTATTTGGAGTTATACCGGTCTACCAGTTATCACAATACCGACAGGGGTAAATTCGAATAATTTACCCTATTCAATCCAGATTGTAGGACGTTTTGGGGAAGATGAAAAATTGTTGCAAATATCAAAACTTATCGAGAAAAGTTTAAATACTTCACCTTTATTAAATGAGTGGGAACTTAATTAACTTTTGCGTTTAAGAAACTTTTTTTAGACTGAAACGCAGAGACTACTTTTTTGTCAAAAGTGTTGTCAAAAAAGAGATTAGAACTGGTAACCGCCATTTAAAAAATACCGCATATTTTTATATTAGGTCTAATTAGAAAGTGCATCCAAAATTGGGCAGTTAGGTCTGTCATCGCCTTTGCAGGCTTTTACTAATGTGTTTAATTGATCCTTGAGACTGTGTAACTCTTCAAGTTTCTCATCTATGTCAGAAATTTTTTCTAATGTAAGAGATTTTACTTCCTTGCTTGACCTGTTTTTATTTTCATACAGAGCTAGTAAATCTCGACACTCGTTTATAGTGAAATTAAACCTACGCGCTTTACCTATAAATTGAAGTTTAGCTACTTCAGTTTCTGTATAGTCTCTAAAACCACTTCTAGAATCCTTATGTGGTTTGATAATACCAATATCACTGTAATAACGAACAGTTTTTACTGATAGTCCTGAAAGTGATGCAGCTTTTCCAATATTCATTTTTTTCTTGATTCTCCAGTTAGGGGAGAGTTTATAACTATCCTTTAAGGAGGTCAACTTGGCAACACTAATATCTAATCTAAGTATTAATTGGAAGTGTAAACATACATGGAAATCAGCTTCCTACAATACAAGTTGGTGCTTACTAGGATGTTCCATTGGTGATCTAGGAACTATAGCCTACTTTCAATTTATGGGTATTGATTGGCCTGTTTTGGCAATCATGTGTCTTGCAATTTTAAACGGATTGATTACCTCAATAATTCTCGAAACTATCATTTTGGCTAGGCAAATGGATTTAAGCTTGGCTTTCAAAACAGCTATTGGTATGTCGCTATTGTCGATGATTGCTATGGAAGCAGCCATGAATGTTACTGATTTTATGCTGACAGGTGGAGCAATTCTTAAATGGTGGGTAATCCCCTTTATGCTAGTTGCGGGATTTGTTGCGCCACTTCCATATAATTATTGGCGTTTAAAAGCTTTAGGCAAGGCATGTCACTAAGGACTTTTAAATGAAGAAGAATAATAAAATTCGTTCTATAGACCTTCCATAACAGTCCCAAACTCTTGGGTATACCATGTGTAAGATCCCGCACCATATCGTCTAATTTGAAATATGGCTTCTTTTTTTGAGTACTTATTTATATCTAGAATTTTTTTAAACTCTATTTTTGCTTCTTCAACTCTATTTGTTTTTGCCTTTATATATGCCAGAAACATTGAGCCAATAAATATTGATCTTCTATCTCCCTGTTTAATCATTGATTTGGCAATTTTTTCTGCTGTTTCAAAATCAAACTTAACCAGATAAGCACTTATTAAATTTACTCTTATAGCTTCTGGACCAAAAGGAGCAAGTTTAATTGCTCTTTCAAAGAGTGATATAGCATTAGAAGATTTACCAACAATTTGAAAAAACATACCCGAATAAAATAAGGTTTCCGTGTTCTTTGGACCTAATTCTAGACCTTTTTTTACGTAGTTAGAAGCTCTTTGTCTTTGCTGTTCTAATCCTTTCTCAAGATCAAAATTCATTAACGCACCCCCTTCGTTAACAAGGCCTAGGAGAGCGTATGGCATAGAACTATTTGGTTCTAATTTTATTGCTGTTTTAAGAGCCTCTTCCATGGCGTTGTAATCTTTCTTTCTATCAACCGATTTAAAGTTTATTAGTTTGGTATAAATAGATTTAGCAAAAAGATAATTAAGCATTGCATTATCAGGGTTAATTGCAAGTAGCTCTTTATAAGGTAATTCATTATCTTTAGAAATGGAGAATTTGTCACTATGTCTTAAAAACCTAGTATTCAGAACTTTTTTGTAATCTTTACGGTTGTCGAAACTGTTAGCAAAAGTCTCTGATAAGACGTTCCCCATGGTAAGATTATTTTGTAGAGATCTAAGGACGATAAGTTCAATATTATCTTGAGCAGAAAAAATATCATTGACTGAGTATTCTTTAGTAACCGTCCAAATAATTTTTTCCTCATGAGCATCAACTAGCTCTAAGTTGATCCTGAACTTTTCGTTGGAAATCAAAGTAGTTCCGTTAAGCAGGTAACTCACATTATATTTATCAATCATTTCCTTAAAGGAGAGATTTTGATCCACTATTCTATAACTTTGTAACTTGGGTATGATGTTTAACAAGACATTAGAAGTTAAAGAAGACATGAGATGGTCTGAAACTCCCTCGGCAATGTAGTCAAATTCTTTAGAACCACTTTTGTTTTTAAAAGGAGCGATTAATAACGTTCTTCCTAAGACCTTTTCTTTGGGTTGGTCTGACTCAATAGAGGTTTTTTGTGAGGCACTTTGTTGAACCATAAAGTAAATTAACCCACCAATTAATATTAATATTAAAGTTGCAATAAAAGCAAAGATCGGTATGTAGGATTTTGATTGGGTTTTTATTGTTCTCTTTTGAGAAGGATCAAGTAGCACATCGAAAGCATGGAACTGGTTTTCTTTTACTTTTTGTTCGCCTAAGTCATTAAATAGAAACTTTGTTTTTTTGTTTACCAATTCATAAACACTTTTAGACAGACATATACCATTGGGCTGAGCAAAAGATTCCAACCTAGTAGCAATATTCACTCCGTCTCCATAAAGATTTCCCTCTTCTTTAACAACATCACCCATATTTATACCAATACGGAATTCCAGTTTGATATGGCTTTGGTTATTAAAATTTCTCTCTTTAACTAGACTTTGAAACTCTGAAGCACATACCACCGCTGATACGGCACTTGGGAACTCCGCTAATACAGAGTCACCTGCAGTATTAAAAATTCTGCCACCATGTTCATCAAATAATTTTTCAAGAATCTTCTTACAGGCTCTGAAACTTTTAAGCGTCTCATCCTCATCTTTTTCCATCTGCTTGGAATACCCAACCACATCAGTGGCAAAAATGACTGCTATCTTACGGTCTATTTCTTTTTGAGACATAGGTCTACACTTTTAAGAAAAGGTTCATTCTTTAAACCTACAACTTTGGAACCACTGCTTCAACAAGCATATCAACTATTTGTTGGATTTATTGTTACCTTCGATAGTTGGGTAGGGTGGTAGGATTCGAACCTACGGTACACGGGATCAAAACCCGTGGATATTGTTACAAGGAGTTATCAGGATTCTCATAATCCTTTAAAATAGTCCTTATCCTTCTAATGCTTCTTATCCGTTATCAGAAAAATCACGAAAACTGTTGTCAAAAGTGTTGTCATAAATAGGTGACCAACATCCATTTCTGCAAAAATCGCCGATCAAGTTTACCCTAAGTCAACAATATGCTAAACTTTGTTAAGGTAATTGATTTTTCTGAGAAACAGGTATGTCTCTTTTAGATATTTTATACGACTATTCTTTACTGATTTTCATCTTATTCATTGCTCTTCCTATATTATTTTTTGGAATCAGAAGACAAAAATGGTGTCCAAAATGCAAGAGAGCTTCAATGGTCGAAGCTGGTCCTGTTAGGGTTAACCGAACAAAACCAATGGTCTGCAGCAAATGTAATTATTCGAAAACTATCTATGTAGGCTCAAACAATTCGTTTGATCCACCTTAAAAAGACTAGGGATTAGTCTATTGCCTGTAAAGGTGTTGCTCCAGTTTCTGTTCTCCACAAAAGGCCATCCTTTTTTAGATGAACCAGCATCAAAGCCTCTCGATCTCCAGAACTATATGTCACAATCCTATGTTCTACTAAAATTTCTTCATTTTCGTATAAACACCTTCGATTTTCAAAGCTTGCTGCAGCCATCAAATTGGCCCATTTATCCATATCAAGATCATTGATCTTTGTGACAGTATTTGTCGAATGATAAACTATCTCATAGTCCTCATGGTGAAGCGCAAGATACGCCCCAACATCTTTATTATCCCAGGCTGAAATGTATTTCTCAAACAGCATTTAATAACCTCCGATAGGTCGTTTGAAAATAACATAGTTACCTAACATGTGGAGTCATAAATGCTTCTTGAGTTATAAATAAAATTTTCAGAGAAATGTGAGAAAAACGTCATTCCTTTAAGAAGTGGCTGGGGTGGTAGGATTCGAACCTACGGTACACGGGATCAAAACCCGTGGATATTGTTATCAGGAGTTATCAGGTTTCTCATAAGCCTTTAAAATAGTTCTTATGCTTCTCATGTTTCTTATGCGTTATCAGGAAAATCACGAAAACTGTTGTCAAAAGTGTTGTCAATATTTGGAATAATTGGCTTTAGTGAAGTGTTTTGTACAAAAGACCAGACGTCCTTGATAATCCAAGAAAAGCTTGCTTTAAAAATATTGAGCATAGTAAAATATAATCATGAATAAGGCACAAGTAATTAAAAAACTCGGTGGACCTTCAGCAATGGAATGGGGAGACTGGCCACTACCAGACCCTGGTGAGGGAGAGGTGCAAATTAAGCATACAGCTGTTGGTGTAAATTATGCCGATACGTATCACAGATCTGGTATACCTCACCCATGGCCAGTACCTAATCCACCTGTTGTTATTGGGTTTGAAGGAGTAGGTATAGTCCAGGGTATTGGAGAGGGTGTAATTGGTTTCAAGGAAGGAGATCGTGTAGCCTATGGCATTCCACCACTTGGTAGTTATTCTGAAGCTCGTAACTATCCTGCAGACAAATTACTGAAATTACCTGAAAATTTAGAGGAGAAAAAAGTAGCTGCATTACTAATGAAGGGTATGACAGCACACTACCTTCTTCATCGCACTTATAAGGTTAAATCAGGTGATGTAATACTAGTTCACGCTGCTGCAGGAGGCATGGGGTTATTGTTGTGTCAGTGGGGAAAAGCTTTAGGAGCAAAAGTGATAGGGACTGTTTCTACCCCTGAAAAAGCTGAGGTCGCGCAGGCTGCGGGATGTGATTATCCTGTCGTTCGATCAGAAAAAAAATTCTTGGAGGTAGTTCGTGAGGTTACTAATGGGGAGGGGTGTCCAGTAGTTTACGAGGCCATTGGAAAAGAGACGATGCAAGAGTCTTTGGATTGCTTAAGGCCAATGGGTATTTGTGCAGCCTACGGACACGTTTCTGGTCCGCCCGAACCCATTAATGTAATCAAAGATTTGGGTCAAAGAGGCTCTCTTTTTATAACGCGACCTGCAATTATGCATTATGTTGCAAAGCGCTCTGACCTAGAATTTACAGCAAACGGACTTTTTAATGCTATCTTAGAAGGCATATTAGATGCGAATATTAATTATGAATACCCGCTGAAAGAGGCTGTCAAGGCACATGAGGCAATTGAGTCAGGAAAGACTATAGGGGCTACAGTGCTTCTACCATAATTGACCTATTTGGCTGGGGTGGTAGGATTCGAACCTACGGTACACGGGATCAAAACCCGCTGCCTTACCGCTTGGCTACACCCCAACAATTCACTTTTAATATTTTCACATTAATCTATCAAGGAAATAAATATTTATTGTTGAAAAGATTTTACTGTTTTATCTATAGCGACTACTTTTGCTAGAAGAGGTTCTAAGTTGTCTAGATGAAGCATACTTTCTCCGTCGGATGGTGCTCTTTCAGGTTGCTCGTGTGTCTCTAAAAATAGGCCTGCTAAGCCAAGGGAAGTGCCGGCCCTTGCTAGAGGTTCAATAAACTCTCTTTCTCCTCCACTTTTTGAGCCTTGCCCACCAGGCTTTTGTATTGAGTGAGTAGCATCTAAAATAACAGGAAAACCATTTTTCTTCAGAGTTTCAAGAGAGCGCATATCACAAATAAGGTCATTATACCCGAAACTAGTACCTCTTTCGGTAAGGATAACTTGATTATTTCCTGTAGATTCAAACTTCTTAGCAACTTGCAGCATTTCGTTAGCAGACAAGAACTGGCCTTTTTTAATATTTACAATTTTGTTAGTTTCCCCAGCAGCTAAAATTAAATCAGTTTGTCGACAGAGAAAGGCAGGTATTTGGAGTATATCAACATGTGGTGCAACTAACTCGCATTGATCAGGTTGATGAACATCTGTCAATATAGGAACATTAAATTGTGCTTTCAGTTCCTGAAAAATTTTTAAACCTTGATCTAGGCCTAATCCTCTGATTGAACTATTAGAAGTTCGGTTAGCTTTGTCAAAGGAAGACTTAAAGATAAATTTAAGTTTGTGTTTTTCACAAATATTTAGAATAGTTTCTATTATCATGATTGAGTGAGAAAGACTTTCCAATTGACATGGTCCCAATATTAAAATTAAGGAACTATCATTGGATATATTGATACCATTCAATTTAATGTTTTTTTGGATATTCATGGTAAACTTCTATATAATTAGCTTGAGTTAATACGTTAATTTATTATTAATAAGAGACAATATTTTTATGATATTTTTGTGTTTATGAAAAGGTTGAATTTGTTTTGAAGCTAGTGGCGTTATTAATAGTTTACTCTATAATCTGGATTGCCCTATCCGGTCATTTCGATAATCTTTTATTATCTTTCGGGGTCTTTTCAGTATGCTTGGTATTATATGTAATTAGGCGAATGCGTATAATAGACCAAACACCAGTGAAATTTCAGATGCGTTTCTTTAAGTTAATTTCATACAGCTTTTGGCTACTAAAGGAAATTTTAAAATCAAATTTAAATGTTTGTAGAATTATACTTAGTCCCAAGGTAAAAATTAATCAAAATTTATTCGATGTACCTCTTCAACCAAAAGGAGAGGCCGCCCAGGTGATTTTTGCAAACTCAATAACTTTAACACCTGGTACAATTACGGTTGAAACAGAAGAGAAAAGTCTTCTCGTTCATTCTCTAGATTTTAAAGAAAATACTTTAGAGGAAATCAAAGAGATGGGAAGCTTTGTAAGTAAGTGCGAGAGAAAAGGCTAAGGTTTAATGTTCTATGTAGCATCATTTTCCATTCTAATATCATTTGTAATTGTGCTTGTAAGGTTGTTTTTAGGTCCCACGCTATATGATCGAGTATTAGCCTTAAATGCATTTGGTACTCTTGCAGTTTTAATGATAAGCATCGTAGGATTTTTATTTGGGCGACCAGATTTTCTTGATATCGCATTATTGTATGCATTGTTAAATTTTATTGGGACAATAGCTATATTAAAATTTTTTAGATATAAAGAAATCGGGGATAAGAAAGTTTTAAATAGAGATAAAACATAATGGAATATCTTT
Source organism: uncultured Alphaproteobacteria bacterium (assembly GCA_902586885.1). Lineage (GTDB taxonomy): Bacteria > Pseudomonadota > Alphaproteobacteria > Rhodobacterales > Rhodobacteraceae > CACIJG01. The sequence goes on along the minus strand of CACIJG010000025.1, from coordinate 10,191 downwards.
CAGAAATATTCAGTTGGATTTTTATCCTCCTGGGCTCATTTCTAATACTTGTTGGAAGCATAGGTTTAATTCGGTTGCCAGATTTTTTGGTCCAGACTCCATGGCGCATCAATTACTGATACGGGAGGAGTTTTATTTCTGCTGATAGGAATGATGATACAAGCGGGTTCAATTTGGGTATTTTTAAAATTAGTTGCTATTGGAATTTTCTTATTTGTATCTTCTCCAACTGCATCGCACGCGATTGCCAATGCCGCTTATGTTACCTTTGGTTATAATTCAAAAAGGGAGGCAAAAAAATAGAGCTTTTCATAATCATATGTTTTTTTGTAATACTTGTGACAATTGCCTTTATGGCTCTAACCCTTAATCACCTATTTGCGGTTATAATGCTTTCTGGAGCGTTTAGTCTGGTTTCAGCAATGCTTTTTGTGGTTATGGATGCAGTAGATGTCGCATTTACTGAGGCAGCGGTTGGTGCAGGGATATCAACAGTACTAATGCTGTCAACAATGGCTCTCACTGTAAGGGTTCAAAAGAAAACAAAAAGACAAATAATTTTCCCTGTTTTGGTAGTTTTTTTAGTGGGGATTCTTCTAATTTATGGGACCCTAGATATGCCTAGTTTTGGATCATTCGACTCACCGGCTCAAATGCATTTGGGCTCTAAGTATCTTCAAATCACATATAAGGATATGGGTATACCAAATGTGGTTACAGCAATATTAGCTAGTTACAGAGGGTATGATACCCTAGGAGAAACCGTCGTAGTTTTGACAGCAGGTTTAGGTGTAATTCTTTTACTCAGCGATCTTAAAAAGAGAAAAAACAGAGATTAAGATAATGAAACACCATCTAATACTAAAAGTTATTACGAAATTTATGGTGGGTGTCATAATTTTATTTGGGCTGTATGTACAATTTCATGGCGACTACTCACCTGGCGGTGGATTTCAGGCGGGAGTCATAATAGCAGCAGCCTTTATTCTTTACGGAATAGTGATGGGTCTCGAAACTGTTCAAAAAGTTGTTCCCATATGGATTGCACAAAAAGGGGCGGCTATAGGAGTTTTACTTTATGCTTTAACGGGAGTTTTTTCTGTTGTTTTCGGGTACGAGTTTCTAAATTATGCTGCAATTAGCCCAGAACACCCAAAACACGGCCAGCACTATGGGATAATTATAGTAGAATTGGGCGTTGGTATAACAGTCAGCTTTGTTATGATTGCAATTTATTATAGCTTTGCTGATAGAACTCCAAGATTAGATGACAATGAGTGGTGACATGGATAGCTATTATCTAAGTTTTATTTATGGGCATTTACCTTATTGGTTATTCATAATTCTAATGCTTTCAGGATTATTCATTGTAGTTTCTCGAGGAAATCTAATAAAAAAAATTGTTGGATTAAATATTTTCCAGACATCAGTTTTTATGTTCTATATATCGATTGGAAAAATATCGGGTGGCACTGCTCCCATATTACTTGACAAAGCGGCTGGTAAAACTGATGTATTGTATTCGAACCCTCTACCTCATGTTCTTATTCTTACAGCAATTGTTGTTGGTATAGCTACTACCGCTCTTGGATTGGCTTTGATTATTAGAATTCGTGAAGAGTACAATACAATCGAGGAAGATGAAATTCTTGAAATGGATACTCAGGCATATAGAGCAAAGAATAAGGATAATGCTTTCGAGATTGAAACGTAATGGCATCAGAAATTAAACAAACAGTCTTACATTTATCAGACCATCTACCGATACTTCAAGTGGTGGTCCCAATGTTGATTGCTCCAATAATTGTCATCTTTAATAATAGATTAATTGCCTGGTTACTAAGCTTCTTTGGAACAATTATATGCTTGATTATTTCAGTAGCACTAATGTGGGCAACGGCAGATGGTAGTGTTCTTACTTATTTCCTGGGAGGTTGGGTTCCTCCTGTAGGGATCGAATACCGTATAGATGCAGCCAATTCCATACTTTTATTTCTAATTTCTGTAATCAGCGTTATCGTAATGTTCTTTTCTTCTAATGCATTGATATCAGAAGTTCCTAAAGAAAAGCATACGTTATTCTATGCTTGTTTTCTCCTTTGCTTAACAGGTCTACTTGGGGTTGTAGCTACGGCTGATATATTTAATGTTTTTGTATTTCTAGAAATTTCAAGTCTTTCAACATACGTTTTGGTTGCACAGGGTTCATATGTAGATAGACGCGCACTCAGTGCTTCATTCAATTATCTGATAATGGGCACCATCGGAGCAACTTTTTTCGTAATTGGCATAGGCTTTATTTATATGGCTACAGGGTCACTTAATATGATGGATATTTCTGAAAGAGCTTTAGAATTAGGAAATAACAGAACTATTCAAGCAGGTTTCGCCTTTATTATCGTGGGGATGGGGCTCAAACTAGCAATGGTTCCATTACATATCTGGCTACCGAACGCTTATAGTTTTGCTCCCACAGTAGTAACTTGTTTTCTGGCTGCTACAGCTACGAAGGTTGCGCTGTACGTATTAATCAGGTTTGTTTTTTCTGTATTCAATTATCAATATGGGTTCGTTAGTGAGATTTTTCTCTTCCTTCTTATGCCCTTAGGGATCATAGCAATGATAGTGGGATCAGTAATAGCTATATTTAAACAGAATTTAAAAAAGTTGCTGGCTTATTCAAGCCTTGCTCAAATAGGATATATGGTTTTGGGTCTGTCCCTTCTGTCTGAAAAGGGTTTGAGTGCCTCATTAGTTCACATGGTAAATCATGGGTTTACAAAAGCAGCGCTATTTATGGCATTGGGAGCTTTTATAATCAATACAAAAAACCCATATTTAAGCAGTATCAAGGGGTTAGGAAAAGCGATGCCGTTAACATCAGCAGCTTTTGTTGTAGGAGGTTTAAGTCTAATAGGAGTACCCGGCACTGCTGGTTTTATAAGTAAATGGCTGTTGATTGAGGCAGTACTTGAAGCTGGATACTGGGTAGTAGCTGTTGCAATTCTAGTCTCATCTCTTTTTGCTGTTATATATATTTGGAAAATTGTTGAAGTTTTATATTTTAATGAGAAACCAGAAAATCATGGTGAGCTGAGCTTTTACTTAGTTTCACCAATTTGGATACTTGCACTGTTTTGCATTTTTTTGGGATTAAACACAGGTCTTACTGTAGATATTGCAAACATGGCTGCAGAGATACTATTTTGAAGGAACGGTTTTAATGTCGGTTAGTATATTAATTTTTATTGCACTTCTTCTACCTGTTCTTTCAGGCATATTAAATATTGTTTTCAGAAATAAAGCTGATCTACGAGATTCGTTAACACTTCTTGGAACTTTTTTAACTTTCTATACTTGTCTAAACATTTATTGGGGATTTGAAGGAGAAATTTTTCACGTTTCCCTATTTACAATAATGCCAGGACTTGAGGTGGCTTTTCATCTTGAACCATTAGGTATAATTTTCTCTTTATTAGCATCAGGACTTTGGATTTTAACTCATATTTACGCCGTAGGCTATATGAGAGGCGCCAAGGAAAAAAATCATTCAAGGTTTTTCCTTTTCTTTTCCATTTCGATTGCCACTGTAATGGGAATTTCCTTTTCAGCTAATTTATTTACCCTATTTTTATTTTACGAACTACTTACCTTGATTACATTCCCATTAGTTTCACACAAGGGATCGAAGGACGCATTAAGGGGAGCAAGAGTTTATCTATCTATTCTTTTAGGTACTTCTGTGGGACTACAACTCCTAGGAATAATCTGGATATATTATAACGTTGGCACTTTGGATTTTATTGCTGGGGGCATATTAGGGGATTATTTTAGCTATACAGAATTAATTATACTTGTTGGTCTTTTTGCGTTTGGTATAGGTAAGGCCGCTCTTTTCCCATTTCATCGGTGGTTGCCAGCGGCGATGGTAGCGCCAACACCAGTAAGTGCTTTATTACATGCTGTAGCGGTTGTTAAAGCAGGTGTCTTTACAGTTCTCAAAGTGGGAATATATATCTTTGGTGTAGAAAAATTAGCGATCTCAGAAACTACCGACTGGGTAGTTTGGATTGCATGCTTTTCGATATTATTCGCATCGTTGATAGCTATGAAAAAAGATAATTTGAAGGCTAGGTTGGCTTATTCAACAATAAGTCAGCTAGCCTATGTAGTTCTGGGTTTTGCGCTAGCAAATAGCCTTGGTATTCTTGGAGGGACTCTCCAAATAATTACGCATGCATTTGGTAAAATTACACTCTTTATGTGTGCCGGTTCAATATATGTAGCGACAAAAAAAACAAATATAAGTGATATGCGTGGTCTTGGTCGGATCATGCCAATCACGTTTTTGAGTTTTTTAATTGGTGCTATTTCCATTATCGGTCTTCCTCCTTTGGGAGGGTCATGGTCTAAATGGTATCTAATACTAGCCTCTTTAGAGGCTGAAAAACAATTTGTAGTGATTGTATTATTAATAAGCTCTTTATTAAATATTGGGTATCTTCTACCCTTGGTGGCAAGAGGCTTTTTCTTAAAACCCGATACAGAGACTGAGAACAAGAGATTTTCTGAACCTAACTTATTAGTTTGGTTACCGCCAGCTATAACCGCCGCGATTTCATTTCTACTTTTTTTCTATATGGATTATATAAGAAACTTTACAGTTGAATTCGGATTAGTTAATTGAGGGTTAATTTAGTATGCAATTAAATTTTTTCAAATATTTTGAAAAGCCTTCTAGGCTTAAGGTGGTCCTACTCGTTTTTTTTCTATTGTGCGGTGTTCTTTTTTGTGCAGATTTTTTGATAGAGAGGCACGTTTATTTTGATGTAGAAGCATACTCCAATTTTTATAGCGTCTATGGATTCGTGATGTTTTCGATAATCATCTTTGGTTCTCGGGTTTTAAGGTTTTTTCTGATGAGGAAGGAGAATTATTATGATAAAAAGGCAGTAGATTCAGAAGAGTATTCTGAGGGAGATATAAATTGAGCTATTTGTATTTTTTCCCCATTCCAGTTTACTTTTTCATTGGTGCCGTTTTATCTATCTTCCTCCCAAAAGGTTTTATAAAGTCTATTTTTGTAACTTTAGTTCCAGTCATTGCACTAGTTGCATTTATTTATGGAGACTATACCAATGGTCTCAAAGTCCAATTTTTAGATCTAGAACTTGATTTTATGAGGGTAGATAAACTCTCGACAGTTTTTGCAATTATTTTTTGTATAGCCTCTTGTTTAGGGAATATTTTTGCTTTCCATTTAAGGGATACGATGCAACCCTTTATAGCTTTAGTTTATGCTGGAGCAGCTATAGGAGCGGTTTTTGCTGGAGATTTGGTTACACTTTTTGTCTATTGGGAGGTTACTGCCATATCTTCAGTATTCCTTATCTGGGCAAGAGGAACTGAGGGATCATATCACGCAGGTATGAGATATCTAATAATCCAAGTCCTCTCAGGGGTTGTATTGCTTTATGGAATAGCCTTATTTTATCACGATAATAACTCAATTGAATTTAGCAGGATGGAGCTTGGAAGTCTTTCCAGTTATCTAATATTTTTAGCATTTGGTATAAAATGTGCTTTTCCGCTTTTACATAACTGGCTTCAAGACAGCTATCCTTCTGCGACAATTACTGGCACGGTGATACTATCAGCCTTTACAACCAAGCTTGCTGTTTATGCACTGGCCAGGGGCTTTGCTGGAACTGAAATTCTTATTTATATTGGGGCTATAATGACTGTTTTTCCAATATTTTTTGCCGAAGTAGAAAATGACCTTAGAAAGGTTCTCGCATACAGTCTTAATAATCAGTTAGGTTTTATGGTGGTTGGCATTGGCATTGGTACAGAGCTAGCTCTAAATGGAACAGCTGCGCATGCATTTTCACATATTTTGTATAAAGCACTTCTATTTATGAGTGTTGGAGCAGTATTATTGAGAACCGGTACAAGTCGTGCTTCTGAACTGGGTGGTTTATACAGGACTATGCCGTTAACAGCAATATTCTGCTTGATAGGGGCTGCCTCTATATCTGCATTTCCATTGTTTTCTGGATTCATCAGCAAGTCCTTAATTATGAGTGGTGCTGGGAAAGAACACTATCAATTTATTTGGCTGGTACTTGTTTTTGCATCAGCAGGCGTTCTGTCTCATTCGGGGATTAAGGTGCCCTTTTTTGCATTTTTCCACCATGATTCTGGAAAAAGACCAAGAGAAGCGCCCTTAAACATGTTAATTGCCATGGGTTTGACAGCATTTTTGTGTGTTTACATTGGTATAAACCCTGGTCATCTGTATTCATTGTTACCATATGAAGTGAAATATAATCCATATACTTTGGAGCATATTTTGACTCAATTGCAATTATTATGCTTTGCTATCTTGGCTTTTTATGTCCTGTACAAGTTTAAGCAATTGCCATCAGAAGAAAGAGGGGTAAATCTAGATTTTGACTGGACATATAGGAAACTTTTACCTTCAATCATAAATATACTTGTTAGGATTCTATCAAATTTTGAAGTTGGCGTTTTAAAATTTTTTAAGACTGTGATTTCAGCTTTTGTGTACGGCGTATATAGCTTGTCTGGCCCAGATAGTATTACAACAAGGATATGGACCTCTGGAACAATGGTACTATGCATTGCGATTGTTTTATTAGTTGTTTTGGGAATTATTTTAATTTAATAAGAGCGTTGTCGTTCAACTAGACCAATTGGTTTTTCACCCTTTTCTAATCTTTTAATATTTTCAACAATCGATTTTACAGAACTCTTTAACCTAGTGGGTGCTGAAATGTGGGGCGTTATAGTGATCCTTTCATGATCCCAGAAGGGATGGGAAGGGGGAAGAGGTTCCTGATTAAAAACATCTAGAGTACAAGCCGATATCTTACCGTTATCAAGGCCATTAATTAAACTTTTCTCTTCTATTAAACCTCCTCGTCCTGCATTGATAAGCTTAACACCATCTTTCAATAATTTTATAGATCTCTCATTAATTATTTCCATGGTTTTATTGGTTAGCGGAAGTAACAGAATAATATAATCTGAAGAGGTCAAAATTTCATTTAAACCGGCTTCACCACTCAGGGAAATTATTCCAGAAAGTTTCTTTAGGTTCACTGACCATCCCCTTATTTTAAAACCTAGTTTTCTTAGTTTACTAGCTGTTGCCTGACCCAGAATACCAAGACCTAGAATGCCAATAGACACTTGATGTGCCAATGGACGTTCACTCTTTATGACAAGCCATTCTTTTGATTTTCTTTGAATAAACTTATCTATATCCAAGTGGTACCTCATTATATGAGCAGTACACCACTCTGCCATGCATTCTGTCATTTCGTTATCAATCAACCTAACTAATGGTTGCTTAATAGTTTTATTAAGTAGTGTTTTTTCAACCCCTGCAAATGTTGAAAAGATATAAGAGTGTTCTGGAAACTTAGAGAAGTCGTATATATCACAATCATCTGAATAAATTATTGCTTCTGCTGAGGTTTTATCAGTAACATTATTTATGATTTTGAATTTTAGCTTTTGGTAATTAATTTCGCTTATAAGAGCTTCCCGATACTCCTCTGATTTGGATCCAACACATATATATATATTCACACTAAGAACTTTCTTTTCGGTGCACATGGGCACTCTGCATTAAACCAAACGCAATCATAACTACTATCATGGAAGAACCTCCGTAAGATATCAAAGGCAGAGGAATCCCAACCACAGGCAATAGCCCCATAACCATCCCTATATTTATAGAAAAATAAGAAAAAAAAGTAACACACAAACCAGCTGTTAGTAGTTTGCCGAACCTATCCTTAATACTGAGAGCTGAAAGAATACAGAATACGATAATTAATGTGTAAATCGCTAGCAATGCAATAGTTCCTATAAAGCCAAACTCTTCTGCCAATGTAGTGAAAATGAAATCAGTATGTTTCTCGGGTAAAAAATTGAGCTGACTTTGTGATCCTTGCATATAACCCTTGCCTAACAAGCCTCCAGAGCCTAACGCAATTTTCGATTGTGTTATATGATAGCCCGATCCTAGTGGATCTAAGGAAGGGTTAAGGAAAGTATCTATCCTCTTGTAATGGTAGTTTTTTAGAATTTGCCAACTCGTACCTCTACTCTGAAATAATACAAGTAAAAGGCCGATAGAACCTATACCTGCAACAAAAAAGTATCCGAGGTGAACTCCCGCAAGAAACATTATTGAGATTCCTATTATCACAATAACAAGAGCAGTTCCCAAGTCAGGTTGCTTGAAAACTAAAAATGATGGTATTAAAATTAGCACCAGTGGAATAAACACATATAAAGGATGGGATACGTATTTAGGGTTCAGTTTATCATAATAATATGCAAGGAACATAACTGCGGATATCTTAAATGCTTCTGAGGGCTGCAACTTAATAAACTTTAAGTCTAGCCATCTTTTTGCTCCCATGCCTGTTTCTCCGTAAAAGTACACCCCAATTACAAGCAGTATCCCAAGAATATATGCGTAAGGTGATAACTTTTTCCAGAAAGATATATTTATCGTTGCCATTAAAAAAATCAAAAAAAACGCTACGCTAAATCTTTTTATTTGAGGGGTGGTCCAAGGGTCCCAGTTCCCGCCACTTACTGAATAAAGCATTAAAAAACCAAAAAGAGCTGTTGTTATTATCAATATTTGAAGAGGCCAGTTAATATTCAATATTTTCCAAAAAACAGTCATCTTAAAAGCTCAGTGAATTATTTGGGTTAGAAATATTTAATTTAGAGGCTATTTTCTGAAGTCGTTCATTAATTTCTGAACGTTGCTCTTCGGGGTAAGCCTCGATCGGCGGAATTCCATTAAACAGTTGAAATAACATTATATCTCTAGCAATTGGTGCAGCTACCTTTGATCCACTGCCCCCATGCTCTACGACTACAGTTAATGCGTAGTCAGGGTTGTCATAAGGTGCATAACAAGTAAAAAGTGCATGATCTCTCTTTTCCCAAGGCAGGTCCTCATTTTTTATTACTCCTCTCTCTCTTTCTTCCCTAGTTATTCTTCTCACTTGAGATGTTCCGGTTTTTCCCGCTATCAGTTTTTGTTGATCGATAGTTCTGTACTTGTAGGCGGTACCTTCTTTATCATTTAGAACGTCAAACATCCCTTTTCTTATTGCTTTCAAGATGTCTGCTTTGATCTCTACTTTTTTATTTACCTGAGAATGACTGACTTCCTGGTTGGTAGGTTTCATAATAGAAGGATTGGTATTTTCTCCAGATGCAATTCTTGACGCCATAACAGTTAATTGAAGGGGAGATGCCAAGCTATATCCTTGACCAATTCCTACATTTAGAGTGTCCCCCACTAGCCAACTTTTACCAAATCGTTCTTTTTTCCATTCTTTTGAGGGCATGAAACCCTTTGTCATACCGGTTAAGGGTAAAGAATAAGGCTCTCCCAACCCAAATTTTTTTGCCATTCTGATAATATTTTTGACGCCCACTTTTCTTGAGAGTTCATAGAAATATACATCACAGGATTTTTGAATAGCCTCGATTAAGGCTATAGTTCCGTGTCCTCCCTTATGCCAACAATGAAATTTTCTACTTCCTAACTCATAATATCCTGGGCAAAATATTTTGTCTCTTAAACCTATTAGACCTAATTCTAGAGCTGCTGCTGCTACTACCATTTTAAAGGTGGATCCAGGAGGATAGGCTCCTGATGTAGCTTTGTTTAGTAAAGGTTTTCTCTTATCGTTTAAAAGTTCTTCCCAGTCAGTTTTTGAAATTCCCAGTACGAACTTGTTTGGGTTATAGCTAGGAGTAGAGACTAATGACAAAATCTCACCACTTTTTGCGTTCATAAATACTGCTGAGGCACTCAAACCTTTTAACCTTTCAGAAACGAACTTCTGAAGTTTAGTATCTATAGTTAAATGAACATTGGCCCCAGACTTTCCTTCTGCCCTATTCAATTCCCTCATAACCCTACCTGAGGCATTCACCTCAACTCTGCTTACGCCAGCAGTTCCCCGTAAATAATTTTCTAGTTTCTTTTCAATTCCTACTTTTCCCACTTGGAATTTAGGAATTTGGAGAATGGGATCAACATTTTTTCCCTTGTCTAAATCTTTTTCTGAAACTGGACCTACATATCCGATAATGTGAGCAAAAGAGTCGTATTCGTTATAATGC
>CACIJG010000024.1 GCA_902586885.1 uncultured Alphaproteobacteria bacterium | reverse complement strand
GAACTCACCTTTTTTTAAACAAACTTTTTGTATAACACTATTATTACTGGGCTTAAAGTCTGAAGTATTGCCTCTAGCAAGCATATTATTTTGATTGGTCTCCGTCTGGTGTGAGTAATTTGATATAGAGTCAAAGCAAAATTCCATGGGTCCCATGTTATCGCTCACATCATCAATAGCTATCCAAACTGTACAACCATTTTCTCCAGTTATTGACCAAAAATAATCGTCATAGTGCCAGGGTATATACTCTTCTGAAGATTTTTTTTTCAGAAAAAACACTGAATACCATAGAAAGGACTCCTTTCCTAAAAATTGATCTACACTCTCAACTATATTTTTATTTTTTGATAATTCATATATTGAAGGAATTAATAAATGAGGTTTGTGCCTTTCAAAGGGACCAAGATTTTTATTTTTTGATACAAACAGCTTTATCTCTTGATAGACCTTATCTATCTCCTCTTTCCCAACAATACCTGCTGGAAAAAACAGCTTGTCATTTTTAAATTTTTTAGTCATCTTTTTCTTACTTGTTTTGTAGATCTTTGTAAAATCTTTATAGCAGGTTGGACTATAATACCCAATATAAAAAATCTTATAACTAGAGTTAATCCTTGAAGAAAAGTAGAAGGCATTGAGGATATATGGTCTTCATATGTCACTGAAGCATCAAAAGAATATACATTTAGATTTCTTATTGAAGACCAAAAAGAAAAATCCAAATCGAAGCCGAATCTATTCTGACAAAGCCAAATAATATCTTTGCAAGTTTCAATTTTATATAGCTTGAACCCAGCTAGTGGGTCTTGAGTTTGATCATTCCATATTTTTGATAAGTGAGTAAAAATTAAATTACCCAATTTTCTTTGTATTGGCATGTTCTTAAAATTAATAAATTTCGATTTTCTGCCTACAACTGCATCATAATCGTTATCCTTGAGCTTTTTTATCATACTTAAAAGATCATCAAAATCTCTTTGCATATCTCCTGGGAAAATTGCCAAGTATTCAAAATTATTTTTGATACCAAATTGAAACGATTTTTTTACATTACCACCATAGCCCAAGTTTTCTTCAGATTTAAAAATATTATTGTCTTCTATTTCTTCTGACAATATCTCTATCGTTTTATCAGTGGAGCAGTCATCAAAAACCTTCAGTTCCAAAAAAAAATTTTGTTTTTTTAATAATACCAACTGCTTTCTGAACTTATGCAATCTTTTAGTAAGCTCTAATGCTTTTGGTTGACAATTAAAAGTTAGGATTGCCACTAAAACCTTGATTTTTTTTTCTTTATTCATCATTTTTTACATAAGATAGTTTTGGGCTATTTCAAATAACAAAGAGAGTACTTAGCCAATTAGTTCAATAAATTTGGAAGATATTATACATATCCAATCTAATATTTTTTTGAGTTAAATAACATTTTCTATTTTTCTAAGTTGTTTCTTGCTGACATGCAAGTAGGCAATCAAATTAAATTCAACAAGTTTTATAAATGGAAAAGGATAAAAATGCCATTTAGGGTTTACAAAATAATAATTAATAATTTTTATTAAATTTTGTGCAGGGTTTATGTGCTCTCTACTCATTATTAAGTCATATTCAAACTTGTTCCAACCAAAGTTTTTTTTAATTTTTGTTCTTAAAAAAATTTGACCTAGGCGCCATAGAAAACCTGGGTCACAAGGTATAGCTATGCTTAAAATGCCATCATCTGAAAGAAGTGTTATTATTTTTTTTAAAAATTTTTCTGGATTATGGATATGTTCAAACGAATGATGCAAAATAATTCTTGTAAATGAGGAGTTAGACAAATCTCTATAAGTAGGATCTTTATCGTAAAGATGAACTTTTATTTTTGTTTTTTTATAATCCTCTAACTTACCCTTTGACATAATTAGACTGGACTCGCTAATTGTGTAGTTTCCGATGTTTTGCATCCACTCTTTATGCAGAACATCACCACTGCCTATGTCTAACACATTAGTATTTTTGTTTTTCATCTCATATTTTTCAAGCAATTTATGAGATTTATTCATTAAAAATCCCTGAGCACCCGCATAAATTTTTTTATAATTCTTTGCTTTTAACAGATCATTATGAGATATATTCATGAAGCTAAATATAACCGATATTTTTTTAAAGGTAGAAACGGCTTTTTGTACCTTATTGAAATTCCGAGAAAGTTAATGTCTGAAGAATATACTGTTAAAACACCTTTAAAAAATTTTCTTTTAACATACATTGTATTGAAATTTCTTTTTGTAATTTTCGCATATTATATCAATGGATCACTTCTAGGAAACATAAACTTTGATTTTGGTGATTTTTGGGATTATCACGGTTGTGAAATGAGGTCCTATAACACCTTTTATTCATATACAATATGCTTATTAGGTATTAATGCAATCTCAAATAAATACATCATGTTTCTCTCTTTTTTTCTCTCTAGTATAAGAGATATATGTTACATTTACATAACATCTAATATTTTGAGCAAAAACTATTTGCTTTTATTTATAGTTTTAATTGCAATTCACCCCTACTTAGCTCTTTACCATCCGAGATTTGTAACAGGTCTATTTGGGAGCTTTGGGTTCCTATTAATTTTTTGGATTATTGTGAAAGATATAAAGCTAAACCCTTTGTTAATATTTGTTTTTGTGATTTTAACAGGTTTTAGAAATGCACTTATGCCCGCGTTTATAGCATTTATTGTATTGGATGGTTGGAAAAATCGTAAAGAATTTACTTTTAGAAAGTTTACTTTATATTTTTTATCAATAGCGCTTATCTATTTGATAACCAAGATCCCAGAGCAAGACTATGCTTATGAGTTCATGATAGAAAATGAATATGCTTTTTCTTGGTTCAATACAATAAGGTTTATGTCTCTAGAGCAAAACTTTTTTTCATACATTATATCACTCCCAGTGGTTTTTATCTCTAATTTAGTTCTTTTACTTGGTTTCAGAGAAGCAGTCTATACATCTGGTTTTCAAATATTTTCAGATTTTAATTTTGGTGACATTTTCCAAATTATTGTTTTTTCTACTCTTTTTATTTTTCACTCTCTAGGGTTGTTGGGCCTTTACATGAACATAAAAACAAAAGATATTAGATTTTTATGTTTCTTGGCGTATTTCTTTCCATCCATGCTGTTTGTAGCGCATATGAGATATTTCATTCCTATGATTCCTCTCGCAATCCTAGGATTTGTTTATTTTATAAGACAATTTAATGATCCTTATAAAAAATAAAGTGATCTTTTATTACTTTATTTGTAGAACAAAACAAAGCTTTAGTTGAAACCGAAAGCTTGCCAATCATTTTTCAGTTTGATAAAACGAAGTCAATCTTGAGTGATGCCCTTGGTGATTAATTTGTGTTGTTGGAGGATCCATGGAATTTCTAAAGGAGCTTTGGTTATTTTTAAGAATAAGAAAAAAGCTTTGGCTTGCACCAATTATTATGATTATGTTAATAATAGGGGGGCTGTTGATATTGGCAGAGGGATCTGTGGTAGCACCGTTCATTTATACTATGTTTTAAGTAATCGGTTTTTTTAAGGATGTATCTTTTAGGAATATCTGCCTTTTATCATGATAGTGCTGCATGCTTAATAAAAGATGGTAATATATTAGCGGCTGCGCAGGAAGAACGTTTTTCAAGAAAGAAACACGATGCAGGGTTCCCACACAATTCAATAATTTACTGTTTAAATGAAGCTAAGATTACCCCTGAATCAATTGCAAATGTAGTTTTCTATGAGAAACCATTTCTTAAATTTGAGAGGTTGTTAGAAACGTATCTTGCTTTTGCGCCAAAAGGATACACTAGCTTTGCTAAATCAATGCCATTGTGGGTTAAAGATAAACTTTTTCAAAAGTCGTTGCTTGCAAAAGAAATGACAAAGACACTGGGTGATGATGTCAATTGGCACAAAAAGTTTTTATTTTCAGAACATCACATATCGCACGCGGCTAGTGCTTTTTATCCATCGCCTTTTGATAGTGCAGCTGTACTTACCCTTGATGGTGTTGGAGAGTGGACAACTTCTGCTCTTGCTCTTGGTAAGGGAAAAGGTTTGAAGATTGAGAAAGAGATTCACTTTCCCCATTCACTGGGGTTGCTTTACTCGGCTTTTACTTACTATACAGGCTTTAAAGTAAACTCTGGAGAGTATAAGGTAATGGGATTAGCGCCCTATGGAGAACCAAAGTATGCTAAACTGATTAGAGACAATCTTATACATGTCTCAGAAGACGGCAGTTTTCAATTTGACATGAGTTATTTTAACTTCGCTACTGGACTAACAATGACAAATAAAAAGTTTGACTCTTTGTTTGGAGGACCTCCTCGAAAATCAGAGTCAAGTTTAACTCAGAAAGAAATGGATATTGCTGCCTCGGTACAGAAAGTAACAGAAGATATTGTTATAAAAATAGCAAAATATATATCTAAAGAGACTGGAGAGTCAAACCTCTGCCTGGCTGGAGGAGTAGCGCTTAACTGTGTCGCAAACGGAGCTTTGTTTCGTGAAAAAATTTTTGAAAATATTTGGATTCAACCTGCTGCTGGAGATTCCGGTGGCTCTTTAGGTGCAGCTTTGGCTACTTGGTATTTGCATTACAATAAAGAACGAAAAATATATAAAAGATCAGACTCCATGAGGGGTACTTATCTTGGACCAAGTTTTTCTGATGATGAAATAGAAGCAGAACTTATCGCTTGTGGAGCAAAATTTAAAAAATTAACCGAACGTGGATTAATTGATAAAGTAGCGGTAGCTCTAGCTGATGAAAAGGCGATAGGGTGGATGCAAGGGCGAATGGAATTTGGACCTCGAGCACTAGGTAGCCGGAGTATTATCGCAGACCCACGTTCACCTTTTATGCAAAAGCAACTCAATCTAAAGGTCAAATACAGGGAAAGTTTCCGCCCATTCGCGCCAAGTGTTTTAAGGGAGCATGTCTCCGAATGGTTTGAGTACGATGAGGATAGTCCGTACATGTTGATGGTTGCTACCGTAAAGGAACACAAAAGATATTCGGTGACAGAAGAGGAAGAATCTTTATTTGGGCTTGACAAGCTTTATGTGAAACGTTCGTCTGTTCCAGCAATTACTCATGTAGATTATTCAGCACGGATCCAAACTGTACATCGAGAAACAAACCCACTTTATCATGCATTAATATCAAAGTTCTACGAAATGACTGGATGCCCCCTTGTAGTTAATACTTCTTTCAACGTGCGTGGTGAACCTATTATATGTACGCCCACTGATGCATTTAAATGTTTCATGGGGACTGAGTTAGATGCGTTGGCTATAGGAAACTATTTGCTGATAAAGGAAGATCAAAATATTACTTTAAAAGAAAATTATGAGAATAGATATGAATTGGATTAAAAATATTACTATATCAAGTATTATCACATTAGTGTGTCTTTTGGCAATTGAGCTATCGGTTGCATATTTTTATAATAGTGTTGATCCTTATATTTTTAAGGAATGGATGAAATCAAGGCCTAAGGCCCTTCAAGACGATCCTGATTTTGAAGTTGTTTTGATGGGGTTTGATGGACAATGTAACTACCCAACCCCAATTCATGACAATGGACTAAGTACTTATGAAGGTGACTGGTCATGTGGAGAAGTTACTTTTTCCAATGGGAATAGACTTACTAAGCCCAAGCCTGAAAGCTGGAATCAGACAATTCATGTTTTTGGGGGTTCTACTGTTTGGGGACGAGGTGCTTTAGACGACAAAACCATACCAAGCATACTTCAGGAATCTTTGATAAGCAAAAATGTTCGAGTTCTTAATTACGGAATGATTAGTTATGTAGCTAAACAGGAGAATGACATTCTTTTTTCTAAACGAGCAGATATTAAAAAGGGGGATATTATAATATACAATGACGGTTTTAATGATTTCTATAATGGCGTAATGTATAACAATCCTGATGGTTTCATTATAGGTTACAATGAAAAAAATAAAGCTAAAGTTTATGAACATCGTCTTAAAGCCTGGCTTTACCAAAATATTTATACATATAGGCTTGTCTCAGATTTAAAGCATGGCAGAAAACGCCCAACAAATACAATGGAGTGCTCGATCGACGGCAAAGTTGCAGAATCTCGAATATCACAAGCAGCAGAGCATTTCGGAAATAGGATAAATGAGGCCAGAGAAATAGCGGAGTCACTTGGGGCAGTTTTTTATCACTTTTATCAACCATCTCTTCTGGACAGCAGAGATTTCACGGAGTATGAATCACAAATTTTTTCGCATTATCCGTGTATGAGATTGGCTGAGCCACTCAAGAAAAAATATAATATTGCGTTTTTAAGTAAAAATAAAAAATCAATAGATCAAACCCACTTACTTGTTGGCACCGATTTATTTTTTGATTATGTTCACACGGCGTATGCAGGAAATAAAATAATTGCAGATAATATTTTGAAAACTCTTTTGGATGACAACCATATTTATTAGAAAATTTTATCTATGTCTTTCTCTATTACACAAAAATAAAATGTGAATATTCCTCTCTTCAGAAGAGAAATTTTACAGTTCCCAATGTAAAGCTTTATTATCTGATAAATACTTTCTTTGGTACTATTTCGAACGGTTTCCAGAATAGAAAAAAATCAATCTATATTTTAATATTGATTTAACCTATAAATATAATATATCAGGAACAGGGATTTTTAAAATTTGAGTTTCCGAGATACTCTTTTCGGACTGCTTGTATTAGTAAGACAGGTTTAAAATTTATAGGCTAAAGAGACACGAATTAAACTGGAAGGAAAGGAATTCTTGAATTGAATAAATTTATTCTAAGTTTAGCATTTATCTTGTGTGTCTCCTTTGCTTTCTTAGGTGGTGGGTATGCAAAAAAAACTTGTTCTTTCCCATTTTGTAGAGATTTCACTATGTATTTACAAAATTTAAAGGATTTTTTTTCTGACGATACTGAAGAACCATCACAAAACAAGAATTACGGAGCGGTTACAGAGCTATCAACTAATTTTTCTCAAATCACTCTTCGTTGGATTGAATTACCGGTCGAAAGTGGTACCCTTTATGGAGGTCTGCAATATAACAACAAAAATAACACTTTTATTTATTCGACACAAAGTGGAGTATTTTACGAAATTGATAAGTTTAATGTTGAAAGAGGAAATAAATTAAACATTCCGGATTTCAAGGTAAAGCAAAGTCCTGAAAATGGCTCCTTTTGGGATTTGGATTACGATAGGTTAGGTGTCCGAGATTTTGTGTTGGACACAAAAAATAATGTAGCTGTTATAGCAGTTAGTGAGCTGGACGTGGAAAGGTCCTGCCACCAAATATCAGTTTACAGTTATGATTTACAAGTTAAGAAAGATAAATGGTCAAAAATATTTACGACTGATTGTTGGGACGTCGGAATAGGTGACTCAATAGGTGGAGGTCTAGCCAACATCAAGCGAAAAGTTTACCTAACTATAGGTACTAACTCCAGATTCACTGGAGTAGACTTTTTTAGCAATCATCAGGATGTGATTCAAGAAAATGGATTGGGAAGAGTAATTGAAATTAACTTGGATACTAATAAAACCCAAGTATACGCGACTGGTTTTAGAAATAGTCAAGGTATTACAGTTACCCCTGCAGATCAAATATTTACAGTAGAACATGGACCACAGGGCGGCGATGAGTTAAATCTAGTAAATCAGGGTGAAGATTATGGGTTTCCGCAACTTACTTTAGGGGTTAATTATGGAGATACTGAATGGCCATTTTTAAACCCAGAACTTGGGCAAAAAAAGAGTTCTGTGCCTCCAATTTTTAGCTGGGTTCCTTCCATCGCCCCGTCTGATATTGAGTATAATTCTTTTTATAAGGGGATCTCAGGATTGACAGATTGTGAATTAGTGATCCCAACCTTACGGGAAGAGAGTTTATATTTTGTTAGGCTACGAAACGGCTGCCGAGACCTTGTTAATATTGAAAAATTATATATTGGAGAAAGAATTCGAAAGTTAGCAATCAATCCAGTAGATAAAACCTTTTTAGTAACCACAGATGGTGATAAAGAAATAGGATACATCTCATTTAATTGAATGGTTTGTGTTTGAATGGTATCTAGGTAGTTGTCTAAAAAGTGTTTTTCGAGTTTTAGAGAAGGAATAATTAAGTGAAGACGCAAAATGTTAAGCTACCATCAAACCGTAGGTTTGGATTTATTTTTTCATTTATATTTCTCGTTTTTGGAATATATTTTTTCTGGAATGAGAGCAAAATTTATAGTTATTTGTTATTAGCTTTGTCTATAGGTTTTTTTCTGGTTACATCTATAAACGACAAGTTGTTAGGACCCCTTAATAAGGCTTGGATGAAATTAGGTGTTTTGCTAGGTATGATTGTAAGCCCTATCGTTTTGGGTGTAATTTATTTTGGATTGTTCACACCAATTGCTTTATTCATGAAGTGTTTTGGCCGAGATGAACTAAGATTGAAAATAAAAACTCGATCTTCTCAGTGGCGTTTGAGAGAATCAGATGAAACTAAATTAGGATCTTTTAGCGATCAATTTTAAATATTTAGGCGCTAATATTTTTCTTCGAATAAATCTAAACGTCTAGTAATTATATCTAATTTATCAATTATATTACTAAAAAATTTTATACTCCCATAAGAACAATAGATAATTATTATTTAATAAAGTGTGATAAATAAATATTGTACTAGTTGTAACAAATATAAATATAACGAAAGTTTGAGATGAAAACGATAGGTATAGTAGGTCTTGGGTATGTTGGTCTTCCACTAGCTTTGGAGTTTGGTAAAAGATACCCAGTGATAGGCTACGATATAAATGAAAAACGTATTAAAGAGTTAAAGTCAGGAATAGATCACACTTTTGAATGCTCTGAAAGTGACTTGAACAAAGCTATCAATTTGAAATACAGTAACCAATTAAATGATCTTAAAGATTGTAAAATATTTATCATTACGGTCCCAACACCTATTGACAATAATAATAAGCCAGATTTAACATTTCTTGTCAACGCGTGTAAATCTATAGGTTCACTTCTCAAAAACAACGATTTAGTAATTTTTGAATCGACAGTGTATCCTGGAACAACTGAAGAAATTTGTGTTCCTATATTAGAATTATCTAGCGGACTAAAGTTTAATAAAAACTTTTATTGTGGCTACAGCCCAGAACGTATAAACCCTGGTGATAAAATTCACACACTCCCCAATGTAGTCAAAATCACTAGTGGGAGCTCACCTGCAGTAGCAGATGAAGTTGACCGGCTTTATTCTAGCATAATTTCTGCTGGAACACATAAAACTAAATCGATAAGAATAGCAGAAGCAGCAAAGGTGATAGAAAATACACAGAGAGACGTTAATATTGCTCTGATGAACGAGTTAAGTATTATTTTTAATAAACTTCAGATTGATACACATGAAGTACTTGAAGCAGCAGGAACAAAATGGAACTTTTTACCCTTTCAACCTGGTCTCGTAGGAGGGCATTGTATAGGAGTAGATCCTTATTATTTGACTTATAAGGCAGAACAAATTGGTTATAGCCCAGAAGTAATTTTAACTGGCCGTAGAATAAATGATGGAATGGGAAAGTATGTTGCTATTGAGTTAAAGAAAATCATGGCTTCTAAAAATAAGCAAATCTCTGACTCTAAAGTTCTGGTGCTTGGATTGGCATTTAAAGAAAATTGTCCCGATGTCAGAAATACGAAGGTTATTGACGTTATTAGGTCACTTGAAAGCTTTAATATGAAGGTAGATGTATATGACCCCTGGATAGACTCAGTAAAAGTAAATGACGAATATAATTTAAATTGCCTATCTGAATTACCTAAAAAAGCTAAATATAGAGCAATAATTATAGCAGTAGCTCACCGTGACTTTATTGAGATGGGTAGCTCGATTATGGTTCTTGGCGAACCAGGGGTAATTATTTATGACGTTAAAGGAGTGCTGCCAAAAGACTTAGTTGACGGACGACTTTAATAAACTTGATATCTTTAAAATAAATAAAGGTTTGTTAAATGTGTTATAACTTTTTATGGATTGCTTTTTGAATGAAAACTGAAACAACATTTAACTTATTGAAAAAACTTTGGTTTCATATTGGTATAAGACGTCAATCGCAACTAGCTTTCGTAACCATTCTCATGTTCATAGCTTCTATAGCTGAAGTAGTTAGTATTGGTGCTGTAATACCTTTTTTGAGTGTTTTAGTGAACCCAAGGATTGTATTCGAGCATGATTTTGGACAATTATTTGTAACATTTTTAAGTATACAAAGCCCAAGTCAACTGATTTTTCCGATTACATTACTTTTTGTTTTTTTTGTTATTCTCTCTGGGTTCATTAGACTTTCATTGCTTTGGATTGTAACTAAGTTGTCATTCGCAATAGGAGCAGATATAAGTTTTAGTATTTTTCAGAAAACTCTTTATCAACCGTATTCAATTCACTGTTCTCGTAATTCAAGTGAAGTGATAAATGGTGTATTTAACAAAACTAATATAGTCATTAATAGTGTAGTTGTTTCCCTAGTTATGTTGCTTAGCACCAGCATTATGTTAACGACGATACTCTTGACCTTATTTTTTATTGAGCCTGCTATAGCATTAGCTACATTCGGAGGTTTTGGAACAATTTATTTGTTGATAGTAGGTTCAACCAAAAAAAAATTATATCTTAACAGTATAAAAGAAGCCCAAGAGTCGACAAACGTTATTAAAGCTCTTCAAGAAGGGTTGGGTGGCATTCGTGATGTTTTGATAAATGGTACTCAAGACTTCTTCAGTAAATTGTACAGAAGTGCTGATTTGCCCTTAAGACAAGCCCAAGGAACAAATCTATTTATAAGTACTTTCCCTAGATATGGCGTTGAGACTTTTGGAACTATCTTAATATGTGGAATTGCTTTCATCTTGGCAAAAAAAGGTGGTGGTATCGAATCTGCAGTACCTGTTTTGGGTGTAGTGGCATTAGGAGCTCAGAGATTACTTCCGATTTTGCAGCAAGCATATCTGTCTTGGTCTCAGATAAGAGGCGCTAGAGCTTCTTTAGAAGACACAATTTTATTGCTTGACCAGTCAACTCCTAGTTACTTAAAGTCCGCCAATAATAAACTTTTAAAATTTGAAAGTCACATTGAACTAGATAATATTGACTTCAAATATGAAGATAAGAAATCTTTTACGTTAAAAAAGTTTTGTTTGAAAATAAATAAAGGCAGCAGAATTGGCTTAGTAGGGTTAACAGGAAGTGGAAAAAGCACATTAATAGACATTATAATGGGCCTTCATCAACCTACAAAGGGAAGTTTGAAAGTTGATGGAAAGAAAATAAATTTGGCCAATACTCGATCATGGCAAAACAATATAGCACATGTACCTCAAAGCATCTATCTCGCAGATACTTCAATAAGTGAGAACATCGCTTTTGGTGTGCCAAAAACTAAAATCAATATGAAAAGAGTTCTCCTAGCAGCGAAAAAAGCGCAAATAGCAGAAACTATTGAAAATTTACCAGAACGGTATGACACTCTGGTCGGCGAGAATGGCATACGTTTGTCTGGAGGCCAAAAGCAAAGAATAGGAATCGCACGAGCTCTTTACCGGGATTCTAAGATCATTATCTTTGATGAGGCTACTAGCTCTTTAGATAATAAGACGGAAAAAGCGGTGATGAAGTCGCTAGAAGATCTCGAAAGAAACATTACACTTATAATTATTGCTCATAGGGTAACAACATTGAAAAACTGTGATCAAATTGTAGAGTTAACTGAAGGAGGCAATGCAAGAGTTGGTCTTTACAGCGATATACTGTTGTAAGGTCCATGATTAAATGGCATCTTAAAGAAAAATAAGAAGATTACTTAATGAATAATGATACAGAAACAGTAAACAAACCTGAAGTTTTGATCTTAGACGTAGACGGTGTTATGACAACAGGGCACTTTTTTTACTCTGACCAAGGGAAAGTAATGAAAGCGTTCGGTCCTGATGATAATGATGCGCTCTCATTGCTCGAAAGTGAATTGGAGATAAGGTTTATTACTGGTGATAGAAAAGGTTTTTCTATAAGCAAAAAAAGAATTGTAGATGATATGGGTTATAAACTTGACTTGGTAAGCACGATTAGGAGGGTAGAGTGGATTGAGGAAAATTACAATCTTAGTTCAGTAATATATATGGGTGATGGTATTTTTGACCATTACGTTATGAATGAGGTAGGATATAGTATAGCCACTATTAATGCCGATAAAAATGCCAAGACTTATGCATCTTTTGTGACTCAACGTGCAGGAGGGGATAGAGCTGTGGCGGAAGCATGTTTGCACATACTTGAAAAATTTTTTAACCCTTATGATCCAAAAAAATTGCCAAAGAAAAAAGGTAGAACGTCTGGGGAATGGACAGTTTAATAGAAGATAATTTGAGTAGTTTTCTAAAACATAGAAAATGTACTCTATTGGGTGTAGGTCCAATGAGTATAAATTGTGTTGATGCAACTATAGAGTTGGCCAACATGTATGATGTCCCCATATTTTTAATAGCAAGTCGCCGTCAAGTTGACTCTAGAGAGTTAGGAGGGGGATATGCAAACAATTGGACAACAGAAGAATTTGCAAAATATGTTTTTGAAAGAGATAAAAATAAAAAAATATTGATATCAAGAGATCATGGCGGACCATGGCAAAATAATAAAGAGCAAAAAATGGGATTAGACTTAGATGCAGCTATGAAATCTGCAAAATCCTCGTATAAAACTGATATTGCTGCTGGTTTTAAAGTTCTTCACATTGACCCAAGTGTAGATATCCATGAAAATCCCTCTGTTGATCAAATTCTCGAAAGGGTATTTGATTTATATGAGTTTTGTTGGATTGAGGCAGAAAAAAATAAAAGTGAGCTGATTTTTGAGATTGGTACTGAAGAGCAGAGTGGGAGTACCAATACACAAGAGGAGTTAGATTACACCTTGAATGCAGTAGCTAATTTTTGCAGTAAAAACAATTTACCGAAACCGACATTTGTTGTTATTCAGTGTGGAACACGAGTTATGGAAATGAGAAATGTTGGTTCTTTTGACTCTCCAATCCGAGTTGCAAATGAGATACCAGCAGAGATTCAGTTGCCTAAGATGATAGAGATTTGTGATAACCATGGGATTTTCATGAAAGAGCATAACACAGATTATCTATCTGATGAAGCGTTGCGCTGGCACCCCAGGTTTGGAATTCATGCAGCAAATGTCGCTCCAGAGTTTGGGGTGACTGAGTCCTGTGCACTAGTTGAAATTTTATTGAAAAATAACTTATCTAAATTAGCTGATAGTTTTCTTGAACTGGCTTATTTATCTAGAAAATGGGAGAAATGGATGTTGGTTGATTCATCCGCTTCAGATAAGGAAAAGTCACTAATCGCGGGACATTATATTTTTTCAACACCAGAGTTTATTAAAATAAAAAAAGAAGCAGTTAGCGAACTGAGTTCAAAAAATATAGATCTTGATAATTACCTAAAGGAGAGGGTAAAGTCTAGTATACTCAGATATATGTATTTTTTTCGTCTTATAAATCCTATATGAAACAAGTAGCAACACTTATTTTAAATCGTAATTTACCAAAAGTTACAGACAGACTAGTCGAGCATATCATAAGATATGATAAAGCAGTTACGGATATTTATGTAATAGAAGCGGGATCGGATAAAGATAAATTAAGTAAATATACATCTTGGTATGCTGATAGCCCTGATATAAAGAAAAATGGTCTTCGGTATGGAAGAGGAATGAACTATGGCCTATCACAGTTATTTAAAGAGGGAAAGTTTGATAAGTATGAGGCTTTTTTTCTGTTAACAAATGATACTGAGCTAAAGGAAATTGCGACAATTAAAAATATGCTTAACATTTTGCATACGCATAAAAGGGTAGGAATACTCTCTCCTTGTTCAGAAAGATGGGGAGAGCGGTTTTTACTTAATAGACAACCAACCAAATATTTTTGGTTCATTCACAACAATGCATATCTTGTTAGAAGAGAATTTGTAGAAGTAATTTGTAATAGGGAAAATCCGAATCTGATGAACTTTTTATTTGATGGAAACAATTTTAGAGGCTTTTGTTCAGAGCATGAGTTAATTGCCAAAGCTTATGCAAATGACTGGGCAGCTGCTATTACTAATTTAGTTTGGGCAGGAGAAAATGAAAATTATCTTTTGGATTATCCTGATCAAATAAAAACAGAAGTATATGAAGAAAATCTAAAACTTTATGTGAGTGAGGGTCGTCAATGGATGAAAAACAAATATGGTTTCACAAGTCATTGGTCGATGTTACAGTTTGTAAAAAGCTTTTATGATAAATTTTTTGAGTATCATCCTGAATATAAGGATTACAGGATTTAATTGGAGAAATAATAGTGGAAAATAAAGTTATAAAAAAACCTTGGGGCAGTGAAGAAATTTTAGAAATAAATAGCAAATATATGGTTAAAAAGCTTAGTATGTGGTCAGGACACAGATGCAGTTTGCAATATCACAAAAAAAAACTCGAAACTATCTTCGTATTATCGGGTGTACTTCGAGTTCTCAAGGGGATTAGCCCAAATTCATTAGAAAATATTGAATTGAAGGCAGGGGATAGTTTAACTATTAGTCAGGGTACAATTCATAGAATGGAAGGAGTTACTGACACTATCTATTTGGAAGCATCAACTCCTGAAATGGAAGATGTGATTAGAATAGAAGATGATTATAATCGTGTAATTAAATAATGGTCAGAGTTTGCATTTTAACTGCTGGAATAGGTTCAAGGCTAGAGAAATTAACTAAGAATTTAAACAAATCCTTGGTAACAATTGCATGTCGGCCAGTATTATCACACATAATTGAAAAATTTCCTCTAGATACTGAATTTGTAATTGCTTTAGGATATAAAGGGTCGTTGGTAAGAGATTTTTTAGAAATAGCATATCCGGACCGAATCTTTATATTTGAAGAGGTAAAACCTTTTGAAGGAGAAGGGTCAGGGTTAGGTTTAAGCCTCTTATCTTGCAAGGAGCATCTCAGGCAGCCCTTTATTTTTAATTCATGCGATACTTTAGTTTCTGAGGAAGTTCCGCTACCTTCAAGTAATTGGTTGGGGTATAGCAAAGAGAAAGATTTAAAACACTATCGTACAATTGCAATCGAGAATGGTTTTGTAACCGGTTTGTTTGAAAAATCGACCTCATTAAAAAAAGATAGAGTTGCTTATATCGGCTTAGCAGGAATCTCAGATTATCACTTGTTTTGGGAAGCAATGGAGAAGAGTTCTAAATCTGCTATAGAAACTGGTGAGGCTTTTGGCCTTAAAGCAATGTTGGATAATAAAATAACTATTTTTGGAAAATCATTTACTTGGTTTGATACGGGAAACTTGCCTTCATTGGAGATCGCAAGAAAGAAATATGATAACGATAACTTGCCTAACATCCTAGAAAAAGAAAATGAGGCAATCTGGTTCGTAGATAATAAAGTTATAAAATTTAATGTCGATAAGAAATTTATTAGTAATAGAGTACAGCGTGCAAAAAAACTAAATTCATTTGTCCCTAAAATAAGTGCTGTTCGGCCCAACATGTATGCCTATAAGAAAATTGAGGGGCCTGTGCTTTCTGACGTCCTAACTAAACCTCTTTTTAAGAAGTTCCTTGATTTCTCACTAGATTTTTGGAAGCCTATCCAGTTAAATAAAGAGAAGAAGATTGTTTTTAATGCAGATTGTAAAAGGTTTTATAGAGATAAAACCTTCTACCGGATCAACTTATTCTATCAGAATTTTGAAAAAAAAGACATAAATAATCAGATTATAAATGGGATTAAAGTTCCTAAACTGGAATCTCAGCTCGGAAAATTAGATTGGGATTGGCTAGCTGATGGTAAGCCTGTGAGATATCATGGAGACTTTCACTTTGAAAATATTTTAGTAAAAAATAAGTCTTTTGTTTTTCTTGACTGGAGGCAAGATTTTGCTGGGCATATTAGCGTTGGAGACCTTTATTACGATTTAGCAAAGCTATTACATGGTATTATAGTAAACCATGGGATAATCACAAAGAACCACTATTCCGTAAATTGGGCGTCAAACAAAATAGATTTTGATTTATATAGAACACAGATACTCGTGGAGTGTGAGAGACTATTTTACTGTTGGATCAGAAAATCAAATTTTGATATAAAAAAAGTTAAGATTATTACAGGTTTAATTTTTCTTAATATTGCGTGCTTACATCATTTTCCCTACGCCTTATTGCTATTTGCATTGGGAAGGCTTTTATTAAATGAGGAGGTTCAGGATCAAAAATGGATTTAATTGAAAGACACTCAGACGTTATCACAGGTTCTGACGATATGGAAACTTTGAATAAAATTGAGAATTTTCCAGTTTTTATGGGATGTGTCAATCATTCCCAAGATCACGATATTTTGGCAGACCAAATTTGGGAAATTAGTAGAAAAACTGGGGTATTGCAGCTTAAGAAATTAATACCTTTAAAAATTCTTTATCAGTCTCAGCATGATCCAGGGACTGTTGGACAGATTTGGTTAAACCATCATAAGGAATTTGCAAAATTTATAAATGACTACCACCCCACGTCGGTACTTGAAATTGGTGGAGCTCATGGAATTCTTGCAAAAAACTATCAGAAAAATGAAAATATTCCCTGGGTAATTATTGAACCTAATCCCATACCGGTAGAAAATTGTAGAGCTCGTTTTATTGAGGCATTTTTTGATGATAACTTCCATTACAACAATAAATTTGATTCTTTGGTCCATTCCCACGTTTTTGAGCATATTTATAATCCAGATAAATTTGTTAATAATATCAATAAGATAATGGAAGAAGGAGGGAAACTTTTGTTTTCTATCCCAAATCTTAAAGAAATGATTAGCCGAAATTATACAAATGCTCTGAACTTTGAACACACAGTGTTTTTGACTGAGCCTTATGTTGATTTTTTGTTAGCAAAATACGGTTTCAAAATATTGAAAAAGTCATATTTTATGGACGATCATAGTATATTCTACGCAGCAGTTAAGGATACCTCTACAAACCCGATTGAGTTACCCCCATTTCTTTACAAGCAAAATAAAGAACTTTTCATGAATTATATTAATTATCATCGTAATCTTATAAGGAAACTAAATGAGAAAATTTCTGATGCAGTAGAACCAGTATACTTATTTGGGGCACATGTTTTTTCTCAGTTCCTTCTAGAAATGGGACTAAATGAAAAAAAAATTATTTGCTTACTAGATAATGATCCAAAAAAAATTGGGTCAAGGCTTTATGGAAGCAGGTTTAAGGTAGAAGCTCCAGATATTTTAAAGAATGTTAATTGCCCAATTGTTATACTGAAAGCAGGAATCTATAATGAAGAGATAAAAGCCCAAATTTTAGGTACAATTAATAATAATGTGATCTTCTTAGAATAGTGTTTTTGTTTACAACATAAGTGTGATGACAAACAAATTATGATAACCTTATTGCTTAATATTAGGATTAATGATCATGAAAAGCTAAATCTTTTCAGAAAAACATTCAGAGAACTATCTAGTTGTTTTGAAGAATGTTTTTTTAAAATAAGAGGAAAGCTCTCAAATGAGTGCGTTTCGTACATTAAAAAGGAATTTAAAGGATCAAGAATAAACAGTTTTCAACATTTACCCGAAGATGACTGGGCGGCTACTACTTTAAAAATGTTGAAATTTGTAAAGACAAGGTCTATCTATTTATACTTCGAGGACCACAAGCTTATTTCAAATAAAAGCCATTTAAAAAAAGTAATGATAGAATTTGAGGAGAACAAGCTTGATTACCTTTGCTATTCGTTTTTCAAAGCAAACAGGCTGAACGCGAATAACTTATTACCATTAAACCCTATAAGGGGAACTCACATAGACTTCTATGAGTTGAATAAAAAAACGATAGACTTGGTAGGTAAAATTTCTAAAAAATACTATACCTTTTCACTGCTTAGTATTTGTTCAGTCGACTATTTAAAACAATTACTTATTGAAGAAAACAAGAGATATAAACTTTATCATAGATGGCTAACAGGCTTAATATACACTTTTTTTTGTTACCCAAAGAACCGCCTATTTATTTTTAAAGTAAATCAATATTTGTCGTTTTTAAACTTTAGACTTTGTCTATATCCAGTCAATTCACCCTTCAATTTAGAAAAATTATGGTTTGAGTTCGTTTTTAAAAAAGTATCTTATAAGATTGGTATTTTAAAAAAAGAATTGTTTGCAAATTTCGACGACGATAACGGTGCTCTCGAGGAAAGCTTAGTTAAAAGAGGTATTTATCCCTTTGACTCTAAAGTAAAAGAAATTTCTAGGTTGCCAAGTAAATCTTTTAAGACAGTTATTAAAGCAGGACAGAAAATAGATTTAACCTATTATAGTCAAATTGACCGGATAAGCGTTCCTCCGATCCTTAAAGTCAACTTGCAAAAAGGTGCAGTGGAAATAAAGTACTTAAAGTCAAAGATTTTTATTTTTGAAGGAGAGTCTCATTTATTTTACTCAAATCTTAAACCGCAATTAGTATCTAAAAGGGATTCTGTGATTATTATTTCTGTTTTTGATCAATGTTTTTTGGGATAAGTATCCATTTAGGAGAGCTTTGTTGATATTTTTTTGCAAAATTAAAAGTTTTTTGTGAGGCGTAAAAGATGAAAAATCCAAGAGTTTCTGTCGTTGTCAATAATTATAATAATGAGCAATATTTACGTGATTGTTTAGAGGGTTTAGTTAATCAAACATATGATAACATTGAAATTGTGATAGTTGACGCCCTGTCAACCGATAACTCAAGAAAAATCATTGATGAATACGCAACGAAACACAAAAATATTAAGACGATTTACACCGAAACTTACATAAAATATCCTGCTATTTCGTATAATCTGGGGTTTTTAAACTGTACTGGAGACTTTATTGCCATAAATGACCCTGATGATATCTCGTTGAAAACTAGAATTGAAAAGCAGCTGGAATACCTTTTAGATAATTTAAATATTGATGTAGTGGGTAGTAATGTAATAGAATTTAATGAAAATTTAGAACGCGTAATTTATACCACTGTTAAAGAGAACGTTCGTAATGCTTACCCTCCTGCCAGAAACCCTACCCTAATGTTTAGAAAGTCTTTGATGGCTTATCATGGTTTTTGGAGATGGCAATCTGAGTATGCCGCGGACTTTGAATGGCTTTACAGGTGGTATAGTTCAGGTGTTACTTTTTATATAATTCAAGAGCCTCTTGTTAAATATAGGTACTCTCACGGAGGTAATTTGAGTAATAATTTTGCAACAAGTCAAACCTATAAACTAGCTATTTTTAGAACTAAGTTTGGATTGAAAATGATCCGCACATTTTCTGTCTTTTGGTGGATTAAAACTTTAGATACTTATTATTATTTATTTTCAATTACTGTAAAAAAAATTTTTAAAAAAGTGAAATATTTGTTTGCCAGATAGTTATAATGTTCTTTTGTTAGAAATAGTTTAGGCCTTGCGATAACATATTAGCTAAAATGAAATGGTGGGCTCCACTTTTCAATTTAAATGAAGGCATGTAATTAAAAGATTTACAATGTAAAAAACTAGGATAGGTTTCTTAATTACTTAGAACTCATAGTTTTTGTTTTATACGAGTTAAGGAGAGTAAACATGATAATTCACTCAGCAATACATGACAATAATTACAATCTTTATTTGATTGTGTATTTGCGTAAACACAAATTCCTGTGGGATTACAAGTTTTTTTTTGATCAGTTGACTAAGAGACAAATTGCGGTGCTTGCAAAATCTTTATTGATCAATAGGTCAAAAACGATACTAGTTTGCCTTGAAGGAAGAACACATTCTTTAAAATATTGGCGGCCTTATAAGTTCGCAAAAATGATTTTTGGCCATATGGATTTACCAAA
Source organism: uncultured Alphaproteobacteria bacterium (assembly GCA_902586885.1). Classification (GTDB taxonomy): domain Bacteria; phylum Pseudomonadota; class Alphaproteobacteria; order Rhodobacterales; family Rhodobacteraceae; genus CACIJG01. The sequence goes on along the minus strand of CACIJG010000024.1, from coordinate 1,582 downwards.
CGCCTTTTACTATAATCCCTTTTTTGATGAAATCGCTAAACCTCATTCAAAAAAATATGATCATTCTGGAAAAAAAGGCTCTGAACTTATTGAGAAGGTATGTTTTATAAGTTCAAACTACTCAAAACTCAAAGCTTTGCAGATAACTGAGCCAGATATATACGCTAACTTAGATGTTTACGGAGAATTTCATTCCCCAATACAGATAAGAGATTTAGATGACCGTTCAGGAGACTCACTTGTTGTTTGTGCCAAATACATGGCTGCATTGTGCATTGAAAACAATTCTGAAGAGGGGTACTTTCAAGGCTCGGCGTTGTGGGCTCTCTACGCTTTAACCCCCCCTATTTTAAAGAGCCAGAGGTTATGGAAAAACTTTTTAAAGCAAGATTTTGTCATTGATTTTTATGAGTATAAAGAAATGAATTATAAAAAAAGACTGAACGCTATAACTAGTGTACAAGATCGATTATATTCTGGTGATCAGTGGCTTACGAACTTAAGTCTAGAGTACCTCGATTTTTTTAAAGAAGCTTTTGACCCAAGCAAAGAACCTGATTTTTCTTCAATTATAAAAAAGTCAAAAGATTTCAGAAAGCATTGTATAAGAGTATAAAATGTCAAGCACGGAAAAAAAATTTAAGTTATGAAGAGAGTATTTTTAACAGGTATTACAGGTCAAGACGGATCATATCTTGCAGAGCTATTGCTAGGCAAAGGTTATGAGGTTCATGCAATACATAGAAGAAGTTCAGTCTTCACAACAAAGAGAATAGATAGACTTATAGAGCACAAAAAATTACATACCTATCATGGTGATTTAAATGACAGCTCAAATCTAAATAGGTTAATAAAAGCTATTCAACCCGATGAAATTTATAATTTAGCTGCTCAAAGTCATGTCGCGGTATCTTTCGAAGTGCCTGAGTATACAGCAGATACAACAGGCGTAAGTACGATACGTCTTTTGGACGCCATAAGAGACACAGGAGTTGAGACAAAGTTTTATCAAGCTTCAACATCAGAATTGTTTGGTGGAACCCCTGAAAGTGTCCCTCAAGATGAAAATACGCCATTTTATCCTAGGTCTCCATATGCAGTAGCGAAACTATACGCGTATTGGATTACCGTTAATTATAGAGAAAGTTATAATATATTTGCATCAAATGGAATTTTATTTAACCATGAAAGCCCCAGAAGAGGAGAGACTTTTGTAACAAAAAAAATCACTAAAGCCGTTGCAAATATTTTTCGCAAAAAACAAAAAATGCTTGAAGTTGGTAATCTGAATGCAAAACGGGATTGGGGTCATGCAAGAGACTTCGTGAAGGCAATGTGGTTAATCTTGCAACAAGATAAACCAGACGACTTTGTTATAGCTACTGGGAAAGCATACACTGTAAGAGAGTTCATTGAAAAAGCATTTAAAGTGGTAGATATTGAAATTGAGTGGAAAGGCAAGGGTCTAAAAGAACTAGGTTTAAATAAGGAAAATGGCCAACCGCTTGTTAAAGTAAATAAAAAATTTTACCGACCGTCAGAGGTCGATTTTCTTTTGGGAGATTCTACAAAAGCTAAGCAA
>CACIJG010000023.1 GCA_902586885.1 uncultured Alphaproteobacteria bacterium | reverse complement strand
CTTGAAGCGAATATGGTAAGGAATACTAATTTTGACCAAATATTTAGGGTTTTTTCAAAAGATTTAATAATCTATTTTCTTGTATTTTTTTTTATATTATTTATTAAAGCTATTTTTGTTTTTGGTGCAGGGCCTTTACCAGATGAGGCGTATTATTGGCTTTGGTCAAAAAAACCTGATTATTCGTATTATGATCATCCTCCTTTAACAGCTTGGCTTCAAGGACTGCTTAGTGGTCTTATTTCTAGTAAGCAAATACAGATTAGAATAGTTCCAACAATTACTTTTATTGTGATTTTATTACTAATCCTGCATTGGATGAAGTTGATAGGAAAAGATAATCCTTCTGAAAAAATTAAAAATAGTGTTCTTTTTGTCTCTGTACCTCTATATAGTATTTTTCTTACAGTATCTTTCCCTGACCATCTTTTAATTCTTTTAATTTTTCTAAGTGGGCTCTGTTTTTATAAATTCATCGATGCCTATCAGCAGGAAAGACACAATTATATATATTGGCACCTCTCCGTTTTAGCGTTCTCTTTTGCATGTCTGGCAAAATATAATGCTATTTTTTTTGGTTTGAGTGTTTTTATATTTCTTATTATTAAAAGAGATTTTAGGAAAATTTTGTTATCGGGACATTTCTTCATCGCATTATTTATTTTTTTTTTGGTGCAATCCCCCGTTATTTTTTGGAATATTCAAAATGATTATGCGTCTTTCAATTTTAACCTTAACTCTAGGTTGGATTTTTCTAATACTTGGGGATTTTTTCTAAAAAACCTCATTACCTTTATTTTTGCTGTAATTTTTGCTGTTTCGCCCCTATTATTTTTTAATATATTAAACATAAAAAAGATTGCGGCATTTAAAAGCGCCAATAAAGATTTCGTCGACTTTTGTTATATAGTATTTTTTGTTACCTTTGGGTTTTGCTTTATTTTATCTGCCTATACTTCAGTATTGTATTATTGGTCTACCGTCGCATTTATTTTATTTTCTCCCTTTTTGTCGTCAATAATTACTAGAAAAGTCGATATTTTACTACACTCTCTTTTTGGTATTCTGATAATGGTATTTTTATTGATCAATTCTACATTATACCCTCTGGCTGCCTTCTGGGGGAGAGTAGATAGGGAAACAGCAATTTTATATGGGTGGAAAAATATGACCTCTATTATTTATGACATTAGTATTGAACAGAAATTAAGTAAAGTGGTATTTACCGACTATAGGTTAGCGTCTCTATACAGTTTTCATTCAGACAATTATAACACTGATGCGATTATGGAAAAAAGAGAAACACAATTTGATATTTGGCGAAAAAATAAAATGTATAAAACTGAGAAATCTTTGATAATTGCTGATATGAATTTTCCAATTCACAATAAAATATATGAGCGTTACTCAGAAATAAAATTTTTGAGATTCATAAACATATTTATTAATGAGAAAAAAATAAAAACATACCATGTGTACCTTGGGAAACCAAAAATATTTTAGGAATTCATAAGCTCAAAGATTTTGTTTTGACCAAAAAAAGTTTTATTGGTGTACTGAAAAGCAAGTACGGCCTGAACAAGGTTCATATTTAAACCATTAATTGTTTCTAATCCAAACTCTTGGGCAATCTTAAGCAATTTTGTGAGAGGCGGATCATAAATTATGTCATAAATAATTGCCTTCTTTTTTGCATTAATTAAAACATTATGATCTATAGGTGTCTCATTAGGGAAGTTATTAGATCCTAAGGAGGTGGAATTTATTATCAAATCAAATTCTGATATTGAATGTTGTAATTCATTTAATTTTTCGAATTTAACAGGCAAATTTTTTATTTGTTTTTTTGAAAATGAACTTCTATTGAATACAGACATATTATGTTTATTGCCAAAATCCCTCAAAAGAAAAGCTAATATCGCTTTTCCTGCCCCGCCATAACCTAATAATGCAATGTTCTTATTTTTTTCTTGAGACAGAAATGTGTGAATAGATGCTAATGCTCCTTCTCCATCTGTATTTGTACCAGAAAACATTTCACTGGGATTTTTATTTTTTCTGTAAAAGCAATTTATTGCTCCTATACTAAGTATTTCGCTCGGTAGGTTATCCTTTAGCAAGTTAAACATTGATTCTTTATAAGGGACAGCTACTGCACCCCCTAAACATTTTGGGTTAGCTTTTAAACACAAAAACAGTTCTTCAAGATTTTCTTGTGACACGTCTAAAGGAAGCATCTTTGTTTTTTTATTTTCAGCAGCGTAAACTTTATTCCATAAACTGGGAGATCTAGCTCCCTTAGACGGACTTTCGCCAATAATAACACTAAATGACTCTAAATCATGTTCAGTAATTTCATTACTTATGATCTTGTTCAAATCTTTAAACATGTATAACTTTTTTATCAATTACCGTAGCTATTTTTTGCATTTTTCCCATTAGCTTTGAAAAATCTTTGAAGTCTATAGGTTGTAAAGGGTCTACTGCCGCATTTGAGGGATCAGGGTGAACTTCAAGCATGATGCTATCGGCGCCAGCGGCTATGCTAGCTAAAGTCATAGACTCCACCCAAGGTCTCCAGAAGGTCGCATGAGAAGGATCTACAGCAATTGGTAAATGCGTTAATTCTTTGGCCGCAGGTACAACTTGGAGATCAAGAAGAAATCTAGATGAGTCGCGATGGGTGTGAGGAACACTTACCCCTCTTTCGCATAAGATTATCTTACTGTTACCTTCATATAGCGCGTACTCTGCTGCACCCAACCAATCCCTGAGAGATGCCCCATAATGTCTTTTAATCATAAGTGGTTTCTGTGTTTTTGCAGCTTCAGAAATAAGTGGATAATTCTGCATATTTCTTGATCCAATTTGTATTATGTCTGCAACGTCACAAACCAAGTCGAGATATTTTTCTTCCATTACTTCAGTAATTATACCTATATTTGCTTCTTTTTTTGCAATCCCTAACCATTTAATACCATTTTCTCTAGTTTCATTATATTTTTCAGATCTATAAGGAAAACTTAAAGGTTTAAATGCCCCTCCTCTCAAAAACTCAGCACCACTTTTCTTTACGTTAATTGCGGTTTTCACTATCAAATCCTCGTTTTCAACCATGTTTGGCCCTGCCATCACTGGAATAAATTCTTTTCCGAAAGAAACGCCCGCGATGTTAAAAGATGAATAATGATCTACGTTTTTTTTTGCTGCTAAGGGAAATTTTTCTTTAAGATCTTCTATTGATACATCTTTCCCAGGAGCTTTGTTTTGAATCATTTTATTTTCCTAACTTATTGCTATAAATATTTTTTGAAAGAGCAACTTTCTCACCAGTTTCAACACTTCCATATATTGAATGAATTAGTCTAAGTGTATGCAAACAGGAACCTACTTGGAATGGAATATCTTCAAACTTTTTTTGCAAATAGAAGTGATAGATTTTTTCTAGCTGTCTATAGTGACTTATCCCATAGCCATTTTCAACTTCCTCAGAAAAACTATCCACAATATTTTCATCCTGCTCTGTTTTATCTATAAAGTCCCAACGTTGTATTTTATTTAAGGCTATTCCACCAATCTCTACCACGCCATCAGTTCCTGTGATAGTGATTGAAGCCTCAATATCCTTTGGTCTCGCTGCAGTGGTTAATTCAAGAGTTGCTAAACCACCGTTTTCTAATTCAAGGGCAGCCACAAGAGTATCTTCTGCCTCCAACTTATTAGCTCTCTGAGCTGACAATGCGCTTACAGTTTTAACAGGACCACATATCCAAGTTAATGCATCCACATGATGTATTGCCTGTTGATTTGTTACCCCTCCATCCTGAGACCAAGTTCCATGCCAGCCATCATCATAATAATCTTGAAACCGGCACCATCTTAATCTTACAGATACAGATACAAGCTTTCCAAACCGGTTGTTTTGGAAAGCTTCTTTTGTTGCTACTACCGCAGGGTTAAGTCTATTTTGGAAAACCGAGCAACAAAATTTCTTTTTTTCTTCAGATATCTTCAACAATTCATTTGCATGCTCAACCCTTAAGGCTAAAGGTTTTTCAACTAGAACATTAAAGTTATTCTCAATACATGTTTTTGCATGCTCATAGTGTTGACCGCTTTTTGTAAGTACCAGGATCATATCCATATCACTGTTATCTAGAAACTCATTGATGTCTTGAAAACTTTTACAGTTTAGAATAGTGGCTATTCGATTGCTTTTCTCATAGTCGACATCACAGCAAGCAATTACTTTGAATATTTTTTTTATTCTATCCTTTTTGAGAATTTTATCAATATAGTGATCACAAACTCTTCCGCATCCCAATATCCCTATGCTCATAATATTTTCATTCATTTGATATTCCTTTACTTTGAATTTGGAAAGAGTAAGGATAGTTAGGTACTGGACATAGTCCGAGTTTATTTGTCAGTATTTGCGTTCTCCTAATATTATCCACATAGGTGACTGCGCCAAGTCCAAAAAGATTTATATGGATCTTTTCATTTTTTGTGTTTCTTGATCCCATCAAATTGTCTCCTATTGGGGAAATATTATTGCTTCTATCAAGCCAAATACTTCGTTCCTCTACGATTGATGCACAAACAGTATCATATCCGCCTTCTATGATATTAAATATTAAATTTTCTATAAGATTTTTTGGACGGAAGGGATAATTTTCTTCAACAATCACAACTAAATCGACCTTCCTGATTTTTTCAATTTCATTTAATGAGAATTTTAGTACCTCTGGAAGGCCAACTGATGGCAAGGAAAGCTCTGGTGGGCGAATAAAAGGTGATTTTCCGCCGATATCTCGTGCTATCTGAGCAGTTTCTTCATTATCTGTAGAGACAAATATATCAGATATCAATTTACATTCTTTCAAATAATCTATGCTTTTGACTAATAAGTTTTTACCTTCAAAATCAGTCGGTTCTCCTTTAATGGGAATGAGACCTATTATATTTAATTTATCTATTATTAATTTAGATAGTGACGCAGCAGGGCCCTCAAGATCTTCTATTATGTCAACAATCCTTTCTGCTCTATCCATTTTACCACCCTGGTTAATTCCATGGTAATGATATACGCTTGCTTGAGGAGTATAATGAATATGAAAACCTTTTTGTATTACTAACGCCCCCCAAAGCCGATCTTCTATATTAGTTGTTTCTTCATCAAAGGGAAACTGGTCCCATATTTCTCTTGGGATTGCGCTATTAGCATTATGAAAAAAACTGTCTTTTTTTTGAGTTCGTTCATCCAATCCAAAGACTACAGTTAGATCTCTCTTATCAAGCGCTGAAGAAGAGGATAGAGGTTCCTGTCGCCCATAAACCCCCGCAATTTTTCCTGTTTTATCATTTATCAGGGGCTCTAAGAGTTTTTCCAGCCAGCTATTGTTCTTAGGTATACAATGACCCGAAATAATTGCTATATATTTCCCAGAGGAAGCCTTTACACCTGAGTTTATAGCTTTTCCAGGTAAAAACTCCTTAACGCTAATTATTTTGTCAGAATATTTGGAAGCTACTTGAACAGAAAAATCCTCAGAGTTATTGTCTACTATTATAATTTCGTGATCTTTAATGGTTTGATTTTTTATGGAGGATAAGCAATGTTCAATCCAACGCTCTTCATTTTTTGTTCTTATTATAATAGAAACCAGTGGTTTCTCTGAGAAATTTCTTTTGTTCATAAAAATAGCTTTACTCTTGCAGGATTATTTTTCTTCAAATACTCCAGAGCTTTCTCGGCCATATAAAAGTCAAACTCATCATGAATATCAATAGATGTTTCAAAATTATCATTAATTAGTATTTCAACATTATCACCAATTCTTCTTCCTTTTCGCCAAATTGATGCTCTTGTAGCGCATGCTAGACCCGTATCCTCTCTGTAAATAGCCTTTTTCTGCTGTCGGCTGGAGTACACTCTCATACTTTTCAAAACGCGAGAAAGTTTATCTTCCTTATCATATTGCCAGTAATTTTTGTGAGTAGGAGAAGCAGAAAAAACACTATCCAAATTTTCCTGCTTTTCAAGTAAATTAATTGCAGAATACAACCAATCAACATCTCTAAAAATATCAGTACACGTCAAAAAAACACAAATATCAAACTTGCTTCTAATTTGTTCTTCGTACTCCAAAAGAGCATGTTTAAGAGTATCCTCCGTTGTTGAGTTATCGGTTGCCAAGCTATAAGGTCTCAAATTTGGAATTTTCGCACCATAACTCATCGCAACGTCAGCTATTTCTTTACTATCAGTTGTTACGATGACTTCATCAATTTTCAAGCAACTCTTTCCAGCAATAATAGGCCATGCAATAAGAGGCTTTTTATTAAAACTTCTTAAGTTTTTTCCGGGCAACCCTTTAGAACCTCCTCTTGCGGGGATTATACATATTGTTTTTAGTTTGTTTCTCATAGTTATTACTTAAATGAAGCTGGTAAAAAACTCAACATCATAAGGTTTCAACCTAGAAAGTTTTTTCTTTATACTTAAGTTTTCTTCCATTTTTCTTTCGAAAAGAGCTTCATGGATCATAGGTTGAAAAAAACTTTTACGCCATACAATTGGGTCCCAAAACTTATCGAAAGGAAATTCCTTAAATTTAACAATATCTCCAGAAGTTGATTTTTTATATCTATTTACGCAATAAAACAGACCGTTTGGTGAAATAAGTTTTTGTATATTAGAAAAGTAAAAAGTTATAGTTTGTAAATTCATTTCCATGAAAGATCTAGTATTTATAAAAAAATCTATGAATCTTTCCGAAAAGTTTTCTAATAAATATCCAGGAAGTATCACGTAATCATATTGGAAAAGGTCACTCTTTGTTATAGATAGATTTTCCACGAGTTTAACATTCTTTTGTTCAAGTATTTTTTCTAGATTAAGTATTTTTGCTTTAGGCTCTAAGCACTTTATGTAATAATTTGAAATGAAATTTGTTTCAGGTAAATCAAGAAGAATACAAGTAGTTTTTGGAAACAAGCGTTTTATTTTATAGGCTAAACCTCCGTAACCACCTCCAATTTCTAATATAAATATTTTAGTGTTTTTTCGACTTTTCTGATTTATAAAAGGTGAAAGGACATAAAGAAAATAAATAAGAAATAAGTCATGATAATCAAAGAGCTTTTTATCAAAAGAAAAAGTTTTTGGATTTCCTATTTTTTCCTCCTTATTTGCTTCTATAAAATCTTTATTAACTATATGTGAAAGGCTCTCTAGAACACGTAATTCTTTAGATGCTGTTCTTTTTTCGAGAGAGTCATTGCATTTAAAGCTAAGTTCGTTATTTCTAAACTTAGATAATTTTTCCTTATCAAACAGAGTAATTTCAAAACTCTTAGAATAAATATCCCAGTGCCTGCTTACAAAATGTGAGGGAATAAGTGCTTTTGATAGATGGTATGATTTTTTCAAAACCTATTTACTTTCTTTTAATCTTATAGATTTTAACATTTCCATAGACAAATTTTCCTCTTGAAAAGGGAATTGATGTTTCTGTCACAGTTTTATAGCCTAATTCATCTAACTTCTCATCAACAAAATTATCATTAATGTCATTCAGTAATTTTATGTCTACCAGAACCGGATTGGTTTTTGCAGGAGCTTTAAGGTATCGGAAATGATGGTCATTATTTCCTATAACGCCCACTTTGTACTTAAACGAAAAAGCTGTATTTAATTGACCACTATAATACCAATTCAAAGTAACCAGAGACTCAAGTTCTCTCTCATTTAGATTATTTTTCAGAATTTCAACAATATTTGACCAATTAAGAATTTCTTTAGTGTTATCCCATTTTGGTAAAGGAGAATTACTCTCCGTTCTTTTTGTAAGAAAACCGGTTTTTGCTTGAACCAAAATAAAAAAAATCAAACAAAAAACTGCAGTTACATTAATTACCTTTATAAAATATGTTTGCCTTTTGAATAAGGTAAGGGAGACAAAAAAATTTGAACAAACTGGAATTAATAGCATCCAACCAATCATTGACCAGTGTGCAAAGGAATTGCCTGAAAAAAAGTTTACCAAATTGAAAAAAACTATTGGTGGAAAAGCCAATATATAAAAAAATTGTCTCACATTTTTTAATTCGTTTTTCTGCCTGTAGTAAAAACTAAGGAAGATAAGGATAGCTGAACTCGGTAGAATTAAAAAAAGCTGTACAAGAAAAAGTAATATAAAACGATCCGGGTGAAAGTTGAAAGATGACCTTTCTTGGTGAAAGAGGAAGCTACTGAAATCGTTATTGAAGTTCCATATAATAACAGGTAACAATCCAATTAAAGCGATAATAAAAGAAATAAGAAATTTTTTAGAAACTAAAATTTCCTTCTTCCAAAATATAAAATAAATTATGAGACTAAGTCCAAAGAAATAGGCTTGATATTTTGATAAGAAGGCCAGAGCCATAAGAACGCCGATAAAAAGCCACTCTACTAAAAGACCATCTTTTTTGTAAAAAATAATCTTTGATACAAAATAAAGAGAAGACACAACAAAAAAGTTTAAAGGACCATCAGGAACTATTAGCAGACCACCCGAAAAAAAGAAAAATGGTGACAAAAAGTACAATACGGCAGAAATTATGCCTACGTTTGTTGAATAAAAAAGCTTGCCAATTAAAAATAAAAAGTAGCTTGTTAATATTCCAAAACAGATAAAGGGAAACCTAAAAAAGATAGGGTTTTGTAAAGAAGTATATTCTGAAAGAACATGCAATATCCACATTGTTAGGGGTGGATGGTCGAAATAGGATAAAGACAGTTCTCTAGAAATCGTTAATGCATAGGCCTCATCATTCAAGAGTGGAATAAATTTCAATATAGATATTTTAATCAGCAGAAATATAAATAAGATAAAGAAGATCCATTTCTCTCTATCATATAAAAAACTTTTCATTGTAAATTTATCTTATCTTCCATGTAAAGATAGATGAAAGTGTAAAGTTCCAAATTGCGCTGAAAATAGCTCCTCCTAGGCTGGCAATAAGCCAGTTTGATAACTGAGAATATAGGAAATGTGCAAGAGCAAAATTTGCCAGCGCTCCTAATGAACATATGAAATAAAATGTAATTAACCCTTTTAACAATTCAAAATATTTGAGGGAACGATCTCTAAATGTTAAGAGATTATTAAAAAAATAATTTGTTGTCATAGCGGAAACAATTCCGCAAGTTTGAGCAACATCAAAAGATATTTTTGAAAAGTTTATAAACATCCCAGTTACCAATAACTGTATTAAGACACCACTTAAACCAACAAAACAAAAAAGTATGAACCTTATTGAAAGATTCCCATTAAAAATTTGAGATATTATTAACCCCAATAACTCTAAACCTGTAGCTATGGTCATTTTGCTTTCTCCAGCAAATCGACTTTTAAACCTATAACTTACTTCTTCAGTTAAAAAATTTTGCCTTGCAGACGCTACAAGATCAGCTAAAACTTTAAAACCTTGTGTTTGCAATCTTTTGGAATACAGCTCGAAACTCTTTCTTTTAACCATAAAAAAACCTGATAAGGGATCAGAAATTCTTATTCCTAATAGTTTTTTTGTGTAGAAAGTTGCGAGGTTACTTCCAAGCCTTCTTACATAAGAAAAAGCCCCTACCGATATATCTCCTTCATTTAAAAACCTGCTTCCCACAACTAAATCTAAGTTTGGTTTTTTTTCAAAAAGAGAATACATTTTTGTCAATTTTGTCTCGTCATGCTGCAGGTCGCAGTCAATAACCGCACATATTTCAGATTTAGAAGAAAGAATCCCTTCTATCACAGCGCCGGCAAGCCCTCTTCTTCCTAATCTATGGATAAGACTAACGTGTGGTTTACTTTTTGTTTGTTCGCGAATTAGTGTGGCAGTTCCGTCAGGGCTATCATCATCTACAAAAATAATTTCAAAAGATATATTCTTTAGAGCCTTTTCTAATCTATTGATAATTTCCTCAACATTTTCTCTCTCATTATATGTCGGAATAATTACTGATAGGAGTATGTTTGCCACTAAAATTCCTTAAATATTAATTATTATTGTAAAGTTAATAAAATCTTTTGTTGAGTTGTAAAAAAGGTTTATGTTTTTGTAAATGATAAAATGATATTGTTTTGAGGGAGGATTTTAATTTGGATGGTCTCTACGCTGTTTTCTTTTTAATTTCAACATTAATATCTACTGAAAATCCTTTGGCAAATGGTTTTAATCAAACCGAAGTCAATGGATATAATAAAGTTTCATTCGCAAGTGTCGAGTTTCAAAATCGAATTGTTGGAAATGAAATTCAATATTCTTATTATCTAGATAATAAATTAGGGCCTCTTCAACCAACTTATTCTATATCAGTTACGGATCAAGGTGGTTTTTGGGGAGGAGCAGGTTTTATTCGTAAAGTTAGATTAACTGATTATGTCAATTTCAATTTTGATTTTTCTCCTGGAATATATATTAGAGGGAATGAAGAGGATCTGGGAGGTTGGTTAATGTTTCGTTCAGGGGTGGAAATTGAATATATGGTTAATGATTATTTGAATATGTCCATTGGTTATGACCATAGATCTAGTGGAGATTTATGGAAATATAATCCAGGTATGGAAACATTGAAATTCAGTATTTCAAAAAAATATTGACTATAGTTGCAGTTCATTTCAAAGACATCATTTGGAGAGTAAGTGAGTGTTAGAAATTTATAAATTATTCTGCTCAGTAAATTATCCCCTATGGTGGTTAATTTTGCGCATCAGGTCTTTAATAGGCAAGGAACACAAAAAAAGATATGTAGAAAAACTTGGTCACGGATTTAAGGAAAGGCCTGTCGGAGATATTATCTGGGTTCATGCTTTAGGGTTAGGAGAAACGCTGTCGTTGGTATTTTTCTTAAACAAACTTTCACAGACCTTCAAAGATAAAACCATATTATTTACGACATCTACTTTTAATTCCTATATTGCTTTTGCCAAACTCACAGTCAATAAAAATATTATTCATCAGTTTGCACCAGTTGATAGTCAAATTGCTTTGAGGAGATTTTTATATTTTTGGAATCCCAGAATGGTATTGATATCTGAGCTTGATTTGTGGCCCCTAAGAAGCATGGAAGTAAAAAAACTTGAAATACCTTTAGTTTTATTTAATTCACGAATGAACGAAAAAAAGAAAAATGATAGACGGATCATCTACAATATTTTTAAAAGAACCCTTTCAGAGTTTGACCACATTTTCCTCCAGGATGAAGAGTCCGTAAAGTATTTTAAGTATTTTGGAGTTTCTGAAAATAAACTTAGCATATGCGGGCCATTTAAATCAGCAGGAACAGATTTGTATGTCGACAAAGCCATAAAAAAAAGAATGAAAAATATATTTTCAAATAAAATAGTTTGGATTGCAGCCTCATTACATAGTGACGAGGAGATAGAAATTCTTGAGTCTTTTAAATTAACAAAGGAAAAGTTACCCAACTTAACTTTGGTAATGGTCCCTAGGTCTCCTGAATTTTTTCAAATAACTAAAAAAAGATGTCTGAAATATTCAAAAAAAGTATCCGTTAGGCGGAGTGAAAATGATTTTCCAGAGAGAGATACTGAAATTCTTATTGTTGCGACTATTGGTGAGTTAGGTACTTGGTATAAATTGGCAAGTATAGCTTTCATAGGTAATTCTTTAGACTTGAAATCTATTAAAACAGGCAAAAATCCGTTTGAAGCAGTTCAATCAGGTTGCTTTGTTATTCATGGCCCAAAAATGCTAGAGCCGGGTTTCTCCATACTGAAAGAGTTGGGAGTTGCGGAAGAAGTTTCCAATAAGTTTGAAATCTCAGGCGCTTTGGTTAAATATGCCTCTCCAGAAATACGAAAATCAAAAATAATTCACGGCAAGAAGCTAATATTGAACAACAAAAAATTAATATACCAATTTATTGATGAATTGAAGCTTATATATAAAAAAAGAGAGCCAAAAACTTAGCTCTCTTTTTAATAATTTGCTTTAATGTTTTTGCTTATCTTCTTCTTATGACGTAGTTGAAGTAGATTGAAGCGCAACTACAACAGCTGCTACTGCTGCTGCTGCAACTGCCACAGTTGTTCCAACCGCTGCTGCTGCTCCAGCTGCTGCACCTGATGCTGCTGCTGTCGAACCAGCTGCCCCCGCACTTGCTCCAGCACTAGAGCCAGACGCTGCTGCTGATGACTGAGCAAAAGACGGTGCCGCCAAAGATAAAACAAAAATTATTGTTGATAATATTTTTAATATACGCATTAAGTTAACTCCTACGTTTCGCTAGCTAAATCACTTATACCTTATAAATTTTTGTTTGAAAATATATTTTTCAAAAATAATTGATATTTTTTTTTTTATCCATCAAAGAAATTTTGTGTGTTAATTCAGCAACACAACTCGAGGAGAAAATTAAAACTTTTGGAATGCGTAGAAATTGTAACTGAAAAAACTTTGGTTTGATGGGCTTATCCACTGTTTTGACTTAAGCACTATATTAGTTTTGGGTAACAAATAGTATTCGTTGTCGTAAAAATACCTTGGAGATTTACACGACTCTGTATATTTGTCAGCCATTAGAGAATATTCTAAAATTTTTAAATTACGATTTACTTCTTTAGACAGTTTGCAAATAAAAGTTATGTCATCATAGTCATTTTCACCATTTAAATATCTATGGGTTTTCTTATAGTCTTTTTGTCTTTTTTTAAACATAGTCTTTAATGTTTTGTGCCTCATCGTCATAAGGTCTTGCGTATAACCTCTGGTGGCAATGAGAACTCCGTTATCAAAAGTAAGACTAATACCGTCAGCACTAACCCAAGTTAATTTTTCTTGATTATTACCTAAAGCTACTAGAGTTGCTTGTATTTTCTCATCCGCAGAAGATATTAGAATGATGGGTTGATTAAATTTTGACAGCCATTTTGAGTTCTTATTTTGTTTTGCCAATTGGTTTTCCGTAGATTTTTTATTAGAATCGCTAACAATTAAGTTCTTATAGATTGAGAAATAATCTTTTTTCTCTGATTCCATTAGTTCATCTGAACTACAAGATAAAAGAAATGGTATTAGAAAGAGCACAAATAGCTTTTTCATCGATAAACTCTTTTCCAGTTTTTTCTAAAAGCATTTTCTCCATATCTATTAATCTTTCTAAAAAGATATTTATTTTCTTCTAACTCCAGTTTTGCCCCGCCGTCACCTCTTATTGGGCTAATTATTGTGTTTCGCCAGCCTTGTGATTTTTTCCCAGTGAACCAAGATAATGGGGCTCTTAATGTTATCCCTTTATCAAATGAACCTTCACCAAAAGTGTCAAAGCTAACATCTGTAAGGGTAGCATAAGCACCAATCTCCCAACCGTTATTAAAATCTCTTGCGACCGCTAACGTTGTCCCATAATCCCCTGCCAAATATTTTCCTGCATCTAGCCTTATATTCCACCTATTAGGTAGGTCGTAGTAAACGCTCGCTAAGTATGTAGAATAACTCTCGTTTTTTAAGCCAAAATCTCCATATGTATTTCTCTTTCTAGCTTTGGCAATGTCTAACCCAAATCCATATGGTTTATTTCTATCTTTCCATATTATCTCAGATCTTGCCCCCATGTACATCATTTCAAGATAACCTAAATTTATTACCCCATAAATGTTTTCGAACGGTTTGATGTACTGGTCAATTGTAAGGTTATCTAGGTATATGCTATTTCCGATGTCTCGATAGTAATACATAAAATCGGATCGAACATTGGGTAAACCAACCTTTGGACCACGTTTAACGTCATCCATGGTTCCTAATATTGGTTGTTTTAATGAACCAGATATTGTGGTGGATTCACCAACTCTATATTCTAAATTTGATTGCCAACCAATACTCCATCGTATAGGGGCATGAGGATCAAAAAGCATAATATCTACGTCTGGATAAAAGGACCAAGTTAAAGGGGTAAAACTATTTTTTTTCTTTTTAGTGTATTCATTTGGTACATTATGGATTTTGACAGAGTCCCAAAGCAAACTGGCGCCTTCGAATAGCAACTCGTTTTTCTCTAAACTTAATCTATCAATCCTTACTTCAGAAATGTAAAATCCTGTTGAATAATCAACTATAAAAATATTAAAATTGTCAACATTAGAAGGAGCAGTTTTAGAAAGGATTCTAGCCACCCTTCCAATCATTTGCGCCACATTTAGGTAATTTCTATCAACAATATCCACAATTAATCTGTTTTCAATTAAATTTAATCGAAGCAATTTTATACCATCAAGTTGAAGCAATCTGTCATTAACCTCAAAAAGATCATTTTTATTTGTGTACCCAGTTTTCAATCGAGTTGCTTTGTCCAAGATCGGCATAGGTGCGGGCTCAAAACCTGTTTTATTAGGAGGATTTTTAGGATTTAGAGCTAAAATTCCTACTACACCAACTGAGTTTCCATGCATTAAAGTCCCCATGATACCTACATCCGAAGCAAGTTGGTATTTAATCCCGATGTTTAAATCTGATTTTCTTACCAGGCCTTTAGAAGATGAAGTCTCATGACTGTAAGAGTCAGAAGATAATTCACCTATTAGATCAATTTTGTCGTTTAACTTATATTTTATTGATAGGAATGGAGAGTTTTTGCCAGAAAAAAAATGGTCTAAAGTAAAGTTTCCACCAACGCCCACGTTAACTTCAGTTCTATCAGACCCACGACCAAAGACGTTAGAGAAACTGTTGGTCCCAGCCATTCGCCCCCAACCAAGACCTGCAGAAATCTTAATTCCTTTACCCATTGATTTGCTAGCAACTATATATTCGCTAGAATATAAACCTGTTCCAATGAAATCTCTTAATCCAATAGCTATCGATGGTAGATATTTCTTTTCTTTAAATGCTCGATAGTGAATATCAAAACTCCTATCCCAAAAATATCCTCTATGATCACCCGACACACTAGGGATTCGGGAGTATCTGAAGGCAGCGGTGATATTTTCGGAAATCTGAAAAGATAAGTTGGTCCTGATAGTGCCCCCAAATATCGCACTTGAAGCAGAAAATTGACCATCTGGAAAAGATTCTGCTGTAGGAGTGTCTATGCTACCAGGCATTCCAAAGTTATTTAGCATTCTGGGCTTTTCAAAGGTGCTTTTTTGGTCGGCTAGGGAATTATTTTTTCCGAAATAACCGAAATAAAAATAAGAAAATATAACAAGAAAAAAAAATATATACCTAAGGCTTAGCATCCTCTAAACCAATTAATTAAAAGTTACTTGGCTTCTTTTTAACATGCGTTACTCTTCCAAATTTTCTAGATCTATTAGTATAAATTTCTATAGCTTCTCTTAAATCTTGCCTTGTAAAGTCTGGCCAAGCTTTATTGGAGAAATAGAGTTCACTGTAAGCGGCTTGCCACAATAGAAAGTTTGAAAGGCGCATTTCTCCAGCAGTTCTTATTATCAAATCAGGATAACTCTGCTGACCAGTATCTAGAAATTTTGAAAAGAGTAATTCATCAATGTTATCTAATTCCAAACTGCCATCCAAAACGTGTTGTGAAATCTTTTTTGTAGCTCTAACTATCTCATCTCTTCCCCCATAGTTCATTGCCAGATTTAACTGAATTCCGTCATTACTTTCGGTTAAATTTTCGATATTTTTAATATACTTTTTTATGATTTTTGGAAAGGGTGAAACTTCTCCGATTATAGTTACCCGCACATTCTCCTCATGCAGGCTAGTAAATTTTTTGTTCAGGTAGTATTTAAACAAACTCATAAGGGCTTTAACTTCGTAAATAGGTCTATTCCAATTTTCAGTAGAGAAAGCGTATAGAGTTACGGTTAAAACATTTAACCTCTTGCATTCAAAAAGAATGGTTTCTAAGTTTTCAGCACCCCTCTTATGACCTATTGATCTGGGAAGGCCTTTATCAGATGCCCACCGACCATTTCCATCTAAAATGATGCCTATATGCATATCACTCTTCTAATTTAATTTGCTACGACATTATTCTATTAAAAATTAAGAATAAAGAAAAAAATATTGGTTGATGTAAAATATAGATTAGAAGAGAATTTCTACCCGATAATGAAAGAAATTTAAATATACTCCCATGATCTAACATCTCTTTTTCATTGAAGACCCACTTTGAAATATATAGATTTTCATTGTTTAATATTTTTCCTAACCACAATCCCATAAAAAAATAAATTATCCAAGGGATAACAGGGTAGAAGTCACTGGTATTTGGTACAATAAGATTTAAACCAAGCCAAGACATTTGCACTGGAAGATCAAATTTCCAATTTGTTATTGAAATAAAAATAGTTATGAGCAATATCAAAAAAATGAAATAAGTATTTTTTGCTTTGATTAGAATAAAGCCTATTAGAGAACAAAACGTAAGTAAATGCAATATTCCAAAGAAGATAAAATTATTCTTGTCAAATATAAGCGTTACAAAACTAATTAAGGATGATAACGATAAAAGCTTCACGAAACGCCACCAAAAATTTCTGTGAAAATTTGTCGAACGGCTAGACAAATTTAATGAAAATCCAGATATCAATATGAAGCTTGATCCTATTATTTGTGCAACAGCAAGACCAAAACCAGTTGTGGCGAGCGAAAAATCAATGTAACCAAAAAAACCCAGATCCCAAAAAAAATGATAGCAAATCATCGCCAAAACAGCCACGCCTCTCAAAATATCTAAGAAAAGAATTCTCACAAATTTTTTCTTTTTACTTACTATCAATTTAGATAACTTCTATAATTTCAAAATATGTTATCTTTAAAAAAATAAAAATAATACTGTTTAAATAATAGCCCTAATACAAAAATAAAAATAAATAAGAAAGGCATTTTTTAAAAATACCTTTATAAATTTTCTTAAAACTATAAATTAATGATGTTAAACAGGCTTATAATAAATTGATTAAGATTGAAAATATTACTCACCTTCTCACCGGTTACGATCTGGCCCTTTTTGGGAGCTTCGTGGTTTCTGTTATAATAATATTATCTCAGCGTCTCCATTTAAAATATTCATCTCGCAGTTCAGAAAGGTATGAAGTACAGAGAATTCATGTCAACCCTACTCCTAGAATTGGAGGTATTGCAGTGCTAATGGGCTGTTTGTTGGCATGGTATATGTCAGATAATTTAGCAAATGATTTTCTTGGGTTATTGATATTTTCAAGCTTACCTGTTTTAATTTTTGGACTTTTGGATGATTTACATTTCAATGTGCCACCAATATATAGATTGTTAGCAGCTTCGATGTCGTCATTGATAGCCATTTTCCTTTTAGGAACCTGGCTTTTTAGAGTTGATGTGATTTTCTTTGATCAGTTATTTCTTTATACACCATTTGCTATTTTTTTTACTATTTTTGCAACTACTGGAGTTTCTCATGCCTTTAACGTCATAGATGGTCTGCATGGATTATCTCTTGGAGTGTCTTTATCGGTATCATTTTTTCTTACAGTTCTTGCTTGGCTTAATTCAGATGTATTTGTTGTTATGTTAAGCTTGATTTTTTTCTTAAGTTCGTTAGGTCTATTTCTACTTAATTACCCTTGGGGAAAGATTTTTCTGGGAGATGGAGGAGCCTATTTTCAGGGCCATTGCCTTTCCTGGATAAGTATATTGTTGTTAAGTAGAAATCCCGAAATTACACCATGGGCTATAGTATTAATATTTTTCTGGCCAGTTGTGGAAACTCTTTACTCAATTTTCAGGAGGATATCCAAAAAGACATCATCAGCAACAGCAGACAGAGCTCATTTTCATCAACTTGTTTACGATAAAGTAAAAACCATAAAGATATTTGGATATAGTGAAACTATAGCAAATTCATTTTCTACACTTATACTGCTACCTTTGATAATTTTGCCAAGCGTAGTATCGTTGTTTTTCTTTAACAATGTAAAAGGGGCTTTTATAGGTTTTATTTTCTTCTCAGTTGCTTATATTGCTGTGTATAATTTAATAAAGCCAAAACTTAACTAATTCCCAACCCAGTCCCTCAGAATAGAATTAAGAAAAATATTTGCGGGAGGCATTTTATATTGGTAGAGATCGAGAGGTTTAACCCATTTAAGTTCTTGGCCTTCCATTCCTTTTGGTTGACCGTTCCATTTTCTGCAGATGAACAACAAAAGAAGTGTTTCCTGTTTTTCGCTTGTATCAACAGAAAATGTCAAAGGCGCAACACACGATGAATTTAAAAGTAGTCCAAGCTCCTCCTTAGTTTCCCTTAAAAGCGCTTCAACAAGACTCTCCTGCTTCTCAACTTTTCCACCAGGAAATTCCCAAAAATCACTAAATTGGCTCCTATTTTTTCTGTTAGAAATAAGAACATAGTTTTCTGAGTTAATCAGACCAATTAATGCAACAACCATTCTTTTCATGATCTGTAATCTGCGTTTATTTTTATATATTGCTCAGTCAGGTCTGATGTCCAAGCTGTGAAACTTTGCTTGCCAGAATCAAGATCTACAATTATTTTTATATACTTTTTTTCTAACTCTTTTTTTAGATTTTCTTCATTTATATTTTTTACCACTCTACCATTTTTAGTGAGCAATTGGCTCTGAACAAATATTTTTAATTTTTCCATATTGAATATTTTTTGAGTCTTGCCAATTGCCATAACGATTCTACCCCAGTTTGGGTCTGATCCTGCCATTGCTGTTTTCACTAAAAGGGAGTTTGCAATAGAAAAGGCTATTTCTCTTGCTGATTTTTTATCCTTTACTTTTTTTACTTCTATCTCGATAAACTTTTTTGATCCTTCACCATCTAATACAATTGATTTAGCCAAATTAACCATTACCGCGAGAAGATTTTGATAAAATATGTCTTTGAAGCTATTTGAGGTTTTCTTTACTTTTACTTTCCTTGTACTGCTGACAAAAACTGAGTCGGATGTAGAGGTGTCGCCGTCCACTGAAATTTTATTGAAACTATTATCAACAGCTTTTTTTGTAAGCTGGTTTAACGTTTTTTTATCAATAGAATAATCGGTAAAGACGAAAGCTAACATTGTAGCCATATTTGGAAATATCATACCGGATCCCTTCGCAAAACCAGAAATAGTTACAACATTATTATCAATTATGAATTGTTTAGAGCAAATTTTTGTTTTTGTGTCGGTAGTGAGAATTGCAGCGGCCGCTGATGAAAAATTATTATTCACCAGAGATTTTTTTAAAATTGGAAGTTTATTAATTATCGCCTGTGCATGCAGCGTTTCCCCAATTACACCGGTAGATGCAAAAAAAATATTAGAATTATTGCAATTGAATAAATTTGATAAAGAAGTTGCTTTTTTTTGACACGCTATGTCACCTTCTTTTCCAGTAAAAGCATTTGCATTTCCAGCGTTTACGAGAATAACTATAGGTTCTCTTGGTTTCAAAGTTGATTTAAAGTTTTTTCTACACCACATGACTGGAGCTGAAGGAGCGCTAGATTTTGTTAAACAGCCGCTTATAATACTACCCTTATCTAAAATCATTAGTAGTAAGTCATCCCTTCCTACATATTTAGTTTCAGAACAGCATGTGGCTTGATGGAGACCAACTATGGGTAAGAATTCTTCTCCCTTAGATTTCATTGAGATTTTTCATTTATCAATTTTTTCTAAAAGACTAAAGTTTGTGATCTCATTAGGGTTGATATCTTTTCCCACAAAGTCGATGTTTGCATTTTTTGCCAATGTCTCCAAATATTCATTTAATTTTTTTTGCCTTAATTGGTTTGCGAGTTGGTTACTAATTGCATTAAACTCTGGATGCTTTTTAGCCCTAGTTTTGTTTAACTTTATTATGTGCCATCCAAATTTTGTCTTTACCGGTTGACTAATTTTTCCTTCTTCAAGAACCATAACAGCTGTAGAAAACTCAGGAACCATTTTGCTCAAATCAAACCAGTCGAGATTTCCTCCATTTTTTTTCGAAGGTCCAATTGAATTCTTTTTGGCCATTTCTTCAAAGTTACTATCATTTAGTTTTTCTAACACTGCTCTCGCCTCTTCTTCGCTTTTCAACAGAATATGGGAAGCATTATACTCTAGATTATTTAATGTATTCTTTTTTATGTCTTCATAGACAGATCTTACTAACTTTTCTGGCGGAAAGTTTTTTAGAACCTTTGAAACCATCTGAGCCGCTTTGGCACTTCTAGTCTCATGTTCAATGGAAAGTTTTGTAAGGCCATTTTCTTTTTTTATGTTTTGTGAGAGTAACTCTTCATTTATTAGCTGTTGTATAATTTGAGAAAATATTGTCTTTTCATCTATTTCTCTATTAGCCTGCCTTATTTTGGTGAAAGCGATTATCGCGCTGCCTAACTTTATTGATTTCCCGTTCACAATTATTAGAGGAGTATTTGCAGATAATTTCTCTTGAGCCAAAACTTTGAACGGCAATTGAATTGAAAGTACAAAAACCATAGCAAAAAGCCCGATAAGATTAGATTTTTTTCTCATAATAATTCTTTCTAATGTATTTAATAAAATAATATTAACCTCTTTGTGATACAAAAAAATGTTGAAGTAGTACAGTTTTTCTTTATTCGTCAAGTTATTGTCTATTAATCTAAAGCTTTTCAAATCTTAAATATGGTTATATAAATCGAAAAAGATCTAAGGAAGAGAAATGATTGGTATAAAATCAATAAAAAATCTACTGGGTAATTCAAACGATAGGCTTTTGAAATCTGTAAGACCATTTGTAGATGAAATAAATGCTAAATCACAGATTATTTCAAATCTTAAGGACGATCAGCTTAGAGAAAAAACAAATATATTTAAATTAGAAATAGAAAATGGAGAAAGTCTGGAAAGCATTTTGCCTGAGGCATTTGCTGTCGTAAGAGAAGTAGCATCTAGAAAATTGGGTCTGCGACCTTTTGATGTTCAATTGATAGGAGGAATATTCTTGCATAAAGGATATATAGCTGAGATGAAAACAGGTGAAGGTAAGACATTGACAGCGACTTTACCTCTCTATTTAAATGCCCTGGCGGGTAAAGGGTCTCATTTGGTAACGGTCAATGACTATTTAGCACGCAGAGACGCTAATTGGATGGGAGAGATTTTTAGGGCACTAGATATGACCGTTGGTGTAGTTGTGCCAGATATGGGCGAAGATGAACGGCGAGCTGCTTATAATTCAGATGTAACTTATGCAACAAATAACGAGTTAGGATTTGATTATTTAAGGGACAATATGAAAGCTGATCTAAATGATATATGCCAGAGGAAACCGTTTTATGCAATAGTTGATGAGGTAGATAGCATATTAATAGATGAAGCTAGAACTCCTTTGATAATCTCAGGCCCAACTGATGACAAATCGGAATTGTATACAAAAATAGATGGGTTAATCCATAAATTAGAGAATGATGATTATGAAATAGAAGAAAAAACAAAAACTGGAAATTTAACTGAAAAAGGAAATCAAGTAATAGAGAGTATGCTAAAAAAAGAAGAGTTATTGTCTTCTAAAAAATCTCTCTATGATCCGGAAAGCACAGATTTAGTTCACCATGTCAACCAGGCTTTGGTTGCTCACAAAATATTTAAAAGAGAAACTGATTACATTGTTCGAAATGGTGAGGTAATCCTAATAGATGAATTTACTGGAAGAATGATGTCAGGGCGTAGACTATCGAACGGACTTCATCAGGCAATAGAGGCAAAAGAAAAGCTTGTAGTCAATCCGGAGAACACTACCTTGGCATCAGTGACTTTCCAAAACTATTTTCGTTTGTATGAGAAACTAGCTGGCATGACAGGTACGGCGTTGACAGAGGCTGAGGAGTTTTCTGAGATATACGGTTTAGGGGTTGTGGCGGTCCCCACAAATAAA
>CACIJG010000022.1 GCA_902586885.1 uncultured Alphaproteobacteria bacterium | reverse complement strand
AGTTTTAATTCTAAAAAGATTGTCCATCCTGCGTCTCTTACAAAAATGATGACACTTTATTTAGCCTTCACCGAAATAAGGTTGGGAAGAATAAGCCTCGATCAAAAGGTTAAGATAAGTAAAAATGCTACTTTGGAACCTCCATCAAAATTTTGGTTTAAAATAGGTCAGAGAGTTTCTATACGATTTTTGATTAGAGCAGCGGCAATTAGATCAGCCAATGATGCTGCAACTGCATTGGGAGAAGCTATCTCTGGGTCAGAGGAGGAGTTTATCAAATACATGAATTATGTAGCGAAAAAAATGGGTATGAAATCGACAAAGTTTCAAAATGCTCATGGTCTTACCCAGAAGAATCATTACTCCACTGCTAACGACATGCTTATTTTAGCTAGAAGGCTTATGCTTGATTATCCAGAGTACTTTAATCTTTTTGGAAGAATTGAAACTTATGCTTTGGGAAAAAAAATAAGAAATACAAATTATAAGTTTCTCAGATCATACCAGGGTGCTTCTGGTATCAAGACAGGATATACAAATGCTGCTGGTCATAATTTAGCTGCATCAGCAAAACGAGGTAATAAGCGATTAATTGGTATTATGATAGGGGCTAAATCTTCGAATGATAGACTAAACAAAATGGGTATCATCCTAGATACATCATTCAAAAAGGTCCAAGAAAAAGTTGAATCACAGAAATTAAAACCTCTTACTTTGCATAAAAAAGAAATTACAAAAAATACTTTCTTAGCTAAAATTCCATTAAGTAAGCCAATTTTTTTTGAAAATATTTTGTCTAATTCTGAGATTTCAAGTCAAAAATCTCAAGTTCAAGAGAATTATAATGTTATTAACCGAAATTTAACTGTAGAGGATGTAAATGTTCAGATCGGTAAATTTAATAGTCGTGAAAAAGCAGAAAAGAAACTACCAGATATGCTTTTATTAAACATAGATATTCTTTCCAAAGTTAGCAATGAAAGCATTTCTATCAAACTAGGCGACAATAAAAATAATTATTCAATAAATATCAGAGAAATAAACTATTTGTTGGCTCAAAACTTATGTTCCCGCCTTGAAACAAGAGATATTGAATGCGTGATTTCTAATTAATAAATGATCTAATGTAAACTTAAGGATTCTAACAATATCCTTATTTCTTGCCGAGCTGAAATGTGGCTGATAGTAGGTTTCCAATCCTCTATATTTTCAAGATCCAATAAAGTAAGTCCTGAAAGAAATAACTCCTTGAAAATAACTCTTTCAGAAAATCCAGTGCTTAATCTAAATCCTATTCTTTTTGAAAGATTTGTAAGAGACTTTCCTACTTGATATTTATTCTTACTATATAACTGAGAAATTCTATTTCTAAGAACAACCCAGTCAATTGGAGGATGTTTTGCAGAGGCTCTCAATTGTTTGGACTCCCAAACCATTTCAGAGTATATAGATGGACCAATAACTTTACCAGTTTTACCATCGGTTTTCGCTAATAGATCAAAATCAATTAGGCTATCATTCATTGGAGTAACAAGAGTATCTGCAACAGTGTGAGCCATCTTAACATAATTTGAAAGCCCACCTGGACAATCAATAATTATAAAATCACACTTAGCTTCTAATGCAGTCAATGCTTCAGCAAAGTTTCTTTCTTCTTCGTAATTTGACTCCATTTTACTATCTTTTTCTGATGTTTGTACATTGAATCTTTCAGGAAAAGGCAGTTGCCTCTTTGCATCTGAACAATATTTATCTCTATTTTCTAAAAATCTAAACAAACTCTGTTGTCTAACGTCTAAGTCGAGAACCCCCACTCTCTTTTTTTCATAGCATAGGGCTATCAAAACATGTATAGCTGTAGTGGACTTTCCAGATCCACCTTTTTCATTTCCAAAAACAACAATTCTTGCCATTTTATATTTTAGCTTATCTCGAGCTCTTAAGTAACTTTACGAAAATAGAATTATAATTTAATTAGAGTTTAAAACCTTCATATTTCTTCTTGAATTTTGATACTCTTCCACCGGTATCTAATAGTTTCTGAGAACCACCAGTCCAAGCGGGGTGTGTCAAGGGGTCAATATCTAGAGTCAAATTATCTTCAGATTTACCGTAAGTTGATCTAGTTTTAAATGTTGTCCCATCTGTCATTTTTATGTTAACGAAATGGTAGTCTGGATGCCCTGCTTTTTTCATAATGCTAGCCTTCTTTTTCTAAATCAACTGTCTTTTCAGGTTTATTATTTTTTCTTTCTGTAATTCTAGCTGATTTACCTCTAAGGTTACGAAGGTAATAAAGTTTGGATCTTCTTACTTTTCCTCTTCTTACAATCGTTATGTTCTCAATGTTAGGAGAGTATAGCGGAAACACTCGCTCGACCCCTTCTCCAAATGAAATTTTTCTGACTGTAAATGATGCTGCTAGAGTTGAACCCCCCTTTCGAGAGATAACCACTCCCTCATAGTTTTGTATTCTTGTTCTTTCGCCTTCTGTGATTTTGTAGCCGACTTTTATCGTGTCACCTGCTGAAAAATCAGGAATTGTTATTCCCAATTTTTGAATTTGGTCTGATTCTAATTTTTCTATAATATTCATCTAAAACGCCACTTTATCATTAACAACTCTTATCTTTTAATTCATTTTTTTTTTTTTTCAACGTATTTAATATATAAATCTGGACGTTTTTTTTTTGTTTCATTTTCAGAAGCTTCTTTTCTCCATTCATAAATTTTTTGATGATTACCCGATAATAGTATATCAGGCACCTGAAGCCCATTCCACAATATAGGCTTAGTAAACTGCGGAGCTTCAAGTAAATCGTCACAGAAGCTTTCTTTATCTTTAGATTTAGGGTTACCCAATGTTCCAGGAAGGAGTCTTACAACACAATCTAGTAAAGTCATAGCTGCTAATTCACCACCTGAAAGAACATAGTCGCCGACTGATACTTCCTCTATTCTATTTTTTACTAATACTCTTTCATCGATTCCCTCAAAACGCCCACAGATTATGGTTATCTCACTCAAATTACAAAGAGACTCCGCATAATTTTGATCAAACCTTCTTCCCTTTGGACTCATATACAATAGTTTTCTTTTAGTAGAAATTTTATTTCCTCTGAGGGAATATTTAATTGCTGCATCTATAACGTCTGGCTTTATTACCATTCCTGGACCTCCAGATGCAGGTTTATCATCAACTTTTTTGTGTCTTCCTTTGCCGAAATCTCGCAGATTGATTGTCTCAATATTCCAAATTTTGTTCTTTAATGCTCTACCTGTTACAGAAGCTGCTAACGGTCCCGGAAATAATTCTGGGTAAAGGGTTATAATTTTAGCATTAAGCTTTGGCTTTTTCATAATTTAACAATTTATTTGATTCTCAGGTAAAAGACCTTTTTGAGGGTTTATTATTATTGTATTAATCGAGAGGTTTATATCTGTAACATTTTCCTCGTCGAAAGGAATAAAATAAGTTTGTTCAATTCCATCTAATTTTATTTCTAAGAGGTCACCGCTACCATAGTTAACCACATATTTTACATATCCTTTACGGGTGTCTTGTTTAAATTTGATATTCAATCCTATTAAGTCGAAATAATAGTATTCGTTTTCATTTAAAAGAGGCAGTAAATCTTTACTGCAAGTGATAATTTCCCCTTTGTGACTAGATATTTCTTCTCTTGAAGAAATAAATGAAAACTTTGCTAGCCAAATATTTCTATCAATTTGCTTATGTAATCTTATTTTTGTTGAGAGCCTATTGTCCCCAACAAGAAAATCATTGGTGTCTTTAAAAATTTTTGGGTCTTCACAAAATAACTTAACTTTAGCCAACCCATCAGTACCAAAAGGTTCCTTAATTTTTCCGATGGTTAGAAAATCATTATTAAAGTCACTTTTTTTTTTAAACAAATATCTTAACTCTTATCCTTCAAAAAGTTTTTCATATTTATAGAAAAACTCAGAGGTTTTTTAATGTTATCTATTTCTCTATTTTAGGCTCTTCTGCTTTGGGTTCCTCTGCTTTGGGTTCCTCTGCTTTAGATTCTTTTTTAGGTTTAGCTTTTATAGGATTATTACGTTCCTTTTTTGGTAAAATATCCAGATTTTCCAGTATCCTGCTTATCCTATCGGTTGTCTGTGCGCCCTTACTAAGCCATTCTTTTATCCTATCTAAATTTAATTTTACTCTCTCTTTATCATCTTTACTCAAAAGAGGGTTATAAGTTCCTAATTTTTCAATGAATCTACCGTCCCTAGGCATTCTGCTATCAGCAGCAACTACTCTGTAAAATGGTCTTTTTTTTGACCCTGCCCGGGCAAGCCGAATTTTAATACTCATTAATATAATCTCCTATTTTTTTTCTTTCAATTTTTCATGTCTTTTTTTAGTTTCAGATATAATCAACTGCATAACTTGTTCAACGAATTTAACATCCAGGCCACTGTCCTTAACGAGTAGATTTAACCTTTGCTTTTGTTCATTTTCTCGAGAACTATCATAAGCGCCTAAATTGTTCTTAGCTTTAATCAAACCTATTCTATTAGTTACTTCAAACCTCTCTATTAAAGCATTCACTATAATGGAATCTAATCTATCGATAGTACTTCTCTCATTTTTTAATAATAAATCAACATTAATTTTATTTTTTTTCATAATATTATTTCTTAAAATTAAAGCCTGAAAGGTTTTTAGGGAGTGAGGAACCAAATTGCTTTTGTATCAATGACGGGTCTGATATTGAACTGGCATCTATATTTCCTTTTCCAGATATTTGATCCATGAAGCCCTTTAACATACCGCGACCTCCTTGTTTCCCCATTTTTTTCATCATATCTGACATTTGTCTTTGCATTTTTAACAACTTATTTAATTCGGAAACTTCTAATCCGGAGCCAAGAGCTATTCTTTTTTTTCTGCTAGCTTGAAGAACTAAAGGATTTATTCGTTCTTTCCTTGTCATTGATTGAATTAAAGCAATTTGCCTTCTTATTATTTTATCGTCAAAGTTAGCATCATCTAATTGTTTTGTTAGTTTTCCCATTCCAGGCATCATTCCCATCAAGCTTTTCATTCCTCCCATTTTCAACATTTGCTCTAGTTGAGACTTAAGGTCATTCATATTAAACTGACCCTTCTGAAATCTTTTTATGGCTCTTTCAGCTTTTTCAGCTTCAAGTACCTCTGAAGCTTTTTCTACCAAAGATACAATGTCGCCCATTCCTAATATACGTTTTGCAATCCTTTCAGGATGAAATTCCTCAAGGGCGTCGACTTTCTCACCAGTACCCACAAATTTTATCGGCTTGCCAATAGTAGACATCATAGAAAGGGCAGCACCACCGCGACCGTCTCCATCCATTCTTGTTAATACTACGCCCGTTATCGATAAGCGGTCATTAAACGATGTGGCTACATTTACCGCTTCTTGTCCTGTTAAACCATCCGCAATAAGTAAAATTTCATTTGGTTTAGAAATCTCCTTTATTAACTCTATTTCTGACATCAGTTCGTTATCAATTTGCATTCTTCCTGCAGAGTCAAGAATTATCACATCATAGCCACCTAGGGATGCTTGTTGTATGGCTCTAGTGGTAATAGTTTGCGAATCTTGTCCTTTAATTATCGGCAATGTGTCAATAGAGTTGTTTTTTCCTAAAATCTCAAGTTGTTCCATAGCTGCGGGTCTTCTTGTGTCTAAACTCGCCATAAGAACTTTTTTGTTTTCTTTAGTTTTTAGTTTAAGACCTATTTTTGCTGAGGTAGTAGTTTTTCCCGAGCCTTGTAAGCCAGCCATAAGTATTATTGCTGGAGGTGAGTCAATCTTGAGAGAAGATGGAATATTTTTATCACCCTCTAAAATTTTAATCAGTTCATCATGGACGATCTTTATTACTTGTTGACCTGGTGTCACAGATTTTGTAACGGATTGACCTTTAGCTTTCTCTCCCACCGCTTTTATAAACTTTTTGGTGATATCCAAAGTGACATCTGCCTCTAGCAAAGCTATTCTTACTTCTCTTAGAGCTGTACCAATTTCAGATTCTGAAAGAACACCTTGTTTTGTTAATTTTCCTAGTGCTGACGAAAAGCTATTGGATAGAGTTTCAAACATTATTTTTTCCGTTTTTATTTGTTGACTAAACTATTAGCAATCAATAGCGTCTCGATATTATAAATTGATTGTGAAAAAAAGAAAATATTTCATTAGCAAGTGTTGATATTTATAATTTGTATTGGTGAACTCGGGATATCTATGAAAAAAAGTATAATAGCATTTTATAAATTTGTGGACATTAAAGATCCTAATGTACTTAAACTCGATTTAAAAAATTTTTTAAAAGAGACTTCCATTCTTGGCACAATAGTTTTGAGTAAAGAAGGTATTAATGGAATGTGCTCCTCTGATAAATTAGAAATAGAGTCTTTTAAAGATTTTCTTTTTAAAAAACCTCTGTTCTCTGACTTAGAAATCAAGGAAAGCTTTTATTTTGAGGCTCCTTTTAAAAAGATGAGCGTAAAGACTAAGGATGAAATTGTACCAATTGGAGACCAAGAAGTTAAGCCGAGGATTAAGGTTGGTAAATATGTTGAGCCCGAAAAATGGGATGAATTCATTTCTAATGATGATGTTGTTGTAATAGACACAAGAAATAATTTTGAAGTAGAGCTAGGCTCTTTTGAAGGAAGTGTGAATCCTAAAACAAAAAGTTTTAGAGAATTTCCTCTCTGGTGGAGAAAAAATAAAAATAAATTTCATGGCAAAAAGATAGCGATGTTCTGTACTGGGGGTATACGCTGCGAAAAATCAACTAGTTATTTAATTAATAATGGTGTCAAAGATGTTTTTCATCTGAAAGGCGGAATACTAAACTATTTTGAAAAACAATCGGTCAATAAAAAAAACAAATGGAAGGGTGAGTGTTTTGTATTTGACCAGAGGGTTAGTTTAACACCGCAATTAATGGCAGGAAGTTTTGAGTTGTGCTTTGGTTGTAGAAACCCAATTAATGAAAAAGACAAGGCTAATGATTTTTATGAACCAGGTGTTTCATGCCCTAAATGTCATAATACTAAACCGGAAAAGAAGATATTGGGCTTAAGGGAACGTCAAAAACAAATCTATCTCAAATTTAGAAGAGAAAAAAAGAAAGTAATGAGCTTGTAAGAAAAAGTATGGATTATGTATCAGTTAAGAGCCGCTACCTGGAGAAAATTCAACTCCAGCAATTAGAAGAAAATAAATCTCAAGAAAAATTAATTAAAAAATTAGATTCTTTAAAAGAGATTTTAGAAAATTCAGGTTTCTTGCAAAGAGGTTCAAAATTTTTACATACGGTTGTTAATTTCAAAAAGTTATCTAATGCTAAAGGTCTTTATATTCATGGCGGAGTAGGCGTTGGAAAATCTATGTTAATGGATATTTTTTTTGAAATTATCAAAGTAAAAAGAAAAAGAAGAATACATTTTCATGAATTCATGAATGAAGTTCAAGAAAATATAGATATTGCTAGAAAGAAAAAAAAATCAGATCCTATCAAAGAAGTCGCCTTACAGATTATCAGAGAGAATGAATTAATTTGTTTGGACGAAATACAAATAAATGATGTTGCGGATGCAATGATTGTAGGCAGACTTTTCGAGCATTTTTTTAAAAAAAAATTAGTTATTGTTACTACTTCTAATAGAGCTCCCAGGGATCTATACAAAGATGGCCTTAACAGACAGCTATTTTTGCCTTTCATTGATTTGATAAATAAAAATATGGATATAGCAAATATGGAATCTGAAAAAGATTTCAGAAGATCAAAATTATCAGGCGCAAAAAAATATTTTATAAGCTCTTCTAATAAGGACAGCGATCAATTTTATGCTCTAGCAAATAGTTTTGACATTAGTTTTGGGGAAGGGCTAAGGGTCCAGGTAAAAGGAAGAGAATTATTTTTTCCTAAATTTCATAATGGCGTGGCTCTTCTTGATTTTTCTGAAATTTGTTCAGTTCCTCTAGGTTCTTTGGACTATCAGCAAATCATTAGTCATTTCAGACTTTTTTTCTTAGATAAAATACCACAACTTTCAAAGGAGGGTAATGACAGTGCAAAAAGATTTATTACTCTTATCGATACTGTTTATGAAAAAAGAATAGAGTTTATTTGCAGAGCAGAAACTACTCCAGATCTACTTTATTTATCTGGGATGAATAATTTTGAATTTCAAAGGACTATTTCTAGACTGTATGAAATTCAATCTAGTGCATGGCCTGGGAAATAATTCCTATAGATTTTAACTATAATGAGAAATATATAGTTCCGTTGTGAGGTGAAGCAGCATCGAGCTTAACTTTGATACTATGTCCTTCAAGATCATTTAAAATATTCGTGCCTGGTTTGAACCATTTTTTCAACTTTCTTTTTAAAAATTCATTTCTTGGAATAGCACCCTCTATTGGAAAAAGTTTAAGCCTAACAAAAACATAAAATCGGCTTACCCCAATGATATTCGCTTCATGAATTATACTTTTTTGGTTTGACATAAATAATGCCGAGAACCGGTCTACGCTTTCTCTTTCAGCTAATACAGATTGCCTTTCTGTCATATTAATTGTTTCACAGATTAGTTGTAGAGTTTCGTTTAGTGGATAAGAATTTTTTTCCCAACCTAATGCAAAACCTAACGCTCGGTGTACCGTTAGGTCAGCGTAACGCCTTATTGGTGAGGTGAAATGACAATAAGATTTGAGATTTAGACCAAAGTGCTTGTCTTTCTTTTCAAAATATACAGCTTTTGGTAGCAAGCTCAAAAGCTTTTGTTTCAAATAATTTGACTTGTCAGATCCTTCAATTGCCAAAAGAATTTTATTTATTTCTTTGGAGCTTATAGTTTCCTTTTTAATTCTTTTAGAATTAAAAGGCTGCAGAAGAGTATTTAATTCAGTAATTGCTAAATCATTTGGATATGGGTGAACTCTTGAAATAAAATTAATAGATTTTGCTCTTAATAATTCTGCAACAGATGTATTTGCTAAAATCATTAAAAGCTCAATAAGTTCATTGCTTTTCAACTGTTTTTTTTCAAAAATTTTAACTTCAAAATTTTTATTCCCTATCTCAATTTTTTTCTCTGACAAATTGAGCAGAAGTCGACTATTTAATAATACGGAACGTTTTAATGCTTCATAAACACTCTTATAAATTGCATATCTTTTATTTTTCGACGAATTCTTTCCTAGAAATTTATTGAATTGTTCATATGAGAAATTGTTGGATATTTTAATTAGGTTTCTTTGGAATGAGTGTGAAAGTTTTTTTCCATTTTTATCTATGGTTATCTTGGCTATTATACATCGTTTTAATAACCCAGCTTTTAAGGAACAAATTTCGTTGCTTATAAGTTCAGGAAGCATTGGTATTACTTTGGCAGGAAAATATGTGGAATTTCCTCTTTTTTTTGCTTCAAGGTCAATCGCTGAACCTAAACGCACAAAATAAGAGACATCCGCTATAGCTATGTAAAGAATAAATCCGTCCCTATTAGTTACATTTTTGTCTTCCTCAACAAATATCGCATCATCAAGATCTTTTGCGTCATCTGGGTCAACAGTAATAAAATTTTTCCTTAAGTATTTTTCCTTTTCTTTTATTTTTTCCTTTTTTGCAATGGATCGTGCTTCTTCTGCTATCTGATTTGGGAATTGATCTCTTATTTTCCATTGAATTGTTGCTATTTTGGAAAAAGAAGAGATATCTGTAATCTGTCCAAACAAATTAAAGTCAAGAATTTTAAATTTCCTAGTATTTTTATTTGATTTCTTAATCTCAAAATATCCATACTTGCCGTTGATGTTAGCGCTTTGTTTTAATGGCTCTACAAGATAGGCTTTTGGGTCTTTTTTTGAGGTAGAGGAAATAAATGATCTAGTTTTATTATGGAAATAGACCCCTAGTATTAGTCTTTTACTAGGTTTAATTTTTCTGACGATTTCAGCCTTGAAATTATTATTAGCCTGGTTCTCCAATTTTACTAAAAGAAGATCACCAGTTTGAATATTATTTAAATTTTTTTGAAAGGATCTTGCTTCTATTGGCTCATTATTTATAGAGCCAACTAATTTCATCAGCCCGTCACATGTTATGGATGCTACAGCCATAGACTTATAAGGATTATTTTTGGGAAATTTGATAATTTACTTTTTTCTCTTGCTCGAAATAAGCTCTATTGCTTGATCTAGAGTTATATTCTCAACCTTGTGATCTTTTGGTATTGTTACATTAATCTTATTCCACTTTATGTAATCACCATATCGTCCAGACATTATTTTAACTCTTTCCCCCTCAGGATGATTTCCGAGATCTCTAAGTTCTTTGCCTCTGGAGCCTTTACCGGGTTTTCGTTTTTCTGCTTCTGACAACAACTCTACGGCTCTATTCATGCCAATAGAGAATATTTCTTCGAAATCCTTGATATTTGCATAAATCGATCCGTGCTTAATATAGGGTCCATAAGGACCAATCGCAGCAATTACTTCTTTACCGTCATTTGGGTGATCTCCAAGATTTTTTGGAAGTGATATTAATTGTAACGCTTTCTCCAATGAGAGTTCTTCAACACTATAATGTTTTGGGATAGAAGCTCTTTTTGGTTTCTTTTGATCTTGATTTTCGATTTCCAAGTAAGGTCCGTATCTACCTGTTTTTACTAATATTTTCTTTCCATCAGAAGTTTCTCCAAGAACCTTATCTGAACCTTGTAAATCTAGAGAAGAGTCATTTGGGTCAGAATTTAGTGGTCGGGCATATGTACAGGATGGATAAGAAGAGCAACCTATAAACGCGCCGGTTTTTGAGAGTTTTAAGCTGAGTTTTCCGTTTCCACAGAGAGAGCAAACCGTATTTTGTTTTCCGTTTTTATCAACAAATAGGTGGGGAGTGAGTTTTTCTTCTAAGGTAGCTAATACTTCTGTTATTCTAAAACTCATAGCAAACTCAACAGAATTAGATAGTTCTTTCCAAAAATTATTAAGAACGTCTAACCATTTTTTTTGTCCATTTGAGATCTCATCTAAATGTTCCTCCAGTTTGGCGGTATAATCATACTTTATGTACTGATTGAAATATGCTTCTAAAAAGACGTTCAATATTCGTCCAGTATCTTCCGGTATCAGTCTATTTTTTTCTTTTTTTACGTAATTCTTGTCTTGTATTTTAGAAATAATAGAAGCATAGGTTGAAGGACGGCCAATACCTTCCTCTTCTAAACGTTTTATTAAAGAAGCTTCATTAAAACGAGGTGGAGGTTCTGTAAAATGTTGTTGTTTTTCTAATGATTTAAGGAGTGCGTTTTCGCTTTCTTTGACGTTGGGCAGGGTTTTTTCATCATCCTCTTTTTTGGAATCCTTGTACACTTTTAAATGACCTTCAAAAATCAAGATTTGTCCAGATGCTCTGAACGAATGTTCCTCGCACATTGAGCTGATTAATATTGTCGTTTGTAACACTTCAGCTGCTCTAGCTTGAGAAGCCATGGCACGACGCCAAATTAAAGAATAAAGATTCAATTCGTCTTTACTTAATTTTTCAACATTTTCAGGCAATTTGGAAAAGTCTGTTGGTCTAATACATTCATGAGCTTCTTGGGCATTTTTGGTTTTATTTTTGTAAAAAATTGGCTTTTCTGGTACAAAATCATTGCCATATAGGCTAGCTATTTGTTTGCGGGCACCGGTTATTCCTTCTGGAGCCATTTCTATGCCATCAGTTCGCATATAGGTTATTAAACCTGCCTCATACAACTTTTGAGCAATAGACATCACGTCTCTGGGACTAATCCTTAGGGCATTGCTAGCATTTTGTTGAAGTGTTGAGGTAGTGAAGGGAGCATAGGGGTTTCTTTTCTTATTTTTGCTTTCAACCTTTTTAATAAAATATTGCTCTCCCTCAAGGTTTCTTAAAACATCTGAAGCGCTTTCTTCATCTTTGAATGAGAATTTTTCAACTTTTTCACCGTTATAATAATTTAGGGTGGCTTCAAAATCTTTCCTTTCTTTAGATTGAAATTTTGAATTTATGGACCAAAATTCCTCTTTTTTGAATTTTTCAATCTCCATTTCTCTGTCTACAACCAATCTCAGAGCAGGTGATTGTACTCTACCTGCAGATTTGGGTCCCCCAGGAAGTCTTCTCCACAGAACTGGTGAAATATTAAAACCCATTAAATAATCGAGAGAGTTTCTGGCTAAGTATGCTTCTACCAAATCAATATCAATCTCTCTAGGCGTATTCATGGCATTCAAGATAGCATTCTTAGTTACAGCATTAAAAACTACCCTTTCAACAACCGTGTGATCTTTTATCGCCTTCTTTTTCTTGAGAATTTCTAATAGGTGCCAAGAAATTGCTTCACCTTCTCTGTCAGGGTCAGTTGCTAAAATTAATCGATTGCTATCTTTCAGTGCCTTTACTATGGCGTCTATATGTTTCTTGCTTTTAGAGTCTATTTCCCATGTAGCCTGAAAATTATTTGATACGTCAATAGATCCATTCTTTTGAGGTAAGTTTCTTACATGACCATATGAAGCCAATACCTTAAAATCGCTTCCTAAATATTTATTGATCGTCTTTGCTTTTGCTGGAGATTCAACCACCACAACTTTTGACATAACAAAATCCAATTAGCTAAATATGTGTTAAATCTTATTCAAAGCCTTCAATGTCAATCTTTTTTTTCTTGAAGACGTTAAAATTCATACATTTATCATATTGCGACGTTATAACCTAAAATATCATTTGAAATTTATTTTCAACATAAATAGAGTGAAGTTAACACTACACAGTTAGAATTTTATGACTATATATGGTTATGGAGCCACATGTTTGGTGTTAGAGACGAGATTAGGGGGATTACATGTTTAGGGTATTTAAATTGGCAAGGGTAATTTCAATTTGTTGTATTAGTACTCTGTATACTATTATTTCGTACAGCGTAGGCCTAGCGAAAGATGGAATTACTGAAGAATTACCAGTGATAGGGAAGCCTGTTTCTGGAGGAATTAATTTTCAACCTCCAGTCACAGAGCTTGCAAGAGACATTCTATGGCTAGACAATATACTACTGGTGATAATAACGATTATTTCTTTATTTGTGTTGGGATTGATGCTTTGGGTTTTTATACGGTATAATAAAAGGGCAAATAAGGTTGCATCTACGACTACTCATAATACACCCATAGAAATAGCTTGGACGATAGTTCCTGTTTTTATTTTAATCGGAATAGGAATAATCTCGTTGCCGATCTTATTGAAACAACTCAGAATACCGGACAGTGAAGTTGTAATTAAGGCAACTGGAAATCAATGGTACTGGACTTATGACTATCCGCAGCATGATTTCTCATTTGACTCAGTGATGCTGGAAAAAGATGAGTTAGAAGAATATGGTTACAGTCAGGATGAGTATTTACTGGCCACAGATAACCCTGTGGTAGTGCCAGTTAATAAAAATATAACCGTGCAAGTCACTGCCTCCGATGTTATTCACGCTTGGAAAATTATGTCTTTTGGTGTCCACCAGGATGCGGTGCCAGGAAGACTCGCTGAACTATGGTTTAAGGCAGAGAAGGAAGGTGTGTATTTTGGGCAGTGCTCAGAACTTTGCGGATTGAATCACGCCTACATGCCAATAGTGGTAAAAGTTGTAAGTCAGAAGAGTTATGAGGATTGGCTGATTCGGTCAAATGAAGCTTTTGCAAATAAAGGCAAAAAAATAAACAAAAACATAAAACTTGCTGAAAAGAAATAACATTTCTATTTCATGATGTAAATTAAGGTAAATTTTGACATTAGTTAATCAAATAAAAGTTGAACCTGATAATAATGGTCTTATAGAGCTATACCATCTTTTGAAACCTAGAGTAATGTGGCTTGCAGTTTATACCGCGGCTGTAGGTATGTTTCTAGCTCCAGGAGAAACAAACCTATTCTTTTGCTTAGTTTCGATAATTTGTATATCTGTTGGTGCTGGCGCTGCTGGTGCATTGAATATGTGGTGGGATCAGGAGGTCGATAAGCTGATGGCAAGAACTAGTAACCGACCTCTTCCTTCAGGAAATATCAGCCCGGATGATGCTTTTGTCTATGGTATGTCTCTATCCATTTTCTCCGTAATGTTTTTAGGATTAGTTGCTAACTGGCTTTCGGCCTTTTTGTTAGCTTTTACTATCTTTTTTTATGTTGTTATTTATTCGATGCTTTTGAAAAAAAGAACTGTTCAGAATATAGTGAT
Source organism: uncultured Alphaproteobacteria bacterium (assembly GCA_902586885.1). Classification (GTDB taxonomy): domain Bacteria; phylum Pseudomonadota; class Alphaproteobacteria; order Rhodobacterales; family Rhodobacteraceae; genus CACIJG01. The sequence continues at coordinate 8,477 of CACIJG010000022.1, read as the reverse complement.
AGGTGGTGCCGCTGGTGCAATGCCCCCAGTAATTGGATGGCTAGCCGTCACAGGGAATTTTTCTCTGGAGCCAATTCTTTTGTTTGCCGTTATATTTTTCTGGACACCACCACATTTTTGGGCCCTCTCTGTAGTAATGAAAGATGATTATAAAAAAGCAAATATTCCTATGTTTCCAGTAGTGTACGGCATTCAGGAAACAAGAACAAAAATCTTCCAGTATACTTTTTTGATTTTAGCTTTTTCCCAATTGGTTGCTTTGTCATCGATGGGGGGATTATTTTTTTTCATTATTTCAAATATTTTGAATGCTTACTTACTATATCTTTCTTTCAAAATTTTTAGAAAAAAATCAACGAATGATTGGATTTTAGAACTTAAATTCTTCAAGTTTACAATTATTTATCTTTTCCTGTTTTTTGGGGCGCTTGTAATTCAAAGAATGATTGGGTCCAATGAGGTGCAATCTTTTTATTGGTTATTATAAGCGAAAAACTCGAAGAAATAGAGATTTGAAAAAAATGGAAAATACAAAAAATCAAAATAAAACAGCGGGAAATATAAAAATTGGTCTTATACTTTGTGCTGCAGTAACTCTTATATTCGCTATCACTATAGTAAAATTAAAGCAAGGTTCTTTGCTGCAAGGTTATGATCATGTTTTAAGGCAAAACCTAGTTGAAAAAAATGAAGAAAAAAAATAGAGTCCCTTTCTTACTAACAAGTTTGGTTTTTTTTATGTTGTCTGCATCATTTGCCGCAGTACCTTTCTATAATTGGTTCTGCAAAGTCACAGGTTATGGAGGAACCCCTGTTGCTTCCACTGAAACTTACAGCGGAGAAATTATTCAGCAGAAAATAAAAGTAAGGTTTGATGCCTCGAAAGCAAAAGATATGCTATGGGAGTTTACGCCTCTTCAGGACGAAATTCAGATTAAGCTGGGGGAAACGGCTCTAGTTTTTTATGAAGCATATAATCCAACTAATAAAACTATTTCAGGTCAAGCTTCTTTCAATATCTTTCCGTTTTCAGCAGGCAACTATTTTAGTAAGATTGATTGCTTTTGTTTCGTTGAACAAAAATTGGAGCCAGGAGAAAGGGTAAAAATGCCAGTCACTTTTTACATCGATCCTGATATTATAAATAACATTGAAACAAAAGGCATAAAAACGCTAACTTTGTCCTACACTTTTTACAATCTTGACGATAAACTACAATCATAGTTACTAAATTTAGAGGTTTAAATGGCACACGATAAAAATCATGATTATCATATACTAAACCCTAGTTTGTGGCCATTCCTAAGTGCTTTAGGAGCTTTTATTTTACTATTCGGATCAGTATTATATTTTCATGGAAGCAGTATTTTTGTCGCAACTATTGGTTTGATATTAGTTCTGTATTGTATGTTTGCATGGTGGTCAGATGTCGTAATAGAGAGCAAAGACGGTGATCATACTCCAGTTGTACAAATTGGACTGCGGTATGGAGTAATTATGTTTATTACTTCGGAGGTAATGTTCTTTCTAGCCTGGTTCTGGACTTTTTTTAAGCACGCGATGTACCCTATGGAGGCTGTTGGTGGGGTTTGGCCTCCAACTGGGATAGAAACCTTTGATCCATGGCATTTGCCTCTTATCAATACCCTGATTTTACTATGTTCAGGCGCAGCTGCTACTTGGGCCCACCATGCTCTGGCTCATGAAAACGATCGAAAAGGATTAGAAAATGGTTTACTTCTGGCAGTTGGCTTAGGAGTATTGTTTACAGTTTTCCAAGCTTATGAATATAGTCACGCAGCTTTTAGTTTTGCGGATAATATTTATGGTGCAACTTTTTTTATGGCAACAGGCTTTCATGGCTTCCACGTATTAATTGGGACTATATTTTTAATCGTTTGTTATATAAGAGCAAAGAAAGGGCATTTCACTCAAGAAAAACACATCGGGTTCGAAGCCGCAGCTTGGTACTGGCATTTTGTTGATGTGGTGTGGTTATTTTTATTCGCAGCTATATACATTTGGGGCTCTTAGTTTCAGATCCATATAATTTGACTGATCTTGCATGATTAAAAATTGGATTTTTATTGTTTTAATTTGTATCCCTGGACTTTTGGTTCTTTTATGGCTAGGTTCCTGGCAGCTAGAGAGATTAGCTTGGAAGGAAAATTTAATTAACGAAATCGAAACTAGGCTTAGCTCTGTTCCAGGAGACATGCCAATGTACCCAACTTTCAAAAATCATAACTATTTTATGACCAACATTGAAGGTCAAATTCAGAGTGATAGTATTCATGTTCTGACATCAACCAAGAAAATAGGACCTGGTTTTAGAGTTATTTCACCAGCAATTTTGAAAGATGGTCGCTCAATTCTTATAGACCGGGGAATAATTCCAGAAAAAGACAAGAATTTATCGTTCGGTTTAGGAGGAAATAGCATTTCGGGGTATTTATTGTGGCCGAATGAAACTGATTATTTTACTCCCGAGCCAAATCTGGAAAAAAATATCTGGTTTGCAAGAGATCTCGAGAAAATGGCTAACTTTTTAAGGACGGAGAAAATTTTATTAGTTGCTACAAAGATTCAACAGGGTTCAAATTTTAATGTTCAAAACCCAACTATAAATATTCCCAATAACCATTTGCAATATGCTATTACTTGGTTCTTGATGGGAGGTTTATGGTTGGCCATGAGCGTTTATTTTTTCTTTAAAAATGTAAGAAAGCGTATCGATTGAATGAAATACAAATCCACTAGAGGCGGGTCTGAACCAAATGATTTTGAGGAAGTACTCCTTTCTGGTTTGGCAAAAGATGGGGGACTTTTTATACCCTCAGAATTTCCAAAATTATCTTTAACTGAGATTAATAATTTAGGTAGTCTGACTTACGAGCAACTGGCAGTGAGAATAATCTCATTATATACGGGTAACTTGTTCTCAAACGAAGAACTTAAAGTCTTGGTAGAAAAATCTTATTCTCGATTTACTGATGAGAAGAGAAGTCCTCTAACTAAATTGAGTGATAATCACTTTATGCTAGAATTGTTTCATGGACCTACATTGGCTTTTAAGGATTTTGCCATGCAGATCATTTCAAGAATGTTTGATTTTACTCTCGAAAAAAATAAAAGAAAAATTAGTATCGTAACAGCAACTTCAGGAGACACAGGGTCAGCTGCAGTAGAGGCTTTCAAGGATTCTGAGAGAGTGAACCTATTTGTCTTGTATCCTTTCAAGAGAATTTCTGAACTGCAAAGAAAGCAAATGACTACGGTGGGGTCTTCTAATACTAGGATTTTTGCTGTAAAGGGTACTTTTGATGATTGTCAGGCAATCGTAAAAAATCTTTTTAAAGATTTTGAGTTAAGAAAAGACGTTAATTTAGCAGGAGTAAACTCTATTAATTGGGCAAGAATTCTCGCTCAAATTGTCTATTATTTTTCTGCATACCTTCAGATACCAAAAGATAAAAGTAATATCAATTTTTCTGTCCCAACAGGAAACTTTGGTGATGCTTATGCCGGGTATGTAGCTAAAAAAATGGGACTGCCAATAGATAAGATAATAATTGCTACCAATCAGAATGACATTTTAGATCGTATTATTCAAACAGGGAAATATGTCAAAGGCAAAGTATACAAGACACATTCTCCGTCTATGGACATTCAAATAGCTTCTAATTTTGAAAGGCTTTTATTTGAACTTCTAGGTCAAAACCCAGATGAATTAAATAGATTGATGAATTTACTAGAAACCAATAATGGTTTTAGTATCAACGCATCTTTAAGAAATTCTTTAGAGAAAGACTTTTCCAGTGGTTCCCTAAGTGACATTGAAACGATAAAGACAATAAATGATTATTATAGAGAAAAGAACGTTCTCCTCTGCCCTCATAGCGCAATTGGAGTTAAAGTAGCTGAAGAGAGCCTTGACCCAAACAATATTACTATTTCCCTCGCTACAGCTCATCCAGGAAAATTTAAAGATACTGTTGAAAGAGCAATATCTGAACCGATACAATTACCAAAAAATTTAAGCGAAGTTGTAGAAAAGCAAGAAGTTTATAAAGTTATTCCTCCTGATATCAATTTGATAGCAGGTGAAATAAGAAAATATTTTTTATAATTAAAGATATATGGATAATTTAAAAAAAGCTGTTTAGACAAATAAATATTATGATTTTTGGAAATAAAGGAATACAGATAAAAACAGGAAATCTTATTCTAAGGTTGCCCAAATATGATGACTTTGAAAGTTGGTTAGACTTGAGAACAGTTAGTAGGGAGTTTCTGGAAGTTTGGGAACCAAAAAGGAGCGGGGATTTTTTTAGACGAAGTGCTTTCAATAACAGAGTAAAATGGGCAATGGATAGCTTTAAAAAGAAGCAGGCTGCCCATTTTTTTATATTCAATGAGTCAGACAAGCTCCTGGGTTCTATAACTATTGACAATATAAGACGAAGTCCCTCAGAATCCGGAACTATTGGTTATTGGTTGGGCGAGGCTTACACAAAAAAAGGGTACATGACCGAGGCTTTGAAAAATGTTATTTATTACTCTTTTGAAGATCTAAAGTTGAGCCGACTTGAAGCCGCAACATTGCCTGAGAATAACGCCTCTAGAAGGCTATTGGAGGGAGCTGGTTTTAAATATGAAGGAGTAGGACAGAGTTACCTTCAAATTAATGGTCGATGGAGAAACCATATTTTATACGGTTTGTTAAGCTCTGGAAGGCGGGGTCAGGTATCTATATAGAAAGAGAGATGAGTAAAAGTAGGTTTAACAAATTTTTTATTGCAGTCGGAAAGGTTTTTGGCAAAAACTTTTTGTCAGAAATAACAGATGCTTACAGAGAAGAACCTAGAGGGCTATTTGAAAATAAATCCAGATATGTTGTTAAACCAACATCAACTAAACAGGTTTCTGATTTTATGAGTCTAGCAACTAAGTATTCAGTACCCGTGGTCCCAAGGGCTGGAGGTACTGGACTGGTGGGAGGCCAGATGTCTTCTCAAGAAGATTGGATAATAATGTCGTTAGAAAAAATGAACAAAATAAAAAGATTTTCTAGCTTAAATCAATCAGTAGAGGTTGAGGCAGGTGTAAACTTGGAAAACTTACAAGAATTTGTGAAACAAAAGAATTTTTTCCTACCCTTATCTATGGCTTCCCAAGGTTCGTGTTTAATTGGTGGTAATTTAGCAACAAACGCTGGTGGCGTTAATGTTTTGAAATATGGTAATGCCAGGGACTTATGCTTGGGATTAGAAGTAGTCTTAGTAGATGGAACAATTGTTAATGATATGAAAGTGTTAAAGAAAGATAACGCCGGATATGACATAAAAAACTTATTCATTGGTTCTGAAGGTACATTAGGAATTATTACATCGGCAATAATTAGGATTTACCCATTGCCTGAAAGAAAAGTAGTTTCTCTCATGGCTTTATCTGATCCTAAAAAAGCAGTTTTATGTTATCAGAAAATATCTAGACAGCTTGGAAATTTTGTTCAAGCATATGAGCTAATTAGTTCGGTAGGAATTGATTTTCTTGAGGAAAAAAACTTAAACTTCTTTCTTCCCTTTAAGAATAGGCCAACTTGGATTGTTCTAATTGAATTAGCGTTTGATAATCCTGAGGTAGAAGATGAATTTTTGGCGTGTATGGAAAAGCTAGATAAACAGAGCTTAATTGAAGATGCTGTGGTTTCAGAAAATTCTGCCAAGTCTGAGCGGATGTGGGCAATTAGAGAATCCATCCCGGAAGCAAATAGATTAGTAGGGGCCATTTCCTCTAATGATATTTCCATTCCTATTGACAAGATTAGTTATTTTATTAAATCCACAAGTCAAAAAATTAAAAAATTAAATCCAGAGTTAAGAGTGAATTGTTTTGGTCATATCGGAGATGGCAATTTACATTACAACGTGTTCCCTCCAAAGGGTAAAATTAACAAGCAGTATTTTTCGGATAGGGATAAATTAAGGAAGATCATAAATGAGGAATGTCATAATTGCAAAGGTTCTATTAGTGCGGAGCATGGAATAGGAAGGCTTAAAGTTGAAGAGCTTCAAAAATATGGAGATAAAGGTAAATTATTGTCAATGTCTAAATTAAAGAAAGCCTTTGATCCAGTTGGGTTACTAAATCCAGGAGTTATGTTCGAAATTTAAAAATCTTATAAAAATAAAAAAGTATTCATGTGGAATATTGAAAAAAAGTTTCTCGTTTTAGACGAGAAAGTTGATGATAAAAATGAAGTGGAAAGTCTCCTCAATCTTGTATTTACGCCACAGCGTAATAAGCTTGGATCCTACTATTTCAGGAAAAACGTGAATAGGGTGGAGTTTTTGTGCAAGGTGATTAAGAATGATTATGGTCACATAATTGGATCAATAAGATATTGGCCGGTATACCTAGGGCAAAATAAGCTTTCTTGTCTGTTGTTGGGGCCTCTAGCTGTACACCCCATTTGCCAAGGAGAAGGCATAGGTGCCAAACTAGTCTTAAAAACTTTAAATCTGGCTGAACAATATGGTTGGGAAAGGGTAGTTCTAGTCGGAGACGAATCCTATTATTCCAGATTTGGATTTAAAAAGAAACTTGCTAAAGATTTAATTTTTCCAAAGCCAGTTAACCAAGATAGATTTTTAGGATTGGAGTTAAAGCCTGAGTCTCTTAAGAGAGCCAAGGGATTGGTTTCTAGGTTTGAATAATTAATCAAAATAGTTTTAGGGTTAATTTTAAAAATATCAGGAACTGAAAAGTAATTTATATCTTTTCCAATTCGAAAGAATCATGCAAACTTCGAACAGCGAGTTCAAGATATTTTCTTTCTATTAATACCGAAACTTTTATTTCTGACGTGGAAATAACGTGAATATTAATATTTTCCTGTGATAGTGTTTCAAACATTTTTTGTGCTACTCCAGCATGCGTTTTCATACCTATTCCTACAATTGAAACTTTAGCTACTTCATTATTAACAATTATATTTTTGTAGGTGAGGTCTTTTGCTTTTGCTATCGCTTCCTTTGCCTGTTCCACCTCTTCCGCTGAACAAGAAAAAGTTAAATCAGTATTTCCGGTTTCTGAGCTGCTTTGTACTATCATATCAACATTTATGCCTGCCTCAGCTAATGGCCCAAATATCTTGGCTGCAACGCCCGGCTTATCTTCAATGTTACTCAGAGTTATTCTTGCTTCGTTCCTTTGAAACGCAATTCCTGAAATTATATTTTTTTCCATTATTTCCTCCTCATCACAAACAAGCGTACCTTCTTCATTTGAAAAACTATTTAAAACTTGAATCGGAGTCTTGCTCCGCATTGCTAATTCTACGGCTCTTGTTTGAAGAACATTAGCCCCCAAAGAAGCCATTTCTAGCATTTCTTCAAAAGAAATTTTTTTTATTTTAGCTGCCTTGCGTTTTATCCTTGGGTCAGTTGTGTAAATACCAGATACATCAGTGTATATATCGCATCTTTCCGAACCGATACTTGCGGCTATCGCTACTGCTGAAGTATCTGAACCTCCTCTGCCTAAGGTGGTTATTCTCCTATTATCTTCTACACCTTGGAATCCAGATATCACAGCCACTTCAAGGCCATCTTTAAAAGATTGGATGAGTTTTTTGGTGTTCACACTTTTTATTTTAGCGTTTGAAAAAAAACTGTCTGTATTTATAGGTACCTGCCAACCTCTCCAACTTCTTGCATGTATGCCTAATTTTTTTAGAGCTAAAGCCAAAAGTGAAGCGGAAACGTCTTCACCCGTTGAAACTAATGCGTCATATTCTGGATCTACAGTTCCCTCTACTCCCAGATCTTTTGCTAGTTCTATTAGCTTATTTGTTTGATCAGACATTGCTGATACAACAACAATAATTTTTCTATTCGGCCTTAATTCTGATCTTATTGTATCAGATACAGCTTTAATCCGAGCGACGTCTCCAACAGAGGTTCCTCCAAATTTCATAGTAAGAAACTTCATTTTAATTTCTTTTAGTTCAATTTATCATCATTCCAGGGAAGCGGAACAAAGGGTATTCCTTCTTTTGCTAATTCTATTGCTTCACCTTGAGTGGTTTTACCATAAATTGGTCTTTCAACTGACTCGCCATAATGAATAGCTCTTGCTTCCGATGCAAATTCTTTCCCTACATCTTCGGCAGTGTTTTTTATTTTTTTCTTTAGGCTTAAAATCTCTTTTTCTAAAGCACCTTTGGTTGTCAAGAAGCTTTCTTTTTTGTTCTTCTCTGCTCTTAAGCTTGGAGCCATCAATGATTTTTCCACCTCTTTGGTTGCACAAATCTCACATTCCAAATTTTTAGATTTTTTTAGATACTCAAACGAGTTATTATCAGAAAACCAACTGTCAAACAGATGTCCGTTTTTACATTTGAGTGTATACTTTATCATAATTTGAACGCTTTCTTTCTAAGTATTTAAAATACAGTTTGTTTAAAAATTTAG
>CACIJG010000021.1 GCA_902586885.1 uncultured Alphaproteobacteria bacterium | reverse complement strand
AAATCACTAAACGAAGATTCGCTTCTACCATCTCTTTTTTTGCAATTCTGGCTTCATTCTCGCCTTTTTTTACTTTTTGAACTATTCTTCTAAATTCCGCTATATCAACGTTTATTAAATTTCCAATTTTTGACATTTGACTTCTGAGGTCTTCAACTTCTCTTTTGTGCTTAGAAGAAAAAATATCCCAACCTCTGGAACTGAGTTTGGAAACCTTTTCAAGCCAAGACTCTTCAAGTTCATGATTCTTATATTCTTTAACAAACTCTTTTCTGTTTATTCGAGATGCATCAGCGATTTTAACTAGACTACTATCGACATTCATAATAGCCTTATTTATACCATATAATTGATCTATAAGAGCCTCGATACGATTGTTGTGAAAGTGCAGTGAATTAAGTTGCTGAACAATTAGAAAACGCGCTTCTTGATATTTTTTTTCATTGTTAGCTGAAAAACTTTTCTGCTTATTGATGGTCGACTTCATCCTCTTAGATTGCAATTGCTTTAAAGCATTATATTTTTTATCAATTTCATCCAGAACGTTTAATACCTGTGGGGTAAGGGCTTGTTCCATGGCAGCCAAGGAGACATTAATTTCATCATCATCATCATCATCAGATTTTACTTCTGTCTCATCTTCTGTTGGATCTAAAACTTCCTCATCTCTCGCCTGTTTGGATGTGTTCTCAAGATTTTTTTTGTATGAAACCAAATCATTCTCTACGGTTTCAACTCCTTCTTGATCAGAAAATGTAGTTTCTAAATCTATCACGTCACGTAACATGATTTCTCCATTAATTAGCTCATTCCGCCAGATGGTTATCGCTTGAAAAGTGAGAGGGCTTTCGCACAAGCCAGTAATCATTATATTTCTGCCTGCCTCTATTCTTTTTGCTATTGCTATTTCGCCTTCCCTCGAAAGAAGCTCCACTGAGCCCATTTCTCTGAGGTACATTCTTACGGGATCATCGGTTCTATCAAGATTCTCACCTTCCAGATTTGTTGCAACTAATTCTTTTGAGGAAGAAGACTCAGGTTTTTCTTCTGATTCCTCTGACTCTTCAGGGTCAGAATCAGTACTTATTCCCATATTTATGAGTTCAGTCATAAAATCTTCAATTTGGTCAGATGATAAGCGCTCGTTTACTACTAACTCTTCTAATTCATTAGGGGTTATAAACCCTTTAATTTTTGCTTTAGCTATAGCATTTTTTATTCTGTTTTCTGTGTCCTCTATTACAGTACTTTCTTGTTCTGTTTCACGAGCTTGATTTTCTTGTTTATTCATAAATCATCTTTCCTTAGCTATTTTTCTGAGGTTTTTCGCCTGACTTTATTGCTTAATTGATCGAGGGTTTCTTTATATGCTTCATTTTCTTTAGCTATTGATTCTTTGATATATTTTTCCCCACTGATCGCTAAGTGATATTTTATTTGAGCTTTCTCAAGTGATTCGCTTTCATCTTTTGATTCGCCCGCATCGCTTTTTAACTTAATTTTTAAATCTTTCAACCTTTCTAGTCGATTTAAAGCTAAATTATGTAGTGAAATAGCGTTTAAAAGAAGTTTTTTTGATTTTTCGGCCTCTTTATCGTTGTTGTAAATTAAATGGCTTTTTAATGAAGGGTCTTTTTGTAATGTTTTCTTTTTTACTTTCTCTTTAATGTCGGGGGGAATATTTTCTTCTAATTTCTCTGTTATTTCCCAAAACAATTTTCTCAAACTTGGGTCTTGAAATTCAAGCTCATTCAATTTCATTTTGTTTTCTATGAAAAGCGATGGATTATTTACAAGACAGTAAATAATTTCTGCTTCAATTTTTTCTAACTCTTTTTCGGATTCTTTGAAACTATTGGATTTTTTCGCTTTTAATCCAGAGTAAAAATGTTTTTCAGATTTAAATTGAGCGTTTTTCATAAATTTAGTGGAGGTATTGAATTTCTTCAACTTTTCTCCAATTTTAGAAAGAAAAAGCTTCCGAACCACTACATCCTTAATAGAAATAGCTTTTCTTTTAAGGTTCAATTCCATCTTCCTTATCCTTTCTGGGCTATCAATATTTTTAGCTGCTTTTTCGCGATCAAAAATAAAGTCTATAATGGATATCGAATTATTCACCAACTCTATTACAGACTCTTTACCCTCTGCCCTCAACATATCATCAGGGTCAAAATTTTCTAAAGGTCTCGCGATGCGCAGGGTTTTATTGTGAGTTAAAAAAGGAAGGGCTAATTCCACTACTCGTTCAGTAGCTCTTAATCCAGCTTCATCTCCATCAAAAAAAAGTACTGGTTCCTCACAAGTCTCCCAAATTAAATTCAATTGTTTTTCTGTTAAAGCTGTACCTAATGGAGCAACAGAAGCTTTAATGGAAGCATTATACAACGATATCACATCCATGTATCCTTCCACAATAATCAAATTATCCTTTCTTAAATGTTTTCTCACATTGTTTAAGTTGAAAATAATAGAACCTTTTTTGAAAATATCTGTTTCTGGGGAGTTCAGATACTTGGCCCCAGAACCCTCATTTATAGCCCTTCCTCCAAATGCGACTATTTGGCTATACTTGTTTAGAATAGGAAACATAATTCTATCTCTAAACCTATCAAATAGAGCATTTTTTTCTGATATGAGACAAAGGCCAGTTTTTTCAATGGTTTCTCTTGAAAAACCCTTTGTCAATAGAACTTTTGTTAATCTGTGTCCTTCTTTGGGGGAGTACCCAATTTTAAATTCCTTGATGGTATCTTTAGATATTCCTCTTTCCGTTAAATAATTAAGTGCCTTCGTGCCTTGTGGTGAAAATAAGTTTTCACTGAAAAATTCACAGGCAATCTGATGGATAGTTATTAACTCTTTTTCAAGATTAAGCTTTCTTTCCGACAAAATGTCTTTGCTTTTGCTATTACTTTCGAACTGATAGTTGAGGCCTGCCTTTTCGCTTAGATTTATAACCGCTTCTTGAAAAGAAAGTCCTTCCTTTTCAATTAAGAAGTTAAAAACATTACCCTTGGTGTGACATCCAAAGCAGTAATAAAACGCTTTATTGTCGTCTACATGAAAAGAGGCTGTCTTTTCACTGTGAAATGGGCATGGGGCCCAAAAGTCACGTTTGGAATGGTTACTCTTTTTATTGTCCCAAACCACATACTGTGAGACTAAAGATGACAAAGACACACGTTCTTTTATTTGTTCCAGAAATGATTTTGAAAATGCCATAGAATCATACAATCAACGACATATTCTATGATTTTTTTGTACAAATAAAAAATTATTTTTTTCGAAATAAAAATAGTTATTTGTAAAGGTCTAAATCTATCTCTTTTTCTATTTTGCCTGTTTTTAAGGATATTTGTAAAACTTTCGATATATTTTTTTTTGTCTGGACCAAAATTAATAAATTATTACCATTTAAGGAAACAGACCTTATCTCACCTTCAAGCGGTATCGAAATTTTATGTTTTGACAATTTTTTTTCAGGTTCACTTAATTTTTTTATATTTATTGCGGTGTAACCAATAAATATTATAAGAAATAAAAACCCTACGACCATGACAGAGGTTAATATTATTACTAATCTTTTCAGAAAAGTTTGGTAGGGTATTATTTCTGACTTATTTTGATTGTTTGACATCGCAAATGAAAAAAAAATTAACTTTTTATGTAAACAAAAATCTTTATTCAAGGATAGATAAAGCTATTTTTGAGTCTCTTCCCAAAGATATAAAGTTATCAAGGTCCAGATTACAAGTGTTAATTGGTCGGGGGGCGGTGATTAATGCTGCTGATATGTCAGTAGTTACTCTAAAAACTAAGGTATCGGAAGTAGGTAAGGTTATTATATTGCTTGATTCTTTTTTTAAAAAAGAATTGGATCCTCAAGATTTGAGGCTTGATATTGTTTATGAGGACGAGTTTCTATCAGTGATAAACAAGCCTGCAAGTATGTCTGTACATCCAGTTAATTTTGAACAAAGGGATACTCTGGTTAACGGACTTATTCACTTATACGGATCCAAGTTGGCAGACACGGGGTGCAATTTAAGACCTGGGATTATTCACAGGTTAGATAAAGATACCACTGGACTTATTTTAATTGCAAAAACTGATAGGGTTGCTGTCGATTTGATTGAACAATTCAAGTCTCGTAAAGTTAAAAAAGTTTATCTGGCTTTTTGCTATGGGAATCCCTTTGACTCCTTGGGAAGTTTGATAGCGAGAAAAGGTGTTAGCGTGTCAAGAGAGGGGAATATCGATGTAATCACAAATTTAGTTAGAGATGAAAAAAATAGGGAACTTATGGTCGTCAAAACAGATCAAGGTAAAAAAGCTATCTCGCAATTCAAGGTATTAAATGTTTTTGCATTAGAAAAAAGCAAAAAGGTTTCGTTAATCCAGTGCAACATAGAAACTGGTCGAACTCATCAAATAAGAGTTCACCTTAGTTATATGGGGCATTCTATTGTTGGTGATAAGCTATATGCAAATAGGAACATATTTAAGCTAAATGAAAAGCACGATTTGGACCACTCTTTGCTTAGCTACGTTAGGAATTTTCCACGTCAAGCCCTTCATGCAAAAGAATTAACTTTTTTTCATCCCGTTAGCTCTGAAAAAAAGAACTTTTTTTCACCTCTTTCTAAAGATTTACTTGATCTGCAAGAAGTGTTAAATTCTCGCAAGGTAATCACATGATAGCATTGTAAAATGGTATAAAAAATGCTTAAAAACCTTGAAAACGAAAGTTTTATTGCTTATATGATTAAGGTCGAACAACAATGAGTAGAAAAAAATGAGTAGAAATCTAGCGCTTACCAATATTAATGGAGGCTTGTCAAACTATCTAGAAGAAATCAAGAAGTTCCCGATGCTCACTTGGGAAGAGGAGTATAATCTAGCAAAAAGATGGGTTGAAAACGGAAGTACGACTTCCGCTCACAAGTTAGTGACATCGCATCTAAGGTTGGCAGCTAAAATAGCTATGGGTTATAGAGGGTATGGATTGCCAATTTCAGAGGTTGTCAGTGAAGCTAATGTGGGTTTAATGCAAGCTGTTAAAAGGTTTGATCCAGAAAAAGGCTTCAGGCTAGCTACTTATGCAATGTGGTGGATAAAAGCAAACATACAGGAATATATTTTGAAAAGTTGGAGTCTTGTAAAGATGGGAACAACCAGCTCCCAAAAGAAATTATTTTTCAACTTGAAGAAAATAAAAAATAAGATTGGGGCATTTGAAGATGGCGATTTGTTGCCTGAAAACGTCGAAAATATAGCCAACCAGCTCAATGTGGATCAAGAAGAAGTAATCTCCATGAATAGGCGTATGGTGGGAGGAGACGTTTCGTTGAATGCAACGATTAACACAGATGGCGATTCACATGAGGAGTGGCAGTCATTATTAAGGGACTACAACGAAGATCATGCAGAAGATTTTGCCCGTCAGGATGAAATAAATGATAGAAGAAAAATTTTAATTAATGCTCTTAAAGTACTTAATGAAAGAGAAAAAAGTATTCTTCTTGACAGAAGGCTAAGGGAGCAGCCATTGACTTTGGAACAACTTAGCGAGAAGCACAAGGTTAGCCGAGAGAGAGTGCGTCAGATAGAGAGTAGAGCTGTAGAGAAGCTTCAAAACCAAGTTTCAAGTATACATTAGAGCGAAGAAGCGCTTCTAGTCAGACTTGTACCTAAATGGGTGCTGTTTATAGACACCGATAACCACTAGTTTTGTTGTAAAGTACGATAATTCTTCCATGGCTCGCTTAACCGTATCATCCTCTGGATGTCCCTCTATATCTGCAAAAAACTGAGTTGCCTTAAAGGAACCACCAAGCATGTAACTCTCTAACTTTATCATGTTTACATTATTTGTTGCGAAACCGCCCATGGCTTTGTAAAGAGCTGCAGGTATATTTCGAACTTGAAAAAGTATAGAGGTAATTACTTTTTTTTCCTTTTTTATAAAATGCTTAGGTTTTTTCTCCATTATGAGAAATCTGGTTGTATTGTTTTTATTATCTTGAATTTCTTCGCTTAAAACTTTTAGATTGTATATTTTCGCTGCAATCTTTGACGCGATTGCTCCAATTTCAGGTTTATTGTTTTGAGCAACAATTTTTGCTGAGCCAGCCGTATCATAACCTGCAACTGATCTTATTTTGTTTATTCGAAGGAATTTTTTACATTGTCCTATTAAAACTGGATGGCTCATTGCACTTTTAATGCCTTGAAGGCTTGATCCTTTGGTCCCTAGCATACATATGTCCACTGGTAGAAAATACTCTGCAGTGATGAAGAGTTTTGAGTCAGGTAGCAATGCATGAATGTCAGCAACCCTTCCATAGGTTGAATTCTCTACTGGCAATATAGCTTTGTCGGCTTTACCTTTTCTCACAAAATTTATGGCGCTATCAAACGAATCGCATGGAATGGCTATCGCATTTTTAAATAGTTTGGTACACGCTTGGTGAGAGTATGAGCCTAGGGCTCCCTGCAATGATATTTTTAGTTTTTTATTTCTCATTTTCTTTGAAGACTGCGCTTTTTGTCGCGGTATGTTTTTTAAATCAGTAGTAGAATAAAATATAAAATTAAATATAAGATATAGATAAAAATAAAATTTAGGAATAAAAATTATGGATACCTTTGAATGGACTAAGATAATGGGAGCTTTTTGTGGAGCTCTTCTTTTCTTCTTATTGTTAAATTGGGGGACCGAAATTATATACCATGAAAGCCATGATCATCATGGAGAGGAAAAGTTAGCCTATTATTTGGATGTTGAGACTGAAAATAAGGAAGAAATAGAGTCAGAGGTAGAAGAAGTTGATTTTTTAGCATTGCTTGAAAATGCTGACATGGATAAAGGAAAAAAAGTTTTTGGTAAATGCAAATCTTGTCACAAGCTGAAAAAAGGAGAAAACGGAGTAGGCCCTCACTTGTACGGAATAATTGGAAGAGAAACAGCTTCAGTACAGGGATTTAAATATTCTAAAGCATTAGTTGGTTTGCAGGGGGTTTGGGATATAGAAGCGTTGAATAAATATTTAACTAAGCCAGCTGGTTATGCTCCTGGAACGGCGATGAGTTTTGCTGGATTAAAGAAAGACTCAGACCGGGCAAATCTCATACAGTATCTAATTTCTTTAAATAAATATTCTACTACTGAGTAAAATAAATTTCTTTTTAGAAAAAAATTAGCATATATTAGCGTATAAAATAATAGAACAAATAGTGAACAAATAAATATTTTCAGTTTGTAGGTATAAATGTTACATCTTGATAGGTCAGAGTATATAGAGTTTTTACCTAACCTTTTCTTGAAAAGAGGTAAAATTCATCAGATTTCAGGTTCAGCTAGGTTTATTCTAGCTCTCATAATAGGAAACGTTATCCAAGACGAAATAACATGGGTAAGGTTAGAAAGATCTAATGAAATACTCTATCCTGAGGGAGTTTCAGATTGGATAACTCTTAGCAACTTAATAATAGTCAATACGGAAAATGAGGAAGAGTCTCTATGGGTAATGGAGGAGTTTTTAAAATCAGGAGTTAGTTCTTTAGTTTTTTGCCAATTAAATAAACTACCTAAATACGTCAATTTGAGAAGGTTAAACCTATCTACAAAAAGATCAAAGGAAGAAAATAAGAGTATATTACCTCCAACAGGTATAATTTTATCATCATTTGACCATCCAATAAGCGGCGTAGAGAGTAGATGGAATATAAAGCCGTATCCTAATCAAAGGATTTTTAGTGAAGATAATGGATTTTTTTTAGAAGATAAATGGTCCCTAATCTGCAGTAAGTCCCGTATTATTGAGTCGTCTTGGATAGTGGAATCAAAGAAATTTCTTAGTGGAAAAAAAATTGTTGAAGTATCAGGAAAGTCAAAAAATTACGTTAAAGATTAAGTCTTTCCTAAACCTCCACCTCCTGGTGTTTTCACTACTAGTAAATCATTAGGGTTTGCTTTAATCTGATCAGCATATTTAAGAATATATTCGGTCCCTTCACTCTTAATTAATGTTGTCGATCCTGTTTTACCGGGATTGCCGCCTAATATTCCAGGTGGTGGAACTGTTCTGTGACCAGATAATACAGATATTATCATGTCTTCCAATATTCGAATCTTACGTATTACTCCGTCGCCACCCTTAAACTTTCCCATGCCGCCAGAGTTTTTTCGAATAGAAAACTCCTCAAGAATAACAGGAAATCTAAATTCTAAAACCTCAGGATCGGTAAGCCTACTATTAGTCATGTGACTATGAATAGCTGATGTTCCATTATAAAATTCCCCAGAAAAATCTATACCAGCTCCCGTTCCACCACAAATAGTTTCATAATACTGAAAATGTTCATTACCCCATGTAATGTTATTCATTGTTGATTGTGAGGCTGCCTGAATACCAAAGCACATAAGAAGAGCTGTAGTTACCGCTTGGCTGGTTTCCACATTTCCTGCGATAACTGCTGCTGGATATTTGGGTGACAGCATAGTTCTGGAAGGAATTTTTATTTTTATTGGTTTCATTATACCCGAGTTCATGGGAATGTTTCCACCAGTCAATATTCTAAAGGAGTAAAGAACAGCAGCACTAGTAACGGGTAGGGGGGCATTATAGTTATTTTTCAGTTCTCTTGTTGTCCCATTGAAATCTATTTCAGCACAATTTTTCTTTTTATCTATACTCAGCTTTATTCTAATCTGTCTTGTTCTTCCATTTAAATCATCATCCATTTGATATAAAATCTCAGAGTTTTTTATTTTAGAAATAGCTTTTCTAACTGCCATTTCAGCGTTGTTTCGAACGAGCCTTTGGTATTTCATAACAGTTCTCAAACCATATTTTTCTACCATTTTTTCAATTTCCTGAGATCCTTTTTTGCATGCTGCTATTTGTGCCTTAAGATCTGCTATATTGGTGTCAGGTGCTCTAGCAGGGTATGGACCTTGCAACAACTTTTTCCTCACGGCCTTATCGTCAAAAATAAAGCTTTGCACAATTTTCCAATTGTCGATGTAAACACCTTCTTGTTCTATTGATGTACTATTACATGGCATTGATCCGGGTGTAAGCCCTCCTATATCTGTATGGTGGCCTCTTGCAGCTGTAAAAAAGATAATCTTTTTTTTAGTTTTGTCCCAAATAGGGGCAACTATAGTTATATCAGGAAGATGAGTGCCTCCATTATAGGGAGCATTTAGGGCAAAAATATCACCGTAATTAATTTTTTTATTATTTTCTAAAACGGACTTTACTGTTGAGTCCATGGAGCCAAGGTGAACTGGCATATGAGGTGCGTTTGCTATTAATTCACCTTTATTATCAAAAACTGCACAAGAAAAATCCAATCTTTCCTTAATCGTTATTGATTGTGATGTTTTCTCTAAGACAAATCCCATTTGTTCTGCAATAGACATAAATAAGTTATTGAAAACCTCAATAAGCGCACTTTCTATTTTTTTTTCTTGTTGAATACTCTTTAATCGAGTGAGTTTGATAGTGCCACTCTCTAAAGATTCAGCTTTCCATCCTTCTTTCAGTAAAATTGATGAATATTCATTATAGATAACCGCCGGGCCACAAACATTTTTTTTAGAGTTTAGGTGTTCTACTCTGAGAAATTTACATTCTATCCATTTCCCATTAATAAAAACTTTATTTTCTTTAACTTTCTTTTCATAGCAAACGGTTTTCTCTTTAATTACGGTCTTATCTTTCTTCTCGCTCCCAGAATTTCCAATTGCTTCTACAAACACTGACTCTATAATCAAAACTTTATTAGTTGGTTTGAAGCCAAAGAGACGAAAATAAGAATCATTAAATTGCTTAAAGATATTATCGGTAATATCAAACGTTACGTCGATACAAGTATCAGTATCCTTGATTTTAATAAAAAGCTTTGTATTAAATGAGATATCTTTCTCGTTTACACCTTGTTTTTCAAGATGCTCCATAGTTTTTGTCATAAGCGTGTCTGCAAGGAATGATGTTTCTAAAAGTGTATCTCTATTACAAGCCTTTTCGATTAAAAGACTCTTATTTGTTCTCAATTCTGCCAAACCCATACCATAAGCGGATAAAACAGATGCTCGGGGGTGAATTAAGCAGGTTTTAATTTCTAATATTTCAGCTATCGAGCATGCATGTTGTCCTCCCGCTCCGCCAAAAACGGTTAAGCAATACTCATTTAAATGATGGCCCTTTTGAACAGATATTTTTTTGATAGCTTCGGCCATATTATTGTCAGCAACGCTTAAAAACCCTTCTGCAATTTCTTCGATTGGCTTCCCAATTTTATCCTCTAACTTTTTAAAAAGTTTTTCTGATTTATAGAAAGAAATTTTACTATTGCCCTTAAGACCAAAGGATTTTGGAAAGAGGCTCGAGTTGATTCTACCGGTAATAAGATTGCTATCAGTAACAGTTAAAGGACCGTATTTACCATAGCATGCGGGCCCCGGGTGTGCTCCAGCGCTTTCTGGACCAACTTGTAACCGTCCTGAGTTTTCCTTTAAAATACTACCTCCACCAGCAGCAATTGTATTAATACTGAGCATAGGAACTGAAATCCTAACACCGTCAATCATATTATTGCTATTCCTCTCTAATTCGCCGGCATAATGCCAGACATCGGTAGAAGTTCCACCCATATCAAACCCTATTACCTTATTTAGATTTTCTTGCTCGCTGACTTTTATCCCACCAATTACTCCTCCTGCTGGCCCAGATAAAATTGCGTCTTTTCCAAAAAAATAGCCTGACCCAGTTAAACCACCATTAGACTGCATAAAGCTTAATTTGTGTCCCAAATCATGATTAAATTCGGAGTTTAAACTCTTTATATAGCTATTAAGAATTGGACTTAAATATGCGTCGGCGACGGTCGTGTCACCTCTCATAACTAATTTCATGATTTGTGACGTCTCACTACTTACTGAAACTTGGGAAAAGCCAGCGTCGATTGCTAGTTTTTTTACCTCAAGCTCGTGCTTATTAAATTTACAACTGTGCATTAGAACGATAGCACATGAGTTAAAGCCTTTTTGGCGAGCTATCATTAAATCTTTCAAGGTTCTTTTACTGTCCAAAGGAGTTAAGACTTTGCCATGAACAGAGATTCTTTCTTCAACTTCGATAGTTTCTTCATAGAGAGCTTCAGGAATATTTATTTTACGATCGAATAAATTTGGTCTGTTTTGGTATGCAATTCTTAATTGGTCACGTAGCCCTTTTGTTATCAAAAGTACAACTGGTTCCCCTTTTCTTTCAAGAAGAGCGTTGGTTGCGACTGTTGTTCCCATTTTAATAGTATTAATTTTTGAGGTGGGTATTTTTTCACTTTCGTCAATTTCTAAGAATGTTTTTATAGCTTTGATGCCGGCGTCATTGTATTTTTCTGGATTCTCAGATAATAATTTGTCTACACGTATGATTCCAAAAGGATCTCTAGCAACCACATCGGTAAAAGTCCCGCCGCGATCAACCCAAAAATCCCATTTATTTTTACTTTCCATTTTTACACGATGGTTATTAATTAATTATTTTTGGTCTTTTTTATAATAATAACAAATTTAAAAGTATTCTCTAAAAAAGGAAATTCGATAATATTCAAAATTACAAAAAGAACTCCCGTTATTTAAAATTTTTTAAATTTTAGATTAATCCCTCAACCCATTTCTCGATTAAAAAACGTGCTATTGCTCCTTTTCTAGCCACAAAAAAAGAATTATCAGAACCACTTAAAATACGAAAAACCTTTTCTCTGCTAACCCAAATTGCATCTTCAAGTTCATTATGATCTACTTTTATTTTTACATTTTGTGCTTCACTGGTGCATCCTATCATTAGAGAAGATGGAAAAGGCCAAGGCTGATTTGTTATGTATTTTATATTGTGGGTTTTTATTCCACTTTCTTCAAATACTTCTCTTTTTGCAGCCTCCTCTAAAGACTCTCCCGGCTCAACAAATCCAGCGAGGCAAGATAGCATTTTTTTTGGCCACTGATGAGATCTTCCTAATAGGATTTTATTTCCCTTTTTTACAAGCATGATAACCACTGGATCAATTCTAGGGAATTGCTTTTTTTTGCAGTTTTTACATGATTTCTCCCACCCAAAACTTTCCTTTATCAACTTTTCACCACAGTTTGTACAAAATTTAGTTACTCTCTGCCACTCAGCTATCCCCTTCGCAGAGGCACAAATGCTTGCATCGACTTCCGATAGAAAAGGTAGGAGCGACCTTAAATCGCAAAAATAAGAACCTTTTGGTAAATCCTCATGACTATTTTTTTCTGTATCGTTAAAGGTTCCTAAAAATTCTTGACTGCCTCTTACTTTTCCCGATTTAGAAATATCCCATAAGAAAAGATATTTGCCATCCAATTCGCCAAGAAATATGCTATACAGACCTTTAAAAATTGTAGAAACATTATTTAATAGTAACAAAGTTGGTTTTGATTTTTTGAATTCAAATAGAAGTTTCCCCTTCCAAATTACTATATGTCTGGCACTTTTTTCCTTGAAAAAAGTTTTGCTTGTGTTTTTAGAATTTCTCATATGTCCCTCTCTGCGGAGGAAAGCCTTTGAGAATAATGGAAGATCAGTGAAAGTCATAAAGTAACCTTTTGGTAAATACTATTTTGCTTGTTAAAGACCTATATCAACATATAATTATAGCCGAGAGATTGACTCGGGTAAACTTTTTCGAGAACTCGGTCAGGTCTGGAAGGAAGCAGCCGTATTGATGTAGTTTAGGTCGCATGTCAATCTCTCGTAGGATAAGAAGAAATATTTAAGAAGAATTTACTATTAATCCACCAAATGGAAAAAAGAGAAACGCCAGAAAAAAACTTTAGGGTCTTAGCTCTAAAATATAGACCTTCTAGATTCTCAGAATTGGTTGGTCAGGGAGCTTTAGTTAAAACATTAACAAACTCATTTTCTGCTAATAGGATTGCGCACGCTTTTCTATTGAATGGCGTAAGAGGTGTTGGTAAAACTTCGACTGCGAGGGTGATAGCTAAAGCGCTTAATTGCCTAAATAAGAAAATCCATCAAGCAGAACCATGTAATTCTTGTGAAAATTGTATCTCAATTCAATCTGGTAGAAGCGTAGATGTAATTGAGATGGATGGTGCTAGCAAAACTGGAGTTAACGACGTTAGAGAAATTATAGACGCTGTTTACTACAGAGCAGCTTCTTCAAAATTCAAGGTATATATAATAGATGAAGTTCATATGCTCTCAAATGCGGCTTTTAACGCTTTGTTGAAAACCCTGGAAGAGCCTCCTGAGCATGTAAAGTTTATACTTGCTACAACTGAAATTCAGAAAATACCGCCTACCGTACTTTCAAGAGTACAAAGGTATGATTTAAAAAGAGTAAATAATATTGACATGATTGAGCATCTAGAAAAAATACTAAAAAAGGAAAAAATATCTCCAGAAAGAACTGCATTACAGCTCATTTGTAGGGAGGCAGAAGGATCTATAAGAGATGCGTTATCTTTATTGGATCAAGTTTTACTAAATAGTGATAACACCATTAAATCAGAGACGGTTAATGAGATGATTGGAAAGGTCTCAAAGGTTAGAGTTTTAGAATTATTAGATTTGATATTGTGCGGAAATACTAGAGACACAGTTAAACAAGCCAGAGTACTTTTTCAAGGTTCTGTTGGCCCAGAAGGATTATTGAAAGAATTACTCGGTCTTGTACATTTCGTTTCCTTAATTATGATTTCTGATGAATTTTTGTCTGATGACATTTATACTACAGAGGAACAGGATAAAGCTAAGGAAATAGCGAAAGGTTTAACTACGGTAAAAATATCTTCCTTATGGCAAATTTTATTCAAAGGGACTGAAGAAATAAAAATAGCCCTAGATCCTTTAATTAGCTTTGAAATGTTAATGATTAAAGCGACGCATATGTCTTTATTGCCAAGACCTGAAACTTTAATTAAAAATATTCTTCAGAGTAAGACAGATAAAATAAACTATGTACACAAAAGTAATAATAATAATAATGAAAGTCCCTTTAAATCAAAAAATGAGGAGATAAAAAATTTTGAAGATCCTATTTTAAAGGGAACTGAAAATCATACCAAGCAAAACGAAAAGAAAGATCAAGAGGCTATTAAGGAAATACTCGATATCTTTCCTGGTTCTAAGATTGATTCGCAAGAGTGAACTATGCAACCGATTAATTTTAGTAAGAAAAAGGAGTAAAAATGTTTAAAGGATTAGGTCAATTAGGTGATATGGCAAAATTGATGAAGCAAGCTCAAGAAATGCAAAAGAAAATGTCTGACACACAAAATGAACTCGAAAATATAGAGATTGTTGGAGAAGCAGGAGGAGGACTGGTTAGGGTAGTTTCTAGCGCAAAGGGAAACTTTAAAAAGATAGAATTAGATAAATCGTTATTGGTACCATCAGAAAAAGAGGTCGTAGAAGATCTAATACTTGCAGCGATAAAAGATTGTAAATCTAAGGCTGAAGAAGCGTCAAAAAAACAAATGGCAAAGGTAGGAGAGGCAATTGGTTTGCCTGAAGGCTTCAAACTTCCTTTTTAAGGCATGAATAGTCAAAACAAAAAAGAAAAACTTTCAGAGATAGAAAATCTTATTAAGATTTTTTCTAAAATGCCAGGCTTGGGACCACGTTCAGCGCGTAGATTAGTTTTCCATCTGATAAAAAAAAGAAAAATATTTATGGTTCCGCTAATAGACTCCCTTGCAATTGTTAAGGAAAGTGTAAAAAACTGTGATCTATGTGGAAATATAGCTTTAGAAAATATTTGTGAGATTTGTTCTGACTTTAAGAGAGATAAATCAATTATTTGTGTGGTAGAAGAAGTGTCCGATTTATGGGCTATGGATAGATCTGGAGCGTTCGGAGGAGTTTTTCATGTTTTGGGTGGATTATTATCTCCGTTAGATGGTATTGGACCTGAAAAACTGCGTATAGATAACCTTACGCAAAGACTAAAGACGGAAGGTGTTAAGGAATTAGTTTTAGCCTTAGGAACGACAGTAGCTGGTCAAACGACTGCAAATTATTTGTTACATGAACTATCAGGCTTAAATATTAAGATTACATCTCTTGCACAGGGCGTCCCTGTGGGAGGTGAATTAGATTACCTTGATGACAGCACTATAATTGCCGCTTTTAATGATAGAAGGAGCTATTTATGAGTATAAAATACCATGGTAATTAAATCACATAATAAAATAGGAAAGGTGGAAGCAAATTATACTCCTCTTAGCCCTATTTCGTTTTTGTCAAAGGCAGCAAAAATTTTTCCGGAAAAAACCTCTATAATATATGAAAGTCAAAAATTCAGTTGGCTAGAAACATATTCAAGATGTAAAAAACTGGCAAGTGCTCTTTCAAATCAATTTAATAATGGTGATGTAATTGGTTTCTTGGCAGCAAATACTCCTGAACTCTATGAGGCGCATTTTGGTGTGCCAATGGCGGGTATGGTTCTAAATGCCCTCAACATTCGATTAGATCCCGAAACTATTAGTTACATTATTGATCATTCAGAGATAAAAATTATTTTTGCAGACGATGAGTTTCTAGAGTTTGTTATTAAAGCAATTGAAATTTCTGAAGAGAAACCCAAGTTGATACGAATAAAAGATAAGTTTGTGGACATAATTCATGATAATGATGATTTGATAGATTACGAGGAATTTATCTCAAATGGAGTCGAAAGCTTTGAACCAGTTAAACTAATAGATGAATGGGATAGCATATCAATCAATTACACTTCTGGAACTACTGGTAAACCGAAAGGGGTTGTATATCACCATCGAGGTGCATATTTAAATGCTTTGGGAAATGCATTAGAATGGGAAATGAATATGCATCCAGTATATCTTTGGACGCTGCCAATGTTCCATTGTAATGGCTGGTGTTTCCCCTGGACTATAGCGTTGAGAGCAGGAACAAATGTTTGCCTGAGAAAAGTTACAGCAAAAAATATTTATGAAAAGATATCTGCTCACAATATTGATCATTTATGCGGTGCCCCGACAGTTTTAAGCTTCATTACGAATGCCACTAAAGATGAAAAAAAACAACTCGAAAACAATGTTAAAATAATGACTGCTGCGGCACCACCTCCCGCAAAAGTATTAGAAGATATGAGTCAACTTGGCTTTGATATTACGCATGTCTACGGGTTAACGGAAGTTTACGGCCCAGCAGTAATCTGTAAATGGAAACATGAATGGAACATACTTAATGATGCTGAAAAAGCAGACCTTAAATCACGCCAAGGCGTGCCCTATGTTGTACAAGATGATATGAAACTGGTCAATGTGGAGACTGGTAAGAAAGTCAAAAAAGATGAGAAAGAATTAGGTGAAGTTTTACTTAAAGGAAATATTACGATGAAGGGCTATTTAAAAGACCCAGTGTCAACAGAAAAAGCATTTAAAGACGGTTGGTTTAAGACAGGTGATTTAGGCGTAATGTATGAAGATGGATACATACAGCTAAAGGATAGATCCAAAGATATAATAATATCTGGAGGAGAGAATATATCTTCAATTGAAATTGAAAATTGTATCCATAAAATTGGAGGTGTTATAGCTTGCGCAGTAGTCGCAAAGCCTGATGAAAAATGGGGTGAAACTCCTTGTGCTTTTGTTGAGGTTTCTAACAAAGTAA
Source organism: uncultured Alphaproteobacteria bacterium (assembly GCA_902586885.1). Lineage (GTDB taxonomy): Bacteria > Pseudomonadota > Alphaproteobacteria > Rhodobacterales > Rhodobacteraceae > CACIJG01. The sequence goes on along the minus strand of CACIJG010000021.1, from coordinate 7,893 downwards.
AAATTACAGAAGAAATTATTTTGAATTTTTGCAAAGAAAATTTGGCGAAATTTAAGGTTCCTAAAACTATTATTTTTGAAGAATTACCAAAAACATCTACTGGTAAAATTCAAAAAGTAGAATTGAGAAAAAGATTTTCATAAAAACTATAAAACGATCAATTTCAAAGAAATTTTTAAACTAATTAAATTAAAATTTTTTTTTGCAATTGTCGTTAAATGAATTATTAAATGCAGAAGAACACTTTTACGAATTGTAAAAGAAAATAGAATAAAAATCGAGAGGTGAATAATGTCTGTAAAGTTGGCTATTAATGGTTTTGGGAGAATAGGAAGAAATATACTCAGAGCTGTGATCGAAAATAACCGTAAAGATGTAGAAGTTGTTGCCATCAATGATTTAGGATCTCCTGAAATGAACTTACATTTGCTTAAGTATGATAGCGTCCATGGCAGGTTTCCCGGGATTTTAGCGCTTGAAGGTAATGAGATAAGAATTAATAATCATGCGATAAAAATTACAGCCGAGAGAAATCCAGAGGAACTTCCGTGGGAAAATGTTGATGTAGCATTGGAATGCACAGGAGTTTTTACTGATAAAGAGAAAGCTTCAATGCATTTAAAAAATGGGTCAAAAAAAGTTCTAGTTTCAGCTCCTGCTAATAATGCAGATAAAACTATAGTATATGGCGTCAATCATTCATCTTTAACCCGGGGTGATTTAATTGTATCCAATGCTTCATGCACAACTAACTGTTTGGCTCCTGTTGCTAAGGTCCTAAGTGAGAATTTTGGTATAAAGGTCGGTTATATGACAACTATACATAGTTACACAGGAGATCAGCCAGTATTGGATACCCTTCACAAAGATTATTATCGAGCTAGAGGGGCGGCGTTAAATATGATACCAACATCAACTGGAGCTGCAAAGGCGGTTTCATTGGTTTTACCTGAGTTAGAGGGAAGATTAGATGGATCTGCAATAAGGGTCCCTACCCCTAATGTATCCTGTGTTGACTTAAAATGTATTTTGGAAAAAGCTGTCACAGCGGAAGAGATTAATTCAGCAGTTAAGAAGGCAGCTGATGGTGAATTGAAGGGCATACTCTCATATGAGAATGAGCCCTTGGTATCAACTGACCTAAATCATGTATCATCCTCATCGATCTTTGCTGCTCCTCAAACCAAGGCTCTTAAAGACGGTATGGTAAGAATACTTTCTTGGTATGATAATGAATGGGGGTTCTCAAATAGAATGGCAGACACAGCAGGTTTTATGGGATCTCTTTAGTTGTTTTTAAACATCAAAGTTGTTGGTACGCCCTAGGGGAATCGAACCCCTCTTTCCAGAATGAAAATCTGGCGTCCTAACCGATAGACGAAGGGCGCACTAAAACACTTTTTAATCTAAATTTATTCTACTTCAAGTGTTTTTTTTTAATTGTTCTAACATGGTGCTAGATCAACAATTTTAATTTTGGGTTTTTTTATACCCTGCCAGTCATCTACCATCAATTGACATGCAACATGGAGCTGATTATTCTTCTTTAAAAGTGCTTCCCCAAGCATATTGTTAACGGCGTTAAAGCAGACAGCATCTAGGCTGCTGTTACCTTTACGCTGAAACTTACAGATAATATGAGACCCACCAACTATTTTAGAAAAAACAACGGAACAATTTGGCACTACGACTATTGGAACAGGTACCTTGGAACCAAAAGGACCCAAAAGATGTAACTCTTCAACAAGATTAGTATCAATGGTGTCAATACCAATTAACCCATGTAAATCTAGTTTTTCAATTTCAACTTTACTCTTTAGTTGGTCTTTAAGACAATTTGAGAATATTTGATTAAATTCATCTATCATAAGGGAATTTATGGTAAATCCCGCAGCCATTTTATGGCCACCACCACTCAAAAGGATATTCTTATTTTTTAGTTCAGACAAAATAATTGTAAGGTCAACACCTTCAACGGACCTAATTGAGCCATGACCGATATTCTCATTATCTATAGCTATAACGGTTGCGGGTTTATTAAAGTTTTCCTTAAGCCTTGCTGCTATTATACCAATTAAGCCCTTATGCCAATTTCTACCCCTTGAAACTATATGATTATTATTTGCTGGATCTCCAATTATATTTTTATTGGCTGCATCAAAAATAATTTTTTCTAATTCTTTTCTTTGTAGGTTTAGATTTTCAATTTTTTTAAGCACTTCATCAATCGTCTTATGATCAGTGGCAATTAAGAATTGATATGATAACAGCCCTGTGTTCAATCTTCCGGAAGCGTTCAATCTGGGAGCAACTTGGAATGCTATTTTCTCTTCAGTAAGGTTTTTTTCCAAATTGTGTTTTTCTAAAAGCTTTTTTAAGCAAAGTCTTTTTTTAAATATTTTTAAACCCTGAGTAACAAAAGCACGATTTAACCCAACAAGTGGAGAGACATCAGCAATGGTAGCCAGTGCAACTAGGTCGAGATAATCCAATAGGTTTATTTTATGAGTTTTCTGTTTTTTTTGAAGAGTTGTAAGATGAACTAAGAATAAAAACACCACGCCTGCTGCGCATAAGTATGAATAAAAATTGCTTTCCTCCACTTGATTAGGGTTAATGAGAGCAAAAGCATTATCAGGTTTCTTTTCAGTTCTATGGTGATCGATTATGATCACATCTGTTTTTTCTTCAGATGCCCCTTTTATAGCAATATCAGAGTCTGAACCGCAATCTACGCAAATTATTAAGGAATTCTTCTGCGCTAGTTGTTTCATAGCCGTATAATTAGGCCCAAACCCTTCTTTTTCTCGATCAGGAATATAAACAGTTGGGGTAATAGAAAAATTTTTCAACCAAATCGTAATTAAAGATGCAGAAACAGTTCCATCAACATCATAGTCAGCAAATATAGCAATTTTTTCCTTTTTTTCTATTGCTGCCAATAATCTTTTTGCGCCTTTGTTCATATCCAAGAAAATCTTTGGGTCAGGCATAAGATCTCTGATTTTAGGATTTATATATTTATTGTAACTTTTGGTTTCTAAATTTAATTTTACCAGCTGTAAAGCACTCAGAATTGAAATCGATAATTCTTTAGAGATTGAAGCCGCTTTTTCTAAGGTTTCGTCGGTTGGTCCAGACCAGCATCTATTTGTTAATGATTTATTGACCCCAAGAAAGCTCATTTAATATTTAATTTTCTGTACACTATTTTTCTAAATGACATGGTTTTTGATCTTAAAAGTAGAGTTTCTACCTGTGTAAATCTACTTGTTGATTTAACTCCCTTCATTAGTGCGCTGTCAGTAACACCGCTGGCAGCAAAAATTACCGGACCTTTTACCATTTCATTAATGTCAATAATTCTTTTTGGATCTAAATTATACTCCTCTATGAGTACTTGTCTTTCCGAGGAGCTTTCTGTAAGAATGCGCCCCTGCATTTGGCCTCCAAGACATTTTGTTGCAACTGCTGAAAGAATTCCTTCCTGAGCTCCTCCAGAGCCCATATAACTATCAATTCCGGTTTCATCATTTCTAAGGCAATTAATTATCCCTGCAATATCGCCATCACTTATTAAATTTATTTTTGCACCTGTCTTTCTCACTTCTTCTATAAGTGATAAGTTTCTTGGTCTCTCTAAGACACAAATATTTATTTCACACGGTTTACAGTTTTTTTCCCTAGCAAGTTCATGTATTCTCTCTGTAGGGGCCATATCTAATGTTATAATGTTTTTAGGGTAATTTGGTCCAACAGCCAATTTTTCCATGTATAGTTTTGGAACTCTCAGAAAGGAATTTTTTGCACCAAATGCAATTACGGAGAGAGCATTAGGTAGACCTTTAGCAGTAAGTGTCTTGCCTTCTAAAGGGTCAATAGCCACGTCGAGCTCTGGTCCCTGACCTGTGCCAATATTTTTTTTTGTGAATGAATTTGATTCTTGCTCGTTTTGCGATCCCGCAGCCAGGGATCCTCGAATTTTTAAATTTGCTAGTCCTTGAGACATTGCGCTTATTGCAGCCATATTCGCCTTTTCTTCGTCTCCTGAACCTATAAATTTTGAAGCAGCAATAGCAGTTTGTTCAGTTAATCTAGCAGAAGTTAGTGATAGGATCTCATCCTCATTGAAACTACCATCTGTCATCAGATTTCCTGGATTCTTATAGACACCGGCTCTCCAAAACAAATTTTTGACTTCTTTATTTGATGTAGGGCTTTACTCAAGTTTTCCTGCAAAGTTTTGTGGGTTGTCATGATTAAAGTTGCTTTCCCTTTCGAGGGTTCTTTTTGTTTCATCTGACTTATAGATATTTTTTGAGAAGAAAGTTTGCTCGACAGAAGAGCAATGACCCCTGATCTATCCCTTAATTGGAACCTAACATAAAAGGAACTTTCTTTTTCATTTACTCCTTTTTGGCTTCTTTTTGAGCTTCGTATAGAGTTTAGCAAAGTAGGGACTTTATCTCCTAAGGCTATCGATATAAGGTCGGAAACAACAGCTGAGGCTGTGGGACCCATTCCTGCTCCTGGACCAGAAAAGACTGTCTCTCCTATATCTTCTCCCTCAAGTACTACTATGTTAGTGCTTCCCTGAACTTGCGCAATAGGAGTGTTCTTTTTGACTAAACATGGAGCTACTTCTTGTTCTAGAACTCCTTTTTTATATTCTGCTCTTGCAAGAAGTTTTATCTTGAATCCCATTTTGCTAGCTTCCCTAATATCTTCAAGAGAAACACTTTTAATTCCCTTTGTTGAAACATTTCTATAATCGAGCTTAGTACCAAAGGCGAGACTTGAGAGGATAGATATCTTGTGAGCCGAATCAATTCCTCCTATATCAAGCTCGGGATCGGCTTCTACATATCCCAGTCTTTTTGCCTCTGAGAATACGTCATTATAATCTCTTCCTTCAGTTTCCATCTTAGTTAATATATAATTACAGGTACCATTTATTACTCCGTAAATACTTGTTAATTTATTAGAAATTAGAGACTCAGTGAGAACTTTAATAATGGGTATCCCTCCAGCAACTGCGGCTTCATACCTAAGAGAAACTTCATACTCCTCAGCAAGTTTCGCAAGATTTTCTCCAAAATTTGCTAAAAGAGCTTTGTTTGCAGTTACAATATGTTTTCCCTGTTTAATACCTTCCTCAATTACCCTTCTAGATATTCCTTTTTCTCCGCCTACTAGCTCTACTATAACGTCAATTTCTTTGTCTTTAGTAAAAGAAATAGGATCATCAACCCAATTAAATGATGATAAATTGAAGGGTCTCTTTTTTCTTTTGGATTTAGCGCACACGGTTTTTACTTGCAAGTCTATGCCTGTTCGCAGCTTTATGCTTGCTCTCTGCTTATTAATTAAATTTATAACCCCTGAGCCCACGGTCCCTAATCCAAATATAGCAATTCCTATTTTTTGTTTCCTCATCAACTCATCCTACTTTGTTCTTCAAATCAAAAAGTCACTTTATATTTCTCTTTAAGCGCATCAGCATCTTTAAGGACCTTCTTTATATTTCTGCTAGCCTGTCTTATTCTATGTTCATTTTCTACTAATCCAAGTCTAACAAAGTTCTCACCATGCTCGCCAAACCCGATTCCGGGAGCAACAGAAACACCAGCTTCTTTCAAAAGTATTTTGGAAAACAACAATGACCCGAATTCTCTAAATTTTTCAGGAATTGGTGCCCATGCAAACATGGTGGCTTCAGGTGAAGGAATTTCCCAGCCCGCATTACACATAGTATCTATTAGTACATCTCTTCTTTTCTTATAAATTTCTCTTATTTTCTCAATGGTATCACCTTGTTCAGTTAATGCGGTCGCAGCCGCAACTTGTATAGGAGTAAATGCTCCATAATCCAGATAGGATTTTATCTTCTCCAGTGCGGAGATAAGTAAACTATTACCTACTGCAAAACCAATGCGCCAGCCCGGCATGCTGAATGTTTTAGACATAGAGGTAAACTCTACAGCTACTGATTTTGATCCGGGAACCTGCAGAATTGATGGTGGAGGGTTATTTTCGAAATAAATTTCCGCGTATGCTAAGTCAGATAAAACCCATACTTCGTTTTCCTTAGCAATTTTTACTAATTCACGATAAAAGTTCAAAGAGCAAGTTTTTGCTGTTGGATTCGAGGGAAAAGATACAACAATAGCTATCGGTTTTGGTGAAATATGTTTAAGTGATCTGGTTAGTGTCCTAAAGTATTCTTCCTCATTAAATTCACCCTTAGTTAAAGTGGGAATATGTCTTAATGATCCTCCAGCGATAATGAACCCATATGGATGAATAGGGTAAGATGGATTAGGTACAAGTATTACATCGCCTGGGTCTGTTATTGCCATTGCGAGGTTTGCCAAACCTTCCTTAGAGCCTAGAGTGGCGATCACCTCTGTTTCTGGATCCAAATTGACAGAGAATCTATTCCTATAATATTCAGCTTGTGCTTTCCTTAGACCTTTTATACCTTTGGAAACAGAGTATCTATGAGTTTTTGGTTTCTTGGCTGTTTCGATCAATTTCTCTACAATAAAATTTTCGGTATTTAAATCAGGATTACCCATTCCGAAGTCAATAATATCATTTCCATCTTCTCGAAACTCAGCCTTTAATTTATTTGTTTCTGCAAAAACATATGCAGGAAGGCGAGTAATTCTATGAAATTCTTTTTTCATTATTTGCCATTTTATAACTTTTTATTTTGTAAAAAATTTGTTTTCAAATTCAATAAAAGGTGAAAGCTCGGGCCAACTCTTTTCTGAGCAATTTACAAGAAACAAAAAAATTAAGAGAAAAAAATTACACTTAAACATTCATCTCTTTTACCTTAACAAGACTATGCAAGCAATAGCCAAACATATTAAGATTGCAACAAAAAGTTTTTTTAGTTAGTTACCAGTACTAAAATTCTTTGAGTAGAAACAGATCAGTATATAGGAAAGTTACCACACAATTCTATTACTTCTTTGCGAATGCGTTTTGCCACGGTTTCTTGATTTCCTTGATTTACGGAATCAATTATTTCAACAATCCAATTCCCTACCAAACTAAATTCGCCTTCGCAGAAGCCTCTAGTTGTGGTCGCAGGAGTTCCTAGCCGGATCCCAGATGTTACAGTCGGTTTTTCAGTATCAAATGGTATGCTGTTTTTATTACAAACAATATTACCTTTGGCTAACGCTGTTTCAGCAGCAATACCCGAAACACCTTTTTTTCTGAGGTCAACAAGCAATACGTGCGTGTCGGTGCCACCAGTTACGATATCAATACCCCCATTTTTGAGAATAGAAGATAGATGTTTAGCATTTTTTATGACCTGTTTTTGATATTCAACGAATTCATGGGTGAGAGCTTCTTTAAATGCTACAGCTTTTGCTGCGATAATATGCATAAGAGGTCCTCCTTGAATACCTGGAAATATAGCGGAATTTACCTTCTTAGCGATTTCTTGATCGTTACATAGAATCATTCCTCCACGAGGACCTCTTAAAGTTTTATGAGTTGTAGATGTAACGACATCGGCGTAGTTTAAGGGATTGGGATGAACGCCCGCCGCAGCTAAACCAGAAAAATGTGCCATATCAACTAATAAATATGCCTCAACGTCATCACAAATTTGCCTAAATATTTTGAAATCAATTTGGCGAGGAACTGCTGAACCTCCAGCAATAATTATTTTTGGTCTATGTTTTTTTGCAAGCATCTGTACTTGTTCATAATCTATGAGGTTGGTATCTTCCTTTACACTATAGTGGATTGGATTAAACCATCTTCCAGATTGGTTTGGTTTTGCCCCGTGTGTAAGATGTCCACCTGAGGCCAGATCCATTGATAGAAATGTATCACCAGGTTTCATTAAAGCAAAAAACACTGCTTGGT
>CACIJG010000020.1 GCA_902586885.1 uncultured Alphaproteobacteria bacterium | reverse complement strand
GGATTATCGAAGTTTATGGCCCAGAAAGCTCAGGAAAGACAACGTTAGCACTTCACGTTATTGCGCAAGAACAAAAAAATGGTGGTATTTGTGCATTTGTTGATGCAGAACACGCTCTTGACCCAAGTTATGCAAAAAAATTAGGTGTAAATTTAGACGATTTACTTATTTCTCAACCAGATGCAGGAGAACAAGCATTGGAAATTACTGAAACTTTAGTCCGGTCAGGAGCCGTTTCTGTGGTAGTGGTTGATAGTGTTGCCGCTTTAACCCCAAGATCTGAACTTGAAGGTGATATGGGAGATGCACAAGTTGGAGCCCAGGCAAGATTAATGAGCCAAGCAATGAGAAAATTAACAGGATCAATAAGTAGATCAAATTGTATGGTTATATTCATTAATCAAATTAGAATGAAAATTGGTGTCATGTTTGGAAGCCCAGAAACTACTACCGGAGGTAATGCTTTAAAGTTTTATTCTTCTGTTAGATTAGATATTCGTAGAATTGGAGCTCTTAAAGACAGAGACGAAGTAGTTGGAAATGCCACGAGAGTGAAAGTTGTAAAAAACAAAGTTGCGCCTCCGTTTAAACAAGTTGAGTTTGATATAATGTATGGAGAAGGAATATCAAAAACAGGTGAAATTATAGATATAGGTGTAAAAGAAGGAATTATTGAAAAGTCTGGTGCTTGGTTTTCATACGGAGAAGAGCGTATTGGTCAAGGGCGAGAGAATGCAAAAACATTCTTAATAGAAAATGAGAAGATATGTGCTGAAATAGAGGAGAAAATTAGAAATTCCTTTGATTTAAATGTTAAAGACGAAGATAATCAGGTAATAAATGATAGTGAGTAAATTTTCTGGTTAATGAGTTTAAAAAGTTGTTAAAACTTTGTATGTTATAGTGTATTGAGTAAATAACTGGAAAAAAATTTATGCTTTTAAAAGAAATTCGAGAAACTTTTATAAGTTTCTTTGGATCCAGGGGTCATGAGGTTGTTAATAGCTCACCTCTAGTACCAGATAATGATCCTACTCTTATGTTCACAAATTCTGGTATGGTTCAATTTAAAAATGTTTTTACAGGCATAGATAGTAGATCCTACAATAAAGCAGTAACCTCTCAAAAATGTGTTAGAGCAGGTGGAAAGCATAACGACCTAGATAATGTTGGTTATACTGCTAGGCATCATACATTTTTTGAAATGTTAGGAAATTTTTCTTTTGGAGATTATTTTAAAGAAGACGCAATTTCGTTTTCGTGGGATCTTTTAACAAAAGAGTTTGGTCTTCCAAAAGAAAAGTTATTAGTTACGGTTTATCATGAGGATGAGGATGCAGCAGACCTGTGGAAGAAGATTTCTGGTCTTAACGACGAAAAAATTATTAAAATTTCTACAAGTGACAACTTTTGGTCTATGGGATCCTTAGGTCCTTGTGGTCCGTGTTCAGAGATTTTCTTTGACCATGGACCTTCAATAAAAGGAGGACCTCCAGGTTCCCCTAATGAAGATGGGGATCGATTTATTGAAATATGGAATTTGGTTTTTATGCAATTTGAACAGGTTTCAGAGAATAAGAGAATTGATCTTCCAAAACCTTCGATTGATACTGGTATGGGTTTGGAGAGAATAGCTGCAGTACTTCAAGGAGAGCATGATAATTACAATACAGATCTTTTCAAAAAACTTATTCGATCTTCTGCTGAATTTTCTAATACTGAAAATAAAGATTCGGTTAATGTGCATCACCGGGTAATTGCCGATCATCTACGTTCTTCTGCTTTCTTGATTGCTGATGGAGTAATGCCGTCTAATGAAGGAAGAGGATATGTATTACGGAGAATAATGAGAAGGGCTATGAGGCATTGCCACTTACTGGGTTGTGATGAACCACATCTTTATAAACTTGTTCCGTCTCTAATTAGTTTGATGGGAGATGCATTTCCTGAGTTGTTTGAAACTAAGGAATTAATTGAGAAAAGTCTCAAATTAGAGGAAACCCGATTTAAACAGACTCTTGAAAGAGGATTAAGGCTACTCAGCGAAGAAACTATATCTTTGTCCAAAGGAGATTATTTTTCAGGTAAAACTGCATTCAAGCTATATGATACATATGGATTTCCCTTAGATTTAACTCAAGATGTTTTAAGAGAACAAGGTATATTGGTTGACACAAAAGCTTTCGATATTGAAATGCAAGCACAGAAAGAAAAAGCTCGATTAGCTTGGGTTGGGTCAGGAGACAAGTCAGAAGACAAATTATGGACTGAGTTACGCACAACATTGGCTCCAACCGAATTTTTGGGCTATAATAAGCATGAAGTTGAGGGGTTGCTCACCAACATAATTTTTGAAAATCACCAATCAAAATCTTTGTCAAAAAATCAAACTGGATTTGTTATCTTTAATCAAACCTGTTTTTATGGAGAGGCTGGTGGCCAGGTTGGAGATATAGGCAAGATAATTGGTGAAAACGGCGAGGGTGATGTTACGGATACCAAACGAATAGGCTCTATATTTATTCATCTGGTGACCATTAAAAAAGGATCAATTACAGTTGGAGAAAAAATAGAGCAAACAGTTGATAAGATTTTCCGTCAGCGTGTTCGAAGAAATCATTCTACTACTCATCTGGTTCATGAGTCACTTAGGCAGTTGTTGGGATCTCATGTATCTCAGAAGGGATCATTAAATAATAGTGAGCGTTTAAGGTTTGATTTTAGTCATGATATGCCTGTGACAACTGACCAAATTTTTGCAATTGAACAGTTAGCAAATAGGTATGTCAGACTAAACTCCGCAGTTGTAACTGAGACTATGCCTCTTGAAGAGGCTAAGAAAACTGGTGCTCGAGCACTTTTTGGAGAAAAATATAGCGAAGATGTTAGAGTAGTAAAACTTGGTTTAGAGGATGGAAAGTATTTTTCGGTAGAGCTTTGTGGGGGGCTGCATGTTAGGTCAACAGGAGAAATTGGACTTGTCAAAATTTTAGGTGATACAGCATCGTCAAGTGGCGTCAGACGCATTGAAGCAGTAACAGGTAACCGAGCAATACAATTCATTGAAGATATTCAAAAAGTAAACTTAAAGTCTTCAGAGCTTTTAAACATAAGTCCGAGCAAACTATCTGATAGAATTGAGAGTATTTTGAGTGACAAAAAAGTCTTAGAAGAAAAAATAAAGAAATTAAGTGAAGATTTGTTTTCTCAAAACATAGCTAATAGTTCTCACAAATCAAATAAACTAACCCCTGATATTTCTTTTTTAGGAAAGATTGTTAATGAGGTTCAGATGAAAGATTTAAGAGGCTTTATTGACAACATTAAGTCAAAAGAGGAAAGTATAATCGTGGTTTTTGTCTCAAAATTTAAAGATAAAGTAGGCATAGCTGTTGGTGTTTCAAACGTAATAAGTGAACTTGTTTCCGCTGTTGAAATAGTTAGGCTTTTGTCCGAAAAGACCGGTGGAAAAGGAGGAGGCGGTAGGCTTGATTTTGCTCAGGGAGGCGGTACCAAGCCTGAAGAATCTGAAAACGCCATGTCTTTTATAGAGACTTACTTGAAAAAAAAACTAAGCAATTAGAAACATATTTACAATTCAATTGAAGTTAACTTTTGTTCAAGATTTGTATTAACTTTCTCTAAAAATCCTTGGGTTGTTAGCCACCTTTGATCATTGCTAACAAGTATAGCTAAATCCTTGGTCATATTACCGCTTTCCACAGTATCTATAACTACTTTTTCTAAGATTTCAGCAAATTGTTTTAATTTCTCATTATTATCTAATTTTGCTCTATGCTTCAGGCCTCCAGTCCATGCATAAATAGAGGCAATGGAGTTCGTTGATGTTTCTTCTCCTCTCTGATGAGCTCTATAATGCCTAGTTACTGTGCCATGCGCTGCTTCAGCTTCCACTATTTTTCCATCAGGAGTCATTAGTTGGCTTGTCATTAATCCCAGTGAACCAAATCCTTGTGCCACAGTATCAGATTGGACATCCCCATCGTAATTTTTGCAAGCCCAAACAAAACCTCCTGACCATTTTAATGCACATGCAACCATATCGTCTATTAAACGATGTTCATAAATTATATTAATTTTTTTAAATTGGTCTTCGAACTCTTCCTCGTAGACCTTTTGAAAAAGATCTTTGAATCTTCCATCATATGCTTTCAGAATTGTATTCTTAGTTGAAAGGTAAACATCCCAATTCATTTTAAGTCCATAATTCATTGATGCTCTTGCAAAATCGATGATTGACTGATCAAGATTATACATCCCCAAAGCTATTCCTGAAGATGGAGCATCAAAAACTTCGTGTTCAATCTCTTCACCATCATCTGAAACGAATTTCATAAATAATTTACCTTTTCCAGGAAATTTAAAATCAGTGGCTCTGTATTGATCTCCAAATGCGTGCCTACCTACCACAATAGGCTTGTTCCATCCCGGCACCAACCTAGGGACATTTTGACAAATAATTGGGGCTCGAAAAACAACGCCACCAAGAATATTTCGAATTGTGCCATTTGGCGACCTCCACATTTTCTTAAGGTTGAATTCTTCCACTCTTTCTTCATCAGGTGTTATGGTTGCACACTTTACGGCAACGCCGTGTTTTAGAGTAGCGTTGGCGGCATCAATGGTTACTTGATCATTTGTCTTGTCCCGTTCTTCAATACCCAAATCATAATATTCTAATGGGATGTCTAAGTATGGCAGAATTAGTTTTTGCTTTATAAACTCCCAAATTATTCTGGTCATCTCATCGCCATCCATTTCTACCACGGGATTTGAAACTTTAATTTTAGTCATAAATTTTCTCTTTTTTGTTGAATATTAAAATTTAAAATGATCTTTGATTATAGTGTATGAAAACACTATTTGAGTCGACAGTACCTTTTTAGGGGAAAGTGGACTGAAAGAAAAGAGTTGATTAACTAAGAGATTAATTTAAATGGATAGGATGCTGCCAGTTTTTATTTTGGTGAGACCTCAGCTGATTGAAAACGTTGGGGCGGTGGCGAGAGGGATGTTAAACTTTGGTTTTTCTAACTTAAGAATTGTTGATCCAAGAGAGAATTTTCCAAATGAAAAAGCAATTGCATTAGCCTCGGGGGCAGCGCGAGTATTGGATCAAGCGAAGGTTTTTAGTAACGTAATTGAGGCGTGTAAAGATCTTAATCAGGTTTGGGCTACCAGCGCTAGAGCAAGGTACAAATTTACCGAAGTAGTTACACCTGAAGAAGGGTCAAGAATAATACTTAATGAGAGCAAAAGCGGTCAAAAAATTGGAATTCTTTTTGGAGGGGAACGAGCTGGTTTATCAAATGAAGAGTTATTTATCTCAAAGAAAATAATTAGGGTTCCTACTAATCCAAAATTTAGCTCATTAAACCTAGCTCAAAGTGTATTGGTTATGGCATATCAACTTTCTATTTGTGATATAGAAGGATATTTTAACCTAATAAAACCCAGAGAAAATAGTTCAGAGAAGGCAAAATATGAGGAAATTTCAAGTTTTGTGGAGAGGATAGAAACCGAGTTAGATGCAGGTGGATTCTTTTTCCCGGAGGGGAAAAAAAAGAGAATGAAAACAAGATTAAGAAGGCTCTTTTATGGTTTGGATTTAAGCAAAGAAGATGTAAAAATTTTGCATGGAGTGGTGAAATCCTTGGTTAAAAAAGATATATAAACTTCTTTTTTAGAATATCGATCTAAGTTATTATATAGGAATATAAAGGATAATAATCGATGTCCAATGGTAGAAAGCTTTTTGAAGAAGTAGAAACAAAACCATTAACTGAATTTGGCCATAGTCTGAATGCTACTATCTCTTCTGTAGAATATGACAAGGGGGTGGTTATTTGGTTATGGAGTTTATTAATCACATTGGTCTTTTTGATTTTAGTTGGAGGACTTACTCGTCTTACTGACTCAGGTTTATCAATTGTTGAGTGGAAACCTGTTACAGGAATGTTTCCTCCATTGGATGAAATGGCTTGGATAACAGAATTTGAAAAATATAAAGCTATTCCTGAATTTAAGCTTGTTAACTTTGATATTTCGATGGATGAATTTAAATTTATATATTGGTGGGAATGGGGACATAGACAATTAGCTAGATTTGTAGGTTTAATCTGGCTTATAGGTTTTTCATTTTTTTTCTTCACTAAGCGAATTCCTAAAAATTGGACTTTCTATTTTATAGGAATAGGCCTGTTAGGAGGTTTTCAAGGATTTCTGGGATGGTGGATGGTCTCTTCTGGTTTATCTGGAAGAGTTGTAGATGTTTTTTCTTATAGACTCGCTATTCATCTTTCCATGGCATTCATAATTTTATTTTATATCTACTGGGCAATCTTGAGAATAAGGAATAACTCAATTAACATGTTTGAATCTATCAGATATAGGAACAAGCTTTTTCTAAGGATAGTAATTTTTGTTGGAGTACTTTCTTATCTGCAACTAGCTCTCGGTGCGTTGGTAGCAGGAATAGACGCAGGTAGGGGGTATAACGACTGGCCAATGATGAACGGAAGTTTTATTCCTGATAATATTTTTGGGTATGAACCGTTCTTATCAAATTTTTTTGAAAACCCTGGTCTAGTTCAATTTAACCATAGAATAATAGGTTATGTTTTATTTATCTCAGTACTGTTTATGTGGATCTTTTCAAGAAAAATTGCTTATAGAAAAATAAAATCGGCCAGTAACTATTTCTTTTTAATACTAATTTTTCAGATAATTTTAGGGGTTATTACCGTTCTTTACAGTGCCCCATTATTGATGGCAGTTTTGCATCAGTTTACTGCAATAATTTTGATCTTAGTCTTTGTTAATTTATTTTTTAATACTTATTTTCCTATAAGAGAAAAAATTACAGCCTAGATTTTTAGTTTATTCCCACTTAGGCTGAGGCTTTTTTTGTATAAACGCATTAATGCCCTTTTCTGTCTCTTTATATAAAAGATTTTCAACCATTACAGAGGATGTGTAAGCATAAGCTTCTTCTATTTCCATCTCAGCTTGTTTATAGAATGCCTCTTTTCCTATTTTTACTGCTCGAGAGAGTTTTGATGCTATCTTTTCAGCTATTTCTAATGTTCCTTCTGATAAATCTTTACAATTTAATACTTTATTAACCAAACCAAATTCTTTAGCTTGAAAAGGGTCAAGAAAATCTCCAGTTGTTAACATTTCAAAAGTTTTTTTTCTGCTAATGTTTCGGGATAAGGCAACCATTGGTGTGGAACAAAATAGCCCAATGTTTACTCCGTTAACCCCGAAGGAAGCTTCTTCAGATGCAACAGCAATATCACAGGTTGCTACCAACTGACATCCGGCAGCTGCAGCTACTCCTTGAACTTCCGCTATAACTGGTTGGGGTAATTCTCTAATGAGCTTCATTACATATGTACACTTAGCAAGTAGGTCCTGATAATAATGTTTTCCACCGTCTTTACTATCTCTAAAAGTCTGCATTTCTTTTAAGTCGTGGCCTGCACAAAAGGCATCCCCATTCGCTCGAATTATAACTACTTTTATTTTCTTCGATTGACCAATTTTTAAAAAGGTGTTTTTTAATGCTTCCAGCATAGCCTCCGACAAAGCATTTAAGTTTTTTGGGGAATTAAGGGTTAAAATTGTAGTATCCTTATAATTTTTTATTAATAAAATACGTTCCATTTTTTTATTCTTTCGATAATGTCTTAATTTATGTACTTAACTTAATTGAATTTAGATTTAAATTAAATGAAAAATATTAAAGAAGTTAAAACTCATTTTGAAAGAATTTTCCCACAGAAGGCCAATAGATTTGAATTTCTTGAGGTAGGAGAAGGGTTTTCTTTATTAAAATTAATTCCTTCAAACATTGATCTCCGGCCCGGAGGAACTATTTCTGGACCATCTATGTTTGAGCTTGCTGACTGCGCCTTCTATGTAGCCATACTCTGGAGAGACCCTGACCCAATGTCCGTAACCGTGCATAGTTCGATGGACTTTTTTAACAGACCTAAAAATAAAAACTTATTCGCAAAAGCAAAAATACGCAAATTTGGGAAAAAACTTGTTGTAGGGGAAGTAATTCTTTTTTCCGAGAATGAAGAAAATTTAGTAGCACAAGCTCTCATGACATATGCGAGACCAGTAAAAAAGTAACTTTTTGTCTAATTCATACAAACTGGGTATTTTGTTATTGACCTATTGCATTAATTCGTTAAAAGAAATTACGATTTTAGGAAAAAAAAATGAAAACTTTCTCGATTAAGCCATCTGAGATAAAAAAGAATTGGATTTTGATTGACGCGGAGGGTCTTGTACTCGGCCGTTTAGCTTCAAAAATTGCCTCAGTTCTACGAGGAAAGGAAAAACCAACTTTCACCCCCCACATGGACATGGGTGATAACGTAATTGTTATAAATGCTGAGAAAGTACACTTAACAGGAAACAAGAGAGATACTAAAACTTATTATTGGCACACAGGTTATCCTGGGGGTATAAAATCCAGAGTACCAAGCGATTACCTAGATGGTGATTACCCAGAAAGAGTTATTCAGAAAGCTGTCCAACGTATGTTACCTGGAGGACCACTATCTAGAAAGCAAATGACGAACCTAAAGATCTATTGTGGTAGTGATCACCCACATGATGGACTAAACCCAACAACATTAAATGTTAAAGATCTAAATGAAAAGAATGCTAGGAGAGCAAAATAATGGCTGAAGTTGAAGAAAATGTTGAAGGAAAAGAAGTAGAAAACGAAAAGCCAAAAATGGACTCATTAGGTCGGTCATACGCAACCGGAAAAAGAAAAGATGCCATTGCCAGAGTTTGGGTTAAGCAGGGCAACGGCAAGATAGTGGTTAATAAAAAATCTCTTGATAAATACTTTGCTCGGCCTACCCTTCAAATGATAATCAAGCAAGCGATGTCAGTTGCTAATGTAGAAAATCAGTTTGATGTGATGGCCACAGTAAAGGGAGGTGGCTTATCAGGTCAAGCTGGTGCAGTTAGGCATGGAATTTCTAAGGCTTTAACCCTCTTCGATGGGCAACTGCGTGGTGCGCTAAAAGAAGCAGGTTTCTTGACAAGGGATAGTAGGGTTGTTGAAAGAAAGAAGTACGGAAAACCAAAAGCAAGAAGGTCCTTCCAATTCTCTAAGCGCTGATTTTTTCATGCTGCATTCTTAATAAAGTCGTTATAAAACATAAATTAGTCGTTTTTAGGTGCTTTGCTTTATGAGTAACATTTGATTCACATGTTCGACAATCGCTTTATTTTATTTAAGGTTTTTGCTACAAAGAGGCACAGAGTCGTTTCAGATTCACAATAAGACTATTTATCAGTAAATCTTTGTAGGATTTTACTTTTATGCTACTCAAGACAAATCGTCTAATAATCGAATACTTTAATACTAGTGATATTTCTGATTGGGCTAAAATAGAGAGTGATGTTGACGTCAGACGCTTTGTTGATGGGAAAGTGCTTTCCTTTGAAGAAGCAAGGAAATATGTAGAAATGAATATTCGACAGTATCAGAAATTTGGCTATGGGAGATATGCAGTTCGATTAAAAGAAAACAGAAACCTTATTGGTATGTGTGGCTTTCTAAATGAACCGTATGGAATTGATTTTGGTTATCGCTATTCAAAAGATAGCTGGGGTAAAGGCTTGGGGTTCGAAGCTGCAAAAGAAGTGCTTGAATATGGCTTTTTAGAATTAGGATTAGAGAAAGTACTCGGACTAACTGCTGAACAGAATTATGGTTCTATCCGAATTCTTGAAAAATTAGGTTTTAAGTTTCAAGAGAAATTTTTATTCAACGGAACTAAAGCATTCAAGTATCACTATACCGGAGACCCTTAAAGTTGTTTAAACTAGAGTCACATAATTTAAGTGTTTTTAAAAAGAAAATTAAATCAATTACTTGCAGTCGTTTCAATTTTCTATTCGCTGATTAGTCAACAAGTTTCTACAAATATGGTTAATAATTTTTTTTAGTTCCATTTCTTAATTTCATCCTTGCATTAGGCTCTTGTTTTACCAAAATAGATTCATAATATTTATTTTGGAGAAAATTGTGAGCGTTAGAATTGACAAGAATGATGCGGTTTGGACTGTGATTCATTCCAGACCTAATAACAGAAACGCTATGGATCCAAATAGCGCTGAGGAATTGTACCAAGCCTTTATAGATTTTGACCAAGATTCTAAAGCTCAAGTTGCAGTTTTTTGGGGAGAAGGTGGAGCATTCTGCGCTGGGTGGGACTTAAAGCATGCAGCTTCGCTTTCAGGAGCAGAAGCACTCGATGTGTATGAAATTCCGAATGAGGGCCAGCTGCCGATGGCTCCAATGGGTCCAAGCCGATTAGAACTGTCCAAACCAGTGATCGCAGCCGTTTCAGGACCAGCTGTAGCTGGCGGTATGGAATTAGCGCTTTGGTGCGATATTCGGGTCATGGAAGAGACGGCTTTCATGGGGGTTTATTGTCGCCGCTGGGGGATACCGCTAATCGATGGAGGTACGGTGCGTTTGCCACGACTGGTTGGTGAGGGTCGGGCATTGGACCTTATACTAACTGGTCGTCGTGTGGATGCTGAGGAAGCCTTGCAAATTGGTCTTTGTGAATATGTCGTGCCCGAATCAAAGGCTCGAGAAAAGGCCGAGGCACTTGCCCATGACATCGCACGTTTTCCTCAAAGTTGTATGCTAGCAGATCGTCAGTCAACCTTGACCCAACATGGATTATCGTTACGAGATGCTATGCGTAATGAATGGCGAAATAGCAAGGGTGAAGTCACTAAAGGTATAAAGGGTGCTGCCCGCTTTGCCAGAGGTAAAGGCCGCAGGGGAGATTTCAGTGATATATGAAATTGTTATCACTAAGTTTTATCCTCAGAACTAGTCTGACATAGCGAGGTGAGTGGGTTTATTTAATGAATGGTATAACGAAAAAAGTATTAAATGAGAAAGGAATATATGAAGCTAAGACATTTAAGAATAAGCTAGGATGATATCGAGATAAAAATAAGCTTTTATGAGAGATAATATTTTATGATTTAACTATTGATCGCTTGTTAATTGCTTTACATATAGAATATAATAATGTGATCCTACAAATATATTTACGTTAAAAAAATAGGAGTTAAATTGGCACTTTTAGATAATATAGATCCCGAAGGTTTATTTGAGTACTCTGTAGTTTTTACAGACCGATCACTAAATCATATGTCAAAGAACTTTCAAGATGTTATGAAGAGTCTTTCTTCAAACCTTAAAGATGTTTACAAAGCAAATGATGTTGCACTAGTTCCGGGAGGGGGTACTTTTGGGATGGAAGCAATAGCCAGACAATTTGCAAATGACCAAACAGTTTTAGTAGTCAGGAACGGTTGGTTTAGCTTTAGATGGAATCAAATTCTTGAAAAGGGAAAAATTACGTCTGATATTACTGTTTTGCAAGCCTCTCAAACATTTGATAATATTCAAGCACCTTTCAAGCCTGCACCTTTAGACGAGATTGTCAAAACGATAGAAAGTAAGAAGCCATCAGTGGTATTTGCCCCTCATGTTGAGACTTCTGCTGGTATTATAATTCCTGATGATTATCTTAGAGCTATCTCGACCGCTTGTCACCAGTATGGAGGAATTTTTGTCCTAGATTGTGTTGCATCAGGCGCTGCATGGGTAGATATGGCGTCAACAGGTGTTGATGTTTTACTCAGTGCTCCTCAAAAAGGATGGTCTGCATCGCCTTGCGCAGGGGTTGTTTTATTTAGTGAGAGAGCAGTCAATCGAATGGATGAAACGGAGAGCTCTAGTTTTAGCTGCGATTTGAAGAAATGGTTTGACATTATGAAAGCTTATGAAAATAATGGTCATGCATATCACACAACAATGCCAACAGATGCCCTTGTAAAGTTTGAAAAAACAGTCTTAGAAACCAAAAATTTTGGCTACAAGAATGCAACAGATAAACAGGTGTATATTGGACAAGAAATTAGGTCATTGCTTGAGAGTAAAGGTTTTAAGAGCGTGGCAGGTGAGGGTTTCAAAGCTTCAAGTGTGATTGTAAGTTATACAGAAGATGAAAACTTTCAAAATGGTAAAATTTTTGCTGAAAATGGTTTGCAGATTGCAGCAGGGGTCCCACTAGAATGCGGTGAGGGTAAGGATTTCAAGACTTTTAGACTGGGTCTTTTCGGGCTTGAAAAACTGCAGAATCCTGATCGAACTATTTCTAAATTTAAGGAGGTACTTGATAAAATCAGCTAAATTTAACCGAGAATTTAAAATAGTATACACACAAATTTTTTAGTCACTTTTTTCCGATGAGAATTGGTCTCTCATAGATTTAAATATGCTATCCATGCGAGGGTTTCGATCGCAATCCGATATCATAACCATATTTTCCTCAGCTCTTTGTATTTCCCCATCATACCTGTATTCTGGAAAATTTGGAGACATCCAAAGCCTTAAAGGTGCATCCTTCCTGGTATATAGGACAGCTACTTTACCATAAAAAGGTGTCTTTATATTTTTCTCTTCGTCTAGCACAACAAAAGCATCATCTGTTAAAGTGCATTTATTTTCTAATGTCACCCTTACTCTGATGATTTCTTCAGGGCTAAACTCTTTCATAATATTAGGTAGCATGAAGTAACCTCCAACTCCTAATAATATAACGCAGATAATTGCAAATAATAGTTCAGATGATCTCATAATAAATACTATATCTATAGACTTTTTTTTCCATCAAAATCTTGCCAAACTGTTAATATATCGCGATCTCTTCTTTCTGCATTCTTAACCGCGTTCCCAATAGCTTTTGCTATACAAACAGCACCTAAGTGGCATGCTAACATCAGATCTTCATCCTTATTGTCTACTTTGAATTCTCCTGAGGAAGCAGAAAAAATAATATCCCCATCAAATGGGGTATGACTTGGTTGTACTGCTCTTGCTATACCTGCATGGGAAGAAGTAGCTAACCTTGTTAGGTCACCGGTGTCAAAGTCTATATTTGTACATATTATTCCCAGAGTAGTCGATCCATGAGACAAGTTTTTGGTGGGTCCCATTGTATTGATGTTTTTTGTCGAAGAGGTATCTCGATCCTTTTGAACATAATAGTCTGAGTAAAGATTATTTGTCCCTGGAAAACACGTGGAACCCACTGAGTTCACGGCAACCAATGCACCCACTACAAATCTTTCTTTAAAAACCAAAGAACTTGTTCCTAGTCCTCCTTTTAAATCTGCTGTGGTAGCACCACACCCAGCGCCAAATGAGCCAATATTAAAATTTTTTTTAACATCATTAAATGCAGATCTACCTAGCTCCTTATACGGATTAATTTTCCAGTTCTTTTTACCTCCATTTTTTAAATCAAATAGAATTGCACCAGGAACTATGGGGACTAATATATCACCTGCACGGTAACCACGATTGATCTCCTTTAACTGGTCTACCACTCCACTTGCTGCATCCAGACCGAATGCAGAGCCGCCAGATAAAACAAGCGCATCAACCTTCTTTACGATTTTATCAGGCGCAAGCAACTCAGTTTCTCTAGTGCCAGGAGCTCCTCCCATTACATGAAACGCAGCTCTGAAGGGTTTTTCATTATATACTACAGTAACGCCTGACTTGAGTGTTTCATCATGTGAGTTCCCTACCAAAAATCCCTCAACATCGGCTAAAGAATTTCGTTCACCTGATAAGTATTGAATTTCTGTCATAAAGTTATTTATATTGTTCTACCGCCATCTATTTCTAAGCTCGTGCCAGTTATCATGCTTGCTGCATCTGAACATAAAAACATTGCTGCTTCCGCTATATCTCCTGGCAAAGAGAATCTTCCCAAAGGAATAGTTGATAAAAACTTAGCTCTCATTTCTGGTGTATCTTCTCCTAAAAATGATTTTAGTAAAGGTGTTTCACCAGCTACTGGATTTATAACATTTACACGAATTCCAAAAGGGGCAAGTTCCACAGCCATGGTCTTGCTTGCTAGGATCATCCATCCCTTAGATGCGTTATACCAATTTAGATTAGGTCTAGGAGAAACTCCTGCCGTTGAAGCGACATTTAAAATTACTCCACTTTTGTTTTGCTTAAAGTGTGGCACAAATTCTCTAGCCATTAGATAAACTGATTTGCAGTTTACATCGAAAACTTTATCAAACTCTCTTTCTGAAATTGTTTCCATAGGTGCCGGAAGATGTGTTGTACCGGCATTATTTATCAAAATATCAATTTTTTCATTTTCTTTTATTAAAGCGGTTTTCATAGCTTTTACGCTTTCGGCATCTGACACATCCACTTGAACTGGAATACCACCAATATGGTTGGCAACCTTCGTAGCGCTTTCAATATTTATATCAGCAACTATAACTGTTGCTCCATTTTTGCTAAATAGATCAGCAATTCCTGCCCCAAACCCAGAACCGCCACCAGTAACTATTGCCGTCTTTTTTTCAAGTTGCATTTTAATAATCCTTCATAAAAATTGCTTAATTTATTGTATTAGATTTTTTGAAAAAATAAACTCGATTAATTTAATGTAATTTTGGTAGTCCAAAATTGTTTACAAAAAGAAAAATACAATTATTTATGTAGCTAATGAAAAATCACGTTGCAAGAGATATATCATACTCGAGTTCTGCCCGCGGTCCTGCCGGTCGAATAATAATCAGATCGATAGAAAATATGACTGGAAGAATTGGGTTAATAAAAAGAGCAAAAGATTATGATAAAGAAGTAGAGGAAGGGCGAAACTTCTGGGATGTAATCATTGAAAGATATAACCTTAAGGTTAATGTTACTAATGGAGATCTGAAAAATATTCCAAAAAAAGGGCCTGTTATCATTGTTTCTAATCACCCATTTGGGATCTTAGATGGCTTAATAATGGGGTATGTGCTGTCGCATGCCCGAAAAGAATTTAAAATAATAGCTAATAGGGTTTTTAGAAAGGCAAGAGATCTAGATGACGTGATTTTACCAATAAGTTTTGAAGAAAATCGCGAGGGTAATATTCAAAACCTAAATACCCGTAATGAGGCAATTAGGTACTTAAAAAAAGGGGGTATAGTTGGGATCTTTCCGGGAGGTACAGTAGCTACTTCTGCTAAACTTTTTGGTAAGGCCGCTGATCCTCATTGGAAAAGATTCACTTCTAAACTAATTTTAAAGTCCAAAGCTACTGTGGTTCCTGTTTTTTTTAAAGGATCAAATAGCAGGTTGTTTCAGATAGCCAGCCATTTTAATTATAATTTAAGAATGGCTTTACTAATAAGAGAATTTGGTAGAAAGGTTGATAACAGAGTTGATATAGCTGTTGGAACAGGATTAGAGTCAGTTATTTTTGAGAGTTATAGCCATGATCTTGATGGAATGATGGATTTTTTACGCAGAAAGACATATTCGTTGTCAAATGACCCCAACCAAACATTTGAAGAAGGTTTATATTTAGGGTAGTTTACTTTTAATGGAACCAGAGTATTTAGAATCTATACCTGTATCAATTATTGGAGGTAGTGGTTACACCGGTGGTGAACTGATAAGGCTAATATCAAGTCACCCAAATTTTAAATTGATGGAAATAGTGGCAAATAGGAGCGCCGGCAAAAAGGTTGAAGAAGTGTTTCCTCATCTTCGTCATCTTAATCTTACAACGTTTATCAATTTTGAAGATCTTGATTTTTCCAAAGTCAAACTTATCTTCTGCGCTTTACCTCATGCTACTTCTCAGGAAATTATAAAGAAAATTCCCTCTGGAATAAAAATCATAGACCTATCAGCAGATTTTAGGTTGAGTGATACGAATGCATATGAGAAATGGTACAAAAAAGAGCATATAGCTAAAGAACTTCAGAAACATGCTGTTTACGGATTAAGCGAGTTCTATAGACCAGAAATAAAAAGAGCAAAAATAATAGCATGCACTGGTTGTAACGCAGCTGCCTCTTTGTTTCCTTTACTTCCTCTCCTCAAGAGAAAAACTATAGAAATTAGTCATGTAACCATTAGCTTAGGGGCGGGTGTTTCCGGTGCTGGAAGGGTGGCTAAAGACAATATCATACATTCAGAAGTTTCCGAAGGCGCCAAGCCTTATAATGTTGGTACGCATAGGCACATAGCAGAATTGAATCAGGAATTTTCAAAAGTTCAAAGTAAAAAAATCGATGTAACCCTAATTCCCCACCTATTACCACAAAACAGAGGAATAATTGTTTCTATTCCTCTTGATTACAGCGCAAAGTCTATTCACGAAGCATTAAATGATTATTACAGGAATGAAGCTTTTGTGATCGTTTTGCCAATTGGAAATATTCCGGCCACACATCACGTTAGAGGATCTAATTTTTGCCATTTAGGGGTAGCTGAGGATAATAATTCAAAAAGATGTATTTTGTTTTCAGCAATAGACAACCTCGTAAAAGGTTCCTCTGGGCAAGCAATCCAAAACGCTAATATTTCTTTTGGGATTGATGAGACAGCAGGCCTTCTGGAAAGCCCAATTTTTCCTTAAATGAAAACTTCACCTAAAAAAAAAATTCGCATTTATTTGATCATTGCTGGTTTGTTCAGCCTTTTAATAATTACAGTCATTTTATTATTTGCTTTCAGAGAAGGTATTGAATTTTACAAGTCCCCATCTCAATTAATTGCAGAAGATCTTAATAAAGATCTTAAATTAAGAGTAGGGGGTTTGGTAAAAGAAGATACCCACATAATGAATGGAATTGAAAACGAATTTGTCATAACTGACAATAAAAATGAAGTGAAAGTGATCTATATTGGAGTGTTACCAGATCTTTTTGCTGAAGGTAGAGGCGTTATAGTTAAGGGTAGCTTTAATGGAAAGCTATTTGCAGCTGAAGAAGTGCTAGCAAAACATGATGAAAAGTATATGCCTCGGGAACTTCAGAAGACACTTGATAAAGATCTTAACTATAAAAAATGATTCTAATTTGTTTTTACTAACAACGTGGATATAAATGTTATTATGCCAATCCCTATTAAAAAGTAGCAGAGAAATAAAACTGGATTAAGAGATTCAATCAAAAACCCTGTTGTAGCTGCTGCTAGTGATGAGGTTAACGTCATTATTGCTGAACCAAGACCTGACGCGCTACCAGCAAGTGACGGAACAGCTTTAACTATTTCAGCATTTGATGCTGGCCATATAATACCTGCACCAAAAGTCATAAGTAATACCGGTAAATAAAAACTTAATGGGTGAAAAAATGAAAGACATAATATTAGTGAACATATAGGCCCAGAAGTCAGAAGTAGGCTTCCCCATAACATTAATCTTTTTGTCGAAGTGATATTCGCAATTCTGCTCACTAAGACATTTCCTAAGATATATCCCAAAGAGGGGCAGGCCAAACAAAAGCCGGTTACCGTTGGGGTAAGATTAAAAATTTTGGATGCAATAAAAGGTCCGCCAATAAAGAAAATACCAAAAATTGAGAAGCTCAAAGAAAACGTAACAGTTGGCAACCAAAAATTCATTGATTTCAATAAGATAGGGTAATTTTTTATCTGTGAAAAAATATCTTTACTTCGCTTTAAGTTAGTTTCTTTGAGATCATAAAAAATGATGAAGATTAAGAAGAAGCTAAGCACTGATAAAAATAAGAATATTTGTTTTGCTCCTAAAAAATCATTAATAATACCACCTGCCATAGGGGCTAACGAGGGTGCTATTCCCATAGCAATTGACAATAAACCTAACATTTTTATAGTTTCTTTTTCGGACGAGATATCTCCGATTATTGCTCTAGATAAAACTAAACCAGCGGCTGAAGAAGCCTGTAAAATTCTAAAAAATAGAAATAATGGTAGAGTTTCAGATAGAAAACACCCAACCGAGCCCAGCATGAATACAAAAAAGAATACAAGCATTATTTTTCGTCTACCGTACCGGTCTGATAATGGTCCTGCTATTAAGTTTACTAGTGCAACGGCTAAAAGGTATCCAGAGATTGTAAATTGAATTGTTTTATAGTCTGTTTCGAAATGAGATTGAAGATCAGGCAGGGCTGGAACAATTATTACTTGTGTTAGTATATACATCCCTGCTAGTACTGATAAGGTAAATAGGTGAGGCCTGGGATGCATAATTGTCCTTTTGATCTATTCTTAAGTTCTATTTAAATACTTAAAAAATCGATAGCACCCAAGAAGATAAAGTAAAGCTTTAAATTCTCTTTCAAAGACAGTTCAATAATCGCGCTTTTTGTGATATGAGGCTCAATATTGTATCTATTTGAGGAGTATCAACCTTGGTAAGCTCACCTAGTTCTCTTACTGCAAATAAAATTGAGTCAATTTCAATGGGTTTTCTTGATTCTATATCTTGAAGCATAGAAGTTTTATGTGCTCCTACCCTTCTCGCCCCGTCAATTCGTTTATCTAAAGAAATCGATATTTTTGCTCCTAATTTCTCGGCTATAATCTTAGCTTCCGACATCATTTCTCTTACTATTCTTTCAGTACCTTCGTTATTACAAATTTCTTCTAATGTAGCTCCCGTTAAAGCTGAAATAGGATTGAAACTTAGGTTTCCAATTAGCTTAAGCCAAATTTCATCTCTAATATTTTTTTGTATTGGAGCCTTGAAGCCTGCTTTTTTTAGAGTGTTTGCTAGATAGGTTAATCTTTCAGTATTAAAACCACTAGGTTCACCAAGGCTAAATCTATTGCCGTTTATATGATTAATAATACCAGGTTCAACTATACTGCTTGCTGGATATACAACTGACCCTACTATGTTTTCAGGAGCGATCACTTTATCGATGATATTTTTTGGGTCTAGGCTTTTAATTGTAGTGTTTTCAAACTTATTTCCTATTTTGTGAAAATACCAATGAGGGATGCCATTCATGCACGTAATGACTGTGGTAGTCTTTCCAACTAAAGGGCGTATTTTATCCAAGCTAGGTAGAAGAGCTGGAGATTTTATTGTCAAAAATACAAAATCTTGTTTACCCAGTGAGTTAGTGTCATCAGTGCATAAAAGTTGATACGTTTCCTTTTCCCCATCTGGTTTGATAATAGTTAGGCCATCCTTTTGAATTGCCTCCATATGTGTTCCTCTGGCAACAACAGTTACTTCAACTCCAGTTTTCTTGAGACCTGAAGCCAAAAGTCCTCCTATCGAGCCACCACCAAAAATACAAAATTTCATTTTTCAATACCCAACTTTTTAGCTAAGCCTATTCGTTGAATCTTCCCTGTGTTT
The DNA here is from genome assembly GCA_902586885.1 of uncultured Alphaproteobacteria bacterium. Taxonomy (GTDB): domain Bacteria; phylum Pseudomonadota; class Alphaproteobacteria; order Rhodobacterales; family Rhodobacteraceae; genus CACIJG01. The sequence goes on along the minus strand of CACIJG010000020.1, from coordinate 7,546 downwards.
CCCTTAGGAATCTCATTTAAAAACAAAATGGTTTTAGGGATTTTAAAGGTTGAAATAATATTTTTTAGATGAAGTTGCAATTCTTCTTTAGAAACCGACTTACTCTCCTTTAGGACAATAGCGGCTCCAACATCCTCTCCCAGCTTCTCGTGAGTTATAGAGAAACAGACTGCCTGAAATATTGCCGGATGTTTCATTAAGGCCTCATCGATTTCCTTTGGAGAAATTTTCTCACCACCTTTATTTATAATTTCTTTTATACGCCCTGATATAAACAAAAAGCCCTCGTCATCGAAAGTCCCCAAGTCACCTGTTCTAAACCAACCGTCAAAAAAACTCTCTTTGTTAGCTAGGTCATTATTTCTATAACCTTTGGTAACACTTTCACCTTTTATTACTATTTCTCCCTCTGTTCCACTTTCTGTATAAATTCTGCTATCTTTCAAAAGTGCAATTTTAGGGCCAGCTGCTTTACCTACAGAACCTGATTTTCTTTTTCCATTTAGGGGGTTAGAGGCCATCTGATGTGATGCTTCAGTCATACCATATGCCTCTATTACAGGACACTCAAAAACAGATTCCAGTTCCTCAATAGTTTTAACAGGCATGGCAGCTGATGACGATCTTAAAAGCCTTATTTTAGAATTTTTTATTATGGAGCTGTTTCTTGATGATCTGCCTAATATAGCTTGATACATTGTTGGCACTGCGGTGATCCAAGTTGGATTAAAAGTCTTGATTTGGGAAAACAAAGCCAATGCATTAAAACCTTCAGAGCATACCAAACAACCTCCAGAAAAGACTGATGATAGTAACGACGCAATCAGTCCATGTATGTGAAATAAGGGCATAATATTTAACCCTCTATCTTCTTTAGATAAAGCTAGCGTATTCGCAATATTTGAAGCAGATGACAAAATATTTTTGGTAGAAAGCTGAACTTGTTTTGGTTTCGACGTAGTCCCAGACGTATGAAGTATCAAACACAAGTCATTATTTAAATTTGGTTTATTGGATATATTTTTCTTTGTATCTATAGATTTTAGTTTTAATGAGTTATCTTCGTCATTTTTTTCAATGAAAAGCAACTTTGTATTTGTTTTCCTGGCTGCATTTTTGAGATTATTTGAGGCAGTTTCATCAGTAACAACATATTTACACTCAAGATCTTTTAAGTAAAAAATGAATTCCTCTTCAGTGTAATTTGGATTAAGAGGAGCTGCTATTACGTAGTTAGCTAATGATAAAAAGCATTTAGCCATATTAATACCATTTGGTAATACGATTCCAAAAACACTACTGCTTGCTATCTCCATATTTGAGAGTTGGTTACCAAATGTTAAGCAAATATCTTTCATTTGAGAGTATTCGAGAACATTTCCTGAACTATCTACAAAGCAAGGACCAGAATGAGACGCTAGCTTACTATATATTGATATTTGGGCTAAATCCTCTTGCAAATTAATCATCCTTAACTATGATATTTCACATTTCTGTCTTATGACTAATAAGTTAAGTAGTAAAGCTAATCCAAAAACTTACAAGTATAATTTTTTTGAAAGTGAAGCTAAATATCTTAAACAATTTTCCAAAGAATATCGCAAAGCTTGTTATTTGTTTTTTTTTATTACTCAATTATGAGAGTGCTAAAGCTTCTGATTACATATTTTATTGTAAGCCATGGGAGGATCAAATATCAAAAACTTCTATGGAAGATAATTTCTCAATAGAGCTCAAGAATGAGACTTTAACTATACTTGGCGGGGAACAAAACACTAAATTTGCAACTTTAATATTTACTCACCCAAATTTTTATCTTTTTGCTTCACCCACAGGTAGTCTTATAAATTTAAGTCGTAATGATGGACCAAAAAAAGTTCGATATTGGGATTCCTATCAAGGCCAAGATACTTTCTATTCCTCAAAGTGTAATAATTAAAAAAAATGAATTTTCCTGACAAAATAAGGGTGCTTTTTTTTGTTATTAATGTATTAATTTTTCCAATTGCTACGCACGCTAATGAGATCACATATCAGAATTTGTTAAAACGAAATATTTCTACTAAGGTGATGAACGCAGAAAAAATGATAAAGGAAAAAGGCTTGGATAGGTTTGTTACACTTTCTATAGTAGTCAACGAAGAAATAATATATTGTCACTATGAAAAAGAAAATAGAAGTAAATTGAAATTAATTATGTGTTATTAGTCTTGTTGAAAACTAATTGATTTAAACGGAGATTTAAAATGAGTGGACTTGAAAGTTTTATTCCAATTATTCTTATATTTGTAATTATGTATTTTTTGCTGATAAGACCACAGCAAAGAAAAATAAAAGAGCACAAAATGATGGTTGAAGCAATAAGAAGAGGAGATCAGGTGCTAACACAGGGAGGCATTATTGGAAAAATTACCAAAGTTAAAGAGGGCGAGGAGGTAGAGGTTGAAATTGCTTCTAATGTGAAAGTTACAATAATTAAATCTACTGTTGTAAATGTCATGAACAAGAGCGAGCCGGCTAAATAAAAAAATGCCTCAGCTTTCGTTTATTAGAGTATCAATAATTTTTATAATTTGCTTTCTCGCAATTTTTTTTGCTTCTCCAAATTTTTTTTACAGCAAAATAGAAGAAAGAAATAACCAGTTAAATAACGAAAAAAGCTGGTTGGATCTGCTTCCCACTTCACTTGTAAAGCTTGGACTTGATTTAAAGGGAGGGGTTTACATGCTCCTTGAGATAGAAACAGAGTCTGTAATTCGTGAGAAGTTTGATTTTCTTTGGATAGATATTAGAGATGCTCTGATAAAGCGGAGAAATGAGGTGGGGTCAATAAAGAGATTGGATAAATCGGGTGAAACTTTAAAAATTAAAATTGGTAACCCTGAAAATATTTTGATAGCCATAGAAGAGCTTGAGCAGTTTAATTCTTCACAGGAGCTTTTTAGCTCTAGATGGTCAGGTAAGGTCACCAGAGAGAGTTTACTTTTTTCCAATACAGAAGATACTATTTCAATTCAATTTTCGATAGAGCAAAAAAAATATATTAAGAAACAAATTATAGATCAATCTCTTGAAATTATTAGAAGGAGAGTAGACGAAGCGGGAACTCGAGAGCCTTCTATCCAAAAACAAGGGAGCGAAAGAATTCTTGTTCAAGTTCCAGGCCTAGATTCCAGCGAGGAGTTGATACGCTTGTTAGGAAAAACAGCTAAGCTTACATTTCATGAGGTAGTGGAAAGAACAACTGATCCTGAACGGAAGACAAGAGTTGGGGAGATCCTTGTTAAGGAAGAAGGGACTGAATCAGCGTTTTATATTCTCAAGAAAAGATATGTTGTGTCGGGAGAAACATTAACGAATGCTCAGCCCTCTTTTGATGAAAACGGAATGCCAGCAATAAATTTTAATTTTAATCCGAAGGGAGCAATAAAATTTGGTAATTACACTAGAGATAATATAGGGTCTCTTTTTGCAATTGTTTTAGATAATGTTGTTCTTTCTGCCCCAGTAATTAGAGCTCATATTGCCGGGGGCTCTGGTATTATCTCCGGAAATTTTAGTGTTGAGGAGAGTAACAGATTGGCCATTTTATTGAGAAGTGGTGCATTGCCGGCTGAGATAAAAGTTCTTGAATTGCGAACAATTGGGCCCGAGCTTGGGATTGACAGTATCAATTCAGGGAAATTTGCTGCTATAATAGGGGGCTGTCTTGTTTTGGTTTTTATGTGGTTAAGCTATGGTTTGTTTGGTATTTTTGCAAACATAGCCCTTATTATAAATATCCTTCTAGTAATGTCTCTCATATCTGTTATTGGCGCCACACTCACCTTACCTGGTATAGCTGGAATAGTTTTAACAATAGGTATGGCGGTGGATGCTAATGTTCTTATTTTTGAAAGAATAAAAGAAGAATTGAAGCTAAATAAGTCGATTTACAATGCAATAAATACCGGATACGAAAAGGCAATGTCTTCTATCATTGATGCTAATGTTACAACAATGATAGCAGCTATTATTTTATTCTTTTTGGGTTCTGGTCCCATTAAAGGCTTTTCTGTAACTTTGGGGATAGGAATTTTAACTTCCGTATTTACAGCTTTATTTTTAACCAGGATTTTTATTGATTTATATATAGTTACTAGTAAACCAAATAATGTGAAGGTATAACATGCTATTAAGAGGTTTATTTAATCAGACAAAACTTATCGATTTCTTTAGGTATTCAACTATATTTTCGTATTTTTCGATAGGTGGAGTATTAGTTTCTATAATTTTGTTTTTCTCTCTGGGGTTGAATTATGGAATAGATTTTCGCGGTGGAACCATGTTTATGATATCAACCCCCTCTCAGTTGCAAATTTCTGATATTCGCTTTGCTATTAATAAAGCTTCTTTAGGAGATGTATCGATTACTAAAACAACAGACCCTTTGAAAAATATTACTGGGGGTACGGTAGGTAAGAAAAAAAATGTTTTTCTTATAAAAGTTGAGAAAGATGATAGTATGAATATAGAGAGTATCGTAAGAAAAACTCTTTCTGAAGATATTAGAGGAGTTACATTCCTTCAAGTAGAGACAGTGGGCTCAAAAATATCGGGTGAATTAGTTCAAAAGGGTACTTTAGCGGTTATTTTAGCTGTTCTATCAGTTCTTATATATATATGGTTAAGGTTTGAATGGCAGTTTGCATTGGGTGCGGTTATAGCTCTAGTCCATGACGTAATTCTTACAATAGGGATATTCTCAATTTTTAGATTTGAGTTTAACTTATCTATAATAGCAGCATTGTTAACAATTGTTGGCTATTCATTAAATGATACCGTTGTTGTGTTTGATAGGGTACGCGAAAATTTAAGAAGCTATAAAAGTAAACCTCTTATCGAAATTCTTAACTTATCAATGAATAACACTCTCAGTAGAACGATAATGACATCTTTAACCACCCTTTTAGCTCTTTTGGCTTTATTTTTTGTAGGGGGAGACGTAATTAGAGGTTTTACCTTTGCTATGATTTGGGGTGTTATTGTCGGAACTTACTCGTCAATTTTTGTTGCAGCAAAAGTTTTATCTAAGTTAGATGTTAAGAGAAATTGGGATAAACAAGAGTCTAATGCAGGAACACAATTCTAACTTTTATGTTATTGATTTGAAATGAACTTTAAATTAACTAAATAATATAGCAGTTTCACATAAGGAGAAAAATAATGGCATTCGAACTAAAAGACTTACCTTACAGTCATGACGCTTTGGAATCAAATGGTATGAGCAAAGAGACTTTAGAGTTTCACCACGATTTACATCACAAAGCTTATGTTGACAATGGTAATAAACTGATAGCCGGCACCGAATTTGAATCTATGACTCTAGAAGAAATTATAGTCAAGTCCTTCGTTAAAGGAGAGGTTGCTCAATCGGGTATATTTAATAATGCTTCTCAGCATTGGAATCATCTGCAGTTTTGGGAGATGATGAGTCCTGAAAAACATAATATACCAAGCGAATTGTCGAGTGAGATAAATGAAAATTTTGGTTCCCTCGATAAATTCAAAGAAGAGTTTTGTGCAGCTGGTGTAGGACAATTTGGTTCTGGATGGGTTTGGCTAGTTAAAAACCAAGATAGTAGCTTAAGCATTACCAAAACTGAAAATGGAGTTAATCCTCTATGTTATAATCAAACTGCTCTGTTAGGTTGCGATGTTTGGGAACACTCCTATTACATAGATTTTAGAAATAAAAGACCTGTTTATCTATCAAATTTTATTGAGAACCTTGTTAATTGGGAAAATGTTGCTTCAAGACTGTAATAATAAAGCTCTCCTTAATTTAGTTTGTATATAAAACAGTTTTTATTTTTAATATTGGGGACAACCATATGGGGTTTGTCCCCAATTTTTTATAGTTTTTTATCAAAAGTGCCAGCTATTGAGATTGTGGCTCATCGGTCATTTTGGTCTATGGTGTTTTTATTCTTATATCTAACCTTGTTTGCAAAAGTTGCTTTTAGAATATTTGTTAGAGATTCTCAGGAATTATTTCTTCTTTCACTTGCAGGAATTTTGATAGCAATAAACTGGTATGGGTTTATTTATGCCGTAAACTCAGGGAACGCTCTCCAGGCCTCACTAGGTTATTATATTTTTCCCTTGGTAGCAGTATTTCTAGGTTACAGTTTTAATCAAGAAAAGTTTACACGTATTCAATTTATATCAATAATTTTGGCCTTCATTTCAGTGGTGATCTTAACTATTCAATCAGGAGAAATTCCCACGTTGGCACTTGTTCTCGCATTTAGCTTCGGCCTCTACGGTTTAATAAAAGGAAAAATTAAGTTAGACCCTATATCATCAGTAGCTTTTGAAACCTTAATCATTGTTCCATTTACTTTATTTCTTGTTGTCTTATTCTATAGAGAGTTTCATATTTTTCCTAGTGATAGAGGGTCTATCACTCATTTTCTTCTGATTTTTTCAGGTCTTATTACCGCGATTCCTTTGGTTCTTTTTTCTTCAGCAACAAAATTTTTTTCCTATGCTACCGTTGGTCTAGTACAATATTTAAACCCATCGATTCAATTCTTAATTGCTGTTTATTATTTTAATGAGCCTTTTCTTCTGGGTCATTTTTTTGCTTTTTTGTTGATTTGGATTGCACTCGCTTTTTATTCATTCGATTCAATTCGTAGTGAAGTCACTAAAGCGGACATGAGAGAGTTTACTTGATTATGAACAGAAAATAATTCTAAAAGGTCTGGCTTTGCAAAGCCTTCAGATATCACGTGTTGAATTAAGTTGTTCAACTTTTCCCAATAACCACATAGGTTTAGTATTAAAATTGGTTTTCGGCTTATATCTAATTGGCTCCAAGTAATAACTTCAAGGATTTCCTCTAATGTTCCTACTCCCCCAGGTAAACAAATAAATGCCTGTGAGTTTTTGTACATAGTCATCTTTCTTGAATGCATATCGTCAGTTATAATTACTTCATCGAGTTTTGTATTTATTCCTTCTACCAATAAAAGCTTTTTAGGTATTACTCCTAAGACGCTCCCTCCTGAAGAAAAAACGCTATTAGATAAAATACCCATAAGGCCTAGTGAACCACCACCATAAACTAGACGGATATTATTCTCTGCCAATTTTTTCCCCAAAATTACTGAAGCTTCCCTAAATGTTTCATTGTTACCATCACTAGAACCACAAAAAACACTTACAGAATTTAACTTATTTTTATAAAATTTTTGCTTAGCCATTTCAGAGCCTATATATTTTTGTGGAGTTTATACTTAATACAGTTTAACCTATAAAATTAATGGTAAAATGATAAATTTATTAATAAAATATTTAGGGGTGTATGGCCTCTTGGGTGTAGTTGCAGTAGCGGTTATCGTTCCAACCTACATAATATATACAAATTTTAACGGCAGCCAGTCCATAAGTGAGAATATTTCTCAAAATAAAAATATAGAACAGGACAAGCAATTAGAACCTGAATCAGTAACAACGGCTGTACCCCAAGCTGAGTCAAAATCTTCTAATCAGAATGGTT
>CACIJG010000019.1 GCA_902586885.1 uncultured Alphaproteobacteria bacterium | reverse complement strand
TACTTCATTACGCCCAATTCTACTGACATAGCTTTTACTTCCTTCATAACTCCACCGACATAAGATTGGAAATCTGGGCCAACCATGTTAAATGGTGCAAGACCATTTGCTTTCATTGCAGCTTTCCATTCTTTTGAAGCACCAACTTTCCTTAAAGCTTCCGTCCAAGCTTTGTATGAAGCATCTGAAGCACCTTTTGGAGTGTAAAGCCCTCTCCAGTTAACAGCTATAACATCTATCCCTTGCTCTCTTGCGGTTGGAATTTGCTCAAAGCCAGGAATACGCTCTTCTGTAAAAGATGCAAGAACGCGAACATCTCCAGACTTTATAAAACCTACAACTCCAGAAATATCTCCTGTCATAGCGGAGGTAAAACCACCAACTGTTTGCGTGATCGCATCCGCGTCACCGTCGACGCCGATGTATTTAACTTTCTTGATATCAGTAAAACCTTTTCTTTTTAAAGCCATCAAAACTTTAAGATGGTCAAATCCTCCGGCAGCTGAGCCTCCTGCAAATGCATGTTTAGAAGGATTAGCTATCACATCGTCAAGAAGATCATTAAGTGTCTTATGAGGTGAATCTGCAGCAACAACAATAACACCTGGGTCAGCACCGATAGCTCCAAGAAACCTTACCTGATCAGCCGTCATACCTGAGTAGGCATTTTGAGCAAGACGCGTAGCAGTTGCGGTTGAAGCTGCCACAATAAGTTCAGCGTCTGTGTTACGCTCGTTAACGACATGCGCAAAAGCAAGACCGCCGCCGCCGCCAGCCATGTTAGTGACTTTAATTGAACCGTCGTGGGCTCCAATATCAGTCATAATTTTTGAAATTGATCTACAAGTAAAGTCCCAACCACCACCAGGGTTAGCTGGAGCAATACACTCTGCTGCGTAGCTCTGACCGATTAGTCCAAAACTGAGCAGGGCAGACAAAGCGATTTTTTTAAGTATTTTCATTAGTATTTCTCCCTTTATGTATTGAATTTAATCTAATTAAAGAATCAAATAAATCATCACGTATCCTTTCATGATTTTTGATTAAAAGCATTAATTTTTGTAGCCTTCCACCAAAAATAAGAGTTGGTTTTTGTTACATGGTGTTACAATAGAATTATTGATTTTTGGATTTTCAATAAGATGTAAGACTAAATTTCAAAAAAGGTTATCGATCTAAGAGGTTAACAATATGAAAGTAATAAAAAAAACTGATAACAAAAACCGTTCATTTTTTCATGAAGGGATGAGGGAATTTCAGGATCTCTTTGACGGTCGGAGGACTGCTGAGGCAATTGAAACGCATAGAAAGCACTATGATTTCTGGGATGATGAGAAAGAGATCATTGAGAAAACGACATTTTTTTTTATAGCTTCATCATGGGAGAATTATGTTGATTGTAGTATCAAGTCTGGAGATGAGGGATTTGTAAAGATTATTGAAAAAGGGGTGATTGAATACCCAGAATATGATGGTAATTCAATGTATCGTACAGCTGGAAACATTTTTAAGAATCCCAATGTGGGTTTGTTATTTGTAAAATTTGATGGCAAAAGTAGAAGAATAAGGATAAACGGGAAAGCTAGCATAAGGAGAGATAAAGAAACACTTGCAAAACATTTTGGCGCAAAGTTTGTTATACGTATCGAATGTGAAATCTACCCTAATTGTCCGCGGTATGTTCCTGACTTTATAAACGGAAAGAAATCTGTTTTTGTTCCTAGAAAAGGTGAAAAAACTCCTCCTGCTCCAGAGTGGAAAACAAGAGAGTACATTCGTGACATACTTCCTTTTCAAGATCCCCATCGAAAGAAAAAATAAATTTAGTCAAGTTTTCCATAAGTTATTTTTTGCTTTTGTAAATGAACCAGAAAAGCAAAATAGAGCTAAAAAAATAATCTTCCCATCTTGTTATCTTTTGTACAATTAATTAAAGGCAATTACTATCCCAACAACAATTAATGATATACCAGACAAAAAATTAGTTGTGCTAATAGCTTTTGCTGATGATAGAAAAAATCTAACTCTATCTAGAAAAAAGATAAGCAATAAGTTTCCAATCATCGGTACAGAAAAAGATGTTACGGAAATTATAGTAAGATCAAACATATTGATTTTACTGAAGTCAAAAAAACCAGGCAAAAGAGTTAAATAAAATAATGATGCCTTAGGATTCGCCGTTATAGCAATGAAGCCAGCAGAGAAACCGGAAAAGAACCCAGCCTTGGTGAGTCTTTCGTTCTCTTTCAAAATATAATTTCGTTTAAGAATAATTTGCAATCCCATAATTGCCAAAATAGCAGCAGCGAAATAACGAATTACCAGCAAAATGTCCGAATATAGTGATATTAAAAAACCTAAACCGAGAAAAACAATGATTGGCCAAAGCATGTCGCCCAATGAAACGCCTAGAGCAAGTGAGATAGATGATTTTGATCCACCCGAAACAGTTCTTGCTATTATAGCAATCCAAACTGGGCCAGGAGTAAGAAATAAAATAATTAATGCACCAAAATAAAGAGCTATTTGTCCACTGGTGATGGTCATTTTCTATTTTTTAGGGTGCCCACAAACATATTTTAGCTTAGTTAGAGAATTTATGAAAAATATTTTGCAAATTTTTTTTTTTAAAAAATAATTAGAATCAAGCGTTTAAATTCTAATTAATTGAATTTAACAGTGATTCCAGCTCTTTTTTTGTTTCATCTAATTTATACTTCTGAGACTCAAGAAATTTTTCGTTTGTCAATTTGGTAGTATTGTGAGCTCTATTTAAGTATTCTTTTGATTTATCTGAATCTCCGAGTTTTTTATGAGTGAGAGCGGTATAAAAAAGACTATCTCTGGTATCGATCTTTAGTTTTCTAAAACTTGCCAAAGCATCATCCAGGTTGCCAAGCCAAAAGTGACAAAGGCCCTCTGCTTCGAGCATAAGATCTGAGCAGAATGGATCAATTCTCATTGCTCGTTGAATTTCCCTAAGACCTTTCTCAACATCTCCAAGATAAACTAGAAGGATTGTATACCTAGCAATGTGATAGGTATCACTTGGACAAATTTCTATTGCTTTTTCGTGATGGTATATGGCCTTTTCCATATCACCTTCAAACAACAACTTCACGGCTCCCATAATTCTGTGGGCTTCAGGGTCATTGGGGTCTATTTCTAAAGCCTTACCAACAGATGAAAAAGCATCCTGCATCCAATTCTCAGGCATATCATCTGGGAACCATTCAGCGTTATTACCAAGAGAACAGCATTTCCAAGCGTGGGCTCTAGCATAATTTGGATCTACTTCAGTGGCTTTTGTAAATAATTCTAGGGCTTTTTTGTTATTCTCTGCAGAAACTGAACTTCTCTTATGGTATTCGAGGCCCTGTAACACTAGGTCGTAAGCTTCCATATTCTCAGCCCTCGCGTTAGATAATTGCTTGATCTGATCCTTCTCCACACTTCCCACAATAGTAGATACGATAGTTTCAACTAGCTCGTCTTGAACATCAAAAATTTCATCAATAGTTGTATCAAAATTATTTGACCATAATGTATTTCCTGACTCTGCTGAAATTAAAGAGGAAGATATTCTGATTTTTGGTCCCAACTTTCTTACTTTTCCTTCAAGAAGATATCTTACCCCTAACTCTTGACCTATCTCTTTGGGAGGCTGATTTTTTTCTCGATAAACGAAACTAGCGTTACTTGCTACTACCGTAAGTTTTTTATATCTTGAAAGAGCAGATATTAAATCTTCAGAGAAACCTTCACAAAAATATTCCTGCTCCTCATCATTACTCAAGTTTTTAAATAGCATTACAGCTAAAGAACCTGACTCCGCACGATCTATTTTTATTTGAGGCTTTTCGTCTACAGAGGGTCTTATGCCTCTCGTAGCACCCTTACAAGGTACAACATGGTAAGCTGGTATTGGTCTATCTATATTCTTAAGTTCAAGTTGCCCGGCATCTTCGTAAGATACCTTAATTGCCATACAGATCAGGTCATAAACATTTTTCGAAATACAAATACCATCAGGCATTGCAACTGCCTCTAATCTGGCCGCAATATTAATAGCATCACCATACAAGTTGTCTTTGGTTACCATCACATCACCCATATTGATGCCTGCTCTAAAGGACATTTTTTCGTCTTCATTAGCACTTTGATTCAGAACATCATTTTGGCTTTGTATTTTTACCGCACAACTCGCTGCTTTAACAGGGCTGGCAAACTCCGCTAATACACTGTCTCCAGCTGTATTGAAAATTCTTCCTTCATTTTCCTCAATTATTTTATCAACTAACTTGCGTCTATTGGTTAATAATTCCAATGTCTGCTCTTCGTTTGAACTCATCATTTTACTAAAACCTACTACATCCATAGCTAGGATTGCGCTCAGTTTTCTTTCCACATTAGCCATTATTAAATCCAGTTATTTGGTTCTTTAACGATATAATTCTTTATCTCGATTAACAATCTCTTTATTCAATTTTAAGCCTATTCCCTAACGTAAGCTGGAATCAGTCTGGGATTTAATTTTTCAATCTCGGAAAACTGGGGAAGGTATTACCTTGATAACTAATATAAATTCTTCTAGACAAATCTTGAAAAGAAGGATTAACAATACCCATGAGCGACCGCTATCTCAGAATTAAGGAAAAAATTAACCGTAAAGAATTAATAATTCTAGACGGGGGGGTAGGAACTGAACTCCAGAAAAGGGGAATAGAGATGGATGAATCTTGGTGTGGGAGTGCTTCTCTAAATACAGAAATATTAAAGCAAGTTCATTTAGATTATATCGAAGCTGGAGCAGAAATAATAACTGCTAATACTTATGCCTCAAGTCGTTTGATGTTGGGTTCAGCTGGCCTCGGGGAGAACTTTGAAGAGATTAATGAGAAAGCAATAAACTCCGCAAAGAGCGCAAGAAGAGAAGTCGAAAACGAAGATATTTTGATAGCAGGATCATTATCACATAGACTTCCAATTGCAGATGGGGCTGCTCAATCTGACCCAAACAATAATATTTCTGATGAGAAACTTAAAGAAAACTGTGAAGAGATGGCTGAATTCTTACGTAATCAAGGATGTGATCTTATAGTGCTTGAAATGATGTACCATCCTAAAAGAATGAGAGCTGTTTTTGATGCTGCAAAAAAAACCAAAAAACCAATATGGGCGGGTTTTTCAGTTCGAAGGTCTAAAAAAGGTGAAGTGGTCAGTTTTACAGAAGAAGCAGACATTCCTTTCACTGAAATACTAGAAATCATAAAGGATTATAAACTTGAAGTTGCTGGCATTATGCACTCTGCAGTGGATGTAATCAGCGATGCGGTAGAGATTTTAAAAGGCTTCTATGATGGTCCGATTATGGCTTACCCCGACTCTGGGGGATGGGTGTCTCCTAACTGGGACTTCGATAAAATTATAAAGCCTGATGCTTTACAATCAGCTGCCAAAGGTTGGTCTGAGCAAGGAGTTCAAATTATCGGAGGATGCTGTGGGTTGTCACCTGAACACATCAAAGCTATATCAAAATTAAAGTTTCTTAATTAATAAAGTATCATTTTTGTCTTTCAAAGCCCATTGGCATTTCAGAAATACGTCTCATTTCACCTGAACTAAATAAATCTGGATTTGCTAAAAAATCTAGCATCATCTTCATTGAGTCGCCTCCCCAAAATAGTTCATTATTAATAACAAATGTTGGGACGCCAAAAACTCCATTTGAAATAGCTTCATTAGTATTTTTTCTGAGGATCTCTTTTGACTTATTTCCATTTAAATCGTTTGGAGAAATACCTAGAGTTTCTGAAATTACGGATACTCCCTCATCATTGTCAGGTTGGAGGCCCTTTCCATAGATTATATTAAAAATTTTTTTTACGTCACTGAACTTGCTTCCAGCGGCTACGCAAAGTCTGAGAGAGGGCAATGGATTATATGGGTGAGAAGGAGGCATTTTGAACGGAATACCAATATTATCAGCTTGCCATTTGAAAAATCGGTAAACAAATTGACGCTTTGGTGGGATTTCCGCGGGACCTAGTTGGCCCCAATGCTTAAGTAAAGCTCCAAAAACGACTGGTACTAATCTAATCTCTAGATTTGTTGGCAATTTATCAAACTGGGCAAACTGAAGGTATGCAAAGGGAGAGATAAAATCAAAATACCATGTTGCTTTAGTCATTAGAATAATCCTGAAAATACTCTCTTTCAACTTTCTTGCTACCAACAAATCTCTGAGATATCATACTGTTTAGACTGGAAAACCTGAATATGATTGACCTATATACATCACCAACTCCGAATGGATGGAAAGCGGCAATGATGCTCGAAGAGTTGGAGCTTGAATACACAGTTAAGCTTATAGATTTAGCTGCTGGAGATCAACACAAAGAATGGTTTACAAAAATGAATCCAAATGGACGGATCCCTGTTTTGGTTGATCATGATGCAAACGGATTGATTGTTTTTGATTCTACTGCAATTCTTATTTACTTGGCTGAAAAGACAGGAAAGCTATTGCCTTCAAGCGGACATGAGCGTTCCCAAGTCTTTCAGTGGTTGTTATTTCAAGCCAGCGGCATTGGACCCATGCAAGGTCAGGCGGTCGCATTTGAAAGATACTTTCCGACCGATGAGCCAGCAGCCAGACGTAGGTATCACAATGAGACTCGGAGACTCTATGCTGTATTGAATAATCATTTGAAAGATAATGAATGGCTTGTGTCAAATTTTTCAATTGCAGATATATCTAACTGGTCTTGGATCCGAAGTCACAGGTGGGCTAGAGTTCCCACAGAGGGTCTAGAACATTTAGAGAGATGGATGGAGCAATTGAGAAATAGACCAGCTTGTAATCGTGGTCTAAATATTCCTCCATCTCCTGGAAAAGCTGATGCGGTAAAGTCTTTAGGAAGTGCGATGACTACGACATGATAGAAAAAGATGATGTTATTGGCATTAATGGAATGGCACATGTCATTCTCACCGTGAGTCAATTTGATAAGGCTAGAAACTTTTATTCTAATCTTTTGCCAAGGTTTGATATGAAATGTGTAATGGATGGTCCAGATTTCTGCTATCACGTGGGTGCTCGTACCGCGATCGGAGTTAGAAGGTGTGACCCTGCCTTTGAAGGTCAAAGGTTTGAGCAATATCGTGTGGGTCTTCATCATATTTGTCTAAGAGCCAGGACGCGCAACGATGTTGACAAAACAGCTTTTTTAGTTGGTGAATTGGGAGCAGAAATTGTTCGGGGGCCAGAAGAAAGAGATTGGGCTCCAGGCTATTATTACGTGTTATTTGAAGATCCAGATGGCATTAGAATAGAGGTAAATTTTATTCCCGGCTCAGGCTTGTTAAAGGAAGGGGAAAAATTTGGATCGGCTGGAGATTACGTTCGTGTCGATGGAAAAGATAAAAAAACTAATAACTAGTATCTTTAGTTCTGTAACTTACTAATTATAATGTGAGGTTTTATGGCTATTAACAAAAATGAACTTAATCAATATCAGAAATTTGTAGATAAAGTAACAAGTGACGCTTCAAAGAATACTGAAAAGCTAGTAGATAGACTGGAGTATGTTGATAGAAAAAATATTCATGTATCCAGAATATTAACTGCAGGGATAGGGTTGTCTGGGGAAGTTGGTGAGTTCAATGAAATCATAAAGAAAGCACTTTTCCAAGAGAAAGAGTTAGACGATCAAACTGTAACCCATTTGAAAAAAGAATTAGGTGATATTATGTGGTATGTAGCTCAGGCATGCATTTCACTGAATTCAGATATCGAAGAAATAATAGAGATTAATGTGACCAAACTTAAAAGTCGATATGATAAGGGATCATTTGACAAGGACAAATCAAATATAAGAAAAGAGGAGGATATCTGAGATAATAGTTATTCAATAAATTTAAGTCCTGCGCTATGATGGCTTGCATAGTTTCTTAAATTACAGTTCAGTTGAATTTTTTCCATGTCTTCCCTTGTCTGACTTATCATAAAACTCCTCCAATCTTAAAACAACCTCCTTCCTGGTAGCAACGCTATATCCATTAATTGCTTCAACGCGCAGTTGATCGTCTAAACTTCTTCCAACCATATCAAGAATAGTCTCTTTTGCCGAACGCACTGCAGTCTGATCATTTCGCAATATTTGTTGGGCAATCAACTCTGCTTTTTCCATTAATAATTGCTGGGGAACTACCTCACTGACCAGATTCCATTGCAATGCTTTTTCAGCGTCAATTGGCTCAGCGGTAAGAAGCATTTGCATAGCTACACTAAGTCCTGCAGAGTTGACAAGTCTTGGTATTCCTCCATCTCCGTGATGGAAACCCCGTCTAGCTTCAAAAGATCCAAACTTGGCATTCTCTGATGCTATTCGTATATCACATGCTAAAGCAGTTTCAAATCCTCCCGCTAGAGCCCATCCATTGACTGCTGCAATAGTTGGTTTTTTTAAGTGGTGAAGACCCCTTGTTAACCCTCCTAGACCATCTTCTATATTTGCACGAACTTTTTCAGGGGTTGCGTTTGGCCAACGAGACATGTAGCTTTTAAGATCTGCCCCAGAGCAAAAAGCATCTCCTTTGCCAGTCAAAATCGCTACATCTACATTATTATCGCTATCAAAATCTTTCCAAATTTCCCAAAGTTTAGCGTGAGTTAAGGGGTCGATAGCATTCTTAGCCTCAGGACGATTAAGCGTGATGAATGCTATACCATCTCTTTTTTTGTATTCTACCACTCCGTTACCTTCAGAAACGTTTGAAAATATGTTCAGATTCTATTTAAAAGTACTAACTATTGTCAATGGTCGAAGAACTCTAACTCGTTTAGATTTTTTATCAAAAAGAATGGCACATAATTTCAGCTGTCACACTCGGTTTCCTCGTAATGCAAAATACAAACCTCCGACCCACATCAGGATGTGTAAGTTATCATATAAAAGCACGTCCAGAAAGCTTTCTGGTTCACCTATCCAAATAACTCCAGTGGTAATGCAGCCGATCGTAAATCCACTGAACCTAGTCACGATATCCCCAAGCCAATTTGTTAAACTATTGTTTAGCAAACCGCCTATTAATAGTCCGGCACCGGCACCGAGTTCTCCTAATGCAACGACCCACCAAACCAACACTGATAGTCCATAGCTCTCAGCTTCGGAGGCGTCTATGGGCAGTTTCATTAAACCCTGTTGTATAAAAATAATTGCTAAAGGTATTCTCAATAACCAGTGAGAGGTACAAAACTCAGGTATGGAGGAACTAATTTGTTCAATTTTCTTAATAATAATATTCATCAAAAGCCTCCCTTAAGCTACTTTACTTGAAGTCCCATCGCAGAAAGGTAATTGCTCGGAATTTGAGCAACCACACATTACAAGGGTCTTGCTTGAATCGGCCGTATATTTTAAGGGAGATAATTTAGTCAATTTGTGGCTACCGTCGCAGAAAGGTTTCTTTTCACTCAAACCGCAAACACACCAATAATACGACTTACCCTCGGTGACTTCTATTTTAATTGGATCTTGGTTCCTTGCTGCCATTTCTTTACTCTTTTCTTTTTAAAGGTAAGGCGAGTTGTACTCGCCTTTTAATTAATTTACTGATACCAAGCTCAACGCTTTATTACATGCATCTATCGTATTAATGGACATTCCCATATCGTGCATTTGGGCACACTCTTTTGTTAAAATCTTAATATCGGATTTAGTCTTTTGGCTAAAAGACGCTGTTTTTAACGCGTTATCAATCTTGGTGTTGAAAGCAGCCATCTCTGAGCAACCCGATGCATATACGGAAGTTCCCATGGTCACAGCGACCACTATTGTCGCAAGTTTTTTTATCATTATAAGTACTCCATCACTTGTTTGTTCGTTATAAGTAGTGCAACAAAAAAAAATTCAATAACCACGGAAAAATTTTTTTAAACAGTATCGCTTTTTCTGTTTTTGCCTGAGATATTTAGATTGAGACAAATCAACGCACATCCTTGTCGAAAGATTATGAAGAACCACCTCTTCGGATGGAAATCAGCGAAAGGAAAATCTTAAAATGGTAAAAACTGAAAAACAATCTGGTGTCAAGCGGCCCTCGCGAAGTGTGAGACTATATCTCAATGAGAAGGAAGATTTGCAAAGATCAATAGCATTTTTTTTTGGAGAAAATATAGAAGAATTAAGACAACAGACACAACAATTTAAATCCGCAATGTTAAAACTAGGTATGTTTGGAGCGGTTGGGTCGGCTGTCTTTTACTATCTTCTAATCTTCCACACTTAAAAAAATAAGATGACAAAACTCTCGGACGCGGAAATATCTGAGATAATAGAAATGGCTTTGAGTGACAAGGTGTCCTTTAAAGCCATTAACGAATGTTTTAACTTATCTGAAAATCAGGTTAAGAAACTGATGAAGAAAAATATCAGAAAAGGAAGCTATGTATCATGGCGGAGTAGAGTATTTAGGAAAACACAGAGAAAGTTTAGCAGTGAATAATCTTTTCATGATTACCGAAATTAAAGCTATCAGCCTATTACACACGTTTAGTAGAAATTTTTTGAAATGCAAATAGTTTGGTTCAAGCATGATCTGAGATTGCGTGATCATGAACCACTCTTTACGGCAACCAAGAATGGGATTTCGATACTCCTGTATATTATTGAACCGGAGTTATGGAGACAACCAGACCTAAGCTTTCGTCATTATGATTACCTTGTTCGAAGCTTATGTGCTTTAGATGTGGAGCTTAAGAAAAAAGGCCACAAGTTATCGATAAAGGTTGGTGACGCAGTCAAAATTTTAGGAGACTTGAGTCGCAAGCACAACGTGAAGAGAATTTATTCTTATAAAGAAACCTGGAATAGTTGGACAAGAAAAAGAGATATTCGAGTAAAAGATTGGGTAAATAATGCAGGTTTGAAATGGATAGAGTTTCAGCACAATGGAGTAGTTAGAAACCTTTCAAATAGAAATGGATGGTCAAACCTATGGTACAGCGAGATGCGTAAGCCAATCGCACTTATTCCAGCAACATTTGACACTATTCGAGTTAAATCTCAAGAAATTCCTAGCCCAGATAGTTTGGGCCTGAACCATGATGGAATTAACGAATTTCAAAAGGCAGGCTCGTTTGAAGCAAATCAGTTACTAGAAAGCTTCATGTCTCACAGAGGACGGCTTTATACTTATGCAATGTCTTCCCCTCTCACAGCTAGATCAGCCTGCTCAAGACTTTCACCTCATTTTTCTTTTGGATCTTTTTCTATCAGACAAGTCTTCCAAACAATAGATAACAGAAATAAATCTTTAAGCTATTTATCTGATCAAGACAGAAGAGGTTGGACTAAGTCTTTTCGCTCATTCCAGAGCAGGCTTCGATGGCATTGCCATTTTATTCAAAAGCTTGAAGATGAACATTCAATCGAGTTTGAGAGCCTTCATCCAGATTTAGTTGGTTTAAGAGAAGATTCTCTTAATTTGGAGTTTTTGGAACGTTGGAAATTAGGCCTTACTGGGTATCCGATGATTGATGCATGCATGCGCTCATTGGTTCAGACGGGTTGGATTAATTTTAGGATGCGAGCTATGCTTGTGAGCTTTGCTTCTTATCATTTGTGGTTACACTGGCGACCGATATCGATTTACTTGGCGAATTTATTTTTAGATTACGAGCCTGGAATACATTATTCCCAAGTGCAGATGCAGTCAGGAACAACGGGCATAAATGCTATTAGAATTTATAATCCTATAAAACAAAGCCTTGAGCATGATCCTGAAGGAGTTTTTATAAGAAGGTGGGTTCCTGAATTAAGGGATATGAAAAAGGAAGAAATACATGAGCCTTGGAAGACACCAGATAAAATGAACGGATATCCAGTTCCCATAGTCGATGAAAAAAGTGCAAGAAAAAATGCTGCCTCAAAGATTTTTCTTCTAAGAAAAAAAACTGGATTTTATGAAAATTCAAAAAAGATTTTTGATAAACATGGAAGCCGTAAAAAATTGTTAAAAAGGCCAAAAAAAAATAAAGCTTCTTTCATTAGTTCACAGAAGCAATTTTCTTTTGAAAATTAAAATCATTATCATAATTCTATAGGTCCTCTTTATTTTTAGTAATTAAGATTATATCTCAAATTTATGAAAGATTTATTGAAAGGGCATAAGATTGTGGCACTAGTGTATGGCTTGGTTTGTCATGGAATATTTCTTTTGGCAGGGATCGTGATGTATTTTTCTATATTAACCGGCTTTAAATATTCTATCGGTTCGTCAGAAGGCATTTATGCGATTATCATAAATTTTTTGTTATTAATACAGTTTCCATTTTTTCACTCATTTTTACTGTCGGGTGCAGGAATGAGAGTATTAGACAAATTTGGACCTAGGGAATACGCAAGATCTTTGAGAACAACCATTTACGCCACTTTTGCTTCCTTACAATTATTAGCTCTTTTTTGCTTTTGGAGTTATTCAGGCATAATAATGTGGGAAATTCCATATCCCTACAATTTAATCATGATTTTTTTGAATCTTTGTAGCTGGCTTTTGCTTACTACCTCCTCTATTCAAGCTGGTTATCAAGTGCAAACAGGTTCCTTGGGATGGACCTCATTGTATAAAAATAAAAGACCTGAGTTTCCAGATATGCCTGTCAAAGGTTTGTTTTCAATAGTTAGACAACCAATCTATATCTCGTTCATATTTGTTTTGTGGTCTACCCCAAATATGAGTGCTGACCTTTTTACTGTCTCAATTTTTTATACAGTCTATTGTTTTCTAGGACCGTTCTTAAAAGAAAGAAGGTTTCATAAAATTTATGGAAAAAGATTTTTAATTTATAAAAGCCGAGTTCCTTATTTTTTCCCTGCTATTTTAAAAAAAAGAGTAAACAACTAGAGGTTGGATGTTCTGTCTAAGCTAATAAAATAGATGATTTGTATTTCTATTAATGTCACCTATATAAATGGCCAGGCACTAAAGCCAATCGTAAACAACTGTTTTTAGGAAAGCTCGATGGGTTTATTACAAAATGGTAAATGGGTTGATAAATGGTATGACACTACATCACACGGGGGCCGTTTTATGCGAAAAGAATCCCAATTTCGTAATTGGGTAACAACAGATGGTAAGCCTGGTCCAACCGGTATTGGCGGGTTTAATGCATCTGCCGGCCGCTATCACCTATATGTTTCATTAGCCTGTCCTTGGGCTCATCGAACTCTAATTTTCCGTTCTTTAAAGGGCCTAGAAAAAATGATTTCTGTATCAGTAGTAAATTGGTACATGGCTGAAAATGGATGGAATTTTTTAGATGGTAACGGGGTCATCGGTGATACTGAAAATAATGCAGATTTTTTATATGAAGTTTACACAAAAGCGGATGAGAATTATTCTGGAAGAGTGACAGTTCCTGTTCTTTGGGATAAAGAACAAAAAACAATAGTCTCTAATGAGTCCTCGGAAATAATTAGAATGTTTAACTCAGCATTTGAGAAGCTTGGCGCCAATCCTTTTGATTACTATCCCTCCAGATTAAGGGTAGAGATAGATGAAATTAACAAAAGAATTTATGACACACTTAATAATGGAGTTTATCGGTGTGGCTTTGCGACTACTCAAGAGGCTTATGATGAAGCAATTATACCTCTATTTGAAACTCTTGACTGGATAGAGACAATTTTAGATTCAAAGAAATATCTTACTGGAGATGATATCACGGAGGCGGATTGGCGTTTATTTACAACTCTGATCCGTTTTGATCCTGTTTATGTAGGACATTTCAAATGTAATATTAAACGTATATCTGACTATAGTAATATTTCGAAATATATGCTCAATCTATATAACCAGCCAGGTATCGCCGAGACAGTAAATATGGAACATATAAAAAAGCATTATTACCAAAGTCATGAATCACTAAATCCTTCTAGAATTGTACCCATGGGTCCCGCAGGTTTAATGAGTTAAATCAAAAAGTTTTTAAACTACACTTTTATTGCGATAACGATTATATATAATCAAAATATATGGAAATAAATATACATAGGAAGGTATACAATTGATTGATGAAAGCGGTTTTCTGCCGGCACCATTACCATCAAATGAGAGTAGGAGATTAGAGGCAGTCCGAAGGACGGGCGTAATGGATGTCGCTAACGCAGATTTATTTATCGTTTATAATGAGCTTGCAAAACAAATATCTAACATGCCGGTTAGCTATACAGGATTAATTGATGAAAACCGGCAGTATTTTTTATGTCATGTGGGCCTACCGTCTGACCTTCCAGAAAGTGCCCCTCGAGAAAACACATTTTGTCAGTATGCACTTAACAGCACTGAGCCTCTTATTGTCGCTGACTGTCAAAAAGACCATCGCTTCAAAAATCATCCGATAGTAACTGGAGAGCCTTTCGTTCGTTTTTACGGAGGGTTCCCAATAGTTACCCAGGGAGGTTTAGTATTAGGAACCTTGTGCGTCGTTGATTATATCGAGGATGCAAGACTTGAGTCTGAGCAAATTGATCTTCTTGTTAAACTTACTGGTAGGCTTGCTCACCAGTTAGAAACACAATCTGCCCAAAGAGAGATAACGGCCTCAAAGACAATTGATCTATTAAATAAAATCCAGAAGAATCTTCCTGGTTTTACAATACAAGATACAATATTTTTTCTCACATTAATTGAAGGGAGAAAGTTGAGTAATGAAGCTCGAGACGCTTTAATAAAACGTGAACTATTGGACAAAAATGGTGTAATGACCCTCTTAGGCAGGAAGGTCCAAAAAGAAATTGGCCTAGACAGTGGGATCTATAGACGTTTGGCAATTGCTCCTGATAATGTTCAAGAAAACTTGGATAATATGCTTGGAGAGTTGGGTAAGATATAATGTTTGCTATAGTATATCAATTTAAATTCCCTGGGGTAAGCGAAGCTAAAGTAGCTGCCGGTTTCTGTTCTGAATCTCTGGGAGGTAAAATAGCAGAATATGATTTTTTAGGATTGAATATACTTATAAGTAAAGATGGTGACTTGAACATTCATGTAAAGTTTGAAGATGCTGCATCTCTGAAGAAATTTGAGGATGACTCAGATAAATTACTTAGTGATCTGAGAAATAGCTTCGTATTTAAGGAAAACAAAGTCGCTGGAGTTTTTGCTTTTTCTTACGAAAAAGAAGCTGTCTCAACATCTGTAAAGATCGATGGAGCGGAAGTAGTTAGAAATTAGATTCTTAACAGATTGTCTCTAATTAGGTGTTGGTGTTACAACGTCAACATTTATTTTATTTCAGATCTGTTTAAAATTCCTGAGGCTAAGAATACCCCCAATGCAACAAGGATAACTCCAAGTATTTTTGCTGAGGTTATCGTTTCATTCAATAGCATAACGCCTCCAATTAATGTAAGTGTGGGTGTCAATGCACCAAAGGCACCGGTTTCCGCAGCACCCAAGACTCTTACACTATAGTTAAATAATATTGTTGCCAGAATGCTCATTACAAAACTTTGCAGTATAATCATTATGATAATGTCTCTCAAGTCTGCATTTTCAAAGGTTATATTCCCAGAAAGAAATAAAAGTGGAGTAGCGATTATGGTCCCCCAAAATAGGCTTATAACCAGTCCATGAAGTGGACTTAGGCCACTTTGTCGAAAAATTACAGAATATATTGAAAATAAACCTGAACCCAATAGAAATAATAAGTGCCCTCTCCATGCTCCAGTATTAGAGTCTATTAGAATTTGATAAAGCCCTACTAGCAACGCACCTATCAATATCAGACCTAAACCAACACTTCGTATTTTACTAGGAACCTCACCTATCAAGAAATATGCTGCTAATGCTGTCCAAAAAGGGATCATTCCTGGTGCTAAGGGGCCAGCATCAGACGCAGGCGCATAGGCAAGGCCAGAGGAGACAATATATGGGAAAACTGCGCTAACTCCAATCATGATTATCAGTGAGCCGAAGACCGTTTGTCCTCTGGGTAAAAGTGGAAATCTAAACAAAAGTGGAGAGATTGCAATTGCTGCAGGGAGTAGGCGCAAAAGTAAAATTTCCTCTACTGTGAATTTACTGGTAACGGCAAATCTAGTTGTGAGTAGAAAAAGAGCCCAAATTGTAACGGTCAGTAAAGCGGCAAACAATCCAATTGATCGGTTACTTAGAAGACTCATTAATATTACCTTATGAAAATTTTATTAGGACAGGCTTAATTTTTAGTAAATCTCTTAATTATTTGAGAAGGAAATTTTAAACAATTACGTGGATGAGTGATATTATTATCGTCATAGGTAAGAGTACGTTAAATTTGGGATTTAACCTAAATTAATTTAAAAAAAAATCACTAAGCCTATTGTCAAAGGCTTAATTAAAATTAAAATAGACTATTTTTGAGGATAGAGAAATTAGTGTAAGCAAAACAATTTGGGGAAGGGTGCCATCTGGTACTGATGATATAAAAGATATTTATCGTAAATGGGCTCCTTCCTACGAAGATAACTTTGCAGATAAATGGGGATATGTAGCTCCTAATAAGATAGCAAATCTTTTCTTGAAAAACTTTCAAGGGGCTGGTCCAGTTTTGGACGTAGGAGCAGGAACAGGTTTAGTAGCTGAAAATCTGAAGGGATTAGATGTTGATGGCCTAGATATAAGTAAGGAAATGCTTTCAATAGCAAAGAGTAAAAAGGTTTATAGAAATGTTATTGAAGGAGATTTGACTAAAAGGCTTGAGATACAAGATGAGAAATATAATGGGATAGTTTCCTGCGGTACATTCACTCATGGTTTAGTCGGTTCAGAATGTTTGGATGAGCTTTTGCGGATTGTAAAAAAAGAAGCTCTTTTTTGTTGTGGAACAATTTACTCTGTTTTTGATGAACTGGGATTTGGGTCAACATTGGCAAGATTAGTTGCAGAAAGAAGAATTTCCTCTTTAGACTTTAAGGAGATAAGAATTTATTCTAAAGACGATCACACCCACTCGAAAGATGTAGGGTTGGTTATTTTATTTAAGAAACGCTAAGAAAATTCATTTCTAACTGTTCGAGACATTTAAACTAAAACTAAGTTTCTGAATTTAATTATCTGAGAGGTAAGTCTATAAAAGTTCTGTTAACTCCTTGGGTAATCCTTTTTCATCTACCATGCCCATTAAAGCATGAAAAAAACCTTCAATCTGTTCTTTCTTTATATTGCGAGTTATGAATACTAGCTTGGTTCGTTTGTCATCATCAGGCCATTTGTCTAGCCACTGTACTGGATAAAAAATGTGCTGAACGCCATGAATAACTGCTGGAAAATCCTTGTCCCTAATATTTATTATGCCTTTTACTCTAAGCAAGTCTGGTCCCATCTGTGCTATTAAAAGATCTCGGAAAAGACCAAAAGCCATCGTGTTTACAGGCTGGTCACTGGTCATTGAAAACGCCTCAATATTTTCATCGTGCCGGTTTACATCAATATGATGATGGTGATGATGCTTTTCCAGTTTTTCGGCTGCCAACCAGTTTTTTACGTCTCTTGATTTATTATAAGGGTCATATGCGCTAAACCCGAAAAGTTTTGATACTGGGACGTCACCAAAGCTACTGGTCATAATTTTCACGGATGGGTTAATTGTCTGAAGTCTGGTTGCCAATGAGTTCTTTTTATCTTCATCAACAAGATCAATTTTGCTTATAATGATGAGTTCGGCCAAAGCGGCTTGTTTAACTGCCTCTTTCTGTAGATCAAGAGTGTCTTCACCATTAGTTGCATCAACTAATGTTACTACGCCGTCAAGTACATAAATTCTTAATAGGTCAATAGAGCTCATTAAGGTGTGAATAATTGGAACTGGATCGGCTAGGCCTGTAGTTTCAATTATAACTCTATTAAACCTTGCTATTTGTCCTTTTGACATTTGAGTGAACAAATCAATCAATGTTTTGTTAAGGTCGCCTCTAATAGTACAGCAGATACACCCATTTTGAAGTTCCACAATATTCTCATCGCTGCTCTCTACCAATGCATGATCTAATCCAACTTCACCAAACTCGTTAATTATAACTGCCACATTTTTCATCTCTTCTTTTTTCAGTAAAGATGAAAGTAACGTTGTCTTTCCACTTCCAAGAAAACCTGTAATGACAGTTAGGGGTATAGTTTGTAATTCATTCATATTCTTAGCTCTAAAAGTTAGGCTATGGTTATCATCATATTCTCCAAACATTTACGTTGCCCTGCCCATCCAAAGCTGCGAGAGCCCTGTCATCCGGACGCCAGTATAATTTAGAAATTGATGACTCAACTCTTGCGGAACCCAATTTATGTTCTCTCTTTTCGGGATCAACTTTCCAAAGAGCAATTGTTCCATCACGAGATCCCGAGGCTAGGTTTATGCCTCGGTTAGCAAAGGAAAGACAGGTTATAGGTTGGCTATGGTGTTCTAATGACAAAGGGGTTGTACCCTCAGGACCATCTCCCTTAAAATTCCAAACAGTAACTCCCTCGCTTCCACCAGTTGCCAAAAAAGTGCCACTGTCATCAAACGCTAGAGCAGATGGCTTAAAAGGATAACCAGACATTTTAGAGTCTTTACCTGTTGACCGACGCCAAAAATGCACAGAATTATCTTGACTTCCACATGCAACTATATCGCCATCAGAACTTAATACCATGGATACCAGAGAGCCTTGCCACTCAAGTTTCTGTTTAAGCTTACCAGCAGAACTATCATAGAAAGACACTTGACCGTAGCAAGCTGTAGCCAGTTCGAGTTTTTTAGACCAAGCTATAGTGCTTACAGTGCTCGGATGATCATTAGATCGCCAGATCTCATCTCCAGTTGAACTGTAAACACCCACTTGCTTGGAACAAGAACATGCGAGCAATTCGCCGTCAGGTGACCACGCAACATTCTCTACCCAAGCATTTCCTACATCTATTATTTTATCTGAATTTTTTTCTGCAATCTGAAAGATCATCACGCGTCCATCTTGCCCAGCTGTTGCAAATTGTTCTCCTGAGGGGTGAATAGATATTGCTAATGCCCCTCCTTCATGCACCTCTTTTAGAGACCAAATTATATCACCAGACTTACCGTTGAATACGTATACACCTCCTGCAGAGTCAGCAACAACTAGCCTCTCACCGTTAAGAGCCCAGCCTCCAGAAATTGCGTAATCATCAACGGATGAAGACCAACCACTACGAAGCACACCATCTTGATCCTTTATACTCAAACTAAACAGTCCTTGAAACCCTGTCGCATACCCTGCTCGTCTAAGTTACGACCAATGAAAATCAGCTGATTTCGACGAGGTAAATCGTCCCAAGAACGATCTGGTTGGCCATTAAATAGCATATGAACGCCTTGAAATACGAAACGGCGGGAGTCTCCTTTTATACTTAAGAAACCTTTCATTCGAAAAATATCTATTCCTTTTTCGCTAAGTAGTTTGGAAAGCCAAGAATTAAGTTTCTCTTCGTCTACATCGCCATCACACTCTATTGCAATTGAACCAACTTCATCATCGTGCTCATGCTGAGCTACCCAGGTTCGCTCTAATTCAAGAGGAACTTCTTTTTTTTCCTCCGGTTTATACAATTTAATATCAAATTCTTCAGCGGTATGTTGGGCAAATAGTCCCACATGCATTTGTTTATCAATCTCGAAATAAAAGGATTTCCTTCCTTTGGCTTCAAGCTGAAGGTTTACATGTTTGCTTATGGGTACCAGTTCCCCTGGCTCGAAGGTTTCAGGGTCTTCGGCATATAATCTCACGCACTTCTCGGCGCTATTTCTAAGGTCTGGGTCTTCTTTACCTTGTTCGTCTTGAATTACTAAAGACATTTCAGGGTCAGGCCCTTCTGCTAGACTGAGTTCATAGCGACCAGGTTCCAGCGAGTAGACACCCGTCCATTCAAAAGGATACTCGGGTTCAAGAAAAGAAGGACGACGCTCTAGTATATCATCTAACTTGAAGGCACTAAGGTTAAGTACGCTATCAACAGGAACATTGGCGTTCTCGCTTCTTATGATTTTAGCCATTCTATTCATATCTCGTAGACGAGCCTCAAGGCCATCCAGCCCATCATCATTTATAAGATCTGTCTTGTTAAGAACCACAACATCTGCGAAGGCTATTTGCTCAGTGCTCTCATCACTTCGCCCAAGTTGTTGGTCTATATGGTAAGCATCAACCAGCGTTACTATTCCGTCTAAGGAGTACTCAGCACTAATTTCGTCATCCATAAAAAAAGTCTGAGCTACAGGTCCTGGGTCTGCAAGTCCTGTTGTCTCAACCAACACATAGTCGAACTTGTCTCGGCGCTTCATCAGGTTTCCTAGAACGCGAATAAGGTCACCTCTTACAGTACAACAGATACATCCGTTTGACATTTCAAAGATCTCTTCTTCGGCATCAATGACAAGTGCTTGATCGATTCCCACTTCACCATATTCGTTTTCAATAACAGCAATACGTTTACCGTGTTCCTCACTCAATATTCGATTAAGCAGCGTTGTCTTGCCTGAGCCAAGAAAACCTGTGAGAATAGTCACAGGAACTTTTTGAGTAGTATTCATTTAAGTTTCCTTCTTTTAAATTTTAAATATTGTATCAGGGACTTTGAATCCCCATTTTCTGCAAACCTCCTTTAAGTCATCGGCTTGAACATCATTTATTGGCTTGTGTATTTTTTCTTGAAGTGTTGGGGAATTGGATTGTAGAACAGCTACAACAGTCTCAATGGGTGGACAACCTTCTTCAAGACAGGTTATTTCATTAACAGTAACTATGGCGGTATCACCAACATCAAGTGCTTCTCCTAATATCTGTTTTATTTGGCGAATTTTGTCAACATTTGGACGCGGTGGTTTTTTAGTAAAAAGCATTAGGCAGTCTCCAAACTATGGCAAGATTTGCAAACTCCTAGGATCTCAACCGTAGTTTTTTCAACGATAAAATCATAAACTGAGGATTTAATTAAATTAATCTTGCTATCTTTAGCCCTTATCTCTGCCACTTCTTCACATTTACGGCAAATCATGAATGCTGGTGAGTGAGAACTCCCTGGATGAGAGCAGGCAACAAATGCATTTAATCCTTGAATCCGATGGACAAAACCATGTGACACAAAAAAATCAAGAACTCTGTACGCTATTGGAGGCGTTGAAGCAAAACCTTCTTGACGTAGTAAATCTAGAACCTCATAGGCGCCAAGAGGTTTGTGTGCTCTCAAAAGAAATTCAAATACTTTCCGTCTGAGTGGGGTGAATTTTAGGTTTTTTTCGAGGCAATATTTTTGGATTTCATGCATCGCTTTTCTGAAGCAAGGGCTATTATTCTTTGCTTTCTGAAGTTTAGATGTGTCTCTTTTGACTAACTCTTTTTTCATTGCGAGGGTTTTTTTACTATTTTTAAATCATGTCAGGTAGTGTTATAACATAACATTAATCATCTTAAAAAAGATAATACAAATAATAAAAATGTCCAACAGAGATAGTTGATAAATTAATAATCTTTTATTGTCTCATTCTTAATTTGCGACATTCGTTTTTTTAATTCCTTGAAAAGAATGCTTTTTGCGTAGGGTTTCATCGATTTCCACTTTTTACATTCCTCGCGAGTACGTCCGCAACCTAGACACCAGTTGTTTTTTCCTGAGAATTTACAGACATCTATACATGGACTATTGTTTCGTTTCATATATGTTTATCCAAAATTTAATTTTTTCCACGATTACGGTTAATAAGCATTCCAAACATTAATGAAATGAGAAAAAAAATTGAAGCAATACAGACAATAGAGGGGCCGGTTGGGGTATCAAAAATATAAGCAGAGTTTAATCCCAAAATCGCAGAAAAAATTCCAATAAATGAAGCAATTATAGCCATTCCTTCAGGTGTGGATGATAAAGAACGAGCGGCAGCAGCAGGTATAATCAACATGGATACAATAAGTAACACCCCAACAACTTTTATGCCTACTGCTACTACTATTGCCAAGGCGAGAGTTAACACAAAACTTTCTCTTTTTGGATTAAAGCCGTTTGCGGAGGCTAACTCTTCATTTAAAGTCACTAACAATAAAGGAGACCAACGCCATATCATTAGAGATAAAATTAGCGCCGCCCCGATCCAAATCAAAAAGAGATCCATGTGCGATACAGCTAAAATATCTCCGATTAAATATGCCATTAAATCAATTCGAATACCCGATATGAAAGATACGATAACAAGAGCTGCTGCAAGCGACATATGTCCCGTCACACCTAAAAGGGTATCAGAATAAAGAGAGCGACCCTGTGTTAGTGTAACTAATGATGCCATAATTAGTGACAATAAAATCGCTCCTGCAAAGACAGATAATTCGAAGGTCAAGGACAATGCTATGCCAAGCATGGCAAAATGAGCGGTGGACTCACCAAAATACGCCATTCTACGCCAAACAACAAAACAACCGATTGGGGCAGCTGCGAGGGCAACGCCTATGCCGGCAAGAGTGGCTCTCACCATGAAGTCATCAAACATGATTTTCTTCCTTGCCTCCTATATGATCATGGTCATGCGCATGCTTATATAAGGCGAAGGTGCCCTCAATATTTGAACCAAATAAGGCTTTATACTCTGGGGAAGTAGCTACGCTTTGAGGTGGTCCCTGACAACAAATATGACCATTCAGACAAATAACTCTGTCGGAAGTCCCCATTACAACATGCAAATCATGACTTATCATAAAAATGGCGCAGCCAGTTGTTTCACGAATTTTTTCTATTTTCTGATAAAACCAAGCAGCTCCTGGTTGATCTAATCCTCTTGTTGCCTCGTCAAGTAGTAGGATTTCTGGTTCATTGATTAAAGCTTTGGCCAAAAGTACGCGTTGCATCTGTCCACCTGATAAACTAGTTATTTGATGATTGAGAAGATTTGAAGTACCCACTATCTCTATTGCTTTTTCTAAACTTTTATCATCTTTTTTTCGAGCGAGATTTAAAAATCGTCCAACCGTTAAGGGTAATGAGCGATCAATATTTAAATGCTGAGGAACATAGCCCATTTTTAGATGGGGTTTCAACTCAACTTTGCCCTCACTTATTGGCGCTGTCCCGATGATCGCTTTAAAAAAAGTAGTTTTTCCAGATCCATTAGGACCCACTATCGTTACAATTTCTCCTTTATTAATGGAAAGATGAATGTTTTTTAATACTGTATTACGCCCATATCGAACGCTAAGATTAGTTGCTTCAATAAGCATTATTTTAACTTAGTGCCATGCAAGAAGTACAAATGCCTCGCATCTCAACAACCGTTTCTTCGACACTGAAGTCCGAGGGAATTGATTTTCCTAGATTGATCCCACTTATTTTTTCATCTAATTCGGCTACTTTCTCGCATTTTCTACAAATCATAAATGCCGGCGAATGAGAGCTTCCTGGATGGGAGCAAGCAACGAAAGCATTTAGACCTTGAATCTTGTGAACAAAGCCTTCTTTCATTAGAAAATCAAGAACGCGATATGCTATTGGAGGCGTCGAAGCTAACCCGTCTTCACGCAATAGGTCTAGGATTTCATAAGCTCCCAGAGGCTTATGGTCCCTTAAAAGATATTCAAAAACTCTTCGCCTCAAGGGTGTGAATTGGAGGTTTTTTTTATGGCAATGTTTTTCAATTTCCATCATGGCGTCTCCAAAACAAACGTCATGGTCGTGTTTTTTAAAAAATTCGAAAGTCTCTTTTGTAGGTATTTTTTTTTGCATTTAGATAAATATTTTTCTTGCTTATGGCCTATCCATAGTCTATCTCAATGTTATATTATAACATCAATAGATATCATAAAATACACTACGGAGAAATTAATGTCCAATAGATTTATCGCAGCTTCATCTGCGCTGCTATTAAGTGCCTGTATAGCTTCAGCCGATGCACCAAAGGTAGCAGTAGATATTGCCCCAGTCCATTCACTGGTAGCAAAAGTAATGAAAGGGGTTGGAAAACCTGATTTAATTATTCCAGCAGGTGCCTCACCACACGAGTATCAGCTTAAACCGTCTAATGCCAAATCTCTTGAAAAAGCAAAACTTGTATTCTGGATTGGTGAGGATTTGACACCCTGGTTAGAAAAGGGGTTGTCAAGCCTTGCAAAAGACGCCTCTGTCACCGCCCTTTTAGACGTGGATGGGATCAGGTTGCTTGATTTTAGAGAGGGTGCATTATTTGAAGCTCACGATCACAGCGACGACGACGACCATGATGATCACGATGATCACGACCATGATAAGCATGCAAAGAAAGAAGACGACCATGACGACCATGATGGTCACGACGATCATGAGGGCCACGCTCATGGCGACCACGATCCTCACGCTTGGTTATCACCCCAAATAGCGAAAGTTTGGCTTAATGTAATTGCTGCAAAATTGTCTGAGATTGATCCTAGCAATGCTGGAACTTATTTTGCAAACGCAAACTCAGCTAGACAAGATTTGGACACACTTTCAGAAGAAATAAACAAAATGTTAGAACCTATAAGAGATAAAAAGTTTGTAGTTTTTCATGATGCCTATCAGTATTTTGAGAAAGATTTTAACATAAGTGCGTCAGGTGCGATCTCACTCGGTGATGCTTCCGATCCAAGCCCCGCAAGATTAGCAGAAGTTCGAAAGCGAGTTGTCGATGAGGCTGTTGAATGTGTTTTGGCAGAGCCTCAATACAAAACAGGTCTTGTTAAAGCCGTTATTGAGGGAACAGGTTCCAATACAGCTGTGATTGATCCACTAGGTGTAGACTTAGAGGCTGGTCCATCGTTATATGAAAATTTAATTCGTAATTTAGCGACAAATCTGGCTAAGTGCTTCTAAAATAAAATTTTATGTACCAACCTGCCGAAAGGCAGGTTGGTAAAAAACAAGACTATCCCCAAAACTTTGAAAAACTTGTGTATAATTATAAAGTCTGATAAGAATTTGGGATGGAAAACCTATTAGTTTTAGATCGTATTGAAAGTCTTAGAGGTCGGAGAGGTTATGAGGAGAAAAAAGCGGCAAAATTAGGCTTTGCTTCTCTTTACGATTATTTTGAAGATAAGATAGCAAAAGAGACAAAGACTGTTGGCGTAAAAAAAGAAGTTGCTCTTCAATCGAAACCCTTAATTCAAGCAAAATCAAAAAAACAAACAAGCTGCAGTTGCTGTTAGACTAAAGTCAATAAGGTTTTTTATTTAAGTACTTTCCAAAGGAAAATGCTTTTTGTTAAATATCGAAAATTAAACTGTCTACGAAATGTATAAAATAGAACTTAAAGAGTCATATTTTCCTTCGCAAAATGATGCGGTTATAAGAGACATAACTGTAGGTGAATTGCTGAGAGAGATAGCTGAAACTCACCCGGCAAACATTGCCTTAGTTGATATAAGCGAAAATGGTGATGTCAATAAAAGTTGGTCTTACAGCGAATTACTTTCCGAGGCAGTAACATTATCTTATTCCTTATCCAGTCGCTTTCATAAGGGAGAAAAGGTAGTGGTTTGGGCGCCTAATATCCCTCAATGGATTTTTATGGAATACGCATGTGCTCTTTCAGGAATTGTTCTAGTGACAGCAAACCCATCATTTCAATCAAAGGAATTGAAATATGTAATTGAACAATCAGGGGCAGTAGGAGTTTTCCTAGTATCAGAGTATAGAGGCAACAAAATGGAAATGATTGCTAAAGATGCAATTAAAGGAAATCCTAAAATTAGAGAACTCATAGATCTTGATAACAGAAAAGCACTTTATTATGAGGGAGAAATAAAGGACAATCTATCAGCTGTTCAGCCAGATGACCCGGCTCAAATACAATATACCAGTGGCACAACAGGGTTTCCTAAAGGGGCGGTACTAAGCCATAAAAGCCTCCTAAATAATGCAAAAATATATTGCGATAGAAAAAGAGTGAATGAGAACTCTGTTTGGTCTAATTTTATGCCATTATTTCACACCGCAGGTTGTGCGACTGGAGCATTAGGTTGTTTGTCAGCAGCATGTAAGATGCTGTTAATTAAGCAATTTAATGCTGATATTTTTGCAAAATTAATTGAGGAGCAGAAAGTTACGACATGTTTTGCAGTCCCTACTATGTTATTCAGCCTCTTGGAGTCTCTTGAGAAAAAACCGAGAGATGTATCTTCCCTGGAGGTTATTTCAACTGGTGGTGCGCCAGTGCCGCCAGAACTAGTAAAAAGGGTTAGGGAAAGACTGGGATGTCATTTATTATCAGCTTTTGGACAGACAGAACACAGTCCGATGATTAGTTTAAATCCAGTTGAGGCCAGTTTTGAACAGATAGTTGAGACAGCAGGTCAGCCTCTGCCTCAAACTGAGGTATCTATTCGTTCAACTGATACTAATGAAGTTTTACCACTTGGGATAGTTGGTGAAATTTGTGCTCGCTCTTATGCCATAATGATCGGCTATAATGACAACCCTGAAGCAACAAAAACTACTATTGATGAGAAGTGTTGGCTACATACTGGCGACTTGGGAGTAATGGATAAAGATGGTTTCATTAAAGTTACTGGAAGAGTAAAGGACATGATTATTAGAGGTGGAGAAAATCATTTTCCTGCTGAAATAGAGGCGATTTTAGTCGCTCATCCAGCAATAATGCAGGTAGCAGTTGTTGGTTTGCCTGACGAAAAATGGGGAGAAATTATAGCTGCCTTTTTTACTTCTGAAACTAGTATAAATACTCACGAGTTAAAAGATCATTGTAGAGCCAATATGTCTCCTCAAAAGACTCCTTCTATTTGGGTTCATGTGCCCGATTTCCCACTAACGGGGTCAGGGAAAATCCAGAAATTCAGTATTAGAGAAAAATATCTCAATGGTAATTATGGAAAGACTCTTTAAAAAAAATATGATTATATGTCCAACTTTTTATTATTAGAGTCTATCAAGTTCTTTTCGTTCTGGTTACTTGCCTTTGGTTTGGGTAACTGGGTTTTTTACTACAAGGTAAAAGTTAACTACACGAGAAAAATACATCATTTTAGTTTGCTTTTTTTTCCTTTATTGTTAGCCAATTTTTTCCCTTATGAAGGTAACAGCATTTTAGGTTTGGTTGGAGCATTTGCTTTTGTCTGGACCTTATCCCCATTTTATTTTAGGGAGAATATTTATTTTTTGGAAAGATGTTTTCTAAGCTTTGATAGGCCTGAAGATCGACCGTTTACATTGCTTTGGATCTTTACTCAATTTTTTGCTAGCATCTTTATTGTTATATCTGTTGCTATTTTCGTAGAAATTCATTTTGGTGTATCTTGGGCAAAAATAGGATTACTCGTAGTATGCCTTTCGATGATCGGAGACGGTCTTGCTGAACCAATAGGGGTAAGGTTTGGTAGAATAAAATATAAAACCTATGCTCTTTTTACAAAAAGACGTTACTTCCGAACGTTAGAAGGAAGCTTGGCAGTATTTGTCTCAACTATATTCGTAATTATCTGGTTTAAAGGACTCTTCACTGACCAACAGTTTATCTGGGCAATATGCATATTGCCTTTAGGTTTGACTCTTACGGAGGCAATTTCACCACATACTTGGGACGGTCCTTTTCTTTCAGGAGTTAGTGGTATTTCTGTTTCTTTAATTTTGGCATTTATATAGTTTTTATCATAATATTGCAAAAAAGAGAGGAAATTAAAAGTGATAGACCTTTACAGCTGGACTACGCCAAACGGCCGAAAAGTTTCAATTATGCTCGAAGAGTTAGGTGTAGATTATAATGTTAAAAAAATTGATATTACCAATAAAGACCAATTCTCAGAGTCATTCTTAAAGCTATCTCCAAATAACAAGATCCCTGCAATAGTTGATTATGAAACTGGAGTATCCCTAATGGAGAGTTGTGCCATTCTTTTGTATTTGGCTGAAAAACACAAAAAGTTTTTGCCCGAAGGAGACGAGAGATTTCGTGCAATTGAATGGTTGTTTTGGCAAACCTCCGGATTAGGACCAATTCTGGGACAAGTCCATCACTTTACTAAGTACAATAAAGGAATATCTGATTATTCGGAGAAAAGATATCATGATGAAGCTCTACGCCTATACTCCGTTTTAGATAAAAGACTAGAAGGAAGAGATTATATAGCAGGAGAGAATAGTGGAGAATATAGTATAGCGGATATTGCTTGTTGGCCTTGGATATCAAGATTTGAATGGCATGAAGTAGATTTAAAATCATATTCCAATGTTTGTTCCTGGTATCTAAGAATGGTTGATAGGCCAGCCGTTCAAAAAGGGTATATGGTTCCTCATTATGTTAATGACATTCCCGTGCCATAATAAAAAATAATTAACCTAAAAGAAAGTAAGTTATGACAGAATACAACTCCAAAGAAATAAGATCTAAAGTTACAGAAGAGGGG
>CACIJG010000018.1 GCA_902586885.1 uncultured Alphaproteobacteria bacterium | reverse complement strand
GAATTAGTAAAATACCAGATTGACATTAAAGGATAGACCCTTTAAACAATCCTTTGAAGGGAATTGACAAATGAAAAGAACATTTCAGCCCAGTAATCGTGTTAGAAAACGCAGGCATGGATTTAGATTAAGGTCCGCAACAAGTAGTGGAAGAAAAATACTAAATAGAAGACGTGCTCGTGGAAGGAAGACTTTGTCAGCATAATATTCTCGGTAGTTGCTAGGAACTGCAAGGGGTAATTATGAAAATCCAAACAATCAAAAAACGAAAAGACTTTCTTAAAGGTAATGCTTCGTCATATGCCGCTATGAATTCTGTAATTATTCAGAGTTATAGTAGACTAGATGATACTCCTGATGACGCTTCTATAAAGCTTGGGATAACATGTTCAAAAAAAATTGGGAATGCTGTCCGGAGGAACAAAGCCAAGAGGCGTTTAAGAGAAGCAGGAAAAATAGTCCTGGAAAAGATAGGTAAAAATAATAGAAATTATATTTTAATAGCCAGAAAAGATATAACAATTAAAACAAAATTTTGTGATCTTTGTAATGATATTGAAGATGGAATAAAGAAAATATATTCTAATAAAAAGGAAAATTAATGTTAGTCAAAATATTCTCAATTCCCATTCACGCTTACAGGATGATAATTAGTCCTTTAATTGGTAAAAATTGTAGATTTGAACCAACCTGCTCAGAGTATTCTCTAATAGCCCTTAAAAATCATGGGGTCATTAAAGGCTCATTTTTAATAGGCAGGAGATTGATAAAATGTCATCCATTTAGCAAATCATCTGGGTATGATCCAGTCCCAGAAAAAAAATAGTGGATAACAATAAGTCCAATTATTAAATTGAATAAAATTGATAGTAACCATATATTAGACCCAGAATTCTTGATAAAAGGTAGAGCAGATGGATGAACAAAATAAAAACCTATTATTAGCAACTTCTCTTAGTTTCTTGGTTCTACTGGGATGGATGCTATTGTTCCCTCCCGAGCCAATAGAGCAAGAAAACCTTGAAACTACTAAAGAACAGGAAGCTGATAAGCAAAGTAGTCCCGGATTGAGTGTACCTGTTGAATTAGAAGAAAAAGAAACTACTAAAGTTTCTGGTGTCAAAGAAAATATTGCTAGAGTTTCAATTGAAACAGATCGATTATCTGGCTCTCTCTCTTTAAAGGGAGGAAGAATAGATAATCTTAAACTTCTAGATTATTTTGAAACTCAAGACGAGGGTTCCAATAATATAGAATTATTCCAAAACGACAAAAATGACTATTATGCGGTATATGGTTGGTCTGGAAAAAACCAATTGGAGGTTCCCGGTCCCGAAACTGTTTGGAGCCTAGCCAAAGGTAAGAAGCTTTCAGTTGGCTCTCCAATTACACTGCAGTGGAAAAATTCTATGGGAGTAATATTTGAAAGAGAAATAACTATAGACGAAAACTTTCTATTCACCATCAAGCAAAGAGTTTTTAACAAATCTGACAAAAATATTGAAGTTTCTCCATACGGTATTTTGGCTAGGTATGGAGCTCCTGAAACGATCGGATTCTATATACTTCATGAGGGTATTGTTGCTTTAGACGATGAGGAACTTATCGAATTATCGTATAAAGACTTAACAAAACAAACATTTAATGAAAGAGAGAGCGCGAAGCTAGGCCTTTATGATATTGAAAAAAACGGATGGATCGGCTTTACAGACAAATACTGGATGTCAACTTTAGTAGGAAGCCCAAATAGTAAATTTAAAATGGCTAGCAAATACAGCGAAGCTAGCGATATATATCAGGCAGATATAAGACATCCATTTAAAAAATTAAGCCCAGGAGATCAAAAAACATATGAAACTTATCTTTTTGCTGGAGCTAAGGAGGTCAATACCATTAAGCAATATCAGAAAAATCTTGGCTTCTCTGAATTTATTGACACTGTAGATTGGGGATGGTTTTTCTTTCTTACAAAACCAATTTTTTCTTTATTAGACTACTGTAACAAGGTTGTTGGTAATATGGGTTGGGCTATTATCTTGCTAACCCTAGTCATAAAGACAGCTCTTTTACCCCTAGCTTATAAGTCATACGTTTCAATGTCCAAGTTGAAAAAATTACAGCCTGAGATGGAGAAAATTAAAGCTAAGGCTGGTGATGATAGAATGAAACTGCAACAGGAAATGATGGCACTTTATAAGAAAGAAAAGGTCAACCCAGCAGCTGGCTGTCTTCCCATTTTATTACAAATACCGATTTTCTTCTCACTATACAAAGTTCTCTTTGTAACTATAGAGGTTCGTCACGCTCCATTTTTTGGCTGGATCACTGATCTTTCAGCACCTGATCCTAGTTCAATACTAAATCTATTTGGATTACTTCCTTTTGCTCCTCCAGATCCAGCGAGCTTTTTTGCCGTATTTTCTATAGGAGTTTATCCGATCTTAATGGGTATCACGATGTGGATGCAGCAGAAACTTAACCCTGCACCTACTGATAAAACGCAGCAGATGATTTTTGCTTGGATGCCATGGATTTTCATGTTCCTTCTAGGTCAATTTTCTAGCGGCCTCGTTATATATTGGGTGGCTAATAACATAATTACTTTTGCCCAACAGTATTTTATTATGTCGTCACAGGGAATAAAACCTGACATATTTGGCAATATTGTTAGCTCTTTTAAAAAGGAAGGCACCTCCAAGGAAAATTAGAAAGGGAGAAAGATATTTCCAATTTATCATTATTAAATGACATCTCTTTCTATAAAGGCGTAGTTTCTTCGAAAGGTATTCCCGAAGATAGGGAGTCTGAGATTTGTTTTATTGGACGTTCTAATGTCGGCAAATCATCTTTGATAAATGCTATTTTTCAGAGAAGAAACCTTGCAAGAACATCTAAAACACCAGGTCGCACGCAGGAACTTAATTTTTTTACCTTAGGTGAGAAAAGCTTTGTTGTAGATTTGCCTGGGTACGGTTATGCAAAGACTTCAAAAGAAAAGAGATCAAATTGGCAAGACTTAATAAAACTCTATATATCGCAAAGACGCTCCTTAAAGAGGGTTTTTACACTCATTGATAGTAGACACGGATTAAAACAGAATGATAGGGAATTTTTTACTTTTCTAGATACATGCGCTGTTAACTACCAAATACTATTAACTAAGGCTGATAAAATAAAGGAGACTGATTTTTGGACTTTAAAACAAACACTTGAAGTACAAATTGCCTTGCACCCAGCATGCAACCCAGAATTAATTAAAACCTCTGCTACCATAAAAACAGGAATTCCCGATTTAAGAGAGCTTATTTGCAATATTCTCTAAAGAAATGTAAAAACGTTTAAAAATTGCATTATAGTTGCATTAGAAATCATCATGATTGAGAAAAAATTAAATACTAACTTTGAGCAGACCGCTAAAACACTAGCGGAAGCTCTTCCCTATTTACAACGTTACGAAGGTGCAGTGGTTGTCATAAAATTGGGAGGACATGCCATGACCAGCAAAACGCTTTTAGATAGTTTTGCGAGAGATATAGTTTTAATAAAACATTGTGGAGTCCATCCTATTATCGTGCACGGTGGCGGGCCTATGATAAATAGTTTTCTTTCAGATTTAAAAATAGAGAGTAAATTTCTAAATGGAAAAAGAATTACAGATGAGAGAACCATGGAAATTGTCGAAATGGTGTTGTCGGGAAATGTTAATAAATCAATTGTAAATGCTGTTAACAAGCAAGGTGGCAAAGGTGTTGGCCTATCTGGAAAGGATGCCAATTTAATAAAGTGCGAACAAGAAGACCCCGATCTAGGTTTTGTAGGAGAAATTAAAAAGGTGAACCCAGAAGTCATTAGAAATTTCATAGAGAGTGACTTTATACCCATAATTGCTCCTATTGGCTCTGGAGATGATGGTCAATCTTTTAATATCAATGGAGACACCGCTGCAGGCGCTTTGGCAGCTAGCTTAAATGCAGATAGATTGCTTCTTTTAACAGATGTAGAAGGGGTAAAGAGTGCAGAAGGAACCCTAGTTCCTCAGCTTAATTCAGATGAGGCAAGAAGATTCATGGATTTAGAAGTAATAAAAGGCGGAATGATCCCAAAGGTCAATACTGCATTAGAAGCAATAGAAAATGGGGTTAGGGCTTCTGTAATAATTGATGGAAGAGTTAACCATGCCTGTCTATTAGAGCTTTTCACAGATCATGGTATTGGAACATTATTTAAAAATAACTCATGAAGAAAGTTTCCTCATTGAGAAATAAAACTTTATATCATTTAGAAAATTATTTAATTGAGTACGGCTTAGAAGTAGTCGGGCATTTCAAATCGGATAATAATGATAAAGCGCTTTTAGGAGTAAGTACTGTCATCCTAATAGGTCCATCAGAGCCTCTTTTTTGGAAGATATTTTGTAAAAGTATTGAGTACTTAGATGGTAAAGAAAATCCCCTAGACAGATGGTCAAAAAGAGTAATAACTAAAATTAGTAAGAAAATAGATGGGAAGGCATTCTTTCCCTTTGGTGAACACATTTGGCCTTTTTACTCATGGGCAATCAAGTGTGTAGATATTAACTCATCTCCCGTTAAACTGTTGGTTCATAATAAAAAAGGACTATTTATATCTTTTAGAGGAGCTCTAGGAATCCCAGACATAATCGAAAATGAAAAGATAGAAAATTCTTGCGTTGATTGTCACAAGCCGTGTTTAACTGCATGCCCAGTCAATGCCCTTAATAAAAATGGGTATGATGTAGAAAAATGCAAATCACATATTACATCACATTCTGGGCAGGAGTGTCAGAGCGGATGCATTGTTAGAAAATCTTGCCCTATAGGATCTGATCTCAGGTTACCAGAGCAGTCCAATTTTCATATGAAATCTTTCGTGAAAGATTTGGTTTAATGACCCAAGATTTGGCTGAGGAAAAGCTTAGTTCTTTCAGATTGTGGATTATTAAAGAACGATTCTGGCTCATTTTGTTCGACTATCTGTCCTTCGTCCATGAAAATAACCCTGTCAGCAACCTGCCTAGCAAATCCCATTTCATGGGTAACACATATCATGGTCATACCCTCCTCTGCCAACTGTATCATGGTATCCAAAACTTCTTTTATCATCTCTGGATCAAGAGCTGACGTTACTTCATCAAAGAGCATAATTCTCGGTTTCATACATAAGGATCTTGCTATAGCAACCCTTTGTTGTTGGCCACCAGATAGCTGCCCTGGATACTTGTTAGCCTGCTCAGGTATCTTAACCTTTTCCAACATCTCCATAGCAATCTCTTTAGCTTCTTTTTCTGGTGTTTCTCGAACCCATATAGGAGCCAAAGTACAGTTTTCCAGAGTTGTTAAGTGTGGGAATAAATTGAAATGCTGAAAAACCATACCGACTTCAGATCGAATCTTATCGATATTCTTAAGATCAGTGGTAAGTTCTGTTCCATCTACAACAATACTTCCTTTTTGGTGTTCCTCTAACCTATTAATACATCTTATCAAAGTTGATTTTCCTGATCCCGAAGGACCACATACTACGATTCTTTCACCTCTTTTGACTTCCAAATTTATATCTCTCAGGACATGAAAAGTACCAAACCATTTATTCATCTCTGAAATACGAATGGCTACCTCATCGGTAATATTCATCTTTGCTTTATCAATTTTTTCTGCGCTATTATTTTCTGACATATGGGTTCACCTATTATTTATCTGTTTGTAATTTTCTTTCCAAATATTGCGAATATTGAGACATACCAAAGCAAACTATAAAAAACATTAGACCAATGGCTACATAAAGCTCCCAATAAATACCATTCCATTTTGTATCAGCCCTTATTGTGGACGCTAAGCCAATAGGATCCCTTAAACTTATTATTGAAACCAGAGTTGTATCTTTAAACAACCCAATAAAAGTGTTTACTATACCCGGTATAGAGATCTTTAACGCCTGAGGCATTATAATCAATCTTTGAGACTGCCAGTATGTTAGTCCTAAAGAAGCAGAAGCCTCATGTTGTCCCAAAGGTAATCCTGCTAAGCCCCCTCTTATAACCTCAGCCATATAAGCCGCAGAAAAAAGAGTAACCATTATTACTACTCTAAGAACAATGTCAAAGTTAGTTCCAGGGGGTAAAAAATAATTAAGTAATACCGAAGCCACAAAAAGCAAAGTTATCAAAGGTACGCCACGAATAAATTCTATAAACCCGACACAAATCATTTTGATTATAGGAAGATTAGATTGTCGACCTAATGCCAGCAATATTCCTATTGGGAAAGATGCTACTATACCTGAAATCCCAACTATAAGCGATAAAGTAAAACCACCCATTCTAAGAGACTCAACAAATGGCAAGCTTATAGGAATAAGGTATGACAAAAACTCTGTTAGGGTAGATGATAGAAAAAGGAAAAACAGTAAAGTAATTACTATAGATAGTGTCAAGTTAACAGATGTTGATCTTATCACTCCTTTACTCAAAACAGTGAAGCTAGCTACTCCGAATATTACTCCGATATAAATAATAGCTATTGACCAAATGGATCCCCCCCACAAAAGCCAAATAGCTAAACCAGGATAAATCACGGAAAACCAAAAATACCGGAAAAACCTAGGGAAGAGTATCGGAATAATAGATAAAATTAAAAAGACAAAGGTGAGCGTTGGTCTCCAATATTGATCTGCGGGATATAGCCCAAATAGAAGTTGCTCCCATCTAGCTGCCAAAACCGAAAAACATGCCACATTTGGATCTAGATCCATACATTCTCTCAGGGACTTTGCATTCCAATGTCCTCCCCATGCCCATGGAATGAAATCTATAAGACAAATAAAAATAAAATATAATGAAAATAGAGTTAGAAATGAGTTAAACCATGAGGAAAATAAATTCTGCCGAATCCAACCTATTACACCAACCTCTATTAAAGGAGGAGGTGAAGGAGGTATTGATTTC
Source organism: uncultured Alphaproteobacteria bacterium (assembly GCA_902586885.1). Classification (GTDB taxonomy): domain Bacteria; phylum Pseudomonadota; class Alphaproteobacteria; order Rhodobacterales; family Rhodobacteraceae; genus CACIJG01. The sequence continues at coordinate 21,955 of CACIJG010000018.1, read as the reverse complement.
TCTCTAACGTATGCGTAGTTTTTCATCTATCTTACCACTATCTGAAATGAACGGTTAAACCAATTTATAATAGACGAAATGAATAATGAAACAGACAAGTAAAATCCCATGAGAAGAAGCATAGACTCTAACTCTCTACCAGTTTGATTTAGGGTAATTCCACCCAATGTTCCCCGGACGTCCATATACCCTACCGCTATTGCCAGAGATGAATTTTTTGTCAAGTTTAAGTAATTTGAAATTAGAGGAGGTACGATAACTCTAAGCGCCTGAGGTAAAATTATTAAACTCATAATTTTATTTGGCTTCATTCCCAAAGAAGCTGCTGCCTCTGTCTGCCCTTTTGAAATAGCTAATATACCTGATCTAACAATCTCTGCGATAAATGCAGATGTATAAAAAGCTAAAGCGAGAGTTAATGCTATAAAAGAATTTCTTAGATGGATACCCTCTTTAAAATTAAATCCCTTTAAATAAGGATAATTAAGTTCGACTGGCTTCCCAAGAATAAAGTAAAATAATACTGTTGGGACAATAAGTATTCCTATGCTTATCCAAAAACTTGGCATATTCCTGCCAGTATTTTTCTTTAGTTCCTTTGCATATCTTATAAAAAATATCACAGCCAAAACTGAAATCAGAAATATTATTATTAAAAAAGTAGACCCCTGCCCCCATACTGGCGCGGGTAGATATGTGCCCCTATTTGTAATCGCGATACTATCAAATAAAAACATGGTTGCTTCTGGATTTGCTCCCTTAAATGCCTTCGGAGCTGGTGTAAATTCGGTCAAAAGAGCAAAGACCATTACAATCCATAGAAGTACCGGCACGTTTCTAAAACCTTCAATATAAACAGACATTAATTTCGCAACTATCCAATTTTTGGATAACCTCAATATACCGACGAATACACCAACGATAGTTGCTATAATACAGCCTACAAATGCGCATAGTAGCGTGTTAAGTATTCCAACAAAAGCAGCCATCGCATGTGTGCTATCATTAGTATAGGGTATTAGCCTTTGATTTATGTCATACCCCGCTCGCATTCCAAGAAATGCAAAGCTTACGTCCTTACCAAGTAAAGCTAAATTCTTTAGAGTATTGTCAACCAGCCAAAAGAAAACAGCAACAAATATAATAAATGTAATAACCTGAAGAGAGGTACCCCTGTAACGGGTGTCGCTCAACAACATTCCTAATCTAAACTTTTCTGATGGAAGATTAGTTGAGCTCATTTTTTTTCCTAATCGTTTTGCCTTAGCCTCAAATAAAAAAGGGCACACCTATTATGGTGTGCCCCTTTTTCTTACAAAAATATCATCTGAATGGAGGAGAATATAGAATTCCACCTTTGGTCCAAGAAGCATTTACACCTCTCTCGATGTTAATTCCTCCTGTTGCACCAAGATTATTTTCAAATATTTCTCCATAGTTTCCGCCTGCTTTGATTGCATTGTAAAGTGCGTTCTTTGGCATACCCATCATCGCAAGAATGTCGGTATCTCCTGTTCCCAACAATCTGTGAATCTCAGCATCTTTAGTATCACCCCAGCTATCTATATTAGCCTTTGTAATACCTTTTTCTTCAGCGATAACTAATGCATTCAACACCCAACGACCTATATCTGCCCATTGATCATCTCCATGACGCACAAGAGGTCCTAGTGGCTCTTTAGAAATAATTTCTGGTAACACAAGGTGCGCATCAGGATTTTCTAGGTTTACTCTAGTTCCATGCAAGGCTGAAGCGTCTGTGGTGTATGTATCACACGCTCCGGCGAGATACTGTTGCTGTGATTCAGCGTTGTCAGCAGTAGGTACTGGCTCGTAGCTCATTCCATTCTCTTTGAAGTAGTCAGCTAGGTTAAGCTCAGTAGTTGTACCAACTTGAATACAAACAGTTGCACCGTCTAACTCAAGTGTCGATTTAACACCTAAATCTTTCTTAACCATAAAACCTTGACCGTCGTAATAGTTTACTCCCAAGAAAGTCTGTTTAAGGTCTGTATCTCGACTGTAAGTCCAAGTCGTATTTCTAGCCAAAATATCTACCTCTCCAGCTGCTAATGCAGTAAATCTTACAGCAGATGTAAGAGGCACAAACTTTACAGCCATAGGATCACCAAATATCGCAGCAGCTAAAGCGCGGCAATAGTCTACATCAAATCCCACATTCTTTCCACTGTCATCTACTGTAGCAAAGCCAGGTGCTCCAGTGGATACTCCACAAAGAAGATTTCCTCTTGCTTTGACATCATCCAATGTCGCGGCTATTGAGCTTCCTGCAACCAGTGTCAATGCAGTAAGAACTCCTAAAAACAATTTTTTCATATTAATTCCTTCTATAACCTTATTTAATTATACAAATTTTATATTCATAACTATAAACACAATAAATACCTATAAACAAAACATCCGAAAAGTTAAAACATTATCAAAACTTTTTCCACTTTTTATTAAATGAAAAAAAAAACATATATATATCAATGTCTTAAATGATAACATCATCTTCTACCTTCATAAAAAAACAGGTAAAACAATGCAAACAGACTAAATAACCCCCCGATGATTCTCTTTAGATCGTATCTTAAACCAATTTATCCATTAATTTAACAAAAGAAAAGAAATATTCCTTTTTATTTTTAGAAACTGCAGTTTCTTCAGGAACTTCACCCCAGAGTTCTATTCTATAAGTATCTTCAATTACCGACGCATTCCACGCATCCTTCGCTTTTACAAACCCAAAATAAAATGCAGTAGCGATAAAGAAAGAACTTGTCAAATTTGTTAATTCATAGATTATTGTCAGTTCGAAGTTGTTTAATTTCATTAAGAATCTTTTTATTTTTGTTTCATTTTCCCTATTTTGCTTCACGTGGTTGATTCCGGTACCAGTTATTAATTTTATTCCTAAAAACTCGTCAGCCCAATCTATATAAGTTACAAAAAGTTTCTTTTGCCTCTCTACCAACTCAATTGGATTTTCTGATAAGTAGCATACCAAATCACAATCTGCATACTCTAAAATGGTTTGCATAACTTTTAATCTTAAAGGTCCTGTATGATCAAAAACACTAAAACAAAACTTTGTATAAAAATTCTTTTTTATTTCCTCTATATCTTCATTCCACCGCCATTCTTTAGCAACTGATCTGGCAAGCTTTTTTGGCAACTCAATTATATATCCTAACTCAGATAATAAATGATCGTTATCCAATAGCACGTTGTAGGTCGAACCCTGTGTTTTCCCAATAGTTACAGATTTCCAGTTTTTTACCCTTTTAATCACCATTTTTTGTCACCCAGAATATCATCTCTCAAAAAATCTTTATTTTCTGTATTCCATCCAAAAAATTTCCATACCTTAAGCATATTTTCAGGAGGATCTGCCAAGAGTTCCATACGTTTTCCAGTCTTAGGATGATTAAATATTAAACATCTCGCATGTAAAAATAATTGTTGAAATTCTTCTGGATATCCAGTTTGCGGTTCATCTCCATCGTTAATATATTTCCTATCTCCTATTATAGGACAGCCTAATAAGGAAGTATGAATCCTTAATTGATGAGTTCTACCTGTGGATGGCATCAACAAAAGCCATGAATACATTGACCCAATCCTATCGATTACTTTGAAATAAGTTACTGCGGGCTTTGTTTGTTTGTCTTGATTTTTAAAATTATTATTATCACCAAATACCTTAAAGTTTTTTTTTGGCCTCCATATTTCTTCATCTCCGATTTGACTTTCTATTACTCCAGAATCCTTATCTGGGCTACCTCTAACAAGAGCCCAATAGACTTTAGTTATCTCTCTTTCACGAAATTTTTCAGTTAGTTTTCTTGCGGTTTTAGTATCTCTAGCAAGAACAATTATGCCTGAGGTATCCTTATCCAGGCGATGAACAAGCTTTGGATCTTCAGACAAACCAAATCTTAATGTAGATCGATACGCATCTATATGATTATTTCCTTGCTTAGATCCCCCTTGGGTTGCCAACCCCTGCCGTTTATTTATAGCTAACAAATAATCATCCTTGAAAATCAAGGATCGATGTAACTCTTTTGTTATATCTGTAGATAATTTCTTTTTTATATTATCGTTGTTTTCTCTGGCAACGATAGTAGGAGGTATCTTTATTATGTCGTCTAAGTTTAATCTGTATGAGGATTTCACTCTGGAACCATTAACGCGGAAAATTCCTTTCCGGCACATAATGTTGATAGCATTAAAGTTTAATTCACTATACCTTCTAGACAAGAAACGATCAAATCTTGATCCCTCGTCTTCTTTAACAACTCTGATTGTATACTCTAATTTATTGGCCAATCTAAAAAAGTTTAATCTTTTTCCAAGGACGGGCTTTGAGACTCTTGATCTTTATTTCTTTGAATATCCGCTGCACCTTTCGCATTCTCGTCTCTATCGACCAACTCAATTATAGCCATTGATGCCATATCTCCGTATCTTTGACCAGCTTTTAAGACCCTGACACAACCCCCATTTCTATCTTTATACCGAGCAGCCAAAACATCAAACAGCTTTTTTACAGCTTCATTTTGTTTAATTCGAGAAAGGACTAACCTTCTGGAATGTAAATCTCCCTTTTTTGCAAGCGTGATGTACTTTTCAATTATGGGTTTGAGCTCCTTGGCCTTAGGTAGTGTCGTTTTGATTTGTTCATGTTCAATAAGACTACAAACCATATTTGCAAACATGGCCCCTCGATGTTCGTGCGTCCTATTTAATTTTCTATACCCGTGTGAATGTCGCATAATCTTATTCCTTAATATTGGTCTTCATGCTTTTTGGCCAATTCCTCAATATTTTCTGGTGGCCATTCACTTACATCCATGCCCAAATGAAGGCCCATTGCGGTAAGTACTTCCTTAATTTCATTTAAAGATTTTCTTCCGAAATTAGGTGTTCTTAACATCTCAGATTCTGTCTTTAAGATAAGATCTCCAATATAAACGATATTATCGTTTTTCAAACAATTTGCTGACCTTACTGAAAGCTCCAGTTCTTCAACTTTCTTCAACAATAGTGGGTTGAAAGCCAATTCATCCTCTTCATTTGAAGTTATTTCAGCTTCTGGTTCATCAAAATTCACAAACACTGTTAACTGATCCTGGAGAATTCTTGCCGCAAAGGCTATAGCGTCTTCAGGAGAAACAGAACCATCTGTTTCCAGGTTTAAAGATAACTTGTCGTAATCAAGAACTTGACCTTCCCTTGTGGAGTCAATTTTGTAAGAAACTTTTTTTACTGGTGAAAACATAGCGTCCACTGAAATAAGTCCTATAGCTGAGTCCTGAGACCTATGCTTGTCAGCTGGGACATATCCTTTTCCAGTCTCCACTGTCAGTTCCATGTCCAAAGAGCCACCTTCATCTAACTGACAGATAACAGCCTCTTTATTTAGTATTGTAATACCATTGCTTTCAGATATATCTGCTGCTGTTACAGATTTAGGCCCTTGCTCTTTTAAAACTAAACGTTTGGGTCCTTCAACTTCCATACCAACAGAGATTGCCTTAAGATTCAGCACAATATCAGTAACATCTTCACGAACTCCAGGGATAGAAGAGAATTCATGTAACACACTATTTATCTGCACCGAAGTTATAGCTGCACCTTGAAGAGATGATAGCAGTGTTCTTCTTAAAGCATTGCCCAAGGTTAATCCAAACCCTCTTTCAAGAGGTTCTACAACCACCGTTGCTGAGTTAGGGTTGTTATCCTCTAACTTTAAATTTAATCCAGATGGTTTAATAAGTTCATGCCAATTTTTATGGATCATAAAGTCCTCCATTCTTGTTTCTAGCCAGATCCGAAAAGACTAAAAATTCCCGAGGTTAAAATTAATTAATCTAAAATCTAAACACGCCTTCTTTTTGGCGGTCTACATCCGTTATGAGCTATAGGCGTAACATCTCTGATTGAAGTTACCGTCATTCCAAGAGAAGACAGAGCCCTTAAGGCAGACTCTCGACCTGACCCAGGCCCCTGAATATGCACGTCAAGTGATCTCATTCCATGTTCCTGTGCCTTTTTGCCAGCATCTTCTGCTGCCAATTGAGCTGCGTACGGTGTAGCTTTTCTAGATCCCTTAAACCCCATTGTGCCACTCGAAGACCACGCGATAGCATTACCTTGTACATCTGAAATGAGTACTTTCGTATTATTAAAACTTGAATTAATATGTGCAATTCCAGTTGAAATATTCTTTTTTTCTTTTTTCTTCTTTTTTACCATACGATTTTCCGCCTATTTCTTCTTTCCCGCAATTGCCTTTGCAGGACCCTTTCTAGTTCTTGCATTTGTGTGAGTCCGTTGTCCTCTAACAGGAAGACCTCTTCTATGCCTCAACCCCCTGTAGCAACCCAAGTCCATAAGCCTTTTTATATTTATTGATCGTTCACGACGCAAGTCCCCTTCAACCATAAGGTTTCCATCGATATACTGTCTGATAGCAGAAACATCTTGCTCTGTAAGTTCATTTACCCTTAAAGAGTCTTTAATGCCAGCTGACTCACATATTTTTTGGGACGCAACTTTTCCTATCCCATGTATATAAGTCAATGCTATCACAACCCGCTTGCTAGAAGGTAAATTGATACCAGCTATCCTAGCCATTATTTTTCTCCATGAAACACCTAAATTACCATTAATAATTAACAATATAATAATATAGACTGTCTTTATACCGCTTAAATTAATTACGTCAATAGGACAAAGCTAATTATTTTATCTTTCACCATCCCCCGTGTATAAATTTTAAAATTCACACTATAAATTCTCCTGAATCGAGACCACCTTTATATATTTAATTTCAAATTTTCTTCTATCTCGTGTCTCACTTCATCTATGCTCTTCATACCATCTACAGTTACCAATTTTCCCTTTTTTTTATAATGGGGAATAATTTTTTCGGTATTTTTATGATACACTTTTAGCCTTTTTTGTAGAACATCCGCATTATCATCAGAACGTGCATCCTTCATTTCCTTTGCTCGATTTTTTATTCTATCAATAAGAATTTCGTCATTTACTGATATTTCTATCACACTATCTATTTTCCTATTCAAGTTTTCTAGTAGAATATCAAGAGCCTTAGCTTGCTCAATATTTCTTGGGAATCCATCAAAAATAAAGCCATTTCCCTCACTTTTTTCTTTAAGCCTTTCTTTTATCATTCCTATAATTATATGATCTGATACTAATTCTCCATTATCCATTACGGCTTTAGCCTCAATTCCGAGCTTGGTACCTTTTTCAATTGCTGCTCTCAACATATCCCCTGTGGATAATTGAACAAGACCAAACTTTTTAACTAGGTTATCAGCCTGAGTGCCCTTGCCAGCACCGGGAGGTCCAAAAAGTATTATGATCATCTCCGAAATCTTCCCTGTCTCTTATTTTTTCGTCCAAGTCTCGACTTCTCTATTAAGCCTTCATATTGATGAGCAAGAAGATGTGATTGTAATTGTGCAACCGTGTCTAAGGTAACAGAAACCACGATCAAAACTGAGGTTCCACCAAAATAAAATGGCACGTTAAGTTGTGCCCTTAAAAACTCGGGTAGCAAGCAAACGGCTGCTAAGTAAATTGACCCAACTACTAAAATTCTTACAACAACGTATTCAAGATATATTGCAGTCTTTGGACCTGGCCTTATGCCAGGCACAAAACCACCCTGTTTCTTTATGTTCTCTGACACGTCTTCAGGCTTGAATGACACGTTTAACGTATAAAAATAAGCGAAAAAAACTATCATACCTCCGAAAAATATGTAGTACAGTAATTGTCCCGGCCCTAGATAAGCAGCTATAAAACCGACGAATCCAGTAGAGTCCTGAGAGGCGAATGTTGTCAACGTTGTTGGCAACAATAAGAGCGACGAAGCAAATATAGCGGGTATAACTCCTGCAGGATTTAATTTTACTGGTAAGTTTGAATTTTCTCCTTCAAATATTTTCATACCAACCTGTCGCCTAGGATACTGGAGTGGAATTTTTCGAAGAGCCCGCTCTACAAAAACAACAAAAGCAATTACTCCTACTACAACCACTATCAATGAGATTATAGCAAATGCGCTTAAGGCACCTGATCTTCCCGAAGCGAAAAATTGACCTAAAGCGCCCGGTAACTCTGCTACAATACCAACAAATATGATCAAAGAGATACCATTACCTATTCCTCTTTGGGTAATCTGCTCTCCTAGCCACATCAACAGCATAGTACCTCCAACCAGGGTGACAACGCATGATACTCTAAAGAATAATCCAGGATCAGAGGCCAAACCTTGAGATTCAATTCCTACTGCAATGCCCCATGATTGAAAAAATGCTAGCACCACTGTCCCATATCTTGTGTATTGATTTACTTTTTGTCTACCTTGCTCACCTTCTTTTTTTAATTGCTCTAGATAAGGAACCATTGAAGTTAATAGTTGCATAATAATTGAAGAGGTGATGTAAGGCATTATGCCTAAGGCGAACACGGCCATCCGTCCAACTGCTCCACCTGTAAACATATTTAACATACCACCAATGCCTTGGGAGTTTTGCTCGAAAAAAACCCTCAGCTGGTCAGCGTCAACTCCTGGAACCGGAATATATGTTCCCATCCTATATACGACCAATAGCAATAGAGCAAAAAATATACGCGATTGAAGATCTTTAGCCTTTCCTAGAGTCCCCCAACTCAGGTTAGCCGCCATTTGTTCAGCTGCAGATACCATTAAATTTAAACCCCTCTCCTTAAACCAGAGTTAGTGAGCCTCCACAATCTTCGACTAACTTTTTAGCTTTCTCTGAAGCACTGCTTATCTCAATTTTTAATTTACTGGTCAGAGTTCCCTTGGCTAAAAGTTTAACTGAAACACTGTTCTTATTAATTAAACCAACGTTCCGAAGTAAATCTGTATTTATCAGTTCACTTTCCTTTATTTTTTTCGAGTCAACTAATTTTTGAATGGCGCCCAAGTTAACTTGATCGAATGTCTTCCTATTATTCCTTGAATTAAAACCTCTTTTTGGTAGCCTCTGATAAAGAGGCATCTGACCCCCTTCAAAGCCTTTGATTGCTACCCCAGACCTTGATTTTTGGCCTTTTATGCCTCTCCCAGCTGTTTTTCCCTTACCAGAACCAGGCCCTCTACCAACTCTAGTCCTTTTTTTATTAGCTCCCCGATTATCCGCAAGTTCATTTAATCGCATGACACGTTTTTCCTCTAATTTTTTTCTTCTAATATTTCAACTAAGTGTGCTACTTTTCTAATCATTCCTCTTACTGCCGGAGTATCCTCAAGCTCACGAACCGAATTATTCTTTCTAAGGCCCAACCCTATCATTATTTTACTTTGGTAGGCTGGTTGTCTAATTAATGAACCAATTTTCTTTATTTTAATTTTCTTTTCCATTTTATTTCTACTGTCTATTTAGAACTAATCTCTGATACCTTTTTACCCCGTCGTTGAGCAACCATTCTGGGACTTAGCTCATTTGCTAACCCTCCAATAGTGGCCCTAATCATATTGTATGGATTTTGTGATCCTAAGGACTTTGCAACAATATCTTGAATACCTAACATCTCAAAAACAGCTCTCATGGGACCTCCAGCGATAATACCTGTACCGGGCTTAGCTGTTCTCATAATTACGCGTCCTGCACCATGCCTACCATACATATCATGGTGAAGCGTCCTCCCTTCCCTGAGGGGAACTTTCACAGTTTTGCGTTTAGCTTGCTCGGTAGCCTTTCTTATTGCCTCAGGGACCTCTTTCGCTTTACCTTTTCCATAACCTACTCTTCCTTTTTGGTCCCCCACGACAACAAGAGCAGCAAAACCAAATCTTTTTCCGCCTTTTACGGTTTTAGAAACACGGTTTATAGCAACTAACCTATCAGCAAACTCGCTGTCTTCTTTATCAATTTTTCTTTTATCTTCAAAAGCCATTTTTACCTTCTATAGTTTTAATCCATTTTCTCTCGCAGCACTTGCTAGTGCTTTTACCTTGCCATGAAACAAAAAACCCCCTCTGTCAAAAACGACTTCAGTTACTCCCTCTTTTTTTGCTCTATTTGCAATTTCCTTTCCCAACTTTGCAGCCACCTCGATATTATTTTTTCCAACAACTCCCAACTTTTTTTCCAAAGTTGATACTGCAACAATTGTTTTTCCTTCTCTATCATCAATAATTTGGGCGTACAAATTTTTGGAAGACCTATGAACAGATAAACGCATTTTTCCATATGCTGTCTTTTTCAGCTTGTTTCTTACTCTTAACTGTCTTTTCTTAAAAAGTTTTTCTTTTAAAGTTGTCATTTTTGTAATCCTACTTTTTCTTACCTTCTTTGGCAAAAATATACTCTCCTTTATACCTAATGCCCTTTCCCTTGTAAGGTTCAGGTGATCTCCATTTCCTAATTTTCGCTGACACCTCTCCCACAATTTGCTGGTCAATGCCTTCTATTTTAATCTCAGTTGGCTTCGAACAGGTAACTTTTACATCTGAAGGAATTTCAAAGTCAACATCATGAGAATAGCCTAATGACAGCTTAAGAATATTTCCCTGCACTACTGCCCTATATCCAACTCCATTTATCTCTAACTCCTTTGAAAACCCTTTTTCGACACCTTTGACGAGATTAGCTATTTGTGTCCTGGACATACCCCACAATTGTCTAGTCTTCTTTTCTGAATTTCTTGGCGTGACAGAAATATTTTTATCTGCGATCAATACTTCTAATTTATCAGAAAATTTAAACTCTCTTGATCCTTTTGGGCCACTTACCTCGATGATATTATTATTGATTACTGCATTGACGCCCTCAGGCAATTCAATTAATTTCTTACCAATTCTAGACATTTTATTTCCTTAAAAAACAGTACATAAAACTTCACCGCCTACTCTAGATTGCCGAGCATTATTATCAGACATTATGCCTTTAGAAGTTGAGACAATTGCAATACCAAGCCCTTGCCTTACTTTAGGTAACTCCTCGACCCCTAAATACACCCTACGTCCTGGGGTTGATATTCTTCTTAATTCTCTGATTACCGGTTCTCCGTCAAAATATTTTAATTCAACTTTTATCGAGGAAGTTCCTCCTTCCCCTTCTTCTATCTGATAGCTTCGAATGTAACCTTCACTTTTCAGCACGTCCAATACCCATGCTCTCAACTTTGAATTTGGTGTTATCACATGCTCCTTTTTTCTAAGCTGTGCATTCCTAATTCTTGTTAGCATATCTCCTAAAGGATCAGTCATCGACATTATTACAATCTCCCTACCAACTAGACTTTATCATTCCTGGGATTTCTCCAGACGAAGCATACTCCCTTAAGGCTATTCGAGACATTTTAAGCTTCCTATAATAACCCTTTGGCCTCCCAGTTATCATACATCTACTGTGCAATCGTGTTGGAGATGAGTTTCTAGGTAGCTTAGCTAACGCGAGTCTAGCCTTAAACCTTTCTTCGTTACTCAAGGAACTATCATTCGCCTTGTCTTTTAAGGTTTGCCTCCTCTCCCTATACTTTTCTACCAACTTTTCTCGTTTTTTTTGTCTGTTAATCATAGATGCTTTAGCCATTTTAACTCCATTTTATTCTCTGAAGGGCAAATTAAATAATCCCAACATGTATTTTGCTTCTTCATTCGTTCTTGCAGTTGTACAAATTACGATATCCAGTCCCCAAATCTCATCAACTTTGTCAAAGTCAATTTCAGGAAATACGATGTGTTCTTTAATACCTAGAGCATAGTTGCCTCTACCATCAAAACTCTTCCTCGAAACACCTCTAAAATCTCTAATTCTGGGCATCGCAACATTTATCAATCTATCTAAGAATTCATACATCCTTGCTCGCCGCAAAGTTACCTTAGCTCCCAACGGCATACCTTCTCTGACCTTAAAACCAGCTATGGATTTTTTAGCTTTGGTTAAAACAGGCAACTGACCAGCTATTGCCATTAGATCTCCATGAGCCGATTTAACCTTTTTTGTATCTGCAACGGCCTCTCCAATACCCATATTTAAAACAATCTTTTGTAGTTTAGGCACCATCATCTCATTTTTATAATTAAACTTCGATTTTAGTTCCTCACGTAATTTACTTTTGTAAAGAATTTCTAGCCTGGGTTTATAATTATCCATCTATTAGCTCTCCTGACCTAGCAGCAACCCTAACCTTCTTACCGTCTCTGGTTTCAAACCTTACCCTTGTCGGTTTATCTGATTTTGGATCTATGATTGCTATATTAGATATATTTATTGGCGCGCTTTTAGATATTCGGCCACCAGCACTATCTTTTGTCTGCTTTTGATGCGAAATCACTGTATTCACACCATCAACTAATACTTTATTGTCTTTTGGAAAAACTTGCTTAACTTCACCCTTTTTGCCCTTATCTTTACCTACTAGAACAATAACGTTGTCACCTTTTCTAATCTTAGCAGCCATCACAGCACCTCCGGAGCCAAAGAAACAATTTTCATGAACTTTTTAAGTCGGAGCTCTCTGACAACAGGACCAAATATTCTTGTTCCGATTGGCTCTCCCGAATTGCTTAGTAAAACGGCAGCGTTTGTATCAAATTTTATTGAACTACCATCTAATCTTTGCACTTGCTTCGCGGTTCTTACTATTACAGCTCGTCTAACCTCACCCTTTTTTACTCTTCCTCTAGGAATAGCTTCCTTAACTGATACGACGATCACGTCTCCAACCGAAGCATACTTTCTCTTGGCTCCACCCAAAACCTTAATGCACTGAACTTTTTTTGCTCCAGAATTGTCCGCAACCTCTAGGTTGCTCTGCATTTGTATCATCTTTTTCTCCCGACCTTTGAGCCAGACTGACTCTGGTTTCGATTAAATTTTCTATCTTGCTACTCTATCACTTCCCAACGTTTGGTCCGAGATATGGGTAATGTCTCTCTTATTTTGACTATATCACCAACTTTATGTTTATCCGATCCGTCATGGGCTCTATATTTTTTTGACTTTCTAATAGTTTTTTTCAAAACTGGATGCTTAAATCTTCTCTCAACAGAAACTGTTACTGTTTTTGAATTCAAGTCGCTTACTACCATTCCCTGTAAAATTCTCTTCGGCATCAAAATTCCTTTTTAAACATTCTCTTCTTTTGAACTTAAGATAGTTAGAATTCTTGCTATACTTCTTCTTACAACCCTTACTCTCGCTGTATTTTCAAGTTGACCGCTCGCTTTTTGAAAACGTAGATTGAAAGACTCCTTCTTGAGGGAACTTAGATCCTCTCGCAACTGATCAATATTCTTATCTTTTAATTCACTTTGTTTCATTTACTTAATTCCCTGACTGAAAGCTACCAATCCTGCCTGCTTATAAATCTGCACTTAACAGGAAGCTTCATAGCTGCCAACCTCAAGCCTTCTTTTGCGATTTCTTCTGAAACCCCATCAACTTCAAACATAATTCTGCCTGGTTTAACTTTCGCCACCCATCTGTCAACTGACCCTTTTCCTTTACCCATTCTAACCTCTATCGGCTTAGCTGTTACAGGAACATCAGGAAAAATTCTTATCCAGACCCTACCTTGCCTTTTCATGTGCCTAGTTAAAGCTCTTCTAGCTGCTTCAATTTGCCTTGCAGTTATTCTCTCTGGTTCAGTAGCTTTTAACGCATAATTCCCAAAATTAACATCATAACCTCCCTTTGCGAGCCCATGAATTCTGCCCTTGTGCTGTTTTCTAAACTTTGTCTTCTTAGGTTGAAGCATTATATTGTTCTTTCCTGAGCATAACTAGTGCTTTTCTGCATTCTATTAGATGGGTTATCTTTTAATTCAGCCAATTTCTTATCTCTAGCAGCTGGATCATGTTCCATAATATCTCCCTTAAAGATCCATACCTTCACACCTATAATTCCATAGGCTGTTGCCCCTTTGGCTAATGAGTAATCTATGTCTGCCCTTAGAGTATGGCGAGGAACCCTACCTTCTGAATACCATTCAGTTCTGGCTATTTCTGCTCCACCCAGACGACCAGCAATATCTACTCTTATCCCTAGTGCTCCCATACGCATTGCGTTTTGAACAGCTCTTTTCATCGCTCTTCTGAAGGAAACTCTTCTCTCAAGCTGTTGAGCTATACTTTCTGCAACTAAAGTCGCATCTGTCTCAGGCTTTCGAACCTCAAGGACGTTAAGCAATAGGTCACTTTCTGTTAGACTGGCCAAAGCACTACGCAGAGTTTCGATGTCTGCTCCCTTTTTTCCTATTATCACCCCAGGTCTCGCAGCGTGTATAGTTACCCTGCATTTCTTATGAGGTCTCTCAATAACAACTCTGCTAATCCCAGCTTGGGAACAATTTTTCTTTACGTACTTTCTAATTTCTAAGTCTTGGTGTAGCAACTGTCCAAATTCCCGTCTACCTGCAAACCATACACTTTCCCAAGTTCTATTTACTTGAAGCCTTAAGCCAATAGGGTTTATCTTTTGTCCCATAAACTAATCCTCTTCCCTATTTTGCCTAACCACGATAGTTATCTGACTGAAAGGCTTTAATATTCTGCCATATCTACCTCTTGCTCTAGGTCGTCCTCTTTTTAATACCATATTTTTTCCTACATAAGCGCTTTGTACAACTAAATCATCTACATCTAGACTGTGATTATTTTCAGCATTAGCAATTGCACTTTGTAAACAACTACTTACCTGATTCGCCACTCTTTTTTTTGAAAACTTCAAGTCAGATAATGCTTTTGACACAGGTTTATTTCTAATTAACTGGGCTACAAGGTTCAGCTTTTGAGGGCTGCTCTTAATCATTCTTAACTTTGCCATAGCTTCATTTTCAGCCACCCTGCGGGAATTTTTTTCTTTACCCATAGCCTCTATTTCCTTTTTGCTTTCTTATCAGCGGCGTGACCATAATATGTTCTTGTAGGACTGTACTCACCCAATTTTTGGCCAATCATCTCTTCAGATACCATAACGGGAATATGCTTCTTTCCGTTATATACACCGAAGGTTAACCCTACAAATTGTGGTAATATGGTTGATCTTCTTGACCATGTTTTAATAACTTCTTTGCTTCCCTTTTCTCTGACTATCTCAGCTTTCTTAAGAAGATGAGAGTCTACAAAAGGACCTTTCCAAGCAGATCTTGCCATTTACCCTCTACCTTTCTTTCTAACGTGTCTTGAGCGAATAATATATTTATCAGTTGACTTATTTGAACGCGTTTTTGCTCCTTTTGTAGGCTTTCCCCAAGGAGTAACAGGATGCCTACCACCTGATGTTCTGCCCTCGCCACCTCCATGAGGATGATCAATCGGATTCATTACTACACCTCTGACTGTTGGTCTACGACCCAAGTACCTTGACCTACCCGCTTTTCCTAAGTTTTGATTAGAGTTGTCTGGGTTGGAAACAGCGCCTACTGTTGCTAAGCACTCTTGTCGGACCACCCTAACCTCTCCAGATGACAACCTTAGCTGGGCGTAACCCCCATCTCTACCAATAAACTGTGCATATGTCCCTGCCGATCTCGCTATTTGCCCACCCTTACCTACTTTCATCTCTATGTTATGCACTATAGTACCTACGGGCATACCTGAAAAAGGCATTGTATTACCTGGTTTTATATCAGCTTTACCAGCTGAAACAACTTGGTCCCCAACCTGTAACCTCTGGGGAGCAAGTATGTAAGCCTTCTCTCCATCTTCATAGATTATCAAAGCGATGAAAGCAGACCTGTTTGGATCATACTCAATACGCTCAACGATTGCTATAGCATCAAGCTTCTGCCTTTTAAAATCAATTTTTCTGTATAATCTTTTCGCACCTCCACCTTGATGCCTGACGGTTATTCTACCAAGATTATTTCTGCCACCTTTTTTTTTCAACCCTACGGTTAAAGACTTCTCTGGCTTACCTTTCCAGAGACCAGATTTGTCAACCAATACAAGACCGCGTTGCCCAGGTGTAGTAGGTTTGAAATTCTTTAATGCCATTTTTTTTCCTTAAGAAGCATCTTAAAGCCCAGTAGTAACATCGATTGTGTTCCCCTCTTCCAACATTACATAAGCTCTCTTTATATTTCTCAGTTTACCCATTCTACCTCTAAACCGCTTGCGTTTACCTTTTGTAATACTTGTATTTACCGCCTTTACCTTTACCTTAAACAAATTCTCAACCGCTTTTTTTATTTCAACTTTATTTGCTCCCATTGACACTTCAAACACCACGCCTCCGTTTTCAGAAGCCAATGTAGCCTTCTCAGTAATTATCGGGCGTCTAATGATATCGTAATCTGTTCTCATTTTAATCTTTCTTCCAATGACTTCAGTGCACTTGAGGTAATAACAAGCTGGTCACGCTTTAATATATCGTATACATTTACGCCCTGAACACTTAGAACATCTTTGTCACAAAGTCTACCTGTATATCTTGAAAGATCCTTTGCTCCCTTATCTCCATCTATAATCAACATGCTTTTCCAACCAAACTTCTGAAACTTAGACACAAAGTCCTTTGTTTTCCCTGATTTAACAGCAAATTCTTCTATGAATAAAAGTTTTCCAGCACTTGCCTTACTAGACAAGGCATGCTTTATACCCAACTCTCTAAACTTTTTATTTAATTTGTGAGCATGACTTCGAGGGACAGGGCCCTTGTATACTCCGCCTTTCCTAAAAATTGGCGCATTCCTGTCACCATGTCTGGCACCCCCAGTTCCTTTTTGTTTATAAATTTTAGACTTGGAATAACTACCTTCAGACCTAGTCTTCACGGAGTGAGTTCCCTGTTGTTTCTTTGCCATCTGCCATCTAACAACCCGGTTCAATACATCTTTCCTCGGTAAAACTCCAAAAATACTATCTAAAACACTGAGTTCCTTAGACTTGCCCGTATCTATATTCAATATTTTAGTTTTCATCTACACTTCCTTGATCACTAGATGCATCTAATGGTTTATCATCGTTATCTTTAGAGCCATCAACTTTATCAATATCTTTTGGAGGAACGTCAGGGGCCTTCTTATCTGATTTTATTGCGGCAGGAAGAGGACTCTTTTCTTCAAAAGGTTTCTTCATAGCGTCGTTGATAGTCACCCAACCTCCACGAGCGCCTGGGACAGCACCCTTCACTAAAATCAATCCAGTCTCCTCATCCGCACTCACGACCTCTAAGTTTTGAGTAGTGACCTTTTTGGCTCCCATATGACCAGCCATTTTCTTTCCTTTGAATACTCTTCCAGGATCTTGGCATTGCCCTGTCGAACCGTGAGATCTGTGAGAAATAGAGACACCGTGACTAGCCCTCAAACCTCTAAAATTATGCCTTTTCATGGCTCCTGCAAAACCTTTACCTATAGATACTCCAGAAACATCTACGTACTGCCCCTCTACGTAGTGATTGGCAGTAATTTCTGCACCAACATCAATCAAATTCTCACTGGTAACCCGAAACTCACGGAGCAGTCTTTTTGTCTCTACATTCGATTTGGAATAATAACTTCTTAAGGGCCTATTTACGTTTTTTGGTTTTGATAAACCTGCCCCAAGCTGCACAGCTGTATATCCATCTTTTTCCATTGTTCTATTCGCAACAACTTTTAAAGCATCCAACTGCAGTACTGTCACAGGTACTTGACGTCCATCATCTCTAAAAATTCTGGACATTCCCAATTTTTTTGCAATTACACCGGTACGCATATCGATCTATTGCTCCTTGCTATATATCAAAGTTTAATTTCGACGTCGACACCCGCAGCTAAATCAAGCTTCATTAACGCGTCAACCGTTTGGGGTGTAGGGTCAATAATGTCTAAGAGCCTTTTATGCGTCCTAGTTTCAAATTGCTCCCTACTCTTTTTATCAACATGTGGACTCCTAAGAACAGTATATTTCTCGATCTTGTTAGGAAGTGGTATAGGACCTCTTACCTGCGCACCTGTTCTTTTTGCTGTAGACACAATCTCTTGAGTACTCGCGTCTAGCACCCTATAATCGAAAGCTTTAAGCCGAATACGTATACTCTGGTTTTGCATCTAACTAACTATCCCTATTTAATAATCTTTGAAACCACACCGGCTCCAACAGTTCTTCCACCTTCGCGTATCGCAAACCTTAGGCTTTCCTCCATGGCGATAGGTGCAATCAAATCAACCTCAAATTTTAAATTGTCTCCCGGCATCACCATTTCCGTACCTGAAGGCAACTGGACCGTTCCAGTGACATCGGTTGTTCTGAAATAGAACTGTGGACGATAATTTCCAAAGAAAGGAGTATGTCGGCCTCCCTCATCTTTTGTTAGAATATAAGCCTCTGCCTCAAATTTGGTATGAGGCGTAACCGACCCAGGCTTAACTAGACACTGGCCTCTCTCAACACCATCTCTTTCAGTACCTCTTAGCAAGGCTCCGATGTTATCCCCAGCCTCTCCACGATCAAGCAGTTTTCTAAACATTTCAACACCTGTACAAACCGTTTTGGATGTTTCTCTAATTCCAACGATTTCTATTTCATCTCCGTTATTGATAACACCTCTCTCAACACGCCCGGTAACAACAGTACCCCTTCCTGATATGGAAAATACGTCTTCTATAGGCATTAAAAATGGTTGATCTATAGGACGATCAGGCGTTGGTATTGAATCGTCCACCGCTTTCATTAGTTCAGCTATTTTCTTTGATCCAATATCCTCATCCCTATCTTCCAAAGCTGCTAAAGCTGAACCTGAAATTATAGGAATATCGTCACCAGGAAACTCATAAGATGATAAAAGTTCCCTTACTTCCATCTCTACCAACTCTAAAAGTTCAGGGTCATCTACTTGATCTACCTTATTAAGAAATACGACAAGAGCAGGAACTCCTACCTGCCTAGCTAAAAGAATGTGCTCTCGAGTCTGCGGCATCGGACCATCAGCTGCATTTACCACCAATATGGCTCCATCCATTTGCGCGGCTCCTGTAATCATGTTTTTTACATAGTCAGCATGGCCTGGACAGTCCACATGCGCATAATGCCTAGCATCAGTTTCATACTCAACGTGTGCTGTTGATATGGTTATTCCTCTAGCCTTCTCTTCAGGGGCATTATCTATCTGATCATAAGCTTTAAAATCGCCAAACTGTTTTGTAATAGCTGCAGTAAGCGTCGTTTTACCGTGATCAACGTGACCTATTGTTCCCACGTTTACATGAGGTTTATTTCGTTCAAATTTTTCTTTTGCCATTTTTTTCTCCTATCGAATAGAGCAGATTGAATTTAATTTCATTACGCGTATTTAGCCTGTATTTCTTCTGAAATATTAGATGGAACAGCCTCATATTTCTCAAACATCATTGTGAATTGAGCTCTTCCTGAAGACATTGATCTTAAATTATTTATGTAGCCAAACATATTAGCAAGAGGCACCAATGAATTTACAACTATAGCATTACCTCTGGTTTCTTGGCCAGTAACCATACCTCTCCTTGAGGTCAAATCACCTATAATGTTCCCCGTGTATTCCTCAGGAGTGACTACCTCAACTTTCATTATTGGCTCCAAGAGCTTTGCCCCTGCTTTCTTTAGGCCGTCTCTCATAGCTGAACGGGACGCTATCTCAAATGCTAAAACACTTGAGTCCACGTCGTGCTGTGCTCCATCTATAAGAGCGACCTTAAAATCAATAACTGGAAAACCTGCCAAAGGCCCACTATCCATCACCGACTGAATACCCTTTTCTACCCCTGGAATGTACTCCTTAGGCACCGCCCCACCAACAATCCTACTTTCAAAGGAGTATCCTTCTCCTGGCTGGGTTGGAGATATGATCAACTTGACACGGGCGAATTGGCCGGCACCACCAGACTGTTTTTTATGTGTGTAGTCAATTTCTGCTTCCATACTAACTGTTTCTCTGTAAGCAACTTGGGGAGCTCCTATGTTAGCTTCAACCTTAAATTCTCGTTTTAACCTATCAACTAAAATATCTAAATGCAGCTCACCCATTCCTTTCATTATTGTCTGACCAGACTCTAGGTCAGTCTCAACTCTAAAGGATGGGTCTTCTGCTGCTAACCTCTGCAAGCCCGCTGACATTTTTTCCTGATCGTTTTTAGTTTTTGGCTCAACTGCAATCTCTATTACAGGGTCTGGGAATGTCATTGTTTCTAAAACAACTGACTTATTAACATCACATATCGTATCACCTGTTGTTGTGTCTTTGAGACCTGCAAGAGCTATAATATCGCCGGCAAAAGCCTCATCAATTTCTTCTCTATTAATTGAATGCATCATCATCATCCTGCCAATTCGTTCTTTTTTGCCTTTCGTGGAATTAAGAAAAGTATCACCTTTCTTAACTACGCCGGAATATATCCGGGTAAACGTCAAAGAGCCTACAAAAGGATCATTCATAATTTTGAATGCAAGCCCTGAGAAGGGCTGACTGTCATCAGCAGACCTCTCTATATTCCTGGTTTCAGTCTCATCTCCAGGCTTGAAACCTTTATAAGATGGAACATCAAGTGGACTTGGAAGATAATCGATAACAGCGTTTAGCAATGGCTGAACACCCTTATTTTTGAAAGCTGACCCACAAAGAACTGGTATAAAGCTCATAGATAGCGTCCCTTCACGCAATAATCTTCGTAATTCATCCGTATCTGGCTCTTCACCCTCGAGATATTTTTCCATAACTTCGTCATCCATTTCAACAGCCATCTCTACCATCTCAGACCTGAGTCTCCGAGCTTCGTCCAAGAGGCTTTCTCTAATCTCTTGGCAAGTCCAGCTTGCTCCCAAATCTTCCCCAGTCCAGGTCCATTCTTTCATAGTAACGAGGTCTACTATTCCTTCTAGATTTGTTTCGGAACCGATAGGAATTTGAATAGGGCAGGGATTTGCTCCCGTACGCTCTTTGATCATTTTAACGCACTGAAAAAAGTCAGCCCCTATCTTATCCATTTTGTTTACGAAAACTATTCTAGGCACTTTATATCTGTCTGCTTGTCTCCATACTGTTTCAGTTTGAGGTTCAACACCAGCATTTGCGTCTAACACGCAAACCGCTCCGTCTAACACAGCTAACGATCTTTCTACCTCAATAGTAAAGTCAACATGGCCTGGGGTATCTATTATATTAAATCTGTGCTTAGGAGATAGAGCTGCAGCTCCGTCCTCTGTTCTTTCCCAAAATGTAGTAGTGGCAGCAGAGGTAATTGTTATGCCTCTTTCTTGTTCCTGCTCCATCCAATCCATTGTTGCCGCGCCATCATGAACTTCGCCAATTTTGTGAGATTTGCCCGTGTAATAGAGAATTCTTTCAGTGCAAGTAGTCTTACCCGCATCAATGTGAGCCATAATTCCAAAATTTCTATAGAAATCTAAAGTATATTCTCTTGCCATTTTATTCTCTATTTTACCAACGATAGTGACTGAAAGCTTTATTTGCCTCAGCCATTTTGTGAGTATCTTCTTTCTTTTTGACCGCAGATCCACGCGTGTTAACAGCATCTATCACTTCTGATGCCAACCTATCTTTCATAGTTTTCTCGTTTCTATCTCTAGAGGCCTTTATTAACCATCTGATTGCTAGCGCCTCTCTTCTCTGAGGCCGCACCTCAACAGGGACCTGATATGTTGCGCCCCCCACCCTTCTTGATCTGACTTCTACCGAGGGCTTTATATTTTCTAAAGCCTCATGAAAAACTTCTAATGGAGGTCTTTTTATTTTAGTTTCAATTTCATCAAAGGCACCATAGACAATATTTTCTGACACCGACTTTTTACCATCTAGCATAAGATTATTCATAAACTTAGAGAGTACCAGATCCTTAAATTTCGGGTCGGGCAATATCTCCCTTTTTTCTGCTCTTCTCCGTCTTGACATTACATTATTTCCTCACTTTGGCCTCTTTGCGCCATATTTTGAGCGACGCTGCCGTCTATCTTTAA
>CACIJG010000017.1 GCA_902586885.1 uncultured Alphaproteobacteria bacterium | reverse complement strand
ACCAGGTCCTCCCATACCGCCACCACCAGGCATACCTCCAGCCTGTTGAATAGCTTGCCTGGTTTGGTTCCCAATTACTCCGTCTGCTTTCACACCCAATCCCCTTTGGATTTCCATAGCGATCATTCTCTTTTTATTGGGATCTGGCTCTAGTTCCCATTCTCTCATTAAATTATTAACACCCTGAGCACCTGGCTGACCAGGTCTGGGACCACCAAATAATCCCCCAAATAATCCACCCCCTCTTGGAGCGGCAGGACCAGGATTAAACCCAAAACCACCGCCAGGAGCGGGTTGACCAGGATTAGGATTAAAGCCAAAACCACCACCGGGCGCAGGTTGACCAGGATTAGGAATAAATGCGCCTCCAGCTCTTACATTTCCTCCAGGTGCGGGACCAGGGCCTCCCATACCGCCGCCACCAGGCATGCCTCCAGCCTGTTGAATAGCACGCATGGTCTGGTTTCCAATAACACCATCTGCCTTTACACCTACTCGAGTTTGAATCTGTCGAGCCAACCTAGCCTTTTTAGTGGGATCAGTTTCATTTTGCCACGCATTCATCATATTTGATAGACCAGGTTGTCCTTGTGGGGCTGGTGCAGGTCTCGCTCCAAATATTCCTCCTAGAAAACCCCTCCCTGGGGCAGGAGCTGCATTAGCTGGAGCAGTACCATTTCGATTAGCAACTGGGGTAAAATTTTGTCCAGGCATACCGCCCATTTGATTAATAGCACCTAAAGTCTGATTACCAATAATACCATCAGCTTTTACCCCGAGACTTCTTTGAATTTCTCTTGCTATAGCTCTCTTTTTTGAAGGATCTCTCTCATTTTGCCAAGCGGAAACCATTCCCTGCATTTGAGCAGCAGGATTAGTTCTCTGAGGAACTGCAGCAGGTTGAGTTGGTTGACCAGTTATAGCTCCAAAGCCTTGAGCCTGCTGGATTTGACTAAAACTTGGCGGTGCTGTAATCGCTAAACTTGTCAAAAATGTGGTTGCTAATATCAGTTTCTTATTCATTGTGTTCCTCTTTGGCTCCGTGTTTAAAAAAATTTTTTTCTAATGAATTATTTGATTTTTTTAAACACAATTACTCAAAATTTAGATTCCATATGTTATTTTTTTATAAAATTAAGTTTTTGTCAAAACTAAATTTACTTTGAGTAAATCAAACATGAAGAAAAGCATATCTTTATAAATATTTTACTTAATAAAAAAAGGTAACCTTTGATCAAAGTTTAACCTTCTTGTAATTTCTATTCTAATACCCATATAAAATATTGTAGACGCCAAAATGGGTCTGCTTACATAAATCTTGCTTAATAAAGGAGATAAATATGACAAGTTTAAGCACTTTTAGGAATGCTTTACAGGCATTCGATACAAACACCTTCACACCATTTGCAGTTGGGTTCGATAGAACCTTTGACCGACTTTGGGATTACGCATCCCATCAAGCGGATACAGCAGGAGGTTTTCCTCACTATAATATTGTAGAAAAAGGAGACCACCACTACACTATAGAGATGGCTCTTGCTGGATACAGTAAGTCGGACATTGATGTAGAATTGGCAGACGGTGTTTTAACCATTAAATCAATTAAATCTGTTGAAGATAGCGACAATAAAGTCTACCGAGGCATAGCATCTAGAAATTTCACCAGAAAGTTTACTCTTGCGGATGACATTGTTGTTAAAGATGGTTCTTTGAAAGACGGTATGCTTTCTATTGAATTAGAAAGAATAGTACCGGAAGAAAAGAAACCACGATTGATCAAAATAAAATAATCTCACAATAAATTGGGGGAGTCATAAGTGCTCCCCTTTTTTATATTTTAGAACAATTGCCTAGAGAACTCTTCTACCTTTTCCCAATCAGTAAATTCATAGGTCTGAGACGTATCGGTTGGACCTTTCGTGATAAACATAATCAGTCTTATGATTTGCTTATCAAAAAAACCATATTTTGGATAATCAATTTTGCCCGCGAAAACACCCAATTTTTTAGGCTCCCAACTTGATAGATCTAAAAACTTCTTCATATAAGGATTGGTTTCTGGTGTGTTTTTTTCCTTTTTTCTTGCTACCACATTTACAGTGAAAAAAGCCGTTTCTTTCTTATCTAAAATATCTCTATGATTTTTGACAAAATCAAAAACTTTTGGATTATGCTTTCCATATCGAATGCTTGCCCCTAAAATAATTTGTTCATAGCCTTGCAGATCAATTTTTTCGATTTCATCAATAGAAAAAAGATCTATATTATTCTTGTTCTTAGATAACTCAGCTAACCTTAAACAAATTTTCTTAGTTTGACCATCTGTCGTGGAATAAATTATTAATATTTTGCTCATTTTACCGGAAAGAGTTTTATGGTTAATAGAGATTACATCATACTTTTTAAAGATTTATTTTCAAAGATTTTTAATAAAAAGAAAACTCGTATTTAGTTTACAAACTCTCTTTTCTTTGAAAGACTGATCAGTATTAAATATGAACTTAAAATGAAAGGAGGATACAATGAGTGTAGTCGCAATTAGAGAAGTTACGCCAATGATTGGGAAAGAGGAACTTGTTGAAAGTCGTATGAAAAGAGCAGCTGAAATAGTTACTAAACATGGTGCCCAGACACGTTTGTGGCGGGTTGCTGCAGGTCAAGGAGCGTCAGATTATATAATGATGAGCATGTATGAAACGTTTGCAAAAGGAGCAACTGCTTTTCAGAACTTTATGAGTGATCCCGACATGATAGCTTTAAACAAGGAAAGAGGAAAAGAACCAGCAGCAGAGATCAGAGGTCCTAATGTTTACCGAATGGCTTATGGAGTCCCTACCAACCCTCCAAGACCAATTTTGGCGCAGAGGATGTATCATATGCCAAGAAAAAATATGGCATCTGCATTAGCGTTGGCCCCAGAACTTGATAAAATTATGCAAACTCAAGATGTCTCAATTGGCATAGGTGTTCCAATAGTAGCCGATGACCATGAAATGATGGGAGTAGTTTACCGATTTAATTCAATGGAGCACTGGGGGAAAGCAGTCGATGCTATGGTAGAAAACCAGGAATTTGTTTCAATAGTAGAAAAAGCGAATTCCTTGGGAACACTAAAATCCTCAAGAATACTGGTTTCCATGTAAGTTATATATACGTAAAAGGGCGGCACACTGTTCGCCCTTAATAACTAAAGAACTACATAAAAAAACTATTAATGGTTTAAAAAAAATAGCCAAATTGGAATAAATTATTTATTCGGCTATTCTGCCATAAAACGTTTTTTGGGCGGACTTTGATAAAGATACGCCAGGTTTAGAGTTATAAGCAAAAACAACTAGATATCTTGTTAGATCACCTATAGTTGGAGTTACTCGGTGCATAGAATTTTTACCTTTGAACAAAACCAAAGTCCCAGGTTCAATCTCTAATACGGATGGTTTTAACGCACCTTCCACTATTCTTTCAACTTTCTCAAAGGCAAAATCGTTTTTTTCAGAATTTCTAACATCCTTAACATATTCAAATACTCCCCCACCTTTCGGCTTTTGAAGAAGTAATGTTACAGCGAAGCTAGAGTTATCAAAATGCCACCCAAGCTCCTGACCCTCGCTTGCGTAATGAACGTTGATTGATGAAAGTGGATCTTCATATTCATACAAAGCTTTTTCATTTACCAAATTAGCTATGAAATTTTTAAATATTTCCGATCTGTAAATAGTCTTTAAGTGAGAATTATCTGGAATTTGGTCAGTTGTTATACATCCTTTAGAAGAAATAATTTGCCTGTTGAAGATATGATCATCTTCATATTCTTGACTGTTTAGTGTTAGATAAACATTGTGTGTTGATTTTGTGTAGAATGCCAAATGCTGTTGGGATTTTGCCTCTTTAACTAAATCTGAAACAATCTCTTTATTTAAAAAATTTGGGATAGTTAAAGCACCATCTTCTTCAAGTTTTCTTTTGGACAAAGTAACAAATTCTCTATCTTCTATAGGGCAAGATACTATTTCTAGAAAGTCTTTTATCAAAGAAATCTCCTTAAGCAGTGACAATTCCTTATAATTATGTTTGCAATCTAAAGCAATACTGAGAATACTTATTACAACTTTAGAAAAATTTTTTTGTTATGGCTTTATCAACGAGACCTCTACATTCAAAGTTTGGTAAAATTGTTACAGACGTTAACTTAGACGAGGTTAATGAAAACTATCTTTATCAAGAAATTAGAGAATTATTTGAAAAGCATTCTGCTCTTTTGTTCTGCGGCCAGACATTTTCAGAAGAGACCCATATAAAATTTGCCCAACTATTTGGTCCACTGGAAAATAGAGATGCAATGGCAACAAAAAAAGATATAAAATTTAAGATTCCCAAGGTATCAAACGAAGATGGAGAAGGATCTGTTTTCGACGAATCTGATTTAAAAACACTCGATCTTAAAGGAAATATGTTGTGGCATACTGACAGCACTTTTCTACCCATCCCAGCTCTTGCAAATATTATTGCAGCAAAGGTAATTCCATCATCTGGAGGTCAAACGGAGCTTGCTTCTACTAGGGTAGCATTGAGAGATCTACCAATAGGGATATATAAGAAAATTGAAGGACGAAAAATCTGGCATAGTGTTGCCCATTCCAGATCAAAGATCGATAAGAACCTTCCCCAATTAGAAAAAATTTCCCGTTGGCGTCCACAGAGCTGGAACTCTATCTTCACAAATCCAATTACGGGAGAAGACTCAATATATATAGCCTCCCACTCGTATGAAATTGAAGGCTATAATAAAGAAGTTTCTCAGGATCTAATCGATAAAATTATTAACTTTTGTACTCAAGAGAAATATGTTTATTCCCATAATTGGAAAAAAGGTGATGTATTAATCTGGGATGAGAGATCTACTCTTCATAGAGGAAGACCCTGGCCCTATTCTGAACCTCGTACACTAAATAGTATCTGTGTTTCAGTTACTGAAAAAGATGGTTTACTAAAAATGTAATAAAAAGTTTATTTATTGAACTCTCAATATCTCATGTTAGAATCTAATTTTATGTTCAAAAATAAGGGGGACTTTTATGACTGAGTACGAAATATATAGTTTGCAATCCAGCAGTTTTATTAATAATGCAATGTTTCAAGTGGGCATTATAATAGCTATTTTCATTGCTTTTAGACTTGCAAGAGTAACAAACGAAATGGGGGCTGGAGTAGTTATGAAAGGGCTGGCCTCTCTGTTTGGGTTGGGTATCGTTTACTTTAATCTGGATATGGCGGCTTGGAGAGGAGATATTTTTCAGAGTACTGCTGCTCGGTTGGCTGAATTAAGAGATTCTGGTGTAACAATCACTAAAGGTTCTGCTAACTGGTTGGAACAAACTGGGATAACTGCTACAGATTTTCCAACCCATAACCTTTTTGCCGATGTAGGTTCAGTCATATTTTCATTGATTGTGCTAGCTATAATTCTAATTGGCATTTGGGGACCAAAAATGGGGTCCTCATCTGACTAATTGATTTTTTTGGGGGAGAGAAGACTTATTTCCTCTCCCCTATTTTTAGTAAAATTTAAAACAACTAAAATACTTAATCTTTTACCTTTATCAAAACGCTTCCAGTTCTACCTGGCTCCAAGGTTGCATCATGAGCATCAGCGCAATCCTCTAATTTGAAGATTTTTCCAACTGCTGTATTAAGAGCCCCATCTGCGTGTGCGTCATGCAGGTACCGTATAGCTAGTTTTTTATCTTCTTCAGGAAGAATATAAATTAAGGCAATATTTATTTTTAAAGCCTTAAATAAATATGGCCCAAAAGGGAAAACGGGATTCATATTTTTTGCTCCACCAAAAAGCGATATTGATCCATTAGCTTTTGTTATCTGGTGTAGAAGATTAACATTTTCTCCAAACTCTACCTCTATGGCTCTATCAACGCCGCTAGGTGAAAGCTCTAAGACTTTCTTTACTAAGTCAGGGTCGCGATAATCTAGAATATGATCCGCTCCAGCATTTGAAATATGATCGAACCGAGCCTCCGAACCGGTCGCTATAATTTTTGCTCCAACCCATTTGGCTAATTGAATACAGTTGTGGCCAACAGCACCTGCTCCACCAGATATAAATACAGTTTTACCTTTCAATGTTCCGTCACCCAATGTGCAATATGCGGCGGTTAATCCAGGGATTCCAAGACAAGCCCCTGTTTCGAAAGACATATTATCTGGCATTAACACAGCTTGCTCACTTGGCAAAGATATATACTCAGCAGCAGTACCATTTGGTCTCTGCCATTGGCCGTTCCAGATCCAGACTCGCTGCCCCACTCTCTCTTTATCTACTCCTGGACCAACAGAGGTAATTATTCCCGATCCATCAGAATTAGGTATAATTTGATCAAACTGAGGCTTCGTAACGCCTGGTCTGCTACCAGCTCTTGATTTAGCATCTGATGGATTTGCCCCTGAAAATCTAATTTCTACTAAGACCTCTCCTTTAGCTGGAGTAGGAATCGGAACGTCTTTCAGCTCAAGGACTTCTTTTGCGGGTCCAAATTTAGAATAAACTATTGATCTCATTTTTCTTTCCGTTTTTAAATTTGTTTTAATTTTAAAGAATTAAACTGTTAAATAAATTTTTTATAGTTAAAAAAATATTTCCTTTTTATAACTTTATACATAAAAAAGAGAGAAAGCGACTTGAGTATTGATAAAAATATCATCGATGCATATACCAAGAGATACAAAAAGTTTGGGGCAACACCGAAAGGAAGTTTTTGGGTTTCAAAAAAGAGACAATATAAAAGATTTGAAATTATCCTTAAAGAAATTCGAAAGATTTCCAATAACTCACATCAAATAAAACTTGCCGACATTGGCTGTGGGTATGGGGCTATGGCCGATTATTTAATTTCTATTAATGAGATTGATAACTATAATTATCAGGGATTAGATATCAGTCCAATATTAATAGAACAGTGTAATAAAAGATTTTCCCATCCAAATATTAGTTTTTCCTTAGGCAAAAATCCAAATAACTTATCCATGTTTACCATAATGTCAGGTACTTATAATTTATCAATGACCAGAGACGTTTTGGAATGGGAAGAATATTTCTTCAAATGCCTTAGTGAATGCTGGAAATTTACTTCAGAGGCTATGATTTTTAATCTTCAAGTGTCTAACCAACAAAGAGTGTCAGATAACAACATTTATTTTGCGGAACCAAGTCGAGTTATAGATCGATGTGTTTCCTCTTTTGGACCGACAAGAACTGTTAAAAGTGCAGACCTACCCAATGATATTACCTTTACAGTGGTTAACTCAAACCATTTAAATAGTGCCTAACTGAAGTTAACTTTAATCTTTACAAAAGTACTGCTAAGAGGAGATCTATATCTTCTTGTGTATTGTAATGGGCAATAGAAACTCTCAATCGCCCATTTCTTAAACTACATACAATATTTTTTTCCTTTAACTCATGAGACAATTTTTTGCTATCAATTTTTTGATTAAAAAGCGACAAAATATTTGGAGATCTTTCCGGGGAATCTATTTCACGAAAAGCGTTCCATTTTGTCCCCTTGATGGTCTTTAGAAGATAGCTAGACAGACTTAGGGAATGCTTTTCAATTCTTGAAGGGTTTAATTCAATTAATTCGCCAACACTTAATTCCAGCCCTTTTACTGTTAAATATGACATCGTTGATTGGGTGTATTTTCGAGCATTTTTTGGAAAATCTAATTCCATAGCGCTAGTTTCAAAAGGATTTTGAGTGCTCATCCAACCTGTAGCACGAGGTTGGCTTTCTAAAAGAGTATCTGAAAAATAGCCTAAGGCTATTCCTCCATGCCCTCCTAACCATTTATAGCCACTACTTACCACCATGTCCGGTTTAATGTTTATTATATCTATTGGGATTGCTCCAGCTGCCTGAGTTATATCCAGAACTAATAGAACGCCAGCTGCATTGGTAGCTTGCCTCAAGCGTTTTATATCTACTTTGGTTCCAGTAGAAAATTGAACATAACTGACACAAATCATCGCAGTTTGTGAGTCTATTTCGTTAATAAGATTTTCGGTAAGGTTAGAGCTACTTGTATCATCAACAAACTTTGTAATGAAATTGTTATTCATTTTTTTTAAAGCTAACCAAGGACGAGTAAGAGATGGAAAATCTGTAGAAACTAAGACTACTTTATTTTTTTTAGGAAATTGAAAAATAAAAGGGACCTGGCTAAGAATTTCGCTAGCACTAGAGCTAATACATATATTGTCTGGACTTGCATTCAGTAACTTTGCTCCGTTACTTCTTATTGGCTCTAAGAAATCTAACTCTTCCTGATCTGACATTAAGGCGTTTCCATGTCTAGCAACATTGTCCAAAAAACAATGCATTGCTCCGACAGCTGTTTCCGGGACTAAACCAAGAGATGCCTGATTTAAATAAGTATAATCATTTAATGTCTTATAATTGGATCGATCGGAAAGAGAAGTCATCATATTTTTTGAATTATTCTTTCTCTGTCTCAAATAAAAGAGATAATTGGCGAATATTATCTTCACTACTCTGATCTTTTAGTTTTGTAGGATAATCTCCTGTAAAACAGTGGTCAGTGTAAATTGGGTTTCCAGGGTCTCTTCCATTCTTGTGGCCCATAGCTCGGTACAAACCGTCTATACTTAAGAATGCTATGCTGTCCACATCTAAGAAATCTTTAATTTCAGTAAGAGAATGGTTTGCAGCCAATAGATTCTCTTTTACCGGGGTATCTATTCCATAATAATCAGGATACTTAATAGGAGGTGCTGCTATCCTCATATGAACTTCCTTTGCCCCCGCATCTCTCATCATTCTAACAATTTTAATTGACGTCGTGCCTCTAACCAAAGAGTCATCTATCAAAATAACTTTCTTCCCATCTACAAGAATTTTATTTGCATTATGCTTAAGCTTCACGGAAAAGGCTCTAATAGACTGCTGCGGTTCAATAAAGGTTCTACCAACATAGTGATTACGAATTATTCCTGTTTCAAATGCAATTTCAGATTGTTCAGCGTACCCAATAGCAGCAGGCACCCCACTATCAGGAACAGGTATGACCATGTCAGCCTGAATGAAAGATTCTTTCGCTAACTCCTTCCCAAAGGCCTTACGACATTGATAAACACTTAAGCCGCCTACAATACTATCTGGTCTAGAGAAATATATATATTCAAATATACATGGTCGAGCTTTAACAACGGGAAACGGTTTTATGCTCTCTATTGTATTGTCAGTAATAACAACAATCTCACCATTCTCAACTTCCCTTACAAACTTAGCCCCTATAATATCTAGAGCACAGGTTTCTGAGGTAAGAATATACTTCCCATCTAATTGCCCCAATACCAAGGGCCTGATGCCTAAAGGATCTCTAACACCAATTAACTTTTTATTTGTTAATGCTACCAACGCATAAGCACCTTCTATTTGAGAAAGTGCATCTATGAAGCGTGAAATAGTGTTTCCTTTCTTTGATCTCGCGACCAATTGCAAAATTGTTTCCGTGTCCGAAGTTGATTGGAAAATCGCACCTTCTTTTTTTAGCTCGTGTCTAAGAGTGAGTCCGTTAGTGAGGTTTCCATTATGAGCAATAGCAAAACCACCTAAGGTAAGATCAGCAAATAATGGCTGAACATTCCGTAACACTGTTCCCCCTGTTGTAGAATATCGAACATGCCCGATAGCCGAGTTACCAATTAGTCGACCCATTACGCTTTGTTTAGTGAAATGTTCGCTTACTAGGCCAATCCGTCGTTCTGCGTGAAAGTGATTTTTATCAAAGGTTACAATGCCAGCCGATTCTTGCCCTCTATGCTGAAGAGCATGAAGACCAAGTGTGGTAATCGGAGCAGCATCTTCATGCCCGTAAATACCAAAAACGCCACATTCCTCTCTAAGACGATCCTCATCCTTGTGCCGACTCATATTTTCTCCTGATTTCTATTTTTAATTCTAATTTAAGAATAAATATTTAACAGAGGTTATTTCTATATTTTCGAAAGTAATTAAAAACTATCCAGTATTGTTTTTTAATTATTCTGATATATTTTTAATAAATATCTATATCACCCACATTTTGGAGAATGTTTTATTAAGGACCGATCATCAAGCTTTTTTTTAGTAGTGGTTGCTGCATCACTCATTATCGCCGTAATTTTTGGAGGTAGGAACTCTCTTTCTCTTACAATTCAAGGAATTAACGAGGCTGATACTCTAGATTATCTTCAAATAAGCTTTGCTTTTGCCCTCGGTCAACTGATTATGGGATTTATATCTCCATTTGCTGGAATGATTGCCGATAAATTTGGCTCAGGGAAAACTCTCTCCATAGGTATTCTTTTGTCATTTATTGGATGTATTTTCATACCCCTTTCAACTAATCCTATTAGTCTATCTATTGCTCTCGGAATAGTTTCTGCTGCAGGAACAGGTTTAGCGGGATTACCAATTATCTTAGCATCAGTTAACAAATTGGTTCCAACTGAAAGGTCGGGAATGGCTTTTGGTATTGTAAATGCTGGCCAGTCATTTGGACAACTAATTATCGCTCCTATAGCGGGTTTAGTTATTGTTAATTTTGGATGGATCACATTTATATATGTTCTATGTCTGACGTTTATTTTGATTCTCCCGTTCTCATTTATTCTTAGAACCAGAGAAATTGAAGCTGTTCCAGAGCAGAAAACGAATTTCAATCTTTTTGACACTTTATCTTTGGCTTTTAAAACGCCGAGTTACATTTATTTGGTATCAGGCTTTTTTGTCTGCGGCTTTCACGTTTGGTTTATAGGTACTCATATGCCGGGAGTAATTGCTGTTTGCGGATTGCCTCCCACTGTATCTGGTTGGTCATTGGGTTTGATAGGCCTTTTTAACATTGTGGGAAGTCTTTTTGCTGGCTGGTATATATCACGCTACAGTATGAAGTTTTTTCTCTCATACATTTATTTTGCTAGATGTATAATCGTTTTATTGTTTTTGATTTCCCCAAAGGACGTTGTGTCAGTTCTTTTATTTTCTGTTGCTCTTGGTTTTACCTATTTTTCAGTGATCCCTGCAACAGCCGGATTAATTGGTAAAATGTTTGGTGCTAAATTTCTGGCAACACTTTTTGGTTTTGCACTTTTCTCTCATCAAATAGGGGGTTTTCTTGGAGCTTATCTAGGTGGGTATTTTTATGACCTCAATGGTGATTATACAATTGTTTGGTTATTAGATGCAGGGCTAGCAGTATTTGCGGCATTAATTCATCTTCCAATAAAAGAGCGCCTTGTTTATGATCAAGCCCCTGCTACATAAAAATGGTTAAATTGGAAAAGGTAAACCAGGAGAAAGTTGTTTTTTTAGTAAACCCAAAGGCGGGGAAACTTTCTATTAAACAAAAAAAGAAAGTTATTTCCAAAATACATTCCAATAAAAAGCCTGACATTATCTTCACTAAAACTAGTGAGGAATCATCATCCCTGGCTCGATACTACATGAAAAGAAAAGCTTTAGTGATAGCGTGTGGGGGTGATGGAATGATTAATTTAATTGCACAGCAAGCAATAGAGACGTCTAGTATCATTGGAATATTGCCATTCGGAAGAGGGAATGATTTTGCAAGATCGCTAGGTATTAATTCAATGAAGAAGGCGATCAAAAATCTTAAGGGGGATAAGGTTTCTAATTGCAGATATTTAAATCTTCAATTTTCAAATAGTAAAAAAATAGCTTTAACTTGTGCAGGAGTGGGTTTATTGAGCGAGGCTGCCTATCGGGCAACAAAAATTCCACTACTTAAAGGTAGTTTGCTATATGCGCTGTCTGCTTTGATCTGTTTCATAAACCTTAAAAACCACTGCTATTCACTCACCGTAAATGGTAAAACAAAAAAACAAGAAGCATTAATTTTGGCTGGAGCAGCCTCCCCTTACACCGGGGGGGGAATGTTTATAGCCCCGGATGCAAACAAAAAGAAGAATGAGTTGAATCTTTTGTTTGCTAATGGACTAAACAGATTGAGCGCCGTCAAATTACTACTTAAGGTTTTTTCTGGATCCCATATTAAACATCCGTCAGTTTCCAATACTCATACAAAAAGTTTTCAGATCGATACAAATTCCACCAATAAATGGAGTACAATTGTATCTGGTGATGGAGAATACTTAGGAGAACTACCAGTAAAGATTAGTTTGGGAACAAAACCTCTTAAATTATTAATATAAAATATGTTAGTATATATTTTATACTAACTAAAGCTATCTTCCCTCCCATCAATTAAAAAATCTCCAAAAAACTCGTTGATATTTGGTTCAAAAATAGTTCCGGATGCCCCATACAGATAAATATTTCTTGTCCGCGCATTTATTCCCACACCGTTTGACTGGCTGGTATCTAGCAAGTCTATTACTATGTTCGAAACCATATTCTTTTTTAGTAAAGAAACCTTGCACACAAATAGATCGTCATCATAAGACACTAACTGGAAGCTTGATTTTTCGGTATTTTTAAAAACTCTCTGCTCCAAGCTCTTGTAAAAAAGTTTTTTCTTCTTTTGACTATTAATCTTTTCCGCCGCTTTGGGATGCCAATCGATTAATACAGACTGATCAATTAAAGTTATTGTTTCAGAGAAAATCTCGGTCACAATATTTCACTCTTTGATAATGATCTAAGCCAGAAATTTAAGTAGCTTGTCAACGCAGCGATAGCTAAAAAATAAAACCCACTTAAAAGAGTGATTTCAAAAAAGTAAGAAGACTGTGAAGAAAAAACAAGAAAACTAACAAGAAATATATCTAACATCGCTATTCTATGAAGGTTAATTTTTTTAAGGAACCCTACAGGGAAATTATTAGATATTAGTCGAACTACAGGTATTAACAGCCCAAAAATCATAATAGATAAACCCAATAAAAAATTCTTACTTTCGATTAATGTTACCGTCAAGGTGAAAACTGAAAACTCAGACTTAAACAGCCAAAATTCTTGAATATAAGCAAAGGGTAGAAAAATTCCCATCCCAAGAAAAAAAGCCTCAATAATCGAAAGAATAAATAAGGGAAACAATCTAAAAACCTTTCATAAGGTAAATCTAAAATATATTATCTTGACATTAAAAGAGATAATCTAACAGAATTAATATTCTTAATAGTCTAAATTACAAACTCAATTCATAAAAATGGAAAACTTATGAGCTCTACATTACCTAAACTTGATCTTATTTACTTTAAAATGAGAGCATTCACTGAAGCAATTCAGATGCAGTTATGCTATGGAAACATTCCCTATAACTATCATTTTCCTTGGGACTATTTTGATAAGTCGTGGCCTGAAATCAAAAAGGAAGTAGGTTTTGGCCAACTTCCATTACTGGTGATAAATGACAGCAAAAGAGTATGGCAAAGTGGGTCAATAATGCGCTATACAGCAACACTGGCCAAAACGATGCCTGAACACTTGGAAGACAGGGGTATCGCGGATGCCATTTTTGAATCTAGCCAGGAATTGTTCCAACCTCTGAATGCAACGATTAATTTTAGAGTTGGAGAGGATTATGAAAATTTTAAAAAGTCAATATTAGATGATTTTGAACCCAGATTGTTTTATTTCAACAAATTTTTGGAAAATGATCAATCTGGCCCATTCTTTTTTGGAAAATTACCTTTTTATTGTGA
The DNA here is from genome assembly GCA_902586885.1 of uncultured Alphaproteobacteria bacterium. Lineage (GTDB taxonomy): Bacteria > Pseudomonadota > Alphaproteobacteria > Rhodobacterales > Rhodobacteraceae > CACIJG01. Next base: position 26,503 of record CACIJG010000017.1, on the reverse strand, counting down.
CTTTGGCACTTATCATCAATTTTCATTAATTAGAGTTTTGGATAATACAATTTTTGATGATTTTTCTTCTGTAAAAATGTTCATGAATGCGCTGGAAAATTTGAAAGGCGTATCCGAGTATCTTTCTTCTAGACCAGAATTAATAGGCGTTGGGAAAGAGCCCAAACTAGTAATAAATGGAAAAGCTGTATCTACTGGAATGAAGCCGGATTAAACCTCTTTATATTTTTTCTAATTTACACCAATCAGCAATAAATAAAGCGATAGCTTTTGTTATTCTTTTAACCGAGCTTAGACTTACTCTTTCATCAAACCCGTGAATATTTTGAGAATAGGGACCATAAACAAGGCAAGGACAATCCCCATACACCATAAAAACTCTGGCATCCAAATAAGCAGGACTGATAAAGCTCTTCATTTCTCCTTCATATGCAACAAAATGCGCCTCACCCAAAACTTTCTCTGCCTCTGAGCCTTCCTCTAAAACATATCCTTTCGCAAAAAAACCATTCCATTCTATTTCTGGGGGATTATTAGATAAGTAAGAATGCTTTCTCGATGCTTCTCTGATACAGTTCTCTATTTCCAAGGATTTTTCTTTGGGATCCCAATCTGGAAAGATTGATATCCTACAATCAAAATCGCACCAAGAGGGAACTGAAGACGCCCAGTCTCCCCCTTTTATTTTTCCAACATTAAAATTTACTGGGTGCTCTGTTTTATCATAATATTTAAATGCTGATTTTTGTGAATTCCAATTTTCTTCTAACTCTCTCAAAGCCTTCATCAATGGAAAGCACGCCTCTATAGCATTTTGCCCCGAGCCAGCATCCCTAACATGAACAGGAAGCCCTTTAACTTTTACCTTAAACCATAAAACGCCCATATTACCCCTTACCAGCTTGTCATCCACTGGTTCTGGTATTATAGCGGCATCAGCATTGTAGCCCCGAACTAAACATGCCAAAGCTCCATTACCTGTACACTCTTCTTCTACAACAGATTGCACGTGCACCCTCGCAGCTGGTTGATAACCTAAACTCTTTAGAGCATCCAAAGCAAAAATATTAGCCACTATACCAGCCTTCATGTCTGCTGAACCCCTTCCATACATCCAATCCCCTTCAACCAATGGGTCAAAAGGATTACGAGACCACATCCCGTAGGGACCTTCAGGCACCACATCTATGTGACCATTTAAAATAAGAGACTTTCCAGTTTCACTCCTTGGTCTATGTGTTGCAACAACATTGATAGCATTTGAGTAATCAACTTTAACCGGAGAAAACCCTGGATGATCTTTTATATCATCTACATTCACAGTCCATCTATCCACCGCGTAATCGCGCTTCGTTAATTCATCAAATAAAAAATCTTGAGCAGTATGTTCCTGACCTCTCAATGAAGGAAATCGTGTGAGCTCCTGTGTAAACTTAATCTGATCATCAAAAAGCCGATCCACTTCAGAATTAATTTTATTTGCAAGCTCCTTATCGATCATCTATTCGAGACCCTTATGATTGCCAATAATTATGATAAACTATTTTTCAATTTACACATAGGTTATTATTTTCCAGAAAGGACTAAGCTTTGTCAGAAATAAAAATAGAAGAGAGTTGGAAAGTTCGGTTGATCGAGGAATTTGAAAAGCCTTATATGAAAGAATTAAGTAAATTCCTCAGAGAAGAAAAGAAAAATGGAAAAGAAATATTCCCTCCGGGTAGTGAGATATTTAATGGATTTGAATTTACTCCCTTCGAGAAGGTAAAGGTAGTTATTCTGGGACAAGATCCATATCATGGTAGAGGACAAGCCCACGGTCTGAGCTTTTCTGTTAAAGAAGGTGTACAGCCACCCCCTTCCTTAGAAAACATATTTAAAGAGCTAAAGACTGATCTTGATATTAAACGCCCTAACACCGGAAACTTAGAGAAATGGGCCAGACAAGGAGTTTTACTATTAAATAGTTCCTTAACGGTAGAGCGAAGTAAACCTGCATCACACCAAGGCAAAGGCTGGGAAACCTTTACGGATAAAGTATTAGAAACTTTAAATAAAGAAAAGGTTAACATAGTCTATATTCTCTGGGGAAGAAAAGCCCAGGAGAAAGGGCAATTCCTTGATAAACAAAATAACCTAATTATTGAAAGTGCACACCCATCACCATTCTCCGCTAACAACGGTTTTTTTGGTTCAAAACCTTTTTCAAATGCAAATAGCTACCTTTCAGAAAAGAACATGACCCCTATTGACTGGGTTCTTTAGCAATATTCTCGGATATATAATCTAATCTCTCTGAATCCGACGGATGAGTTGACAGCCAACCTGATCCAGTATCTTTTAAACAAAGAGACTTATCTCCCCTTTTTTTGCTACAAGAATAATTTGAAAGCTTTTTCATAGCTTTTAAGAGACTATTCTCAGGAATTCCGGCTTTTCTTAATATCTCTATGGCCTTCAGATCTGCTTCTCTCTCAAAATCTCTGCTTTTCTTAAGAGACCACAAATTAACAGCTATATACAAAACCTCCTCAATAATGGCCTCTTCAGCACCAAAAAGTAACCAAGCAAAAGAAGATACCCCAACTATTTGCACTATTTGCTCAAGAGAATGACGCTCTTGAATGTGAACGATTTCATGAGCAATTATCGATAATATAAGGGGATCAGACTCTAACAGTTTCACCAGATCATCTGTTATGATAATTGGACCCCCCGGAAGGGCCAATGCATTGGCCCCCAGTGTCTTTGATTCGTGAAACATGATTTGAGGGGTTTCATCTAGATTGCTTACATTGATTAAATCTTGTGCTTTGAGCGTAATTTTTTCTCTACGTTCCTGTTGAATCATCGTGTCTTTAAGTAAGCTGATTTTAAGGTTATTGTAGGTAGATTGCCCCAATTTTTTTTCCCAGTCCAATGGGAAATACATTACTAGGATAGATGTCGCCAGTATAAATGCGTATCTATAAATTGCTAATAAAGCGAATAGAGAAAATACATACAGAAAGAATTTTTTAATCGTCAGCTTCTCAAGCCACCTAATATTGAATTCACTTTTGGGAAGCAATAATTTTGACTGTCTTTCAGAAAGATCGAGATCAGACACAAATAAACATCCATTGTCTAGATAAATATTCCTCTTTCCTTGTATAGACTCAATGACAAGCCCCTCATCTAGACATTTATCATTTTCAAATACAGATAAAATTCCATCATTAAAAACAAACTCTACCCGATTTGATCGGGAGGAATTTTTTTCCATGTACTGACCAAGCAGCTTAAATTTAGATTCCGGCTTCAATACCTTCCATTTCTGCGTATTCCTCACCAAAGGCTGATAGCCTAGATTTCTCAGAATCTAGAAATTTATCCATGTCTCCAGTTATTTCAGTTTTTGTTGAAACGCATAGATATCTATAAAGCCTTATTTGTGTCCAAGGTATCATTAAACCAAGGGTAATCGCGGCAACAAATGAATTCGATATGATAATCCATAAATACCTAAAAGGGTTCAAATCAGAGCCAAACTTTACGGAGATCTCTTTATCCTCCTTATTAGCTAAGGCCAAACTATTTAAAAGTATATTTCGTGATATAATTCTGAAGATGAAGTTAGTGAAAACTGCCGAGATAATAAAAACTGGTATCAGAAAAGATAGTCCCCCTAACTCATTTGCTATTCTCCACGCAAGTTGTTCAGGATAATATGCAATATGACTTACTACTTCCCACCTAATAACAACCATATAAATTATTAAAAGGTACAAGGGGACTAAAGAGGGAAGAAGGCCAGAGCGAATAGCTCCTCTAAAAAAGTCATTAGTGGAGGCTTCAGTTCGAAATCCAGAAGTTCCATAATAGTGACCTCTTGCGTAGTAATTAAAATAATATTTTGTAACTAAGGGAATTAGCAGTCCTAGGGAAATAATGCTTAATAGTGGTGTTATATAATAAATGAAAAGTGTCTGACCATAAGTTCCCCGCCAGTTCAATCGAATATTTCTGTAAGAGGTCATTCTTGCAGAAAATTTCAAGGCATTGTTAACAATCCAGGGAAGAGCTAGAATAGCTAGAATAAATACAAAAATGATATAAATTCCCGAAACCAGTTCACCGGCTTGAGACGTAAAAGCCACACCGAGAAAGAATACTAATGAAACTAAAGCAACTAAAATTCTTCCTTTCAGAATTTGCCAGCCCGTTGCATGATAACCAAAAGAGTGTCCATCAATTTCCGTATTACTAGAGAAATACTTTTTTGTTCTAACCTTTGCCCAGGCACCGTATATACCAATTGTTATGACAGTAAGTAAAAGGTTTACAATCCAGATACCAAAATACTCACCGGCTTGTCCCTTAAATTTAATAGGCTCCATGATGCTTCCCCCTTTTTAAAAAACTTTGTAGCTTTGGAAATTGTAGAGTTTTTAAAATTAAAATCTACAAAAAACTCAATCGTTAATCACCCATATTGTGATTTAGACAGCCCAAATTTTAAAGTTCATGGCGAGTTATTTTTTGTTTTCTTCTTTAATATTTTTTTCTTAAGTTTTAGACTATATTCATAAAAATTTCACTATATGAATTAAGAAGGAGAATAGAATGAAAGTTGTAGCGTTGGCGAAATATAATACTGATGCGTGGAAAGGAATGATCGGAAGCAGTTTCCAGGAAAGAAAAGCGGTAATGGAAAAGGTTTGCGAGAGTGCTGGTGCAAAATTAACTGACTTTATGTTTACGCGAGGAGAATATGATGTTCTGGTTATTTTTGAAGTACCATCAGAAGAGGTAGCTTTAGGTGCCGCAATAGCTGTTAACGCTAGTGGTGCAATTAAAGACTTAGTGACACTGAGTGAAATCAATATAGATGGCGCTTTAGAAACAGCAAAGAGAGTTGCTAGCTCTTATGCGCCTCCAGGAAGCTAAAAAATTAATTTTAAGTTTTGCCCCAATCTGTTAAATCGGGATAGAATTTTTTACGCCATTCTATAACTTTTGGATCCATAACTTTTCTCCAAAGACCGGGTATCAAGCTAATCAGAACCATTAACGGATAACCAAACGGCAGTTGAGGTGCATCATTTTCGTCATAAGACTGTAAAGACTCATACGTCTTATTTGGGCGTGCGTGGTGATCAGAATGTTTTTGCAAGTTAATTAAAAGTAAGTTGCTGGCGTGGTGATTTGCGTTCCAACTGTGATGGGGCTTAGTGGGCTCAAATTTACCATTTTCTAACTTCTGTCTAACCAAGCCATAATGCTCAATATAATTTACAACCTCTAAGTGAAGGACTGCTATAAACGCTTGAATAAAGAAACAAAGGACTCCTAAAAAGCCACCAACTATAAATGAACTAATCAAAAAAAGAATTGATAACCCAAAATATATATAGAAAGGGTTTAGAAAGTCCCAAAAGGGCCTTTCCTTTTTGGTTAGCATTTCTTTTTCTGTTTCCCAAGCCGAGAAAAAACATTGTGGAACAATACGTGTAAAGAATTTATAAAAACCCTCTCCAAATCGGGCTGTAACAGCATCCTTCTCGGTACCTACATGTCGATGGTGAACAAGAACATGCTCTGTCCTAAAATGTCCATAAATAGCCATACCCATTAGGAGATCAGAGAGAAATCTTTCAAAACGGGTTTTCTGATGCATTAGCTCATGGGCAAAAACTATTCCTACTGCTCCAGTTATTAATCCCTGAACAAGCATAAGACCTATTGCCTCTATAAAACTAAGATGTTCAAAGGAGAAGATCGCAACCAGACTCCCAAATATTAAAAACAATTGAATTGGAGGCCATGCAAAAAGAATTATCTTGTATTTTTTGTTGTCCTCATCAGGCTTGAATTTTGGCGCTATCATTTTTGTTCCAATAAGAAAATCAAAAATTGTGATGATAACATAACCGAAAATTGGAACAGCCAAAATTGTCCAACCACCAAAAATCCAGGCAATGATCATTAAGGGCACAAATATAAAAGGAAGGCCAAATGAAAAGGCCGGGGTCATATCTTCCGTAAAACTATTTTTACTTTTTGTTTCCAATGTCCAAATACTCTAATTCAAATCAGTGAAGTAAATTACACTATTTCCCTAAAATTTCAAGTTTTGAAATCTTATCAGCATGTAATAGTGTAACACCCCCTTTTTCTGTTAGATTACAAACTACAATATTAGTATATAATTTGAACTAACAAAAAGGAAACTGCTATGGCATCAATAGTAAAAAAATCATTTGATAATCCAGATGAGGTTAGAACTCCCGACAAAGCGAAAGTATCTGTATGTGATTTGGATGGCGTGGCAGCTGCCAAATTAGAAATTCAACCAGGTTGGAGCTGGGAGTCTTGTGTAAAACCAATGGTGGGAGGTGAAAGTTGCCAAGCGAGACATGTTGGCACAGTTATATCTGGGCAAATGGCTGCGAAGCATAATGATGGAACAGAGCAAGTTTTTGGTCCCGGAGACGTGTATATTATTGAACCTGGTCACAACGGCTGGTGTGTAGGAGATGAGCCCTGCATCGCTTTTGAATTTAATTCAACAGCTGCCAAAACATATGCAAAAGCTGACTGATGTTTAAAAACATCTAAGCTCTTAAAACTATAGTTTTTATTTTTTACCATAAAGTCAAAAATTGTAATTATTTTTGCTTTCAGGGATCCTATGTTATCTTTGAAAAATAACTATTGAAAAGACTGAACATGGCTACGGGATTTGTTGACTTCTATATTGATATTAAAAGCCCCTATGCTTTCTTAGCTTTAGAGCCATCTTTAAACACATTCGCAGAACTGGATTTAGAAATAAACTTTTTTCCATATATTTTAGATATTGCAGACTATTTAGGCAGCGCGAAAGTCGACAATAGTGGAAAAGTAATTGAGGAAAACCGTTCAGCGCATCAGTGGCGTAGAGTTAAATATTCTTATATGGATTGTAGAAGATTAGCTAATTTGACTGGCAAAACAATTTTGGGGACTCAAAAGATATGGGACACCAAGTTGGTATCTCATTTGATTATTTGGGTAAAAGAACATGCAAAAAGTGTGTTAGTACCCCTTATTCAGTATGTTTTTGAGCGGTTTTGGAAAAGAGAGTTAAATGTTGAAAAAGAAGAAACAATGGAAATGATCCTTAAAGAATTTAATTTGGACTATAAGGCGTTTCTAAGTTGGAATAAAAAGAATGGAAAAGAATCTTTGGATAAAATTATGGGAAAGGCGTTGGACAGGGGAATTTTTGGCGTCCCTACTTATGTGTATGAAGATGAGATATTTTGGGGCAGAGAACATATATCAACCATAAGAGGAAGAGTAACTGGTGATTATGAAAACGTTATATAAATCAGTTATCAGTTATAATTTTTTGATAGCAAACTAATTCCATTCCACGCAGTTTTTCGTTTTTGTAAATATATGTTTTTGGGGGATAGTTTCTAGGGCGACCTTGATAAAAAGAGTCTAGACATTCTTCGATAAGAGTAATGTCAGAAACACTTATTTTTTTTGAGTCAGAATGATCAGCGAAGGAGTGGGTAAAAAAACCTATAATCACAAAAACAACTAAAAATATTCCAGCCCAAATAACCATTTGGAAAACAAATTTTTGAGGACTTTTCCTTGCAATAAAAATTATGCCGCCCGAGAGCATAAGGAGCAACAATATATAAAATACAATACTCGGATAGTCACTATACATTCGCATAATATACTACATTCAAAATAAAAATCGCAAATTGAAAAACACTTCGAAGTAAAATATAAGGTTAAGTGATAAAGATTTTTAATAAAGAAATATTATGATGGAAGCAAAGTTTACCACATCTTGCTGTATTGTTTTACTGGAGATTTAATCAATGGGATTAGAACGCTTAACATTTGAGAAAATTGTAGCCAGACCAGTTGTTGTAAAGCTAAACAGACCAGTTGTTGCTAAAATTGCTACCATGAAAGAATGGCCTCTCATTCTAATTGACTTACATACTAAAGAGGGAATAGTAGGGAAAAGTTATTTAGAGCCATATATTATAAAATCCATGGCCTATCTTTTGCCGGCCCTAAATGATTTTAATCAATTATTTGAAAATGAAGAATTAGCTCCAATCAATATGTTTGAGAAGGCTAGAAAGTCTCTTCACTTTGTAGGATATGAGGGTCTTACTCTAATTGCGGTATCGGGTCTAGATATGGCAGTGTGGGATGCTTTGGCTAAGGCAGCAGAATTACCTCTTTGCAGTTTGCTGGGCGGTTCTGTCGGACCAGTAAAGGCTTATAATAGCAATGGCCTTTGGTTACAAAAACCAGAACTGCTTGGAGAAGAAGCAAAAGCTCTTATTAAAGAAGGAGATTTTAAAGCCTTAAAACTTCGTTTAGGTCGGGACAATGTAAATGAGGATTTGTCTGCTGTTGAGATTGTAAAAAAAGCAGTTGGCGACAATATAAAAATAATGGTTGATTTCAATCAGAGCCTAACTCTCGATGAAGCAATAACTAGATGTCACATGATTGATGATTTGGGTCTTACCTGGATTGAGGAGCCAATTGTTTATGACAATTTAGATGGATTTGCTCAGCTTACAAAAGAATTAAAGACCCCCGTCCAAATTGGAGAAAATTTCTATGGTCCAAGAGAACTTTATAAGTCAATACAGAAAAAAGCTTCTGATTTGGTTATGCCCGACTTTATGAGAATTGGTGGAGTATCAGGTTGGTTAAGAGCTGCTGCCATAGCAACCGAAGCCGGAATTCCAATATCAACTCATCTTTATCCTGAAGTTGGTGCTCACGTAATGCGTGTTTCTCAAACTGCTCACTGGCTAGAGTGGCAAGACTGGGCAAATGAAATTTTAGAAACACCCTTCACTCTTAATAATGGTTCATTAGAAATACCCAATGTTCCTGGAACGGGTCTTGAGTGGAACGAAAAAGCCGTGAAAGATCATTTAGTTGATTTATAAATTAGAAAAATAGCTGATTGTTTTCAGTTAATTTTTTTTCATGACCTTTTTCGGAGCATTGCCGACCCAAAATAGCCTGCTTGTATTAGCCAATTTCGTATCCGAGACCGGCTCTCCACTTTCTCGTTTTTTGGCTCTTCAGAGTCAAACTTAGCAAGGTTTAGTTTGACTAAATCAAAGCTTTCCAAGTTTTGAGTAACCTTTGAAAATCTGCTTTTATTTTCTTTATTAAGGTTCTTATGAAAACTTTCAGTTACTAACCAGTACTCATTACTGTTAATATCGTTTTTGAGCATTCTATGAGTTAATATAACATCCTCACCCGACAGCTCTTCAAAATTTCGTATTTTGTTTAAACTAAAGGTACCTTTGTGAGCAACTATCTTTAGCCTCAAATTCTTAGATTGGGTACATGGCTCACAGCCACACGCTTGTAAAAAAAGCAATTCTGATACTCTCTTCATGAACGCATCATTTGCCTTTTCCATTGAAGAAATAATGCTATCTTCCTGGCCTTTTTCTTTATTATCTTCAGAGAAAAAGAAAGCAGCGTCACCTTCAAGCTTATTTAACTTCATGGTAGGTTCAATATTGTCAATAACCGTTTCGAGAAGATCAGATATTATGGTGGTTGCATGTGACTCAAAGTTAGCAGCCATAAATTTACCAAAGACTGGTTTGTTTTTTAAATTATGAAGCCTTACAAACTCTGTATAACCGCTTATATCGGCTATCAACATATGCCCTGAGATCGACATTTTACCCCCCCAAAAATTTTTCTACTTTGAGTATATATATATTTTAATTTATAAAATTGCCAATACTGTTCTGAGCTAAATACCTCTTCAAAAAAATAATCTTATTTTACTTAATTTTCCAAAACGAAAGACTATTTTTTTATAACTGAATCTCGAAGAGAGGCAATAGCAACAAACCAATAAAAGCGTATTTTAGAAAATAGTCCCTTTTGAGATTTTAATAATTGATACTTTTCAAGACCACAATCTGTTTTTATAAATGTCTTCATTTTAAACTATAAATTCCTTTACAAAACTATCGCTTAATTTTTATATAATTCACTTTTATACTTGTCTATAATGTCATGCTCATTCTTGATCTCGCAATTTATGCCGGTCTGATCTTCAATCATCTCGTATAAAGTGGGAATAGGTCTAGTCTTTGGCCACTGGTCAGGCTTCCAAAGACCAGAGCGCAACAGTGCTTTACCACAATGCAAAAATACTTTTGTGGGCTCAACAATCGTAACTGTTTTTGGAATATTTGATTTTAGCTGGTGGTTTTCTAGAACTTTTGGGTCACAACTAACTTGTGCATGGCCCTGAACTCTCAAAGTCTCAGACACATTTGGAATAAAAAATATCAACGAAACAAAAGGATTATCTATTATATTCAACAAACCATCAATGCGGTTATTACCTGGTCTATCGGCTATTTCTATCCTTTCTTTTGAAACAACTTTCACAAAACCTTTTGGATCTCCTTTGGGGGAGAGGTCAATGTTTTCACCGTCAAAAGTGCCGATAACCAAAAAGCTAGATTCTCGAATAAAGTTTATACTATGACTATCCAAACCTTCCATTATTTTTTTAGCAGCTTTTTTTGTTGCAGGCCCGTAGAGCTTTCTTAATTCATATTTATTCATAATACACTTTTAATAGTTGAAACATTGAGTATAGATACTAATTTATTTTCAGAAAACTATTTTATATCAACACGAAAGGAAAATTATGACAACGGAATTATTTTATTTATGGATGTCAGGATTAGTTCTCATAATAGCCACTCTTATTCAACAATTGACTAGCCTATTTAACGTCGGTCTTATGCCTGTTTTAGGTAGTAGAGAGAATGTAAAATTTACTGGGATGACCGGAAGACTGGAAAGAGCCATTCTAAACTCTATAATTGCAATGACACTTATTACACCTGCTATCGTAATCTTGCATTTAATGGCAATAACAAATGCTTCAACAGTATTAGCCGTTCAAATTTTTCTAACTGCAAGGATCGTTTATATTATATCCTACGGTATCGGTATTATGGGCTTAAGGTCTGCTGGATGGATAGCAAGTCTACTTTCAATTTTATGGCTCTACTACAGCGCCATCTAAGACAATGGATTAGTCTCTTTCATATGGATATTGTTACTGATAATATCTGGTTGGTAAAAAATTATCTAAGGAGAAATATGTGAGTGCTTTAGAAGACCTTTTTGATTTTAATAAGAAAACACTTTTACTTCAGTCAGTAGCTGGAAGGACAGCATGGGATCAGGAGACAATGATGCCCAAAGAAGGGGTGGGTTTAAGATCTCAAGAAATGGGGGCTTTGGAGGAGATAATTCATACTCGAAAGCAAGACAAAAGAATAGCTAATTGGCTAGACAAAGCAAAACCTGAAACTGAAGAGGATAAAAGGAAAATTGAGCTTATAAAGAGGGGCTTTGAAAGAGCGAATTTGGTGCCAGTCAAACTGGCTACTGAATTGGCAGAGACATCCTCAAAAGCGCAAATTGTTTGGCAAGAAGCAAGAAAAAACAATAATTTTTCAGATTTCTCTCCCTATTTAGAAAAGGTGGTTAACCTAAAGCGTGAAGAAGCGGCTCATTTAACTAAAACGGAAGAGCTTTATGATGGTCTTATCAATGACTATGAGCATGGAATGACTAAAAATGAGGTTTCAGAAATTTTTAATAAAATGAAACCCAGGTTGTTGAATTTAAAGAAAAAGATAAGTGAAAGTGAAGTTTCTATTTCAAAAATCAAGGGTAATTTTGATGCATCTAAGCAACTAAAACTTAGTAAAGAAATAGCACGCGTTTTTCATTATGATTTCGATCGTGGAAGAATTGATACGGTAACCCATCCTTTTTGTTCAGGGAATGGCGATGATGTTAGAGTTACTACCAGAACAGATCTAAAAGATCCCTTCAACTGTATTTATAGCACAATCCATGAGGTTGGTCACGCGAGCTATGAGCAAAATGTTAATTCTAATTACAACCTTACACCTTTAGGTTCAGGCGTTTCGCTCGGAATACACGAGAGTCAATCAAGAATATTTGAAAATCAATTGGGTCGATCAAGAGCATTTACAAAATGGCTTTTCAAGAGAATGAAAGAAACTTTCAGTGATTTTGATATTAAGAATGAGGAGGAATTTTATAGAATTGTTAACAAAGTTTCCCCTGGTTTCATAAGAACAGAAGCCGATGAGATTCATTATAATTTACACATTATGCTTCGATTTGAGCTAGAAATAGCCATAATATCGAAAGAGATAGAAGTTGAAGACCTTGTTGATGCTTGGAATGCTAAATTCAAGAGTTTTTTTGATAAAGAGGTAAAGAATGTTTCAGATGGAGCTCTTCAAGATGTCCATTGGTCTTTGGGTGCTTTCGGATACTTCCCTACATACACTTTAGGCAACCTTAATGCGGGCTGCTTGTTCCAAACTATGAAAAGTGACCTACCAAGTTTAGAAAAGGATCTTGAAAGTGGGGAAATTGGTCCTGCGAAAGACTGGCTCACAAAAAAAATACATCAGCACGGAAGCTTGTATGAACCTAAAGACCTCATAAAAAAAGCTACTGGAAAAGAATTTAGTGTAGATCCGTTTATAGTCTATTTAGAGGAAAAATTTACTGATTTGTACTTTAATTAGTCTCTAAAATTTATGTATTGAAGCGGTAAAGGTAAATCCAGTTTTTTTGCAATTGAAATAACCTCCTGCAAATTGTCTCTCTTTGCACCACTTACCCTTAACTCATTGCCTTGAATTTTTACTTGGACCTTTAATTTACTCTGTTTAACGGCTGTAATTATTTTTTTCGATGTGTCCTGTTCGATGCCCTCAAGCAACTCATAACTCTGTCGAATTCTGTTGCCTGATGCTGGTTCAGTGGATTTGATTTCAAGTGCCTTTGGATCAACACTTCGCTTAACAAAATGTCCTATTAGCAGTTCGTTGACCTGTTTTGCTTTTAACTCATCCTCCGTTTCAACTACCAGGACATTTTCATTCCTTGAGATGCTTGTGTTAGACCCCTTAAAATCATACCTTTGGTTTATTTCTTTTGTCGCGTTAAAAATAGCATTCTCTATTTCTTGCATATCTAATTTACTTACTATGTCGAAGCTGGGCATATTCTAATTCCTCCAAGACCAAATTTGATCCAATATTATGTGATTAAAATACAATATTTAACTTCTTAAAATAAAACAATGCAGTTATAGATGAAATAACAAGATTTAAAGATTATATATTTAATGTATATTAATTAATCATTTAAAGCTTTAGAATTAAAGGCAGTAAAATGGGAAAGAAAATTAAGCGAAAGCTAGAGGAACCACATGTTTTAGTTAACTTTGAAAAGATTCTCATAAATAAATTTGATAGCAATATAAGTGTTTTAAATTTTTTACGAAATCATAGAGATTTAGTTGGTACCAAAGAAGGTTGCTCAGAAGGTGATTGTGGCGCCTGTTCAATCCTTATCTATGATAAGGAGTTAAAATATAGCCCTATTAATTCATGTATTTTGAAACTTGGTCAAATTATTGGCAAAAATATCATTACTATAGAAGGTGTTAGCCAATTAAAAAATTCTGAAAGCCTGCTAAGTTCACTTTATGATCAAGGAGCCTCTCAATGTGGTTTCTGCACCCCTGGCTTTGTAATAGCCGCAACGGCATTAAAAATAGATCAGCCAAAAGTAAATGAAAAGCAAGTTCATGATGGGCTTTCAGGTAACCTTTGTAGGTGTACAGGGTATAGACCAATTATAGACGCCATATTAGAAACAAAGGAAAAAATAATTATCCCGAACCCCAAGAAAAAACAAAATGTATTCGGTTCAAAACTGAGTTTTGGAAAAACGACTTTCTTCTATCCAAGGTCGGCTAATGACTTAAGAAAACTTCTGGGTTCTGGGAAAGATTTTACGCCATTAGCCGGAGGAACTGACTGGAATCTAGAGAGCGCTGACCAAGATTTCGACAAACATGACATTTTATTTCTTAATGAGATAGATGAGATGAAAGATATAAAGATTAAGAAAAACTCAATTGAATTTGGCGCTTCAGTGACCTTAAAGAGGTTTGAAAATTTCTGTTTAAAATATTTACCTACTGTCACAGAAACAATAAATAGATTTGGTTCACCTCAGATTAGATCAGCCGCTACTATTGGAGGGAATATAGCTACTTCTAGTCCGATTGGCGATTTGGCACCCATATTTTTGGTTATGGGAGCCAAGCTTCATATTCTAGGTAAAAAAGGCCTGAGGAAAATTTTGTTAAAAGATTTTTATATTGGATATAGGAAAAACAAATTAAAATCCAAGGAAATTATATTTAAAATAGAGCTGCCAAAACTTGGCAAGAAACAAAAGGTTTTTTCATGGAAGTTATCGAAGAGGTATGATCAGGATATATCAACAATTTCCTTAGCTGCTAAAATTGAAGTCGAAAAAGGAGAGAAAATTAACGATGTTATCCTTGCGGCAGGTGGAGTTGCAGCAACACCCACGATAATGAAAAAAAACCTCTTTAGCAATTAGAAACAATAAGATAAATTCATTAAACAACGATCTCCTGTTAGATTTATCAAAGGATATCGCGCCTATTAGTGATCTCAGGGGCACAGCAGAATATAGACAAAATGCTATGCTTGGATTGATAGAAAAAATGCAAACTTCTCTGCAAGACGATGAAGCTCCTAAATCTATAATGGATTTTTAATGGCACTTGATAATAAACAAAATATTTCCGTGGGGAAGTCCTTTCTTCAGGACTCATCATTTAGGCATGTTACGGGCTCTGCGGCATATATTGATGATATACCATTGCCTAAGAATTGTCTTCACGGGGCTTTGGTTTTGTCGGATACGGCTTCGGGCACAATAACTTCATTAGACTTAACCGATGTTAAAAAACTGGATTTTTCATCTCAAATTATAACAGCAAAGGACATACCTGGAAAAAATGATATAGCCCCAATATTTTCTGATGAACCCATTTTAGCTGATAAGGAAGTCACTTATGTTGGGCAACCCATCGCTTTGGTATTAGCCTCAACAATGGAGAAGGCGAGACTTGCAGCCCGAAAAGTTAAGGCAAAAATAAAAGAAAATAAAGACCCTATCCTTGATCTGAAAACCGCTTTTAAAAGGAAGAGCTTTTTCTTAAAGCCAATTTTGCTGGAAAGAGGAAAAGCTATAGAAAAAATAAATACTTCCGATTGTCAGTTGGAGGGCTCGTTTTCAATAGGTGGTCAAGATCACTTTTACCTAGAAACACACATAGCTTTATCAATTCCAAAGGAAAATAACGAGTACACTATCTGGTCTAGCACTCAACATCCTACTGAGATCCAGCATGGCGTATCGAATGTTCTTGAAATACCTTCCGCCAAAATTTCAAGCAAAGTTAGACGCCTAGGAGGAGGTTTTGGAGGCAAGGAAAGTCAGTCAACAATTTATGCCGCTATCGCGGCCCTAGGCTCATATATCAGTTCGAAGGCAGTTAAGCTACGCCTAAATCGCCATGATGATATGGCATCCTCAGGGAAGCGCCATGATTTTGAGGTGAAATATTCAGCAGGCTTCAACAAAAATGGAAAAGTAAACGGCCTAAATATAACGCTTTTAGGTAATGGTGGAAATGTGTGTGACTTGTCAGCGCCCGTTATGTCTAGAGCTTTGACACACTTAGATAATTGTTATTCATTCAAGGACTTTAAAGCTGAAGGTTTTATTTGTAAGACAAACACCGTTTCTAATACTGCTTTTAGAGGATTTGGGGGACCTCAAGGAATGTTAGCGATAGAGGTTATATTAGACAGCATAGCGAGATATTTGCGACTCGATCTGGATGCACTCAGAAGGCTTAATTACTACTCTTCAAAAAATGGCATAAAGACTCCCTATGGACAGTTGGTAAAAAACATTAAATTAGATAAAATCTTGAGCGAAATTGAAAAAGTTTCTGATTTAAAGAAAAGAAAAGAAAAAATAAAGAAATTCAATGAGTGTCAACTAAGTCAGGGCAAGCCTTTTCGAAAAGGAATTGCCTTAATGCCTGCAAAATTTGGTATTTCTTTTAATAAGGTGTCTCTTAATCAAGCAGGAGCATTAGTACACGTTTATACCGATGGATCAATTCGCCTTAATCACGGGGGAACCGAAATGGGTCAAGGACTTTTTGTAAAAGTCGCTCAAGTAGTATCTGAATGCTTTCAAGTCCCCCTGAGCAAAGTTCATATAACAACCACTAATACTTCGGAAGTTCCCAATACATCAGCTACAGCTGCTTCTTCAGGCTCAGATATAAATGGTATGGCAGCATGGAAAGCAGCAACAACAATAAAAAACCGAATGACTAGCCACGCAGCAAAATTATTTAACGTAAGTGTTGGAAATATTGAGTTTCGTAACGGCTTAATATTAAGTGGCAATAAAAATATTAGCTTTGAAGAACTCGCTTTTTCCTGTTGGGAAAATCGAATATCGCTTTCTTCAACAGGTTTTTATAAAACACCAAAAATTTCTTGGGACCAAGAAAAATTCCGAGGCAAACCTTACTTTTATTATACATGGGGGGCAGCAGTATCTGAGGCTATAATTGATATTCAAACTGGAGAAAGTAGAATTCTTCAAGCTGATATAGTACAAGACTGTGGCCAATCTTTGAATCCAATAATCGATAAAGGTCAAATTGAAGGTGGGTTTGTTCAAGGATTGGGGTGGTTAACATGCGAAGAATTGTATTTTAATCAAAAAGGTAAGTTAATGACCCTGGGTCCTTCTACATATAAAATACCAGGAAGTAGAGACGTTCCACCTAAATTTAACATTAAGCTCCTAGATAAAAGTCCCAATGAAGAAACTACTATTTTTAGATCAAAAGCAGTTGGAGAACCTCCTCTATTACTTTCTATTTCTCACTTTTTAGCTCTTAAAAACGCTATATCTATGGCAAGTGAAACCGCAAATGCTGATCTTTTATCAGCTCCAGCAACTCCTTCAAAGATACTTGCATCAATAAATAACAACTACTCAAGATAAATTTCTTTGTCTTCTTGTCTGAATAAGTACTCTTTTAAGTTTACTTGAGATTTATCACTTTTAGAAGACCGATCAATTACCCAAAAATCTTGCTCTCTATCAACAAGTAGTGGGAAATGCCATGTGTAAGGCTTATAACTAATGCCCTGAGTTCCTTTTACTCTAAAGCACTTTATAGATGAAATGTCCGGTGATCCATCTTTATCACTGGCAACAACAACTATCCAGTCTATGTTGTGAATTGGGAGAAATGTTTGAGAGCCCAGTGGATGCATTTCCAAATAGTCAATCTTAATCGGTCTTTTTCTTGGTTTGGCAGAAAAAATTGAAATAATTGGTTTTGCTTCATTACCCTCTATTTCCACTGTTGCTATCTCATCGAACCGCTCACAATAGCCATTATTTATAGTAAATTTTTTTCTTTCGTTTCCTATTTCAATTAAACTGCCAAAGGGCAAAAAGGCATCTACATCAATAGTTGATTTCTTTAGGCTGTTTTCCATTTAGTCAGCTACAGTTCCGTATACTCTTAATCTGGATATTCCGCCATCAGGATAAATATTTAGCCTAACATGACTTACTTGGTTCTGATGCATCAAACTGTCGTTACCAAAAGTATGGATATTGTCTGCAGAACATTTCTTCTCTTCAAGTATAAAGTCCCAGGACTCTGACAGGTCAAACCTATTCTGATTTTTATTATCTGATTGCAAATTTATGGTTTGAACTGAAGCTCTATCAGGATAGTTACCTTTAAAATGACAAGTATCAATTTCTATTTTTGAGATAAACCCTGGGGTTCCCAATTCTATTATGATGTAATCATGACCCGGAACCCTTCTCCTTCTTGTCTCCCATCCATCTCCCATAGTCTTTCCTCGTCCTTCAGATAACAAAGCATTAACATCTCCATAGTGAGCATTGTTGTAGCCTATTATTTTTCCTCCATTGAGCAACGAAGACAATTCCACTTCTTTTCCATTCTCTAAATTCCGGGGGGTTAGATCTCCTAGTAATCTTAATCTTGCAACGCCGCCATCTGGAAAAATATTCAACCTGACAAAATTTACTATGTCGTTTTTCAAAGCTGAAAATTCATTAACAAAATCCCCTGTAAGTTCTTGTTTTTCGAGTAATGGACGCCAGTTCATTTCTCCTTCTTTGTAAGAGGTCTTACAAGAATAATCTAAAGAAGCATAAGGGGGATAGTTTCCTGTGAAGTGACTGGTATCAACAATTATATCGTCGATAGAACAATTTCCTCCTAATTGGATTACAACCCAATCATTACCCTCTACGCGTTTTCTTCTACTCTCCCAGCCGTCCATCCACTTCCCATTGTTATCATATTTATCAACTACAAAAATGGGATCTTTATCACTTAACATTCTGTCAGCTTTTGCAAAAAAATCGTCTGATACGTCAACTATTTTTGCGCCTGCCTTTGGGGAAGCCAAGTTTACTTTATTGGCAAAAATCAAATTATCTTCATTCTTCATATGGCAAAACCTTTCTCCAATAATTTGCTATACTTATGCGGCTCGCAAACCATACATCACTAAACTCTCTAGTATAATCCAAAAATTTCTTAAGAGATCCAAACCTGCCTGGCTTTCCAATAATTCTACAATGAAGCCCTATCGACATCATTTTGGGACCAGAAAATCTTTCCTGATAAAGACAATCGAAAGTATCTTTTAAATAATTAAAAAACTGATTGCCATTATTGAAGCCCTGGTTTGTCAAGAACCGCATATCATTAGTATCTAAAGTATAAGGTATTATTAGGTGAGGTTTTGACGTTACTTTTGACCAAAAAGGTAGATCATCACTGTAATCATCAGAATCATAAACAAAACCACCCTCTTCGCAAACGAGATCTCTTGTGTTTTCTGAAGTTCTACCAGTATACCAGCCTAACGGTCTCGACCCACACAGGTTTTTCTGAATCTCTATAGCTTTCTCCATGTGTTCTTTTTCAACATCTCTAGGAATATCTCTGTAATTTATCCATCTAAGACCATGTGAACAAATCTCATGATTATCTTTTAAAATTTGCTCCACAACCTTTTGGTTTTCCTGAAGCGCCTGGGAAACTGCAAAAACAGTCAAGGGAATTTCTCTATCTCTAAACAATTGCAATATTCGCCAAACTCCTGCTCTACTTCCATACTCATATAAGCTCTCAATTGACATATGGCGTTTCCCATAAAAGGGTTCTGCTCCTATGATTTCAGAAAGAAATGTTTCGGAATGTTCATCACCATAAATTATTGAGTTCTCGCCGCCTTCTTCTAAATTCAACACAAATTGAACCGCAAGCTTTCGGCCACCAGGCCAAGTAATATCTGGGAACTTTCCACCATAACCCTCAAGATCTCTTAGATGTTTTTTCATATTAATTATCAGTTCTTTTCCTCTAAGATTTCTTGTACTTTGTGATAAAATTTTGCATAGACTAGACGTTCTTCCTCTTCTAGGAATGTGATGTTTCCTGGTGGCATAGCATGGGATGCTGCTACTTGCTTATATATACCTCTATAATTATTTACTAAGTCTTTGAATTCGTGGAAATATACTCCTTTAGGTGGTTTCAACATACCCTCCCATGAAGGATTCTTTACATGACATGTGGAACATTTGTATGAGGTTATTTCCATAACAGTTTCTTTTAAATCATTCGGAAATTCACTTTCTATCAGGCTTAATTTTTTGGGGGAAAATGTATCTTCCTTTGGTGTGTCTACTTCAGAAAGAACAAAAGACATTAATGTCAACAAAACTATAGGTACAATAACCCAAATCGGTGATTTTTTCCCAGCATGCCTTTCATTAAAAAAATGCCTTATCAAGGCTCCTACTATAATAATTAAACTAATTATAAGCCAAGAAAAAGAAGTGGCGTATGCTGTAGGGTAGTGGTTTCCTATCATAATAAAAATTACAGGGAGTGTAAGATAATTATTATGGAGAGATCTTTGTTTAGCCTTTATTCCAAAATCAGGGTTTGGAGTTTCTTTAGCTATAAGTTGGGCTACAACTTTCTTTTGCCCTGGTATTATTATCATTAAAACATTAGCCACCATTATTGTACCCAGAGTAACCCCTATTTGCATGAAAGCACCCCTAGGGCTAAGAATCTGATATGAAGCCCAGGACAATAATGTAAAAAAAGAATAGCAAAAAAATTGATAATGTAAAATTTGATTTACCCAGAGGGGATTTACAGGCGAGATCGTAAGCAACCCATCCAACAATAATACCTAAAATTGAAATCAAGATAGCTACTGGAGGTGTTAACTCCATTTTCTCATAGTCTATTAGGTACAACTCCGCACCCAAATAATAAATTAATATAAATAGAGCAGCCCCTGATATCCATGTAGCATAAGCCTCCCACTTGAACCAAGTAAGATGATTTGGCAGACGATCCGGTGCAACTAGATATTTAACCAGATTGTAAAAGCCACCCCCATGTACTTGCCAGGCCTCTCCGTAAGCCTGGTCTGGCAGCGAAGATGATTTCCTTAAGCTTAAATCTAAAGCAATAAAATAAAAACTTGATCCGATCCAGGCTATCCCCGCAATCACATGAAACCATCTGACCATAAATTCAACCCAATCCAACAAACTCAAGCCCATTTCTAGCTACCTCTATAGGTACTATATCCATATTTGGATAACAAAAGTGGGACGTGATAATGTTGTTCAATATTTGTGATTTGAAACAGGATTGGAATATTATCTAAAAATAAATCCTCTTCTTTCATTTTATGAAAAGCCTTCAAGTATTCGCCAGCAAAAAATATAAGTTCGTACCAACCAGCCTTTATTTCTTTTTCATTTAATAGAGGTTTAGAGATTCTGCCATCTGAGTTGGTCACAAAATTTCCTACTAAATTTTTTGCATTTTGAGAGTCCTTTTTAAAAAGGCTGACATTTAGCCCTTCAGCAGGTTTCCCTGAAGTTAGATCTAGAACATGGGTTGTTAGGCCGGCCATTTATATAAGCTCTTTAATATAATTATTTTCATGGTAACTATATATAAAAATTTGGTAAAACTAAATAGTTTAAAGAACAATGAAAATTTCAGGTTTAGAAAGAAATAAATTTATTGAATTATTTGGACCTCTTTATGAAAATTCTGCTTTCATAGCAGAGGAAATTTATCAAAGAGGTTTAGAGAAATATCAGGATGCGGAAGAAGTTTTTACATCAATGAGGAATCTTGTTGATGAAATGGAATACAAAGCGAAATTACAGCTCATATTAGAACATCCTGAACTAGGCATAAGAAAACAGGATACTTCACACCTCACAAAGCATTCTCAGGTAGAGCAAAAAGGTGCCGGTCTAGATAGACTAAACGAAGATGAATTTGAAAACTTAAAATCATTAAATGATAAATATATGAGGAAATTTAACTTCCCTTTTATAATTGCGGTAGGTGGCCTCAACAAAAATGACATTTTCAAAAATATGATGGAGCGGTTAGAAAATAATTTTGATCAAGAATTTCAAACAGCTATAAACGAAATTCATAAAATCGCTAAAATTAGACTAGATAAAATAACTTAGGCAGCCTTTACATTTTCTCCAGCGATAAAAACTCCCTCAATAGCCCTTTCATCACCCAAAGTCTGCAATATAAATAATTCCTCTTGTATCGTTTTGCATTTCTCCATTCTGTGAGACATAATTTTGGTTGAACTACTGTTCAAAATTATCAAATCTGCAACACAGCCCGGCTTTAAGATCCCAATTTCATTATCTAAACCTAGCGCTCTAGCATTCCCTAAAGTCGCCCAGTAAAAGGACTCCAAAGGATTCAAGCTAAAACCCTGAAGCTGTTGTACTTTGTAAGCCTCATCTAAAGTTCTCAACATCGAAAAAGAAGTTCCACCCCCTACATCAGTGGAAATTGCTGTCTTTATATTGTTTTTATTTAGCTCTTCAAACTTAAAGAGACCACTTCCAAGAAACAAGTTAGATGTTGGGCAATGGACGGCTACTGAATTTGTATCTTTGATTTTTTCTATTTCATCTGTCTCAAGATGAATTGAATGGGCAAGAAGTGTTTTATCAGAAAGAAGCTTATATTTGTTATAAATTGATAGATAGTTCTTGTTATCTGGATAAAGTCTTAAAGTAGTTTTGATCTCATCTAGATTCTCTGATAAATGTGTCTGTAAATAACAGCTTTTATTTTCATCAAATAAGCTTTGAGATACTTCCATTAATTCTGGAGTTGATGTTATAGCGAATCTGGGAGTAACAGCGTATTTACATCTTCCATTTCCATGCCACTTTTCAATGATTTTTTTACTTTTTTCATAACTTTCTTTTGGAGGTATTAAAACGTCTTTTGGGGCATTTCTATCCATGAGCACGTTACCAGCTATTAAGTTCATATTTCTTTTTTTTGCTTCAGCAAATAACGTTTCAACCGATACAGGATGAACAGACCCAAATGATACTGAACTTGTAATGCCATTTGAAATAAGCAAATCAAGAAAGACCTTTGCTTCTTTTTTGCAATGATTTTCATCGATAAACAAACTTTCATTAGGAAACGTATATTTATTTAACCAATCTAAAAGTTGAGCCCCATAAGAAGCTATAACTTGCGTTTGCGGAAAATGATTATGTACATCAATGAAACCGGGACAAATCAAATTTGAGCCAAAATCACTTACTGGCGAGTTTGGGTGCCTACTTCTTAAAGCACTGTATTCATCCACCTCTTTAATTATTCCAATTTCATCAAATAATATCCCTCCGTCCTCAATGTACAAAAAGGATTCTAGGTCAGAAATGTCTTCAGGTCTTTTTAAAAAGCTAAAAATTCTTCCTTTGAGAATATTCATATTCAGATCCAAAAAATTTTCCAAAAAAAAGGCCCTCTAAGAGGGCCTTTTCTATTATTTAAGTTAATTCTATTTAGGGATATCTCCTTCAATGCCTTCAACGTAAAAGTTCATTCCTAAAAGCGTTCCAATATCAGCTGTTTCGCCAGCTTTTAACCAAGGTGATCCATCTTGTTTATTAACTGGCCCTGTAAATGAGTGCATGCTGCCTGATGCAATGCCGTCAGCAATTGCCATTGCTTCTTTTTTTACATCATCCGGAATTTTGTCTGACATATCTCCTATAACAACCATACCAGATTTAATACCATCAAAGGTCTGCTCTCCACCTTTCCATGTACCGTTCATGGCCTGCTTCACACGCTTGACGTAATAAGGACCCCAACCATTTATTATAGCTGTGAGATGTGCATTAGGACCAAATTCACTCATATCAGAGGCTTGACCAAATGCATATACGCCTGCTTCTTCAGCAACTGTCATAATAGCTGAACTGTCAACATGCTGCATAATAACATCGGCTCCTTGAGATATTAATGTCTTGGCTGCATCGGCTTCTTTAGCAGGATCATACCAAGTAAAAATCCAAATAACTTTGAATTCAACATTTGGATTGGCCTTTTTTGCTGCCAAGTATGCGGAATTTATTCCTCTTACCACTTCTGGAATTGGAAATGAGGCAACATAACCGATTTTATTTGACTTTGTCATTTTACCGGCGACATGGCCTATAACAGACCTTCCTTCATAAAATCTTGCACTGTATGTTGAAACATTATCCGCCGTCTTGTAACCTGTCGCATGTTCAAATTTCACCTTTGGAAATTTCTTAGCAACATTAAGAACTGGATCCATATAACCAAATGACGTTGCAAAAATCATATCTGCGCCAGACAAAGCCATTTGTGTCATAACACGCTCTGCATCAGCACTTTCCGGTACATTTTCTTGAAAAACTGTCTCAACTTTGTCACCAAAAGCTTTGTCAACAGCTTTTCTACCAACATCGTGTTGATAATTCCATCCATGATCACCCGGAGGGCCAATATAGATAAAGCCCACCTTCATATCTGCTGTATATCCAATATTAGCAAATACTAGTAATGGAATTATAGCAATTAATTTAAATAAATTTCTCATTTCTCCTCCCTATATTAAAAAACTCACGTTACTTTTACAAAAGAAACACCTAGACTTCCTGGAGCTCCTTTATTTCCCTGTATTCGACTCACTGATATTATCACTAAAGCTATAATAGTTGCAAGATAAGGTGCCATAGAGAGTATCGCTATATTAATATTTACTCCTATTGCTTGAAGATTGAGTTGTAAAATAGTTATACCTCCGAATATATATGCGCCCAAAATCAACCTAAAAGGATGCCACCCTGAAAACACAACAAGCGCTAATGCTATCCAACCTGCACCTGCTGTCATACCTTCAGTCCATTGAGGAACTCTTACTAGCGACAAATACCCTCCTCCTAATCCTGCAAGTGCACCTCCGAAGAGAATTGATGCAAAGCGAGTTGCTATTACTTTATACCCTAGCGAATGAGCAACATCATGGTTCTCCCCTATTGACCTCAAAACCAGACCTCTTCTTGAGTATTTAAGAAAATACCAAGTAGCTATTGAAGCTAATATAGAAAAATAAACCACAAAATCATGTTGAAAAAACATTACTCCAATAATGGGTATATCTTCAAGAAGGGGTAGAGAGAAAGATTGAAACTGTGGAGGTGCAATTCCAGTATAGGGATGACCAAGCAAGGCAGCTATCCCTAAGCCAAATATTGTTAGAGCTAGACCAGAGGCAACTTGATTAGCTTTCATTACCAGTACTATGAATGCAAAAAGAAAAGATAATAAAGCTCCTCCAACTGCGGAACCAATAATACCTAGTAATGCAGAGCCAGTTTCAACTCCTATAATAAATCCTGAAACCGCCCCTATAATCATCATACCTTCAACACCTAGGTTCAAAACACCCGATTTTTCGGCAATTAATTCACCTAATGCTGCTAATATTAAAGGTGTGGCAGTAACTATTAAGCTAGCTATTAATATAGGAATATTGATTTCTGAAAAATCCATGCTCTAATCCTTCAAAAATTTTAGTTTATAATTTACAAAAAGATCGAAAGACAATAGAAAAAACAATAGCATTCCCTGAAAAACCTGTATAGCAGCTGCAGGAAGATTAAGCATGAATTGAGTAAGTTCGCCACCAACATATGTTAGGGCCATAATAATACCAGCTAAAAATATTCCTATAGGGTTCAAACGTCCCAAGAATGCTACAATAATAGCTGTGAAACCATATCCAACATTAAAATCGATGGTTATCTGTCCGGCTGGGCCCGCTACTTCAAACAAACCTGCTACCCCAGCGAGTCCTCCTGAAACTAGCAGACAGATAACAACCATCTTGTTTGGGCTATCTCCTGAAAATGCATAGGCTTTTGGAGAATGACCTATAAGTTTAATTTTAAAACCCAGACTGTGTCGAAACAAAAGAATGTAGAAAAAAATAACCATTAATAGTGATATCAGAACTCCAAGATGAATCCCTGTGCCATTGATTAATTCCAAGTTAGATGCTGAAGGATAATCATTAAGATTTCTAGAACCAGGAAATCCTGCTCCATCTGGGTTTCTTAAAAAACCAAGCGATGCCAAAGCCAAAATTTGTTCAGCAACATATACGAGCATTAGGGAGACCAATATTTCATTAACTTTAAATTTCACTTTTAACATTGCAGGTATCATTGCCCAAATGCCGCCCCCTATAATCCCTGCAATGATCATTACTGGAAAAATAAAAACACTTTCTGAAGGATAAAGAGAAAGAGCAAAAGTGGCTCCAAAAATTGCACCCATTATATATTGACCCTCTGCCCCGATATTCCATATATTAGCTTTGAAGCCTAGAGACAGCCCTAGAGCAATTAAAATAAGGGGAGCAGCCTTAATTAAAATTTGTGGCCTTGAATATTCAGCAAAAGTTTCACTCATCAACGGATCCCAAAAAATCATTTTAATTGCTGCTACAGGATCAACGCCCAAGGAGAAAAACAATATTCCTCCAAAAATCATTGTTAGAACTATTGAGAACAGAGGCCCTAAAAAAGAAATCATGGGAGAAAACTCAACTCTGGGTTCTAATTTAAACATTAGATGGCCTCCTTTTCAGTTAAGCCACCCATTATCGCTCCAATCTCACTAATTACTGCCTCTTCCGTATCTATCGGCTTGGAAAGCGTTCCTTCTGACAGGAATGCCACTTTGTTCGAAATTTCTAAAAGTTCATCTAAATCCTGACTAATTAAGATTACACCAGCACCTTTATTTGCGATTGCAACTATTGACTCTCGTATATTTGTTGCTGATAAAGCATCAACACCCCAAGTTGGTTGATTAACTATGAACAGAATAGGCTTTTGCTCTATTTCTCTACCTACCACAAATTTTTGGAGATTCCCCCCTGACAAAGACCCTGCGACGGCCTTAACTCCAGTTGTCTTTACATTAAATTTTTCAATAACACTTTGAGTATATTTACGCAGAGTTTCAAATTTTATA
>CACIJG010000016.1 GCA_902586885.1 uncultured Alphaproteobacteria bacterium | reverse complement strand
AAGTTTGAACAAGCTTGCTGCTCGGCAGACTTGCTATTATTTAAATCTCTTTTAATTGACTCTATTGATTGTTTTAATCCTGCAATATAGGAAATGTTCTCTTCAATTCTTTCCTTTTTTAAGACTTTTTCAGCTCTTAATTGATCTAATCTCTGTCTGCAATCCACGTAGTCTTTTTCCAATGATGAATATTGGTCTTCAAGGTTTTTCTGGTTCTTTATATCATCACTATCTAATTCACCCAATCCATCGATTCTCTTATCAATCTCTTCTAGTTGTGATGATAGAGCTTTTACTTCTATTTCAGCGTCTTTAAGAAGTTGATTTTCTCTATCAAAATCAATGGCATTTTGGCTTTTAAGTTGCTTAAGCTCTTCCAATTGTAGCTCTGACAACCTAATTTTATTCGATATTGCTTGCTTCTCTAAAAGTAAGTTCTGGGTTTTTTTTGATCTTTCAGCAACATCATCTTTAGCTTCTGGTAATTTTGACTGAAGCTCCTCTATCTGTCTCTCTAGACCCAAAGTATCTATTTCAAATTTAGATAATTTTTTTAGGTTTTCCCCCAATTGCACATCAGATTCATCCAATTTTCTGTTATTATCAAGATATTGTTTTAATAAGTAAATTCCTTTTAAATCTCGAATATCTTTAGAAAGTTTTGAATATCTTTCTGCCTCCCGTGCCTGCTTTTCTATCAATCTCAATTGGGTCTCCAGTTGAGAAATTATATCCTGTAATCTATCAAGGTTTCTTTCGGTAGCGTTTAATTTGAGTTCAGCCTCATGACGCCTATGATGCAAACCTGAAATTCCTGCTGCCTCTTCTAAAATACGCTTTCTGTCTTTGGGTTTCATATTCAGCAATTCCGCTATTTGCCCCTGCTTAATCAGACTGGAGGAGCTAGAACCGGTAGCTATATCTGCAAAAAGTGTCTGAACATCTCTTGCTCTTATTTCTTTTCCATTTAGTTTGTATGAGGAGCCTATCTCTCTAGTTATTTTTCTTGAAATTTCTATTTCTGAATGACGATTAAATTCTCCTGGTGCCAACTTCTTATTGTTGTCTATTTCTAAAACAACTTCTGCAAAATTTCGCTTAGGTCTAGTAGCAACTCCTGAAAATATTACATCATCCATCCCAGAGGCTCTCATTGAAGATGGCCTGCTTTCACCCATTAACCATTGGAATGCGTCTATAATGTTGGACTTTCCACAACCGTTTGGCCCAACTATGCCTGTAAGGCCTGGCAAAATATTCACCTCTGTAGGTTCTACGAAGCTTTTAAAGCCCAGTAGCCGAAGTTTTTTTATCTCCAAGAGTAATTTCCCTTTTTATTTGAAAAATCTACAAGTCAACATTATAACAAATTTTATTAAACATTACGTAATAACAAGATAAAGACATTTTTTATTAACTGATTCAACCAAAAATCGGTAACTAAACAAATTTCAAGGATAAAAACATTATGGCTAGCTTATCGGTAATTGGTATCTCAGGATCATTAAGAAAAGAATCCTCAAACATTAAACTTCTTAATTGCGCAGATAAAAAACTTAAGAAATTAAATAAAGAAATTAAATTTTCTTTGGGTGAGATAAATTTTCCACTTTATAGCGACGATATTGAAAAAACTCATGGATTGCCAGAGGCAGTCGAGAAGCTTGGGAAGGAAATTCGATACGCCTCTGCCGTTTTGATATCTACTCCCGAATATAACAAAGGAATTTCAGGATCTTTAAAAAATTGCTTGGATTGGCTATCCAGAGTTAAACCAAATCCGTTAAACAACAAAAATATTGCTATTCTCTCAGCCACAGACGGCCGATCAGGAGGAGAAAGAAGCCAGTATATGCTTAGAAATTGTTTAACCCCTTTTGATTGTAAATTAATTCAATCACCAGAAGTTCTAATAGCAAACTCAAGCAAGGCGTTCTCAAATAATGGAGAGCTTTTGGATCAAAAATCTAATCAGTTATTAGATTCATTATTGGAAAAACTTTATCAAAATATTTAAGAACAGTATAGAGATCTTTGTTATATTACCAAGATTGCTTTTCAGAGTTTAATTTTTTGAGGGGAAGTATAGTGGTATCTGAAAAAGAGATTGAAAAATACATCGGTAAAAAAACAAAAATTGAGGATCAAATAGATTATGCTCGAGCGTCTGTAGCAAAAAATTTATTTGACTTACCAGATTTAACTCTGAATGAGGGAACTCCCCTTCCTAAATACTGGCATTGGTTCTTTTGTTGGGAGACTGCCTCTAAAGATTTATTAGGTAGAGATGGGCATATTAAACCCGGAAACAACATCATACCGAATAGCGGTTTTCCCAGACGCATGTGGGGTGGCGGTGATATCGTTTTTTTTAAACCTTTAAAAATTGGAATGCGTGTCTCGAGAGAAATTACTGTGGAAGATATTAAATATAAAACCGGTAGCAGTGGAAAATTTTGTATAATTCAAATCAGAAACGACTATAAAAACAACGAAAATATTTTATTAACCGAAAAGCAAAATTTAATTTACCTGCCAAACCGAGAAAAATTCACCCAATCAGAAACAAAAGAAAATTATGATCTTTCTTCGCTTATAAAAGAAAATACTTTTAACTCTCAACAGTTATTTCAATATTCAGCGCTTACGATGAATAGTCATAGAATTCATTATGACCTAGAATACTGTAAAACAACTGAATTTTATCCAAACCTTGTGGTACACGGTCCCCTTATTGCCCAACAGCTAGTTCAGATAGCTGATGAAAAACTTAACGGTGATCTCAAAAAGTTTGAGTTCAAAGCGCTAAACCCTATTTTTGTTAAAGAGAAATTTAGCATCCATTTAATTGAGAAAGATGATTGTCTTGATTTATGGATAAGTGATAAATCAGGGAATATATCTATGAAGGCAAAGGCTAGATAATTTGAGTAGCGAGAATATAAGGCTTGGCATCTTCTTAATGATTTTGGCCACACTAATTTTTGCAACTCAAGATGGAGTTTCAAGGTTTTTGGCAGAAAAATATAATGTAATTACTACAATGATTATCCGTTTTTGGTTCTTAGCATTCTGTATAATTGTTTGTTTTTTATTTTCCCAAAAAGCCAGAAAATTGATTAAAACAGAACAGCCAATTCTACAACTGGTCAGAAGCACTATTTTAATATTAGAGGTTTTTATTACAGTATATTCTTTTACGGTAGTTGGTCTTCTTACAACCTCTGCTATTTTCTCATGTTACCCACTGTTGGCTGCGCTATTCTCAGTACTAATTTTAAAAGAGACACTCACTACAAATAAACTCATCGCAATCATCATAGGATTTTGTGGAATTCTAATTATTATTCAACCCGGATCAACTGTTTTTCAATCTTCATCAATTATTCCTTTAATAGGAGCTATTCTATTCGCTTTATATGGTGTTCTAACCAGGAAAGCCGGCCTTAAAGATAGTAGTTATACAAGTTTCATTTGGACCGGATTGACAGGGGGTTTCTTGGTAACTTTTTTATTTCCTGTTTTTTGGAAACAGATAATTGGTCTCGACATAGTTTGGATAGCAATTCTGTCAGTACTGGGAATATTGGGTCACTTCTTATTAATTAAAGCTTTTGAAGTTGCAGAGGCTTCTGCAATTCAACCTTTTGCATTTTTTCATTTCGTTTTTGCTTCAATAATAGGAATAGCTATATTTTCAGAACAACTTACATACTCAATCTTATTGGGGTCGATCATTGTAATAGGTTCAGGAGTTTTTTATTACTCAAAAGAAAGAAAAGAATGACTCTAGAATTGATGTCCAAAGTATTTTTTTCCTAAATTTGGTGGCGATAATTCCTGGTTTATTTTCATTTTGTATGGCCAATAAGCTTCTAAAACTCTTTTTAAATAGTTTCTAGTTTCTCCATAGGGGATTAACTCAATCCAAACTAAGGGATCTATTCCCTTTTTTCTTGGATCCCCCATCTTATTAACCCATTTTTTAAGCTTTCCTGGACCGGCATTGTAGGCTGCCAAGCTTAGAATTTTGCTCCCTTCAAATCTATTGAGTAAATATTTCAAATAATATGTACCTATTTGAACATTGTAATTTTCGTCAATTAAAAGGTCACGCTTTACATATTTTATCTTGAGTTTTCTCGAAACCTCCTTTGCGGTTGCGGGCATGACCTGCATTAAGCCAAGGGCTCCTGTTCTAGATTTCGCAGCCCTAAAAAATTCACTCTCTTGCCTAATAACAGATAGAACCAAAGCTGGGTCTATTTTTTGTTTTAGAGGCAGGATATCATGCAATGGGAAAAGAGCTTCATAAATTGGATTTCTCAGCTCATTAGATTTTTTTGCTATAGTTAAGGCTCCTTTAGTGAACCCTAATTGAAGAAACTTTTTGGAAAGATCCTTTCTTTCTTTTTCGTTAAGTAAAAATGATCCCTCACCCGCAAAATAGTCTGCTAAAACACCTCTCTCAGCAAAAAATAAGTTTAGAGATACATCGATTAGTTCATTTTGTAATGGCTTTAGCTTATTATCATGGCTAGAAATCTCTAAAATACGCTTATTTGGCTTTATTTTTGCTCTCTCCATAGATAGCTGCCCATAAAATGTGTAATCAAATTTGGCAGAAGCCAGATAATACTTTTTAGAGTTTTTATTATCTTTTTGTATTTCATAAGCTCTACCTAACCAATAACCTATCCTTGCTTTTGCTACGTCAAAAGAAATTATATTTTCATTGATGTTGAGCTTTCGTATTATTTTGCATTTATTTTCCCACTCAATCAGTACTGAAAGAAAATTGTGGAAGTGCTTTATTGCTAACTTTGGATCTTGGTTAAACTCTAAAGCTATAAAACCAGCCAACCATTCGAGATACAAGTAATCACTTATGATGTACGGCTTATCAGAGTAATTATAATTTGTTTTTGCGATTTGATATGCCCTCTTACCATATCCACCTCGCAAGGCGCGAAGGGCATATATTTGTTTAACATTTAGCCATCTTGGATCTTGTAGCTTATTGTAGTTTTTTACAGAGAACTTCCTTATAATTTCCTGAGCTTTATCATATTGTCCAGATCTTCTTAAATAGGATACTCTTTCATACACGAGATGCTCATTATTCGAGAAATCTTTTCTAAACTTAATGGTAGAACTTTTATTACCTTTTTTTAACAAAAAGACCCGGTTCAAGAGACTCTGATTTTCTTTATCAACATAGCTTGAGAGCCTTTTTAATTCCTGAATATTATTCCGAGAAATAAAATATTTTAATCTTTGATACTTAAGGTCTTGGAATTCAGAATTATATTTTTTAAGAAGCAAATCAAATTCCTTTTTAGACAAGTTTTGCCTAACAATCAGGTTATTTAGAATTTGATTATACCTTTTAGAGTTTTCTCTAATTTTTTTTGTTTTTATAAGTTGAATTGACCCTTGAGCAGTTCCAGGCAAGCAAAATTTTCTGAAAAGTTCCTGAGATAATCTCTCGAGCTCAATACAGTTTTTATTTAGGCTAAAATAATTTAAAACCTTATGCTCAGGCACTTTATCGGTTAATGTTTTCTCACCTTTCTTACTTATTTCCCTAAGAAGCGGCCAATCTTTATTTTGTTTAATAAAGATTAAATATTCTTCAAAATTTCCTTTTTCCTGACGTAATTTCAACCAAGTAATCAAATTCTTTAAGTTTTTATTCTTAGTTTTCTCAATTTCATTAAATGCCTCAACCCACATATTTGCATCGGAATATTTTAATGCCTCTTTGAGATATTCAATGTCTTTCTCATTATAATCTAAATAGCGTTCTTGACTTTCTGCAGGAGATACAATGAAAATTAATAGAGAGAATGAAAACACTGCTAATATTTTCATTTTTGATTTTATATTCAATACTTTCCTCTATTTATCTTTAGATGAAAGAGAAATCTGCAATTAATTTAAATTAAACTCTGGAACTGATATTGCGCATTTCTCTTTCATCTATATTATGTTATCACTAAACAATATCAAAAGGTTTTTTAGATGTTTAAAGGCTCAATACCTGCTTTAATAACTCCGTTTAAGAATGGCGAAGTTGATTATGCTTCCTTAGAAAAATTGGTTGAATGGCAAATTTCTGAGGGCAGTTCAGGACTAGTCGCAGTTGGAACTACTGGTGAATCTCCTACATTAAGCCATGATGAACACAAGTCTGTAATAAAATCCATTGTTAGTACTGCTAACAAGAGAATACCGATAATAGCAGGGGCTGGGTCAAACAATACCTCCGAATCTATAGAATTAATGGAGTTTGCAGAAAGTGTTGGAGCTGATGCTGCTTTAGTGGTTACTCCGTATTACAACAAACCCAACCAGTCAGGACTTTTCCGACACTACAAAATATTACACGACAGCTCTTCTCTACCAATAATAATCTATAATATACCAGGAAGATCTATTATTGATATGACGCCTGGGACTATGGGGGAGTTAGCAAAATTACCACGAATTATTGGAGTGAAGGATGCAACGGGAGATGTTTCAAGAGTTTCTGATACAAGAACCACCTGCGGAGAAGACTTTGTCCAATTGTCAGGAGAAGATGCAAGCGCTTTGGGGTTCAATGCTCACGGAGGCATCGGATGTATTTCGGTTGTAGCAAATATAGCACCGAAAATATCTATGCTTTTTCAGGAATCTATGCTGAAAGGCGATTATGTTAAGGCTCTAACTTATCAGGATATGTTACTCCCCTTACATCGAGCGGCTTTTGCGGAACCAAATCCTGCACCAACAAAATATGCATTAAGCCTTTTGGGTAAATGTGAGAACGAAGTCAGATCTCCTCTTTGTGAAATATCACCTGAAACCCAAGAAAAGATACGATTAGCATTAGTTCATGCGGGTTTGATTTCTTAAATGAAATGACAATTAAGAAAACCCTTTCGAGAAAGTCACTAGCTGAAAATAGAAAAGCTCGTTTTAATTATGACATTGAAAGCAATATTGAGTGCGGTATCGTTCTTTATGGCTCTGAGGTAAAATCCTTAAGGTTAAACGGTGGTAATATTGCTGAAAGTTACGCAAATATTGAAGAAGAAGAACTTTGGCTGATAAATAGTTATATACCACTCTACACACAGGCAAAAAATTTTGGTCATGAGGAAAGGCGCAAACGTAAGCTACTCGTAAACAAAAAGGAACGTAACAAAATTGCATCCAATATTGGAAGAGAAAGAATGACCTTAGTTCCTCTTAAATTATACTTTAATGAGAAAGGAAAAGTAAAAGTCTTAGTAGGAATAGCTAAAGGAAAGAAAATTGTTGATAAAAGGGAGACAGAAAAGAGAAGAGATTGGCAAAGAGAAAAAGCACGCCTTTTGAAAAACGGATGATATTAAAGCGCCTCTTCTCGATAATATGTAAGCGTTATTTTTCTGAAGGGAATTAAGAATATAATAGCTAGCAAGAACTTTAAAAAAAGATCTGCAAAAGCCATACTAATCCAAAAAGGAGTATCAAACCCAAAAGTATTTAATAATCGAATATTCTCATTAGCCCAAGAAACATCATTATTTGGCTCAATAAAATTAAGTGAATCTGAAAACGCAATATAAAAGAATACAAAAGTATCAATAATTGAACCCAAAAAAGAAGATAATAGCGGAGGGAACCACCAAACCATGTTTCTAAACTGATTAAAGATATTAATATCCGTCAGATGAGCTAAAAGAAAAGCGACACCTGAACCTATTGCAATTCTCAAAGTAACAAGAGGTCCAAACTCTCCCTGAATTTGAGAACCTAAAAAAGAGCAGAACACTCCCACTAAAAACCCCCAAAAAATCACCTTTCGAGCGGCACGAGGCCCCCTGAATTTATTTATCAGGTCATTTACTAAAAAAGCTAAGGGATATGTAAAAGCCCCATAGGTCAAGAAAGACCCAAAATAAAATTGAACCAATACATTTGAACTTACAACTACTATTGACATAGCAATAATACCAAAGGCAGTTACCTTGTCATATTTCATAAAATTTTCCATTTTTCTTCTAACTTTACCCAAACTAATTCTGTAAAGTTTTCCCGATTGAAATGTTCAAGCTCCTGAATTCCTGTTGGGGAAGTAACATTTATTTCTGTCAAGTAATCTCCAATCACATCTATTCCAACGAAAAATAGGTTTTTGTCTTTCAGTGTGCTTCTCAAATTTTGACATATTTCAATATCTCTTTTTGTCAAAGTTGTTTTGGTTGGTTTGCCCCCTACATGCATATTTGATCTTATGTCATCTTGAGGTGGTATTCTATTTATTCCACCTACGGGCTCTCCATCTATCAAAATTATTCTCTTGTCTCCTTGCGTTACATCTGGAAGAAACTTCTGGGCAATTATTGGTTCTCTAGAATTTTGAGTAAATGTTTCAAAAAAAACATTTAAGTTTTTGTCTCCTGGCGTTAGCCTGAAAACACCACTCCCTCCATTTCCATAAAGAGGTTTTAAAATAATATCTTTATGCTCACTTCGAAATTCAATTATTGCCTTCAGGTTTCTTGTTATTATTGTCGGTGGCATCAGATCCTTAAAATCAAGAATCATAAGCTTTTCAGGAGAATTCCTGACCCAATAGGGATCGTTAATAACCAGAGTATTTTTTCTAACCCTTTCTAGAAGAAACGTAGTTGTTATATATAACATATCAAACGGTGGATCTTGTCTTAACCAAACCACATCAATATCTTTTTCTAGGTCTAAAATAATATCCGATTCTAACTCTACAGCTGGCTCAACTTTTCTATTGATCTTGATTTCATTTCCTTTGGCAATAATCCGTCCATTATCATAAATAAGGTTCTCAGGATTATAGTAAAATATCTTGTGACCTCGCTTCTGAGCTTCTTCAGCCAACCTAAAGGTTGTATCAGCTGTTAGATCCACATTTGTTATTGGATCCATCTGGAATGCTACTTTTAATTTCATGAGTATCACCTTTTTTCAGAAAATAATATTAATCTTACTCTTCAAAAATTTTTAATGCTCTCTTGTATATCAAATTCTTTGAAATTTTTATTTCTGTTGCCAATACGGCCACTGTCGATTTAAGTGTATTATTTTTCTTATACTGCCTTATCTTTTTGTCTATCTTTTCCCAATCTAGATCTCTGTTTATATTTTTTCCAATTATTAGAACAAACTCTCCTTTAAGTGAAGAAAAAGTCTCCATTGCTACTTCAAAATTCTCAGCCTTAAATCTTATAATCTGTTCGTATTTTTTTGTTAATTCCCTACAAATACAAATTTCGGTCATAGGGTCATACACTTCATTAATTAGGTTTAGTGTTTTATGAATACGTTTTCCACTCTCAAAGATAATAAGAGAAGATTTCAATTCTTTATATTTCTCCATTATTTCTAATTTTTTATTTTTTGAAACAGGTAAAAATCCAATAAAAGAGAATGTATCTGTGGGCAAACCTGAAACACTCAAAGCAGCTATTGGCGAAGATACGCCCGGAACACTCAAAACTTTAAGTCCTGTGTCTATTATTTCTCTGACTAACTTATAACCAGGATCAGAGATTAATGGTGTGCCAGCATCACAAATTAAGGCGACGCTTTCACCATTTTTGATAAGCTGTATGACCTTTTTCCTTTCCAATTTTGAGCTATGCTCATGATATGAGCTTATTTTTTTTTGGAAGATATCTATTTCAAGAGCCGATAGTAAAGTTTTAGCATTTCTTGTATCCTCAGCTAAAATGCTTTTGGTACTTTTCAAAACATTTAATGCTCTAAAAGTTAGGTCACTTAAACAACCAATAGGTACAGAAATAACATAAAGGCCTGGTTCGAGTATTGGGTATTTAAGATTAATCATAAATGGTTCCAAAAACACTGATAGGAGAATTTTAAGTATTAAGTCTCCAGTTTTAGTGAAAATCAAGGAATTTCATGTATTATTACCAAATCTTCGTCTATTTATAACTTAACTTTACTAAGAAAATGAATTCTTTGAAAACAATCTCAAAAAAAATGGAAGCCCTAGCAAAACGGCTAAGAGATGATATTCGAATCATAGAAATAAATCCAAACCCAGACACTAAAACAAGATCAAAACTGATTAACCCTTTAAAAGAGGCAAATCAAAAAATGGCAGATCTTGCTTACAAGTTTTTAGAAGATTATCCCTATAATGGCAATGAAGCAAAAAAATTATTTAGTATTAAGACTGATATTTTAATTAAGGAAATATTTTCAGCTGTAACCGAAAAATTTTATCCCCTTGCTAGCCCCACAAAAGGTGAGAATTTAGCTCTTCTTGCACTTGGCGGTTATGGCAGAGGAGAAATGGCCCCGTATTCAGATATTGATTTACTATTTGTTAGCCCTTTTCAGCAAACTAGCTGGACAGAAAATGTTACAGAATCAATTTTGTATATTCTCTGGGATTTAAAATTTAAAGTTGGGCATTCTTCAAGAACTATTAATGATTGCCTTCAACTAGGTTCAAGTGATCTAACAATCAGAACCTCATTACTTGAGAAAAGATTTCTATGTGGAAATCAATTTATCTATGATGAGCTTAACTCTCTACTTTGGAACAAATTATTTAGTAGGACCGCTTCTGATTTTCTAGAGGGCAAGCTCAAGGAAAGAGATGAGAGACATGTTAAGCATGCAAATTCTCGCTATCTTCTAGAGCCAAACATAAAAGAAAGTAAAGGTGGCTTAAGAGACTTACAAACGCTTTATTGGATAGCAAAATACATTTATCAAACGGATGATATATCCAATTTAATTAAAAATAATATTTTCACAAAAGAGGAAATAAAAATCTTTACAGATGCAGAAAATTTTCTTTGGTTCGTAAGATGTAAAATGCACCAATTATCGGGATACGCTAACGAAAAATTGCACTTTAATATTCAAGTTGAATTAGCAAACAAACTTGGAATTAAAGATTGTAAATCTAGAAAAGGTGTTGAGATTTTCATGCAAAAATATTTTATTCATGCAAAAAACGTTGGTGATTTGACCAGAATATTTGTTACAGCGATGGAAGAGAACCTTGTTAAGAAAAAACCGCAATATAAGGCAAAGATTAGCCAGCTTTTAGGAATTTCATCTTCTAAAAAGAAAATTGGGAAAGGTTTTATTGTAGAAAATGGTAGATTAAATGTTAGCGGAAAAAATCTATTTAGGGAGCATCCTTTAAACATACTTGATTTATTTGTTAAAGCTTTGAGCTCGCAATTACTTATACACCCAGATGCTTTAAGAGCAGTTGTTCTAAATTTAGATTTAGTAGATGAAAGCTTTCGTAATAACGTCAAGGCCAATGATATTTTTTTGGACCTTCTGATTAGCTTCGGCAACCCCGAGCGTGTGCTTAGGCGCATGAATGAAGTGGGTTTTCTTGGCGCTTTCATACCTGAATTTGGGCGAATAGTAGGACTAATGCAATTCAATATGTATCACTTCTTTACGGTAGACGAACATACAATCCAATGTATTAGTATACTTTCAAATTTGGAAAAAAACGTGCAGGAATTTGGCAAAGTATCCTCTAGAATTTTTGAAGATTGCTCAATAAATAGGAAAATAATATACCTTGCTCTTTTATTTCATGACATAGGGAAAGGTTTAGAAAATGATCATTCCATTGAAGGTGAAAAAATAGTACGAACTTTATGTCAGCGCTTCTCATTATCGATTAAGGAGAAGAAAAAGATCGCTTGGTTAGTAAGAAATCATCTTGTGATGTCTGATTATGCTCAAAAAAGAGATCTTTCTGATTATAAAACCATTAAAGATTTTTCAAAAAAAATTGAAGATAAAGAAAATTTAGATCTTTTATATATATTAACTATTTGTGATATTCGTGGAGTTTCACCTGATGCTTGGAATAGTTGGAAGAACTCACTTTTAGAGAGTCTTTACTTTCAAACGCTAGAAATAGTTGACAAAAACTCAAATGTTGAAACGAAAAAGCAAAAAGTTAAAAAAGCTCAAATTGCTCTAGAGTCTGGTTTAAAGGGCTACAGTGAGCAGGAAATCAAGAATGAATTGTCTAGACATTTTACGGCTTACTGGCTGGTATTAGACCAAGAAACACATTTAATAATTGCAAGAATGATTGAAAGACTGGGGAAAGAACATATTCAAATCGAGTGCACTCATGATAAAAAAAGAAAATTAACAAAGATTATATTTGTCATGGAAGACCATCCCGGCATTTTTTCACGATTAGCAGGATCTTTAGCTATAGCCTCCTCCTCTGTAATTGATGCAAAAACTTTTACCTCAAGAGACGGGATAGCAATCTTTATATTTTGGATAAAAGACACCTACGGAGATCCTTACAACGAGTCTAAAACAAAAAAATTACTTGAAACAGTAAAAAATTCCCTGACCGGAAAATTTGTAACTAAATCAATTTTAGAGAAGCGTGATAAGATAACGGATAGAGAAAAGGAGTTCAAAGTACCCACTAAAGTTTTGTTCGACAATCAGGGATCACAATATCAAACTATTATTGAAGTCGATACCAGAGATAGAGTCGGTCTTTTGTTTGACTTAACCAACACCTTATTTCGGAATCAGGTCACCATTAGATCTGCTGTAATCGCAACTTATGGAGAACAAGCAGTAGACACTTTTTATGTTAATGACCTATTCGGAGATAAAATCATATCCAATAGTAAGTTAGAAAAATTAGAAAAAGAATTGTTGTTATCTTTAGAAAAAAATTATGAAAAAGCAATTAACGATTGAAATTTAGATGACTGAGAAAACATTAATAAAAAGCTTTTCAATTGTGAGTTTATGGACTTTTGCTAGTAGAATTTTAGGTTTTTTAAGAGATATATTTCTCGCTTTTTTCTTGGGATCTGGAGCTGTAGCTCAAGCATTTCTAGTGGCCTTTACATTACCAAACATGCTTAGAAAAATATTTGCAGAAGGGTCTTTTAACAAAGTTTTTATACCGATGTTTGTAGAGCAAAAAAATAATAAAAGAGAAGCGTCCAACTTCGCATCTATTATCTTTATTATTTTGCTTGTTCTATTAACTATCATTTCGGCTCTAGGGATAATTTTTATGCCCTATTTAATAAAATTTTTAGCCTTTGGCTTTTTAAGTGATAATCGGTTTGATATGGCAGTTTTATATGGACGAATTTTATTTCCATATATTTTACTGATTTCTTTAACACAACTATTTAACTCCATCCTAAATTCATTGAATCTATACCATATTAGTACTGCTACACAGTGTATATTAAACCTTGCACTTATTGGCTCCTTACTTTTCACTTCCTTTTATGACGGCAACTTTGGGATGAACCTTTGCATTTCCGTTATCATAGCAGGAATTATAAATCTCATCCTAGTTTTTC
This sequence comes from uncultured Alphaproteobacteria bacterium, assembly GCA_902586885.1. Lineage (GTDB taxonomy): Bacteria > Pseudomonadota > Alphaproteobacteria > Rhodobacterales > Rhodobacteraceae > CACIJG01. The sequence goes on along the minus strand of CACIJG010000016.1, from coordinate 31,409 downwards.
GTTCTTGTCAGATCAATGGAATAACCATCAATATTTTAAACTTGGACTACAACAAATCAAGTTTGGATAAATCAAAAAAATTTCTAACTAAGTTTCTTCCGATAGGCATTGCCAGCGGTGTAACTCAGATTAACCTTGTGGTAGGCCGCCAAATATCATCCCTTTTTGATGGCGCAATAGTATGGTTGATTTATGCTGACCGATTAGCTCAACTACCAGTAGCAATTATCGGAGTGGCTTTAAATATTGTTACACTTCCAAAATTGACAGAGTTTAAAATTAAAAGAGAGTTGGATAAGATCAATTTTTATTTGAACCGCTCGTTACAATTATCCTTTTTGTTTTCTTTACCTGCTTGCATAGGGTTAGTTGTTTTAAATAAAGAAATTGTATCCGCAATTTTTGAAAGAGGTAATTTTAATTTTAATGACACTAAAAATACGAGCTTAGCTCTTGCGATCTATAGTTTAAGTATAATTCCTATAAGCTTTCAAATGCTTTTTTTAAATTATTATTTTGCAGAAAAAGAAATCAGAATTCCTTTTTTTTATTCCATCACATCTGTTATTTTGAATATTGTAATAGCATATTCTTTCTTAAATTATTTTGAGTACTTATCACCGGCTATAGCGTATTCAATTACTAATTTTATGGTTACATCTTTTTTAGTTATTCAAACAATAAAAAGAGGTTTTTTCTTTGATAGAATTTTTAAAAAAATTTCTATTTATATCATTTTCAGCTCAATTTTTATGATATTCATATTACTAATGACAAAATATTTTATTCTCGATATCATAACTCCACCTTACTTAAACATACTTAAGTTGATCATTTTAATTTTTCTTGGAAGCTCGACTTACTTTGTCTGCATTTATTATTTGAGAGTTCTAAAGAGCGAAAATTGGAAACTAGATAAAAAGAGTACCTAGCGTTTGGATAATATTTAATCATGGCGGAAAACAGAATTTTTTCTGGGGTTCAACCCACTGGAAACCTACATTTAGGTAACTATTTAGGAGCAGTAAAACGTTTCGTTGACCTCCAAGAAAAAAATGCAGAATGCATTTATTGTCTGGTAGATCTTCATGCAATTACCAACTGGCAAGAGCCAAAAGATTTAACAGAAAATACGCTCGAGGTAGCCGCAGCTTTTTTAGCATGCGGTCTAAGGGAAAAAACTTCTATAATTTTTAATCAAAGTCAGGTTAAAGCTCATTCAGAGCTTGCATGGATTTTCAATTGTGTGGCAAGGATAGGATGGATGAACAGGATGACACAGTTTAAGGAAAAGGCTGGGAAAAATAAAGAAGCAGCTTCTCTTGGTTTATATTGTTATCCCGCGTTAATGGCAGCTGATATTCTAGCCTATCATGCAACCCATGTTCCAGTAGGTGAAGATCAAAAACAACATCTCGAGCTGACCAGAGATATCGCATTGAAATTCAACAATGACTTTAAAGTCCCTAACTTTTTCCCCGTACCGGAACCAATTATTGAAGGAACGGCAACCAGAGTGATGTCTCTTAGAGATGGAACAAAAAAAATGTCTAAATCTGAGGCCTCAGATATGTCAAGAATAAATCTTACTGATGAAATAGATTTGATTGCAAGGAAAATACAAAAAGCTAAAACAGACGCTTTCGAGATACCTGAAAAAAGAGAGGACCTAATAAATAGACCCGAAGCTGAAAATTTATTGACTATTTTTTCTAGCCTAACAAACAAGAGTTTAGATGAAACTATAAAAATATTTTGTGGGTCTGACTTTAAAAGATTAAAAACGGAATTAGCTGATCTCCTGATCGAGGAATTGAAGCCGATAAACCAGGAAGTAAAAAAGCTTTTGAAAGATAAAACATATCTTAAAAGCGTATTGAAAGAGGGATCGGAGAAGGCTCGGGTAATTGCTGATCCTATATTAGAAAAGACTTTCGAGATTATTGGTATGGTAAAATAAAATATTTATAAAACCTGTATAAATTCGCTAAATTAATGTAAAATACTCTTACAGGAGCCTAATTTGAGAAAATTTCTTGTTGTAATGGACAATAGTCCTGAATTTCTAAATGCCTTGCATTATGCTGCAACACGGGCAGCTAAAACTGGAGGGGGAGTAGAAATTTTAGCCGTAATAACACCTGAACAACAAACACACTGGCTTGGAGTTGCAGAAACAATGAGAGCTGAAGCAAGGCAATCAATTGAAGAGAGTTTCAAAATATTTGCTAGTTGGATGAAAGAAGAATTAAAATTGGAGGCTGAATTAGTGATAAGAGAGGGCGAAAAGGCAACAGAAGTTCTCAATCAAATTCAAGAAGACCCAGAAGTGGGAATATTAGTTTTAGGAGCTAACAACTCCAGCGATGGACCAGGTCCACTAATTAACCAGCTTGTTTCTAGAGATGGAGGGAATCTGCCAATTCCTGTAACTATCGTACCAGGTTCAATGACTAAAGAAAGGATCCAAGCTGTGTCTTAGCCAAAAAGTCTTCTAGATTTCTGTTGGTTGTGATATATATGTTAGTAAAGAAACCATATCGGTAAAAACGGAGAAATACTAGAATGTTTATTCAAACAGAAGAAACCCCTAATCCAGCGACGTTAAAATTTTTACCCGGTCAATCTGTTTTGGCAGAAGGAACTGCTAACTTTGAAATTGGTGACGAACTAGAATCATCTCCTTTGGCAAAGTTACTTTTTTCAGTTGAAGGCGTTGTAGGCGTTTTTTTTGGCAATGACTTTATAACGGTTACAAAAGGTGAAGATGTTTTTTGGGAGCATATAAAGCCTGCTCTATTAGGAACGATTATGGAATTCATGCAATCTGGTGAGGAAATAATGAGAGGAAAAAATGATAAAAGTGCACATGCCTCTCATGAAGGACCAGATATAGAAGTTGTAAAAAGAATTACGGACCTCCTTGACACACGAGTAAGACCAGCCGTGGCACAAGATGGGGGCGATATAACTTTTCAAAGCTTCGAAGATGGGATAGTTTATCTCCATATGCAAGGAGCGTGCGCAGGATGCCCTTCTTCCACAATGACATTGAAAATGGGAATAGAAAATTTACTTAAGCACTATGTTCCTGAAGTCGTTGAAGTGAGACCCGTAGCTTAATTTGATGAATATTCTAGCACTGGATTTATGCTCGAGAAAAATAAACCTCGGTTTGGGAATAGGAGATCGAGGTAAATATATATTTTCTGAGAAATCTGAAAATAATAGTGATAAGCTTTTTTTTTTATTTCTAAATTTTTAAAAGATTCAGATATTGAAATCGAAGAAATCGAAAGAATAGCTGTTTGTACAGGACCAGGAAATTTTAACGGTATTAGAGCGTCCATATCAGCCATGAATGGTATAAAGGCCTCTTTGCGCTTAGATCTTATTGGACTAAACAAATTTGAGATTTTTGCATGTGAAAATCAAGTCAATTTGGTTTCATTAAGAGGAAGTAATAATCAAATTTATTCGTTAATTTTAAATAATAAAAAGCCTATTAGTAAAATAATGCTGTCTTCAATACATGAAATAGATATTCCAAAAAGTTTAAAAAATGTTTCTGTATTGGGGCATAGAGCAGAGGAAATAGCTACTAGATTAAAGTTAGAAAATTTTGTAGAGAAAGATGATACAGACATAGTTGACCTGCTAAATGCCTCCCTCAAGGTTTCAAACCCTGAAAAATATTTACCGAAACCTCTTTATATAAGTTTTGGAAATTCTAACTACAAGAAATACGTGAGGCCCAAGATTTTTGACTAAGAAAATTCCCAAAGAGTATCTGGCCTTCCAGCTTTATCTTGACTGCATGCAAAAAAAAGAAGGTAAATTTAGCAAAAAGGACTTCTATAGCTTTTATAACAATAAAAATATTAAAGTCTTCTGTGATCCCTATGGAATTGCAATAGCTAGCTATGTAGAAGATGAATGTGAATTATACTTTTTGGGCGTAAAGAATAATCAAAAAAGATTAGGACACGGTACTATGATTCTTAAAAATGTAATAACAAGCTCCAAAGCATTAGGCAGTAGAAAAATTTTTCTCGAGGTAAACGTTACTAATGAAGCAGCATTAAAATTGTATACTAATGCAGGCTTTAAGCAATTGGGTGTAAGAAAAGAGTATTATAAAAATTCATTCAATTCATTTGATGATGCAATTCTAATGGAATTAATACTAATTTGTTAACCTTCTTTACTATATGGGACTCCAATGGCGCCTGGGGCTCTGGCCTTTCCAATAAAGCCTGCCAACAAAATAACTGTGAGAATATAGGGTAGAGCCTGCATGAACTGAACCGGCACTTCTCCGATTATATATAGTTCTACACCCTGCAATCTATTTCCTAAAGCCTCCAAGAAACCAAAAAGTAGGCAGGCGAATAAAGTTGGTATTGGGTTCCATTTTCCAAATATCATTGCAGCTAGTGCAATGTAACCTTTTCCTGCTGACATCTCTCGCCCAAAGCCAGCTCCGTGAGCAATAGACAAATAAGCGCCCGCCAAACCACACAAAATTCCTGCAATTATTACAGCCTGATATCTCATTCTGATTACTGAAATTCCAGCTGTATCAACGGCTTCAGGCTTCTCACCCACAGCCCTCAATCTCAAACCAAATCTAGTTTTAAAAACCATATAATACGTTACGAATACTGCCAATAAAGAGAGGTAGACCAAAACATTATGACCTGAAATTACGTCTGAATATAAATCACCAAAAAAAGGGACATTATTTATTAAACTTTGAAAAGGAAAATCAATCGGCATAAATCTTTGATCAGAACCTAGTGAAGGTGTTTGACCTCCCCTTGAAAAAAGAGCTATTCCAACTGTAATCGTTAATCCTGAAGCCAAAATATTTATAGCAAGACCACTAATTACCTGATCTCCTTTGTTAGTAATACATGCAAAACCATGTATCAAGGACGCGAAACCTGACGCTACCACTGCCGAGAAAAGGCCTATCCAAGGAGATCCAGTCAAAAAGGTAGCTGATGCCGCAACAAAAGCAGATAGGAGCATTTTACCTTCCAGGCCAATATCAATTATACCACTTCTTTCAGAAAAAATACCTGCCATTGCACAGAAAATAAGAGGTGTTGCGATTCTAATCGTCGAGTCAAGCAAAGAGATACATATCTGAAACATCTCAAGCATTTTTTGGTCCTTTAAAATAGTTAAAGTATATTTTTTCTACAATTGGATTCATCATATATGCAAGAGCACCCGAAAAAAGAATGATTAGACCTTGTATCAGAAGTACCATTTCCCTTGTAATTGAAGAAAATTCGAAATCCAATTCCGTACCACCTTGATATAATGCTCCAAATAAAAGGCTTGACAAAAATATACCTACAGGGTGATTTCTTCCCATAAGCGCTACAGCAATACCAGTAAACCCATAACCAGCAGTGAACCCAAGCAGTAATTTATTATGGACCCCGAGAAGTTCATTAATAGCAACAAGTCCTGCCAACCCACCAGAAATCGCCATAACTAAAACTATTGTACGTGATACATCTATACCTGCATATTTGGCTGCTGTCTCAGAATGACCCAAAGATCTTACTTCATAGCCAAATCTGGTTCTCCATACCAGGATCCAAAACCCAAAAGAAACTATTAATGCTATAAAGAATGATATATTGAACGGGGATACTGCCATACTTATTCCAAAGTAATTTGCTAACTTGTGAACCTGTACCAATCCTACACCCTCTGAGAAATCTCTTGTTTCTGGAGACATCTGACCAGGTTCAATAATGACGTTTACTAATAAGTAAACCATTAAGGAAGCTGCTATAAAATTAAACATTATCGTGGTTATTACTATGTGGCTTCCTCTCTTAGCTTGGAGATATCCAGGAATAACGCCCCAAAACGCTCCAAAGATTCCAGAACCAAAAACAGCTAAAATTGTTACTAAAAAACTGTTAATTGATTGGTCTAAAGCCAAACAAACTAATCCTACACCAAGCCCACCAACATAGGCTTGACCCTCTCCCCCGATGTTAAATAATTTTGCATGAAAAGCCAAAGCAACTGCTAAACCTGCAAAAATAAAGTTCGTAGTGTAATAAAGGGTATAACCTATTGATCCTGGGTAATAAAATGCGCCCTTAATCATTACTAGAATGGCTTGAAGAGGATTCTCTCCAATAAAGAAAATAACAATTCCCGAAACCAAAAAAGCCAGCAGCAAATTTATTAGAGGAATAAGACCAATAGAGACCCATCTAGGGAGAAAATTACCTTCAATCATTTTTTCACACCTAATTTGTCCTATCTAACCCTGACATCATCTTACCTAGATCTATTTCTGTGGCATTTGAACCCATCGTTTCACCAACAATTTTGCCTTGATTCATGACAATTATTCTATCTGATAAAGACATTATTTCATCAAGTTCTACTGAAACCAACAGAATAGCCGTTCCAGCGTCTTTCAGTCTCAATAAATCTTCATATATTCTCTCTATTGCACCTATATCGACACCTCTAGTAGGTTGACCTATTAAAAGTATTTTAGGCTGACTTTGAATTTCTCTAGCCAAAACTAATTTTTGTTGATTGCCGCCAGACAATTTATTAGAAGCAATATTTGGATTTCTAGGTCTTAAATCAAATTGCTCTGCTGTTTCCGTAAAAAGTTTTAATATTTTATTCTTGTCTAGCAGGAACCCACTCGAATAGCTTTCCTTTCTTTGATATCCCAAAATACTATTTTCATAATTATAGAAAGGAAGAATCAAGCCTCTTTTTTGCCTGTCTTCTGGCACATGAGCCATACCCATTTCTCTTACCTTCTTTGGATCCCATTTTTCACCAGGTAAAAGTCTGGTTTGATTTATCTCAATTTCCCCTCTCTGAAGTTGCTCAATACCGGAAAGAATATCTAAAAGTTCAGACTGCCCGTTCCCCGCAACACCTGCGACACCTAATATTTCACCTTCCGAAATACTGAAAGATACATTTTTTAGGACATCAACTCCGTCCTTTGATAAGTGATTAAGGTTCTTTACAGTAAGGGCTTTATTTCCTATCTTAGGTTCTTTTTTTTCTATTGATAATAATACTTTTCTTCCAACCATTTTTTCAGCGAGCTCTTCTGGAGAAGTATTGTTTGTTTTTAAATTTGCTACTACTTTACCACCTCGCATTACCGATACCGCCTCTGTAGTGCTCATTATTTCTTTTAGTTTATGAGTAATAAGTATTATGGTTACCCCTTTATTTTTGAGAGAATTCAAGATCTCAAATAATCCTATAGTTTCCTGGGGTGTTAAGACACCTGTAGGCTCGTCTAATATAAGAATCTTAGCACCTCTATTTAAGGCTTTAAGTATTTCCACTCTTTGTTGCATTCCAACAGGAAGGTCAGAAATTAAAGAATGAAAATCCACATTCAAACCATAAGTACTGGAAAGTTTTTGAAGTCTTTGTAAAGCAGTTTTTTCTCCATTTTTTAAGGAAAAACTGCCCTCATTACCTAACATTACATTCTCCAGCACTGTAAAAGTTGGTACCAGCATAAAATGCTGGTGTACCATCCCTATACCTAAAGAAATTGATTTTTCTGGTGATGTAACGTCTACGATATTTCCGTCCAAATAAATTGAACCCCCGTCTGGCTTATATAAGCCAAACAAGATATTCATTAAAGTAGATTTACCGGCGCCATTCTCTCCAACTACTCCATGGATAGTACCGGCTTCAACTTTTAAGCTTACTTCGTCATTAGCTACTACGTGACCAAATCTTTTAGTAATGTTTTTGAGCTCAATTGAAGAACCCGAAAATGAAGGTAACGAAACAGATGTATCGTTACCTTCATTAATTTCAATTGTCGTCATTTAATAATTATTAAGCCGGACAATTATTGTCACTCATGTAATCGTGAACCTTAATTGCTCCACTCTTAACTTTATCTGACAAACCATTTATTGTTGATTTCATAACGTCTGTTATAAGGGACTTATTGTGCTTATCATAAGCCCAGCCAACACCGTCTTCTTTCAAACCTAATACTTTAACACCACTAGTAAAATTGCCTGATTTAACATCCATAAATGTTTCATAAGTTGCCAAATCTACTCTTTTTAGCATAGAAGTAAGCATTGTTCCTGGATGCAGATAATTTTGATTACTATCAACACCTATGGCTAATTTTCCAGCATCAGCAGCAGCTTGGTAAACGCCTGTGCCTGTTCCACCTGCAGCCGCATAAACGACATCAGCCCCTCTATCAAATTGTGATTTTGCAAGTTCTGAGCCTTTTGCAGGATCATTCCAAGCCGCAGGAGTTGTTCCTGTCATGTTCTGATAAACTTCAACTTTTGAGTTTACGGCCTTTGCGCCTTGAACATATCCACAAGCAAACTTTCTTATCAAAGGGATATCCATACCTCCAACAAAACCGACCTTGCCAGTTTTCGATGCCATGGCTGCTAACGCTCCTACAAGAAACGATCCTTCATGCTCGTTAAAAACATATTGCCTCATATTGGCATTATCTAACCAACCAACATCAATTATTGAAAACTTTGTATTTGGGAACTCTTTGGCAACCTTATCACAAGCGTCTGCTTGAGCAAATCCAACACAAACAATAACATTAGCTCCTCTCTGAGCCATTTTACGCATTCCTTGTTCTCTTTGAGCCTCGTTGGTTACCTCAAACTCCATTACCTTTATTCCTGTTTCTTTTGTAAAACGTTGAGCTCCATTGAAAACGCTTTCGTTAAAAGACTTATCAAACTTTCCACCCATATCGAAAATAACTGCAGGTTTAATTTCTGCAGAAACTATGGAAGCTGATAAGGTAAGTAGAGCTACAGTAATTAACTTAAATAATTTTTGCATCTAATTCTCCCTATAAATTTTTAAAACTGAACTAACATATATCAATAATATAATCATTTTAGACTATACTACTAAGTTATATTTTGAAATGAAAAATATGGGTAATTTTGATTTAAAATAATTTGAAAACATAAGCTGACCATAATGAATATTTTTTCAGATCTGTTGCCGAGTTTTTGAGCAAAAACAAAATATTATTTGCAGAAATCTTAGTTTAAAGGTATTAGCTATCTTTAACATTACCAATCTAGGCACCCAAAAAATAAGAAAATATTATTGATATATTTCGCAGAAGATAAAGAAGATTAGATGCAAATATTTTTACCTATTGCTGACGTTCCAGTTAATCTAATAGTTTTACTGGTATTGGGCGTGGGGGTGGGTTTTTTGTCGGGAGTATTTGGTATTGGTGGAGGCTTTCTAATGACTCCCCTTTTAATTCTGATGGGCATACCAACTGCTGTCGCAGTTGCTACGGAAGCTAATCAGATAACTGCATCATCTTTTTCGGGAGTATTGGCACACTTAAAACGAAGAGCAGTCGACTTTAAAATGGGCAATATTTTAGTAATTGGAGGCTTGTTTGGCTCTGCATTAGGAGTTGAGATCTTCAGAATCATTAAAAATTATGGTCAAATAGAATTATTTGTCTCAGGTTGCTATATTATTTTTCTTGGAAGCATAGGGATCCTAATGTTTGTTGAAAGCTTATCAACTATCAAAAGAAGTAAAAGCTCTCAAATTAACACTTTGCCAAGAAAAAAACATAATTGGATCCATGGGCTTCCATTTAAAATAAAGTTTAAGACTTCTCAACTTTATATCAGTGCGTTCCCCCCTTTGTTTCTGGGTTTTGTAATTGGTATTTTGGCTTCAATAATGGGTGTCGGAGGAGGGTTCATTTTAATTCCTGCTATGATTTACGTTTTAGGAATGCCTACAAAGGTAGTAATTGGGACCTCGCTTTACCAGATAATGTTTATTACTGCATTCACCAGTTTTATGCATGCGACACAAAACAAAACTGTTGATTTGCTACTTGCATTTATTTTGATTATAGGAGGAGTAGTAGGAGCTCAGCTAGGTGCGAGAGTAACCGTTAGACTTAAAGCGGAAGAAATTCGAATTTTACTGGCAATTATAGTACTATTGGTATGCCTTAAACTCGCATTAGATTTATTGTTGGTCCCTAATGATATTTTTTCCCTTACCTATGGAGCTTCCCATTGATACGTTTATTTGTTTTGGTCAGCTTCTTAATCATGTCTTCTGGAATTGGTTTCTGTAGCATTGTTTCAAATATTGATAAAAAAGAAATCGAGTTAACAACCCGTTTTGATGGATCAAAAATACTTGTTTTTGGAGCTTTAACTGGAATTAAGAACGATCCTAATTTGTTAATTGAATTAGTTGGGCCAAAGCAAGACATGACCATAAGAAAAAAATCAAAAGTATGGGGCATTTGGGTTAAAAAAGATTACGCGAAGTTTAAAAAAGTTCCAAGTTTTTACCAAATAAATTCAACCAATTTAAACTCTGATAAACGCCGTGAAATTACTAATAGAAAGTTAGAAAAATACTTTTTTTCTAAATTAAAAAACACTGAAACGACCTCTCAAAAGAGGGTAGATAAAAAGGAATATTTTAGTGAATTTCTTAGATTAAAAAAGAAGAAGAAGAGCATTTCTTTATTTGAAACCGAAATAACAGTATTACAAAAGACATTATTTTTCTCTACAATAGAACTTCCTCAAAAGATTTTTCCTGGCGAATATAAGGTCATCATTTCTACATTAGACGAAAACAATGAGGTCATTAAATCCTCAAGCGAGATAGTAAAAGTCGCCAAAACTGGAATTCAGAAGTTTCTTTCTTTTAATGCCGCTAACAACTCTACCTTCTACGGCATCTTCTCTGTCATTTTAGCTTTATTTCTTGGATTTTCTGCAGCCCAAATATTTCGACTGCTAAAAATATAATTATAGGTTAAACAATGATGCCTTCTTCTCTTGCGTCTTCAATTGTCCTTAAACCTGTTGTTGGAGAGTTAACCAGTACAGCCATGTTACCGGGCTTATGCTTGTTTTCCAACATTTTGGTATGAGCATAAGGTATTTTGTGCCAAGGAAAAACCTCTGACATACAAGGATCTATTCGCCTATCAATCATTAATTTATTTGCAGCGCTGGCTTGGAACAAATTAGCAAAATGACTTCCTTGAACTCTTTTTTGATTCATCCAAAGATATCTTGCATCGAATGTTAGATTGTATCCAGTAGTTCCAGCGCAAATCACTACTATCCCACCCTTTTTTACTACAAAAACTGACACTGGAAATGTACTTTCACCAGGGTGTTCAAAAACCATGTCTACATTTACGCCTTTACCTAAGATATCCCAAATAGCTTTACCAAATTTTCTTGCCTCACTCATCCACTCTCGAAACTCTGGCCCGTTCACCAAAGGCATCTGACCCCAACAATTAAAATCCTTTCTATTTATGACGCCTTTAGCTCCAAGGTCCATAACAAAGTCTCTCTTTTCTTCGTCAGATATTACCCCTATGGCATTTGCTCCAGCAGTATTTACCAGCTGTATGGCAAACGACCCCAGTCCTCCAGACGCTCCCCAAACTAAAACATTTTGCCCCGGTCTTAATTCATGGGGTGAATGACCAAATAACATTCTGTATGCAGTAGCTAAGGTTAAAGTATAGCAGGCACTCTCTTCCCAGGTTAAATGCTTAGGCCTAGGCATAAGTTGCTGAGATTGAACATTTGTAAATTGGGCGAAGGATCCATCAGGTGTTTCATATCCCCATATCCTTTGACTTGAGGAATACATAGGATCTCCTCCATTACATTGCTCATCGTCTCCATCATCCTGATTACAATGAATTACAACTTCATCACCAACTTTCCAACGTCTCACTTTCTCTCCAACGGCCCAAACGATACCGGATGCATCAGATCCAGCAATATGATATTCAGCCTTATGAACATCGAAAGGTGAAATTGGAGTCCCTAAACCTGCCCAAATACCGTTATAATTTACTCCAGCAGCCATCACTAAAACCAAAACCTCATTACTATCAACTGTAGGTGTGTCCACTACTTCAATCTGGAAACTTTTTTCTGGATTTCCGTGCCTTTCCCTTCTAATGGTCCACGCATACATTTTCTCTGGAACGACACCCAACTCGGGTATTTCTCCAACTTCATACAGATTTTTATCTTTTTTATTGAGCATATTTTTGAAAGATCTTTAATTTTCTTTTGTGATTCCAGAGACTATATCAAATGTGCATAATTATTTAAATAATTTCATCAATATTATTTTCTAATCTGAAAAAAAATTTGAATAGAATAATGATAAAATAAGATTCGCCTTGTAAAAAAATTTTTATGAAATTAAAGAGAGGGTTATGAGATCAAAACCTTGGATATTTCGAACTTACGCGGGACATAGCACTGCAAAAGCTAGTAATAAGCTTTTTAAAGAGAACTTAAAAAAAGGACAAACCGGTTTGTCAATCGCCTTTGACTTGCCAACCCAAACAGGATACGACAGTGATCACCCACTTGCCAGTGGAGAGGTAGGTAAAGTTGGAGTGCCAATCAACCACATAGGGGACATGAGAATTCTATTCGATGGTATTCCATTAGACAAAATGAATACATCCATGACGATTAACGCCACAGCGCCTTGGATATTGGCTCTATACCTATCTTTAGCTGAAGAGAATTCAATAAAAATTGGGTCTCTTCAAGGTACTGTTCAAAACGATATTATCAAAGAATACTTAAGTAGAGGCACTTATATATTTCCACCAGCTGAGAGTTTGAAGTTAATAGCAGATGTATCTGAGTTTTGTTTGCATAAAGTTCCTAAATGGAATCCGATTAATATATGCTCTTATCATCTTCAAGAAGCTGGGGGAACTATAGAAGAAGAAGTAGCTTTTGCAATTGCAACGGCTGTTTCAGTTTTAGACACTATCAAAGATAGAGTGTCAAAAGAACATTTCCCGCAAATTGTCGGTAGAGTATCATTTTTTGTAAATGCTGGAATAAAGTTTATTAGTGAATTGTGCAAAATGAGAGCTTTCGTGGAGCTTTGGGATGAAATTTGTCTGGAAAGGTACGGAGTAAAAGACGAAAAGTTCAGAAGATTTCGCTACGGCGTTCAGGTAAATAGTTTAGGACTGACTGAGCAACAGCCAGAAAACAATGTTTACAGAATTCTTCTTGAACTTTTAGCTGTCACACTTTCAAAAAAAGCGCGAGCCAGAGCAATTCAACTTCCTGCCTGGAACGAGGCTATGGGATTACCAAGACCTTGGGATCAGCAATGGTCCTTGAGAATGCAGCAGATTTTAGCCTTTGAGACAGATTTACTCGAGTATGAAGATATATTTGATAACAATTCAGTAATTGAGAAGAAAGTCTTTTCAATAAAAGAATCGGTAAATATTAAATTAAGAAAGATAGAAGAGTTGGGCGGCACCGAGTCAGCATTAGAGTTCATGAAAACATCTCTAGTTTCCTCCAATGCAAAAAGACTGGAAAAAATTGAAAAAGGAGAGACTATGATCGTAGGAGTTAATGCATTTACATCTAATGAGAAGAGTCCCTTTTCAAGAAAAGGAGATGACGTCTTGATTGTCGACCCAAAATTAGAAAGCTCTCAAATAGAATCTCTAATAAAGTGGAAAAACTCCCGGAACGATGAAAACGTTAAAAACGCTATAAGAATTCTTCAAGAAAATGCTAGGAGTGGAAAAAATATTATGCCAGCATCAATTGATGCTGCTAAAGCAGGAGTTACCACAGGTGAGTGGGCGGACGCAATGAGATCTATTTATGGAGAGTTCAGAGCTCCAACAGGAATAACTGTAAGCAACAATACAAAAAATGAAGAATTATCAAAAATAAAGAAGGAAGTATTAAAGGTTAATAAAAAGCTAAATAGAACTATAAAAATTCTTATTGGGAAACCAGGTCTAGATGGTCATTCAAATGGTGCAGAACAAATTGCCATGAGGGCCAAAGAAGCAGGTTTAGATGTTGTTTATCAAGGAATAAGATTAACACCAGAACAAATTGTGAATTCTGCCTTAGAAGAATCGGTACACCTAATCGGGCTTTCAATATTATCTGGAAGCCATTTGAAAATTCTTTCAGACATTACATCCTTATTGAGACAAAAAAAACTGGGTGAAGTTCCTATTATTGTCGGAGGAATAATTCCTGAAAAAGATTTTAAAAGTCTTCATAAGATGGGCATTAAAAAGGTTTATACCCCAAAAGATTTTGACTTGAACAAAATAATTATGGATATTTCTAAATTTGTCAAGGAGGCTAATACCTAGACATTTTGTGACTGGAGTTTCTTTATCTCTGCGATCGCTTTTGCCGGGTTGAGGCCCTTTGGGCAAGCTTTTGCACAGTTCATTATAGTATGACAACGATATAGTTTGAAGGAGTCATCCAATTCTTTTAGACGTCCCTCTCTTTCTTGGTCTCTACTGTCAATTATCCAGCGATATGCGTGCAACAGAGCAGCAGGTCCTAAATATTTATCACCGTTCCACCAGTAACTCGGACAGGAGGTGGAACAACAAGCACACATAACGCATTCATATAGTCCATCGAGAAACTTCCTTTCTTCTTCAGATTGAAGCCATTCGCCTTCTGGCTCCTCAGTATTTGTCTCCAACCATGGCTTTATACTGGCGTGCTGTTTGTAAAAATTATTTAAGTCGGGAACTAAGTCTTTAATGACCGGAAGATGAGGAAGAGGATAAACACTGATTGTTCCATTAAATTCGTTCATTCCCTTTAAGCAAGCTAAAGTGTTTACACCTCCAATATTCATTGAGCATGAACCGCATATTCCTTCTCGGCAAGATCGTCTAAAGGTTAATGTTGGGTCTATTTCACTCTTTATTTTTATCAATGCATCCAACATCATTGGACCACATTTATCTAAATCAATAAAAAATGTGTCAATTCTAGGATTTTCATTATCATCAGGGTTATAGCGGTAAATTTTTATTTCTTTTAGATTCTCTGCTTTATCTGGCTTTTCCCAAACCTTCCCTTCAACAACACGAGAGTTTTTTGGCAGCCTAAATTCAACCATTTGTTAATACACCCTTGCTTTAGGTTTAATCTTTTTGATGTCAATTCCACCATCTTTATTATCAGTAAGAGGTTTTTTAATAACATCTCTATATGATAAATTTACGAAGCCATTATCAGAGATTTTTGCTAGAGTATGTTTCCTCCAATTTTCGTCATCTCTGTCAGGAAAATCCTCCTGTGCATGAGCGCCTCTGCTCTCTTTTCTTGCTTCTGCTGATACGATCGTTGCTAGCGCGTTGGGCATCAAATTAGTTAACTCTAAGGTTTCCATCAAGTCTGTGTTCCAGATAAGAGATTTATCTTTTACATTTAAGTAATCAACGCCAGCTGCTATATCCGCCATTTTTTTAACACCCTCAGAAAGAGTTTTATCTGAACGAAAGACAGCGGCATCCGTTTGCATTGTTTTTTGCATTTTTAATCTCAATTCAGCTGTAGATGTTTGTCCATCAGAAAACCTCAGCCCGTCAAATCTATCCAAAGATTTTTCAACCGATGATTTATTTAATGGTCTATTCGAGGAGTTCCTATCAACTACTTCGGCAGCCCTAATAGCAGCTGCTCTTCCAAAGACCACGAGATCAATTAAGCTGTTAGAACCTAACCGATTAGCACCATGAACTGATGCACACCCCGCTTCCCCAACAGCCATGAGCCCTGGTTGTATTTTGTTTTTATCTTGATCGTCAGGGTTTATAACCTCCCCCCAATAATTCGTGGGAATCCCTCCCATATTATAATGAACTGTAGGCAGAACCGGAATTGGATCTTTAGTTACGTCTACTCCAGAGAAAATTCTCGCGCTCTCTGATATCCCTGGAAGCCTTTCAGCCAATGTTTCTGGAGGAAGGTGATTCAAGTGAAGGTAAATATGGTCCTTATCGTTTCCAACTCCTCTTCCATCTCTGATTTCCATAGTCATGCAACGAGACACAACATCTCGACTTGCGAGGTCTTTATAAGTCGGTGCATACCTCTCCATGAAACGCTCGCCCTCAGAGTTAGTTAAATAACCCCCTTCACCCCTTGCTCCTTCAGTAATGAGGCAACCTGCTCCATAAATTCCAGTTGGATGAAACTGAACAAATTCCATGTCTTGCAAAGGCATTGATTGTCTTGCCACCATGCCATTTCCATCTCCAGTACATGTGTGTGCTGAAGTTGCAGAAAAGTAAGCCCTTCCATACCCACCCGTCGCTAAAACTACCATTTTTGCGTTAAATCTGTGCAATGTTCCATCATCAAGCTTCCACGCTAGAATGCCCTGACATTCTCCATCTTCTGTCATTATCAGGTCGATAGCAAAATACTCTATAAAAAATTCTGCATTATTTTTGAGTGACTGCCCGTATAAAGTGTGGAGTATTGCATGACCTGTCCTGTCGGCCGCCGCACATGTTCTTTGTACCGGAGGTCCTTCTCCAAATTCAGTTGTATGTCCACCAAATGGCCTTTGATAAATTTTGCCTTCTTCTGTTCTTGAAAAGGGAACACCATAGTGTTCTAGCTCATACACCGCCTTAGGGGCCTCTTTTGCTAGATATTCCATTGCATCTGAGTCTCCAAGCCAATCAGAGCCTTTTACAGTATCATACATATGCCAATGCCAATGATCAGGACCCATGTTTGATAAAGATGCAGCTATTCCTCCTTGCGCTGCTACAGTGTGACTTCTTGTCGGAAAAACTTTAGTAACACAGGCAGTTTTTAGTCCTTGTTCTGCCATTCCTAAAGTTGCTCTCAAGCCAGCCCCGCCTGCTCCTACGATTACGACGTCGTATGTGTGATCAATTATTTCATATGATTTCATAATTTATCCAAAAACAGCTAATTTCAATAAACTAAATAGTCCTACGATCATGAGAAAGCCACAAAAAAAATTATTCAATACCAAAAAAGTCTTCTTGTAGAAATAGTCTTCTATTATAACTTGCAAGCCCTGTTGAAGGTGTAAAAGTGTCGCTATTATAAATAAAGACATCATAATAATGTTAAAGGGTTGCTCTAAAGAAGATTTAACGTCAACGTAATCTTCTCCAATATTAATAGACATAAAAATTAAAAACCACAAAGTTAATGGGATCAAAAGAATAGAAGTAATGCGTTGTTGACGCCAATGTTTAATCCCTGAAGACATTTTTCATCCAAAACCTAAAAAATATTTATTATAAAAATGTTTAATAAAGTTGCCAGAAATGAGCATGTGATTGCTATCCAACCGCTAAGAGATACTGATCTAAGGTTGAAACCCAAACCAAGGTCCCAATAAAGATGACGTAAGCCAGTAAAAAAATGATACCACAAGGCCCAAAGAGATACACTTAATGCTAATAGAAGTGGTGGGCTAGAATAGAAAAACTTTATATATTTATAATACTCAGCTCCTGCCGCAACGGCTGCTATCCATATTATGATTAAAATCGCACTAAAAAATAACCCTGCTCCGGTTAACCTATGAAAAATGGACAAAACTGATGTTATCTGCGGCCTGTAAATCGAAAGATGTGGAGACAATGGCCTATTATCCATAATAACCTTTTCTAATTATTTCTAGGGTTCCTAATCACTAAAAATATACAACTTAAAATAATTTCTTCAAGTAAAGATAAATTTTTAACTTCTTTTATAAAACTTTGGGATTAAAACCCAATAGTCAAAATCCAAAACAATATTTGGAAGATACTTGCCTTCTTTATCTTTCAACTGCATTTTGTTATCTCGAACCTTTGAACCCACACTCCTTAATCTTAAAGCTGCGATGTTTCTTGATTCAAAATCAAATTTTTCTAAAACCTCTGACCAAGCGTAGATTGTGTCTTCTGCAAAAACAGGATTTACGTGTGATCCTCCATTGATTGCAAAAACAATTTGAGCATTTTCTAGACCGTTAAAGCTTAAGGCTCGCACTAAAGAAATAATATGGCCCCCATAAATTAGTCGCTTATTATCAACCCTGGCATTTGTGTCAAAATGTACCTTCGAGTTGTTTTGCCATAAACGGGTAGCAAAAAGATGATCTGACTCGTGTATTGTACACCCGTCAACATGATCTATTAATTCGCCAACAGTATAATCATCAAAACCTTTATCTGAACCCGCCATTAACTTATCATACTCTAAGAAATTTAGATCATCCGGTATTTGCAAGTCACAGGAATTAATGTTTTCAGATAATTTTGGTACTTTGTTTTTAAAGTTAATATCAAGGGGCTCTCTCTTTTTGACCATTACCCAACGAGTGTATTCCAATACAAGTTTTCCATTTTGATTTTCACCTCTTGACCTAACGTACACAAGACCAGAATTTCCACTGGAATTTTGCTTAAGTCCTAGAACTGTGGAATATGCTCTAATTGTTTCCCCTGGGTACACTGGTCGAAAAAACTTTCCTTCCGCATATCCTAAATTCGCAATCGCATTTAATGAAATATCTGGTACCGTTTTACCAAACACCGTATGGAAAACAATAAGCTCGTCTAACGGCCTATCTTTAAAACCGCAGGCCATCGCAAACTCTTTAGATGAGTTGACTGCAAACCTTGAAGGATATATCGACATGTAAATTGAGTTATCTGATTCTGCTAACGTTCGTGGCGTGGCGTGAGATATTTCCTCTCCAATTTCATAATCTTCAAAAAATCGTCCAATATTGCCTGTCAATTTGTTCCCCCGCTATTCATTAAACTGATTTATAATCTTTATTTTCTCCAAAGTTGCCTGAGCCTGCTGAACATGAAGTTCCTCTACTAGAACACCATCAACTGTTATTACTCCCTTTCCTTCATTTTCTTTTTTTTCAAAAGCATCTATATATTTTTTGGCCAAATGGATTTCTTCTAATGATGGCGAAAAAATCTGATTAGTTTTTTCAATTTGGCTTGGATGGATCAATGTTTTTCCATCGTATCCTAATTGCTTTCCTTCCTTTAATTCCGCAGATAAACCGCTATCATCTCCTATTTTATTGAAGACTCCATCCAGGCATAAAACACCAAAAGCTTTAGCTATTAAAACAGTAGAGGTTAGGGAATGTATTAGTCCAAGCCTATTTTCTTGCTTTGGCAAACCCAGCTCTTTGGCCAAATCATTTGTACCCAAGACAATGCCAGAAAGGCCTTTAAACTCTTCCAATATAGACTTAAGATTAATCACACATTTTGGTGTTTCTACCATAATCCAAATTTCTGTTTCGTTTGAAAAATTCATTTTTGACATTTCTCTTTTTATTCTTTTAACATCCTTTAATTCATTTACTTTCGGAAATATTATACCATCTGTTTTACAACTTTTTATAGCTTCTAAGTCTAACATTCCCCATTCCGATTCAATCGAATTTACCCTAGTAAGTATTTTTTTTTGACCATACTCTGACTTTTGGACTGTAAGAACATTTGCAACTAAATCTCTAGCTTTTCCTTTGTTTTCAATAGATACTGCATCTTCAAAATCAAAAATAAAAAGATCTGCTGCAAGTGTTTTCGCCTTCTCCAGAGCTCTTTCGTTGGAACCTGGCATGTAAAGCGCCGATCTGTGGGGATAGAATTCCTTATTCATCATAAAGTGTCCTTTCGAGTTAATCGTATATTTTTTAATCGCTGTTGTTTCAACAAATAAGTTGGAATCGAGCTAATTTTATTTTAGTTTTTGATTCAAGTCATTTTTATCCATGCAAAAATATCTCTTTACAGGAAGTTAATGGCGGTTGAGGAAAAAAGAAAGGTTTGTGTAACATGTCTAAACCAAAAATATCTTTGATAGGAGCCGGTCAAATTGGGGGTACATTAGCACACCTGATAGCCTTAAAAAAGCTAGGAGATGTAGTTTTATTTGATATCGCCGAAGGAACCCCAGATGGAAAAGCATTAGATCTCGCAGAAAGTTCTGCTTCCGAGGGCTTTGACATAAAGCTCAGAGGAACAAACAGCTACAGTGACATAGCTGGGTCCGATGTATGCATCATTACAGCTGGCGTACCAAGAAAACCAGGTATGAGTAGAGACGATTTACTCGGTATAAACTTGAAAGTTATGAAATCAGTGGCTGAGGGTATAGCTACTTACGCTCCAAACGCCTTTGTTATTTGTATAACAAACCCACTTGATGCTATGGTTTGGGCGTTTAGAGAGTATTCTAAACTACCCCACAATAATGTTGTAGGCATGGCAGGAGTACTAGATAGTTCTCGGTTTAGATATTTTATTTCTGAAGAAACCGGGGTATCTGTACAAGATATATCAGCTTTTGTTCTTGGAGGACATGGGGACACCATGGTACCCTTGGTTCGATATTCAAATGTTGGAGGGATACCTCTTCCTGACATAGTAAAGATGGGTTGGATATCTCAGGATGTACTAGATAAAATTGTTCAAAGAACAAGAGACGGTGGGGCTGAAATAGTTGGACTTTTAAAAACCGGATCAGCTTTTTATGCGCCAGCTTCTTCTGCTATAGAGATGGCAGAGTCATATCTTCAAGATGCTAAAAGAATGTTACCATGTGCTGCTTTTGTTGAAGGAAAATATGGTCTTGAGGGGATATATGTTGGGATCCCTGTAATCATAGGAAAAGAGGGCGTAGAGAAAATAATTGAAATAGATCTTTCTAAAGAAGAAGACGTTGCTTTTAAAGAATCTGTTAACTCTGTGAAATCTTTAATAGATGCATGCATCAAAATAGATCCATTAATTAAAAAATAAATTTTTTAAAATAAAATTAGGAAGATCGAATGAATATACATGAATTTCAAGGCAAACTACTACTTAAGGAATATAATGTTCCTGTCCAAGAAGGAATAGTGATTTATAAAGAATTTAACCCTGAACCGGATAAACTTAAAATCTTTGAGAATGTAGAAAGTGTATACGCTGTTAAAGCCCAAATTCATGCAGGAGGTAGAGGAAAAGGTAAGTTCTTAGAAAAAGAAGCCGGTGAAAAAGGAGGCGTAAGAATTACAAGTAACTTAGAGAATGCTCTCAAGGAAGCAAAAAATATGCTTGGGAAAAAATTAGTTACAAAGCAAACTGGTAAAGAGGGAAAAGAAGTAAATAAAGTATATATTGAATCTGGATGTAAAATACTTAAAGAGTTTTATCTTTCTTTGTTAATTGATCGGTCAAATAGCTCTATAGCATTCGTGTGCTCAAAGAAAGGAGGTATGGACATTGAAAAGGTAGCTGAGGAAAACCCAGAAGATATAAACACTATATTTGTAGATCCAGCAGAAGGTTTCTCTGATCATCACGGGAGAAAAGTTGCTTTTTCTTTAGGGTTGAGTGGCAAACCCTATAAGTCCTGTATAAATATGACCAGAAATCTGTATAAAATGTTTACAGATAAAAACTGCCAAATGATAGAAATCAATCCCCTCATATTGGGAGAGGATGAGACACTTGTCTGCCTTGATTGTAAAATAAGTTTTGATGGGAATGCCCTTTTTAAGAACAAAGAAATTGAAGATTTAAGGGATGAAACTGAAGAGGACCCAAAGGAGTTACAAGCTTCTAAATTTGATTTAAATTATATTTCTCTTGATGGAGAGATAGGTTGTATGGTTAATGGAGCCGGCCTGGCCATGGCTACAATGGATATTATAAAATTGCATGGATCAGAACCGGCTAATTTTCTGGATGTTGGGGGGGGTGCGACAAAAGAAAGGGTCTATGAAGCTTTTAAAATCATCACATCAGATAAAAATGTTAAAGGTATACTTGTTAATATCTTTGGAGGAATAATGAGATGTGATGTAATTGCGGAAGGAGTAGTATCAGCAGCAAAAGAGGTTAATCTTGAGGTGCCTTTGGTTGTTAGACTAGAAGGAACCAATGTGGAAAAAGGTAAAGAAATTATCAATTCCAGTGGACTTAATGTAATTTCGGCTGATAACTTAAATGATGCAGCAGCGAAAATAGTTGCAGAGGTAAAGAGAGATTAAAAATGTCAATCTTGATCAATTCAAATACTAAAGTCATTTGTCAGGGCTTAACTGGTAGTCAGGGCACATTTCACACTGAACAGGCGATAGCGTACGGGACTAATATGGTTGGTGGTGTTACTCCCGGCAAAGGTGGGGAAAGGCATTTAAATTTACCTATATTTAACTCAGTAGCGGAAGCGAAACAAACAACAGGCGCAAATGCGAGTGCCATTTATGTCCCCCCACCATTCGCAGCAGACGCAATTCTAGAATCAATAGATGCTAAAATTGAGCTCATAGTATGCATAACAGAAGGCATACCAATATTGGATATGATGAAAGTAAAAACTGTTTTAAAAACATCAGGATCCACTCTAATAGGTCCAAACTGCCCGGGAATAATAACTCCCTCTGAATGCAAAATAGGTATCATGCCAGGACATATTCATAAAAAGGGTTCAGTCGGAGTTGTATCACGATCTGGAACCTTAACCTATGAAGCTGTGGATCAGACAACAAAGATTGGTCTGGGTCAATCAACATGCGTCGGTATAGGAGGTGACCCAATAAAAGGTACAGAATTTATTGATGTAATTGATAAGTTTTTGGATGATAATGATACACATTCAATCATCATGATTGGTGAGATAGGTGGAAGTGCCGAGGAGGAAACTTGTGAGTTTCTAATAAGAGAGAGAAAAAAGGGGCGTTCAAAACCTGTGGCAGGGTTTATCGCTGGAAGAACTGCTCCAAAGGGAAGAACAATGGGTCATGCTGGAGCTATTGTAGCAGGCGGAAAGGGTGCTGCTGAAGATAAAATTGAGGCCATGAATAAGGCTGGCATTATTGTTTCTGAAAGCCCAGCAACTTTAGGTGAAGCTGTAAAAGAAGCGATAGAAAAAAAATCTTAATCTCTCTAGTAAATCTCTCGCGTTGCTGTAGTATATTTGCATTAACTTATTAGTTTGCAGATATGAACAAGTTCGATCGAAAATCACCTGGCAGTATAGACAGCTTTTTAAGCGGTAATAATGCCGCATATCTTGAATATCTTTTAGAAAATTATTTAGAAGACCCTAGTTCTGTTGATAGCTCTTGGAAATCTTTTTTTTCCAAAGAAAATGGCCCTTCAACAGCTAATGCCGCTTGGGCCAGGAAAGATTGGCCACCCCGAAAGAATGACTTATTTGAATTAGAAGAAACGGCTTTTTGGAAGCCGGTGTCACCACAAAAATTATCAGAAAAAATAATTGAGCATTCAAAAAATGCCGGTCCAATTGATACACAAGAGCTTAAAAGTAGAGTATTAGATAGCATAAGAGCATTAATGATTATTCGAGCATTTAGAATCAGGGGGCACTTAGCAGCTGATCTTGATCCACTGGAAATTAATTCTCAAAATTATCATCCAGAGCTAGATCCAGCCAATTATGGTTTCTCACCAAATGATATGGAAAGAGAAATATACATTGATAACGTTTTAGGCTTAGAAACGGCGTCAATGAGCGAGATTTTAAATTTATTAAAACGAACCTACTGCGGAACTTTTGCTCTTCAGTACATGCATATTTCAAACCCAGATCAATCAAGCTGGTTAAAAGAAAGAATCGAGGGTTTAGGGAAAGAGATCCAATTTACTAAAGAGGGGCGTAAAGCAATTTTGCAAAAATTAATAGAAGCCGAGGGATTTGAAAAATTTCTGCATGTCAAGTATATGGGAACAAAAAGATTTGGTCTTGATGGTGGAGAATCACTTATCCCTGCTATGGAACAAATAATTAAAAGAGGGGGCAACTTAGGAGTTAAAGAAATAATAATTGGAATGCCTCATCGGGGTCGTTTGTCGGTTTTGGCAAATGTAATGAGCAAGCCTTTCAAGGCAATATTTAACGAATTTCAAGGAGGTAGCTTTAAACCCGAGGATGTAGATGGTTCCGGGGATGTAAAATATCATCTGGGAGCCTCTTCGGATAGAGAATTTGATGGTAATAAAGTCCATCTTTCCTTAACAGCTAACCCATCTCACCTTGAAGCAGTAAATCCTGTTGTTCTTGGTAAAGTTCGCGCGAAACAAGAACAGTATAATGATGAGGAGCGAGGAAGCGTGATGCCTATATTATTGCATGGTGACGCTGCTTTTGCCGGGCAAGGAATAGTTGCCGAATGCTTTGGTCTTTCAGGCCTGAAAGGACATAAGACGGGTGGAACAATCCATATAGTAGTAAATAATCAAATCGGATTTACCACTTCCCCACTTTCATCAAGATCTTCACCTTACCCAACAGATATTGCCTTAATGGTAGAGGCTCCGATATTCCATGTAAATGGTGACGATCCGGAAGCGGTGGTACACGCTGCTAAAGTTGCCACAGAGTTTAGGCAAAAGTTTAAAAAGGATGTAGTTATAGATATGTTTTGCTACAGAAGGTTTGGGCATAATGAAGGAGATGAACCTATGTTCACTCAGCCAAAAATGTATTCCAGGATTAAGAAACAAAAAACTACGTTAGAGGCTTACTCAGCTAAGTTGATTGAGGAAAAACTTTTATCTTCTGAGGACGTGAAAAAACAGATGAAAGATTTTCAAACTCACTTGAATGAAGAGTTTGAAGCAGGAAAAAACTATAAGCCCAACAAAGCTGACTGGTTAGACGGTAAATGGTCTGGCCTGAAGAAAATAGATAAAGAAAATTATCAGCGAGGCAAAACTTCAATAGAATCAAGTTTATTCCATAATTTGGGAAATATAATTACCTCTATACCCAATAACTTGAATGTTCATAAGACAGTGCGTCGAATGATCCAAAATAAAAAAGAAACAATTTCAAAAGGAGAAGGAATAGACTGGGCAACTGCCGAGGCCTTGGCTTTCGGTTCTCTAGTATCAGAGGGATTTTCAGTTAGACTATCAGGTCAAGACTCAAAAAGAGGTACTTTCTCTCAAAGGCATTCTGCTATTGTTGACCAAGAAACAGAAGAGCGTTTTTATCCATTATACAATATCTCACCAAACAACCACGAATTTGGTACAAGTAAGATAGGTAATAAAAGAAAATTAAATCACAAAACAACCTTTGAAGTTATTGATTCAATGCTATCTGAATATGCTGTACTCGGTTATGAATATGGTTATTCATTAGCTGAACCAAATTGTTTAACGCTTTGGGAAGCGCAGTTCGGCGATTTTGTTAATGGAGCTCAAATAATGATCGACCAGTTCATTTCGTCTGGAGAAAAAAAATGGTTGAGAATGTCAGGATTGGTTATGTTGCTTCCTCATGGTTATGAGGGACAAGGTCCAGAACATTCTTCCGCAAGACTGGAAAGATTTCTTCAAGCATGTGCAGAAGAGAATTGGATAATCGCAAACTGTAGTACACCTGCCAACTATTTTCATATTTTAAGAAGACAAATGCATAGAGATTTTAGAAAGCCTTTGGTTATTATGACGCCCAAATCACTTTTGAGAAACAAATTGGCCGTAAGTAAAATCGACGACTTCACGAATGGTTCAAGCTTCCACAGAATTTTATTTGATGATGCTGAGACTGGCGAAGAAATAAAACTTCATCAAGATACCAAAATCAAGCGGTTAATTATTTGTTCAGGGAAAGTTTATTACGACTTGTATCAAAGAAGGAATGAGAAAAATCAAAAGGACACTTATATTTTAAGATTAGAACAGTTTTATCCTTTTCCAACAAAATCAATGATCAAAGAATTGAACCGTTTCAAAAATGCTAAAATTATTTGGTGTCAAGAGGAACCAAAAAATCAAGGAGGTTGGACATTCGTAGAGCCAATATTAGAATGGACCTTATCTCAAATTAAACACCAAACTAAGCGAGCTGTATATGTAGGAAGACCATCATCCGCTTCACCAGCTACAGGATTAGCAAAGCAACATTTGGCTCAACAGGAAAATCTAGTTAATGAGGCATTAGAAAATTAGGGGGATTTTATGATTGAATTAAAGGTACCTACTTTAGGTGAAAGTGTCACCGAAGCTACAGTAGCAACGTGGTTTAAAAAACCTGGCGAGGCGGTAGAAATAGATGAAATGTTGTGTGAATTAGAGACAGATAAGGTTACCATCGAAGTTCCAAGTTCTGTTAGTGGCATAATTTCTAAAATTGTGGCTAAAGAGGGAGAAACCGTGGGTCTTGATGCTTTGTTAGCGGTAATTGAAGAGAAGACTCCTTCTGAAATGGAAGCCATGATTAAAAACTCAACTCAAAAAACAGAGGGCACTTCAGAAGAAAATAAAACTTCTAGCATAACGGACACAAAAAACTCACCTTCCGCTGAAAAGATTATAAAAGAAAAAAAGCTGGATGCATCCTTGATAAAAGGCTCAGGCAAAGATGGTCGAATAATGAAAGAAGACGTACAAGATATTTCGGTATTACAAACTGAAAAAGATAGCTCTGGAGATGCTCTAGTAGAAGAGAGAGTAAAAATGACTCGTTTAAGGCAAACTATAGCTTCACGCCTTAAAGAGGCTCAAAATACTGCGGCAATGCTTACAACATATAACGAAGCCGATTTGACAGAAATAATTAACCTTCGTAAAAGCTTCAAAGATCAGTTTTTTGATAAGCACGCTGTGAAGCTTGGCTTTATGTCTTTCTTTGTAAAAGCATGCTGTAAAGCCCTGGAAGAAGTACCAGAGGTAAATGCTGAAATTGATAATGACTATATTGTTTATAAAAAATACATCAACATGGGCATAGCGGTTGGAACAGAGAATGGGTTAGTAGTCCCAATTCTAAAAAATGCCGATCACCTAAGTTTTTCTATGATCGAAAAAGAGATCAACAGATTGGGTATACTCGCTAGAGATGGAAAACTTTCAATAGCAGACATGAGTGGAGGAACGTTTACAATTTCTAATGGGGGAATTTATGGATCTCTTATGTCATCCCCAATTTTAAATGCTCCTCAGTCAGGAATATTAGGAATGCATAAAATACAAGAAAGACCTGTTGTTATAGAGGGAGAGATAAAGATTCGACCTATGATGTATTTGGCATTGAGTTATGATCATAGAATAGTGGACGGCAAAGGAGCCGTGACGTTCCTGATTAGAGTTAAAGAGAATTTAGAAGATCCAAGAAGGTTATTGATTGATCTCTAAAGGTATGTGAGGGGAAATTATGGGAAAATTTGATGTTATTGTTATTGGCAGTGGACCAGGAGGTTACGTTTGTGCCATAAAGCTTGCTCAACTTGGTCTAAAAGTGGGTTGCGTTGAAGGCAGAAAAAAGCTTGGCGGAACATGTCTAAATGTGGGTTGTATTCCCTCAAAAGCACTGCTAAATGCATCTCACAATTTTCATGAAAGCATTCACAATTTTTCTAAAATGGGAATAAACACCGAAAAAACAGATGTCGACTGGAAACAAATGATTGCCTATAAAAATAGCCTGATAGAGGAAAACACTAAAGGTATTGAGTTTTTGTTTAAGAAAAATAAAGTCATTCTAATTGAGGGTTGGGCTAAGTTTGAAGATCAGGAAACCCTCTCTGTTAAGGGAATCAAATACAAGGCAAAAAATTTTGTAATTGCTACTGGTTCTGAAAGTACGACAATTAATAACATTGAATTGGATGAAAAGGTAATAGTTTCATCTACTGGGGCTCTTGAATTAAAAAAAATACCCAAAAGCATGATTATTGTTGGGGCAGGTGTTATTGGATTAGAAATGGGATCAATCTATAGCAGGTTGGGAACCAAGGTAGAAGTCATTGAGTATTTTGACAGTGTATTAAATGGAATGGATAAAGATATTTCCAAAAGCTTCAAATCTATACTCCAAAAACAAGGTCTGAAATTTTATTTAAATTCATCTGTTGAAACTATAGTTTCTCGAAATAATAAAGGTATAGTTACATTCATTGATCAAAATTCGAATGAAAAAATGGAATTAAGCGCCGATATAGTTTTAGTTGCTACAGGCAGAAAACCATTTACGGATGGACTTAACCTAAAAAAATTAAATATTGAAACCAACCCCATAGGTCAAATTAAAACTAATTCTAAATGGCAAACGAACGTCTCAAATATTTTTGCTATAGGAGATGTGATCTCAGGTCCTATGTTAGCACACAAAGCTGAAGATGAAGGAATTGCTGTGGCAGAAATAATTGCGGGTCAGGCAGGGCACGTTAATTTCAACGTCATTCCTAGTGTTGTCTACACCAATCCAGAAGTTGCCTCTGTAGGAAAAACAGAATTAGAACTGACTGAAGAAGGAATTGAATTTAAGTCTGGCAAGTTTTCCTTTATGGGAAATGGCCGCGCAAAAACAGTTTTTTCTTCCTCTGGATTTGTCAA
The DNA here is from genome assembly GCA_902586885.1 of uncultured Alphaproteobacteria bacterium. Taxonomy (GTDB): domain Bacteria; phylum Pseudomonadota; class Alphaproteobacteria; order Rhodobacterales; family Rhodobacteraceae; genus CACIJG01. The sequence goes on along the minus strand of CACIJG010000016.1, from coordinate 3,139 downwards.
AATTATCGTGGATGCAAAAAGCGACAGAATATTAGGAGTTCATATAATAGGTCCATCAGCCGGTGATTTAATCCATGAAGTGTGCGTAGCCATGGAATTTGGTGCAAGTTCTGAAGATTTAGCCAGAACTTGCCATGCTCACCCTACTTTTTCAGAAGCCATTAGAGAAGCAGCTCTTGCCTGTGGCGATGGGGCAATTCATGCATAAAATTAAGTGAAACAAGTTATATATTTTTTAATGCATATTTTTTTCTTACTAATCTTACAAAGTATCTCTATTTATCTTGCAAAAATTTAAACAAGCACTTATTTAAGTTTGAAGGAGCTAAATATTCGTTTTTTGGGAGATTTTATAATGGCTAAAGCAGAATGGGGTTTAAAAAGAACTTGTCCAGATACAGGGAAAAGATTTTATGACTTGAATAAAGTACCAATAGTCAGCCCATATACTGGAAAAGATATAAGTCAGGAAATCGCGACAGAAAACTCAAAGAAGCAGCCTAAGGATTTGCAGAAGGCTAAGGAGCCAAAGGTAGATCCTAATGATGAAATTTTGGACATTAATGATGAGGATCTTATTTTAGAAGATGATAACCAATCCGAAGAATTGGAAGACGAATTGTTAGAAGAGGATGATACCGATACAGTCCCCTTAGAGGATATTACTGATGTCCCTAGCAATGACAACGAAGAAAATTAATTTTAATTTTTCTTCATAACTGTTACAATTTTCATAAAATAGCGAGGGGCCATAGCTCAGCTGGGAGAGCGCTTGCATGGCATGCAAGAGGTCAGGGGTTCGATCCCCCTTGGCTCCACCATGGTAATTATGAGAAAAGCAAGCTTTAAGAAAATAGAGTTAAATAAGATTTTACAACTTTATGGATTAATGGTTTCTAAGGGTATCTGGAAAGATTACAGTATTTCGTTTCTTAAAGAGATTGCCGTATTCTCCGTTTACAAAAAAAATTCTGACTGGGCTTTGTTCAGCATAAAAAAATCTCCAAAGCATTTGAAAACTGGTATGTTATACTCAGTAGTAGGTATGGATGGTAGAATAATTAAATGTTCTAATGATCTGAATGCCGCCTTGAGAGCGATAAAACATAAGCAACTTAAAATTCATCTAGTGTAAGGTTAAAGTCAGAAAAATGCGAAATTTCCATAGACCTGAGAGATCCGAAGTTTATTCCCAAAATGGCATGATTGCAACTTCTCACCCTCTTGCAGCGAAGGTAGGTATCAATACACTTTCCAATGGAGGAAACGCCATTGATGCGGCAATAAGCGCTGCTTTAATGCTTGTACTGTGCGAACCTCAAAGTACTGGTTTATATGGAGATGCATTCGCTATATTTAAAACTGAAAAATCTGATAAAATTTACGGGCTAAATGGATCAGGAAAATCTCCAAGTGGAATAGATAGTAGTTTGGTGATTAGTGCCGGTCACACAAAAATGCCTGTAAATAATGTTCATTCCATTACTTTGCCTGGAGCAGTCGCTCTATTTGAAGAATTAGCTTCTAAATTTGGTAAGCTCGGCCTAAGTGAATTATGCAAAGAACCAATCAAGTATGCTGAGGAAGGCGTTGTAGTGAGCCCGAGGGTTTCTTTCGATTGGCATCAAAGTTATGAAAAGTTTTCCTCCAAAACGAGAGAATATTACCTAATTAATGGCAAGGTACCCAAACCTGGAGATATATTTAGAGCGCCTGGACAGGCTGCCGTTTTCAAGAAAATTTCCACTGAAGGCGCTAAAGGTTTTTACCAGTCTGAGATCGCTGAGGATTTTATTAAATCTCTTAAAAAGCTTGGAGGACTTCATAATTTAGAAGATTTCAAAAATGTAGATGTAGAATACGTAAACCCTGTCTCGTTATCTCTCAAAGACGGAAGTGAGTTATTTGAGCTCCCTCCAAACGGGCAAGGAATAACAGCCTTAATGATGAGAAAATTAATGGAAATTTGTAACTTAAATAAATTTCCTGAGGCTTCGTTTGAAAGAGTACATTTAGAGGCAGAAATTGCTAAATTGGCTTACAGTGCTAGGGATAAATACATAGGAGACCCACATTTTTCTGAAATAAATCACCGGCTTATTTTAAATGATTTATTTCTTAAGAATCTTGCTAATCAAATTTCTATGGATAAACTAATTGAACCAAAAATCACAAACAGTTTAATTGAAAAAAGCAAGGATACTGTGTTAATCACGGCTGCTGATAAAGAGGGTAATTCTATTTCACTTATTTTTTCAATTTTTGATTCATTTGGCTCCGGTCTATGCTCTGAACGGTTCGGACTTATTTTTCATAATCGAGGCGCAGGTTTTGTTTTAGAAAAAGATCATCCAAATGAGTTAAAACCGAATAAAAGGCCTTTCCACACCATTATTCCAGCCATTTTAAAAGAAAAAAATGGTTCGCTAATGCCTTTTGGGGTAATGGGGGGACAATATCAAGCCAATGGCCATGCCAGAATACTGAGTAATATTCTAGACTATAAAATGGATTTGCAGCAAGCCTTAAACTTTCAAAGAAGTTTTTACTTTAATGGTCATCTTTCTTTGGAGGAAGGTTATGGACCTGATATTGAGGCAAATCTTTCCAAAATAGGTCATAAAATCGATAGACCAAAAAAACCAATAGGTGGAGGGCAAATCGTTAAATATGATTCTTCTGGCTTTATGATTGGCGCGTCCGATCCGCGAAAAGATGGTTGCGCTCTTGGTTTTTAGATGCTCTTAGTGCATTATATCTGACAATAAGTATTTTCCTTCCGTCAACTTACCAAACAATTGCTCTACCTCCGGGTGACCTATCGGTTCTCCACTGTCATCGTAAAGCAAATTCTGCTCTGAGACATAAGCTATATAATAACTAGATTCGTTTTCAGCTAAAAGATGATAAAAGGGTTGATCTTTTTTTGGCCTGTGATCCTCTGGGATAGAGTTCCACCACTCTTCGGTATTGTCAAATGTTGGATCAACATCAAATATAACACCTCGGAAAGGATGTATTCTATGTTTAACAACCTCTCCAATGGAAAACTTTGCGTTTCTATTTAACATTGTTGTCCTCAATAAAGTAAACCTTTGACATTTAAATAATCGAATCTAAAAAAGATACAAGAACAAAA
>CACIJG010000015.1 GCA_902586885.1 uncultured Alphaproteobacteria bacterium | reverse complement strand
CCATGGAACAGGCAAATCTACTCATATAGAACAAGTTGCGGCTAGACTAAATTGGCCCTGCGTAAGAGTTAACCTAGATAGCCATATAAGCCGAATTGATCTAATCGGCAAAGATGCGATAAAAATCGTTGATGGAAAACAAATTACTCATTTTCAGGAAGGAATTCTTCCGTGGGCTCTAAAAAACCCCTCAGCCCTGGTATTCGATGAATACGACGCAGGAAGACCTGATGTTATGTTTGTCATACAAAGAATACTTGAAACTGAAGGAAAATTGACCTTATTAGATCAAAACGAAGTTATAAAGCCACATCCTTCCTTCAGATTGTTTTCCACAGCTAATACTGTCGGTCTGGGAGATACTACTGGCCTATACCATGGTACCCAACAGATAAATCAAGGCCAAATGGATAGGTGGTCTTTGGTAGTTACCCTAAATTACTTAAAAAACGAAGTAGAAGAAGCAATAATTTTAGCTAACTGTCCTGAATATGAAGATGCAGAAAATAAAAAAAATATAAAGAAAATGGTATTGGTTGCAGATTTGACCAGAAAAGCTTTTATTAGCGGAGATATATCTACAGTAATGTCTCCAAGAACTGTTATAGCATGGGCTCAAAATACTTTAATTTTTAAAGACATTGCTTTCGCCTTCAGAATGAGCTTTCTTAATAAATGTGATGAGCTTGAAAGACCAACTGTCGCAGAATTTTTTCAGCGTTGCTTTGATATTGAATTACCTGAGAGTATCATTGAATCAGCCACAACAGACTAAAGATGAAAAAAAATAAAAAATCAGATGCCATTGACAATATTAGAAAATCAATTTCTGAAACAACTCGGGCGATATCTGGAAATGACAATATAAAAGTAAAATTTACTGCAGACCCTAGTGGCGACTACGGAGAATTAATTAAGTTACCCCAGTTAAGTAATGACCCCTCACGACTAGATATTATTAAAACTAGAGGGGTTGCAGACTCTTTGGCTCTTCAGGTACGTTTTAGAGATGAAAAAACATTTTCTAATTATGACCCAACCGGACCTTTGGCCAAAGAGATATATAACGAATTAGAAATTGCAAGATGTGAACTTCTGGGCGAGACATATTATCCAGGTTCACAAAAAAATATCTGGGAAAAAACTAATGCTGAGGCCAAAGAATATGCATCTGTTGAAAGAAAAGATACCAAAGATGAAGGCATATCCAAAGCTGCAAAGTACTTTATAAAGAACCAATTCTCAAAGAATAAATTACCCCCTGACGCTAAAATGCTATTAGATGAAAAAGATATATTTTCAAAATTAAGTCATCAGCCAGAATTTAATTCCCCAAAAAATATATTTGATCAAGAGCAATTCGCTTTACTAAGCAGAAAGTTAATTGAGCAATTAGGGTACGGCGACCAATTGGGGGAAATAGAGGAGCCAGACTCCGATTTGGACGAGAACAGCGAAGAAGATATCGATCAACAAGACTCTGGACAGAATTCTGACCAAGAAGACTCAAACGACTCTGACAGCTCAGAAATGGAGGACGGAGAAACAACAACGAGTACCAGTTTAGAAGGAGAACAAGACGACGAGGATGCGCAAGAAAGTTTTGAGGGTGAAGACCAGAATGAAAGTCAGGATAAATTTTCTGGAGAATTAAATGTTGATAAAGAAAATACATATGTTGTTTTTGAGAATGCTTTTGACGAAGAAATCAATGCAAATAAACTTTCCGAACCAAATGAATTGGAAAAATTGCGAGAATACCTTGAGCAACAACTAGACTCTCTTAAAGGAGCAGTCTCAAGATTAGCTAACAAGCTTCAAAGAAGATTGCAAGCCCAACAGAATAGAAGTTGGAAGTTCGATTTAGAGGAGGGCTTGCTGGACGCTGCTAAATTATCCAGAATAGTTTTAAACCCAACCACTCCTTTAAGTTTCAAGCAAGAAAGTAGCACAAATTTTAAAGATACTGTTGTATCTTTATTGATCGATAACTCTGGTTCGATGAGAGGAAGGCCTATTTCAATAGCTGCAATATCTACAGAAATTCTGGCTAAAACGTTAGAACGTTGCAGTGTAAAATGCGAAATTCTAGGTTTTACAACAAAAGCTTGGAAAGGTGGACAGGCCAGAGAAAAATGGCTATCTGATGGAAGACCAAAGAATCCTGGGAGATTAAATGATCTTAGGCATATTATATATAAGCAAGCGGACGAACCATGGAGAAGGGCAAAGCTAAACCTGGGCCTAATGATGAAAGAGGGTTTATTAAAGGAGAATATTGATGGGGAAGCGCTAGACTGGGCTTATAAAAGATTAATAAAGAGAGAGGAAAATAGAAAAATCCTACTGGTAATATCTGATGGTGCCCCAGTAGATGATTCAACATTGTCAGTAAACCCCGCCAACTATTTGGAAAAACATCTTAGAAAAGTTATTGCAAAGATTGAGACCAATAATAAAATTCAATTACTTGCTATAGGAATAGGTCATGACGTAACAAGATATTACAAAAGAGCAGTTACTATCACTGATGCAGAGCAATTAGCTGGCGCAATGACAGAACAATTAGCAGATCTCTTTGAAGAAGAGAAACCTTCTCGTAAATCATTGAATATGGTTTAAATTAAAGTGCTTCAAACTTTTAGTAGAAATATATACAACGGCACCTTGGATAAAAGATTATCAATGCTCAGGAACCTTTTCAACTCATCTAAAATAGATGGGTTTATAATACCTCACAATGACAAATTCTTCAACGAGATGACCCCTGCTCATTCTTGTAGGTTGGAATGGATAACAGGGTTTTCCGGCTCTGCGGGCACTGCTATAATTTTTAAAAAAAAAGCTGCACTTTTCACTGACGGAAGATATAGCATTCAAATAAAACTAGAAGTTGATCAATCAAAATTTAGTTTAATAAATTTAGCCTCGACAAAACCAATTGATTGGTTGAAAACCCAATCCAGCATAAAAACTGTTATTGGATTTGATCCATGGCTCCACTCGGTTTCAGAAATAGATCGCCTTACAAAAACACTTAGCCCCTTTATAAAATTTAAGCCTGTTAATAATTTGATCGATATTATTTGGAAAGATCAACCGCTGCAACCTGAAAGCTTTGCATACAAAAGACCGAAGAGATTATCTGGACAGACGGTTGCTGTTAAACTGGAAAAAGTTACCAGAATATTAAAACTTAATAATAAGAGAAAATTAATTATTACATGCCCTGATTCTATTTGTTGGTTAGCTAATATAAGGGCGCAAGATGTACCAAACTCACCATTATTAAACTCTTATGCCTCTGTAAGCAGTAATTTAATAACTGTTTACTCAGAAAATTCTTTTTATAAGGATAACATAGTAAAATTGCATAAGAGTGTTGTCATCAAGCATTTGGACTATTTTTTATCAGACTTCAAACTGGATGACACCATTCTTATAGAACCAGAAAGAACACCATTCATAATCAAAAAAAAGCTCCAACGAAATAAAATTGAATTTGAGACTATTATAAGTCCTATTCACCGACTCAAATCAATAAAAAATAAAATTGAAATATACTGCTCAAGAAAATGTCATGTCAAAGATGGAGTGGCGGTAGTAAAATTCTTAAGTTGGATGAAAAGACAAGAGCCACTGAAACTTTTTGAGATAGATTTAGTAAAAAAACTCGAGTTCTTTAGGCAAGAAGATCAAAGCTTGGTTGATATTTCATTCAATACTATTTGTGCAACAGGCTCTAATGGGGCAATAACTCATTATAGGGTTACTGACAAATCAAATAAAAAAATTGGTAAGAACGAACTTATCTTAATAGACAGTGGCGGACAATACGAAGAGGGAACTACCGATATAACAAGAACACTTATAAACGGTAAACCAAGCAAAAAAAATAAGCTACTATATACAAGAGTTTTAAAAGGTTTAGTTTGCTTAAGCAGAATAAAATGGCCAGCAGGCCTAAGTGGCAAAGACCTAGACCCACTGGCTAGACAGTTTTTATGGGCATCTGGAATAGATTATGACCACGGTACCGGGCATGGAGTAGGGGTTTTTTCTAACGTGCATCAAGGACCACAAGCAATATCACGAATGAACAGTACTGTTCTTGAACCAGGAATGATTTTAAGTAATGAACCCGGTTGCTATTTAAAGGACGAATTTGGTATTCGCTTAGAGAATTTAATTGTCATAAGGGAAGAAAAAAGTCCTTTGCTAGCTAAGGAAAAACTTCTGTTTTTTGAGACACTTACTCTTGCACCATTTGAAAAAAAACTCATAGAACTTTCTATCTTGAATGAGGAAGAAATCGGTTGGCTTAACAAATACCACAAAAAGGTTTATACAAGCCTTAAACCATTTCTAGAAAAAAAAGAGGAAAATTGGCTTAGAGAGGCATGTAAACCAATTTGATTATCTCTTCAGTGAAATTGCTTTACCTACAATATTTGGGAGAGACTCTGTTTTCATTGCAGCCTTTAATTTTTCAAAAATTTCTAAAACATTTTTTGGATACTCTATGGACTTTCTTTTGTTTAAATCAACGTTCATTAAAACTGTCTCAAAAACTGCTGATAGCTCTCCGGATAGCGATTTCTTCATTTCTCCACAAATATGTAACCTTTTAGAATCAAAATCGACCACACTCAAGTCAACATAAAACTCTTCTCTGACTAGTAATTCATTAAAATAATGATAGCTTGCTTTAAGAGCAAAAGGTCCTTTTGACATTTTCGAAACATATGTTGGCCCTATACCCAAAACATCCTCGAAAAAAAAATCTAGAGACTTGTCGAATGCAAGAGTATAATATGCTACGTTCATATGGCCATTATAATCTATCCACTCAGGCAAAACTTGTTGTTTCCTTGTTTTATAAGGAGAATTTAACTCAAAAATAACGGCATTTTTTTTAGTCATTTTTATTTTCTTTTTCTTTTCAATCCGCTAACATATTCGCTAGTAAAAGTTATGGTTAAATCTATGTCAATCGAAAATACAATAACTGAATTAAAAAAACTATTAGGTGATAGAATTTCAGATAGCAAATCTGTAAGAAAGCAATATGGACAAAATGAAACTTATTACCCAGAAAGTCTCCCAGATGCAGTTGCTTATCCAAATGACGAAGAAGAGGTTTCAGAAATCCTTTCCTTGTGCAATAGAAATTTCTGTCCAGTTGTGCCATGGGGTACGGGAACAAGCTTGGAGGGGAATTCTATTCCAATAGCTGGAGGGATAACATTATCCTTTGAAAATATGAATAGTGTAGTTCGCGTTAACCCAGATGATATGGATATAATTGTCCAGCCTGGCATAACACGAGAAGAGGTAAATAACGCTCTCAAGACCTATGGATTATTTTTCCCAGTCGATCCTGGAGCAAATGCGTCCATCGGAGGGATGGCTGCAACAAGGGCATCAGGAACAACGGCTGTCAGATATGGAACAATGAGAGAAAATGTAATGGCACTACGAGTTGTTCTAGCAGATGGAAGAATAATAAAAACTGGCTCTAGGGCAAAAAAGTCAGCGGCAGGCTATGATTTGACAAAATTACTAATTGGCTCCGAGGGAACTCTAGGTGTGATTACAGAGGTTACTCTGAAGTTACAGGGTATACCCGAAGAAATCTCCTCTGCAGTATGTGCTTTCCCTAATACTTCTAGCGCAGTTCAAACAATTACAGAAACAATTCAATCAGGAATTCCCATAGCGAGATCAGAATTGATGGACACTACTTCTATTGAGGCAGTTAACCAATATTCTAAGTTGAATTTACCAGTAAAAGAGCACCTGTTTTTTGAGTTCCACGGAAGCAAAAGCTCGGTAAAGGAGCAATCTGAATTAGTCCAAGAAATATCAATCGCTAATGGTGGAAGCGATTTCAAATGGAGTACTGCAGCAGAAGATAGAAGTAAGCTTTGGAAAGCTAGACACGATTATTACTACGCAATTAAGGCAAAAAACCCTAATCATACTTTTGTTGTGACAGACATATGCGTTCCAATTTCCCGTTTGACTGAAGTAATTCGTCAAACTTCCGAGGAAATGAGAAAGGAAGGGATGATACCTCATGTAATGGGTCATGTAGGGGATGGCAACTTTCATTCGGGTCTAATGGTTAAACCGGGATGTAAGGAAGACATTGATAAAGCTAAACAGTTAACAAGAAAAATAGTTGAAAAAGCGTTGGCTTCTGAAGGCACTTGTACTGGAGAGCATGGGGTAGGCATAGGCAAAATTGAGTATATGAAAGAAGAACATGGCGAGGCGGTTAATTTGATGTCTGCTATAAAAAATACTTTTGATCCCAACGGAATTCTAAATCCTGGGAAAGTTGTGCAAGTCAACTGATTCCCATACTTGCCGAAATGAGACTTTTGGCAGCCGCCTCAGCTTCATTAGAAACTAAATCCCCTGAAAGCATCCTTGCTACTTCTTCGATAACCTCCTCTTTGTCTAGTGTTTGTACCTTAGTGTAGGTGTTGCCTCCATCTGTGAACTTTTCTACTTTTATATGATTATCAGAAAAAGCGGCAACCTGAGGAGAGTGTGTTACCACCAATACTTGCTCTTTCTTGGATAAATTTAGGAGTCTTCTTCCTATAGCTGTCGCTGTTGCTCCTCCTACTCCCCTATCTATCTCATCAAATACTTGTGACTGGTCTGTTTGATCATTGATTAAGCATAACTTGACGGCCAGCAGAAACCTTGAGAGCTCCCCTCCAGAAGCAATTCTATTTAGATGTTTCAAAGGTGTACCTGGATTTATTGCGGTCATAAATGTAGCCTTATCTATCCCAGATTTATTGGGTTTTTCAGCTACTAATTCCGTTCTAAATATTGTTTTATCTAACTTCAAAGGAACTAATTCTCTCTGTATGCTTTTATCTAATAATTTTGCAGATTCTTTTCTTTTTTTTGAAAGTTCATCGGCATTGGTATCAAAGTCTTTTTCCAATGCATAAATATCTTCCTCAATTTTCTTTATCCTCCCACTTGCCCCGAGAACTGATTGCAATTGCTCTTCAATCAAATTCTCCAGTTTAAAGAACCCTTCAATTTCTACATTGTGGGTACGCATCAATTTCTTAACCGAGAAGTATTTATTTTCTAGTTCGGTCAATTCTTCCTCACTATGAGAACTATTGGATACTAGTTCTTTCAATTTAGAAGAAGCCAAGGCATATTTGTCTAGAATCTCTTCGAGAATTTTCAGGGGAAGATCTTCACTTGAACCAAATTTTTTTTCTACTCTCTCAAGATACTTTATACTGTTAATTATACTATCTTCAAAACCCTCTCCCTGGATTTCCTTGAGGGCATTGCTTAAATCTGACCTGACACTAATTATTTCTTTCAATTCCTTTCTGCGTGATTCAAGGTTCTCTAAATCTACCTTTTTAAGATTTAACGTCCTTATTTCATTTAGTGAATTCTTAAGAAATTCAATATTTTGTACTTTCTCTTGCTCGTTTTTTTCGTTCTCTAATTCCTTTTTCTTTAATTTAATTTTCATCCATGTTTGTTCAACGTCGTTAAGTAACCTCGTTGAGTTGGAGAATTTGTCTAAAAAATTGAGATGAGTATTACGGTCCAAAAGTCCCTGTTCGTCAAACTGCCCATTTAAGTCAATTAAGAAACTACCCAGGATTTTTAAAAGTTCGACCGAGCAAGGCGTATCATTAAGAAAAGACTTTCGCCTATTTTCAAGGTTTAATTGCCTCCTAACAATTATATCTTTTGTCCATTGGTAACCTAATTCTTCCAGAATTTTCTTTAAATTTTTATTTTCCTTTAATTCAAAAACTCCTGTCACCTCCCCTACATCTCCATTGCTCCCAACATCTATTTTTACGCTTTTTTGTCCTAGGAGAAATCCCAAGCAATCTAATAGGATTGATTTTCCCGCACCCGTTTCCCCAGTCAGAACGTTAAGCCCAGGCTTAAAGGCCAATTCAGCATTTTTAATCAGAAGTATATTTCTGACGTGCAACCTAACCAGCAATTTTATTTGGCCTAAATTTGCTGATTAGCTTTGACCCCTCTAAAGTCCAGCTACTATCAGGAAATTCTTTTTTCATTCTTTTTAATTCTGATAAAGCATCATCCATTAGTCCCATCATTAGGTATGCCTCTACAAGGCGATAGGCTGTTTCAGGGAGAAACTTCGAGCTTTTTAAAGTTTTTTGAATATCCTTCAACCTTCGTATTGCCGCGGACGGGTTTTTCCTTTCAAGATAATATTTAGCTATTGTCAACTCCTGCCCAACCAGAAACTCTTGGGCGCTAGTTATTTGCATCTTGGCATTTTGCTTATTTTTACTTGATGGATATAAAGATACAAACCTCTTTAAATTAGTTATACAGTTTTTTGCAGCACTTTGGTCTCTATCAACATTAAGAATCTCCTTACAATAACTCCATGCTTTCGTGTAAAAGACCTGTTCCGCCTCCTTTGTATTTGAATAGTTTAATAAAAATTTGTTTGCTGCTAATCTTGTTTTTTCATATTTGCGGGCTCTGTAAAAGGCATCAACTGCTTTAAAAAGCGCTTTACTTTCTAATGCTGAATATGGATGAAATTGACTCACTTCTAGATAGTATTCACCTGCGCGATTGTAGTAACCTTTACTAAATGACATATCGCCTAGCTCAATAATCTCTTGAACAGGAGTGTCTCCAGTTATTTCTTCAGGTAGTTTCTGACTACAAGAAGAAAATTGTAGTAACATTATTAGAAAACAAATGTCGATTATTGTCTTAGAAAACCTATACATGCTTTTTTTTTAACTTGTATTCTGCCTTCAAGTCAAGCTACACAAATTTTAAATTATACACAAAAATGAGTTGCTGAGTTTTGTAAGCCTTCAAGATCACCCATTGAAATATCAAACCCAGGCAACTTATCTTTATCCTCAACGCTAGAGTTTTTAGATTGAAATATATCTCCTCTTTTAAAGGCTTCTCGAAGTAAAATATTAGTAAGTTTATGCCCTCCGGAATACGAAGTAAATTTTCCTAATATAGGCTTTCCAAGCAGACTTAAGTCACCAAGCGCGTCAAGAATTTTATGTCTAATACACTCATCCTTATACCTAAGTCCATCACTTGCAGCAAAAGAATATCTATCAACAACGATTGCATTATCTATTCCTCCTCCCAAAGCAAAACCCTTGTCCTTTAAACGCGCAACATCTCCTTTTTTACAAAATGTCCTACTATCACAGAGCTCACGCACAAAGGTGCCGTTTACTATGGGTATATCGAGACTCTGTTTGCCTAAAACCGTATCAGGCCAATCAATTTCAAAATTTATTGCGAATTTTTTTGCAGGCGTCACTTCTGCCCAAGAGTTCCCATTCTCGACTCTAAAGGGTCTAATAACTTTGAAAAGGGTTAAAACTTTATCCTGTTCTGCTATTCCAACTTGTAAAATTTCTTTTACAAACACTAGTGATGAGCCATCAAGAATTGGAATCTCTTTTGAGTTTAACTCAATCAGAGCGTTCTGAATTCCAGTACCCGCCAGAGCGGCTAAGAGATGTTCTGCAGTAGTAACAGATATACCGAACTCATTAGATAACTCCGTTCTCAGAAACGTCTCGGTCACATTTTTAAAGGATGCCTTTATCAAACTCTTAAAGAGAGGCTGGTCTGTTCTCTTGAAAACTATCCCATGATCAACGGGTGCTGGATGAACTGTGACGCGTGCTTTGTTCCCAGTATGTAAACCTTTTCCACTCAGGGAAAAACTGCTTTTTAGAGTTTTCTGATACATTAAATCCAACACCTTCAGGTGAAGTTTATCTTAATTCAATAACAAAACTCAATACACAGTTTGTGTCAATTTACTTCAAAGACTCAGTTAGCTTGTCTTCTTAAAAAGGCTGGGATATCCAACTTACTTTCATCATCTCTTTCTGTATCTCTATGCCTAGAACTTTCTATCGAATGATTTTTTTCTTCTATCGGTGCATGATCCCTTCTATTTTCTTTAAAACCAGTCATCCGCCTTATCAAATTGTTCAAACCTCCAATATTTGTCTCTTCTGCTACCGAGTTTTTCTTTTCTGGTAAATCAATTTTAGAGGGGAAAGTTGATTGATGGTCATTTGTTTTGTGATCAACTTGATCATCTACTTCATTCATTTTAATTTTATTGGACTCAAGGAAAGACATTTCGTCATTTTTTTCTTCCTCCATGGCGCTATTGACCCCTGACATAACATTAGCTGTTTCCTGTTTTTCTGTGCCATCTACTTTTGTTTTATACCTGCTATCTGCAAAATATCCTTCCTTCTCTAAATTACCGTTAGAACTCTCTGTAATTGTATTTTCACGTGTTTTTGTATTTTCTTCCCTATTTGAGAACTCGTTAATGTCTATCCCTGTGGCTACCACAGATACCCGAATTGATCCCGTTAGTTCAGAGTCAAAAGTTGATCCAACAATAATATTTGCCTCAGGATCTACTTCATCCCTTATTCGATTAGCAGCTTCATCTACTTCAAAAAGAGCCATATCACTACTACCTGTAACATTGATTAATAATCCAGTTGCTCCTTTTAAGGATATTTCATCCAACAATGGGTTTGCTATCGCTTTCTCAGCTGCCTGAAGAGCTCTATCTTCTCCACTTGCTTCACCTGTTCCCATCATGGCCTTACCCATTTCATCCATTACAGAACGAACATCTGCAAAATCTAGGTTTATAAGCCCAGGCTTAACCATGAGGTCAGTTACACCCTTTACTCCCTGATAAAGAACATCATCCGCCATAGAAAATGCCTCTGTGAAGGTTGTTTTCTCTGTAGCTATTCTGAATAAATTTTGGTTAGGTATAACTATTAGAGTATCAACTACTTTTTGTAGTTGTTTAATACCCTCCTCAGCTTGCTTCATACGTTTTGAGCCCTCGAACTGGAAGGGTTTTGTTACTACCCCAACAGTCAGTATACCCTTTTGCCTTGCAAGCTCGGCCACAACAGGAGCAGCTCCCGTTCCCGTTCCGCCACCCATTCCTGCGGTTAGAAAACATAAATTGGCTCCGTCTATAATTTCTGAGATCTGATCACTTGTCTCTAATGCAGCATCACTTCCTACCTCCGGTCTAGCTCCTGCCCCAAGACCAAAAGTACTCTTAAGGCCTAATTGAATTTTGGTTTGTGCGTTTGATTGTTGAAGGGCTTGAGCATCTGTGTTAGCTGCTATAAACTCAGCGCCTTCAAGGTTCTTTAGCATCATATTATTTATAGCATTGCCTCCAGCACCTCCGATGCCAAAAACAATTATTCTGGGTTTTAATTCCTGGTTCTCAGGAATACTGATTCTTATTGCCATTATTGCCTGCCATTTTTTTTTTACTGCTGATTCGTATGATAACCGAATCACTTTAATTCGTCACTAATTTTATCCAATTATGGAGATTGAGTTAATAAATCAGCCTTTTCCACTTACCAATTAGTCTTTAACCACCGCCAAGTTCTCCTAATTATTTCGTCTCCATCATGTTCAAAGGGTACTTTAAAATCCCACATTTCGTCGTGAGGTTGAGCAATATGCAAAGCCAAACCAATTATAGCTGAATTTTCAGGGCCATGAGTTGCCTGTGGGAGCCCTTGAATACGCATTGGACGGCCAACTCTTACTGTTTTTCCTAAAAAACCCGCTGCAAATTCAAGGATTCCAGGCATTTTACTTCCACCTCCGGTCAAAATGATCTTTTGTCCTGGCAGAAAATCAAAATCAGACATTTGTAATAAATTTTTCAATTCATCAAATATCTCCGCTAACCTGGGCCGAATTACACCAATCAATTCTGATCTAGTTATTGTCATTCTATTGGCATAAAGATCATTTTCATTTCCAGGCAGCTCAATTGTGTCTCTGTCATCCGTACTTGTTGAAATCAACCCTCCATATAAAACTTTAATTCTTTCTGCTACAGAGAATGAAACTTGGAAGGCTTGCATAATATCACTACTAATATGCATACCACCTAATTTAATTGAACCAGAAAATATCAAATTTTTTCTAAAAAAAATTGAAATACTAGAGCTACCGGCACCCAAATCTAGGCAAACAGCACCTAATTGCATTTCGTCTTCAAGCAAGCTAGATAAGCCAGACAAATATGGTGCATATGCAATCCCTGCAAGAGACAAGTCACATTTATTCAAACAATTCACCATATTTTGGATAAGAGAATTTTTTATACCTAATGCATGAACATCTACAGATAAATCAGATCCCGTTATTCCTCTAGGGTCCATATAACCGTGTTTATTATCAACACTAAAGTTTACTGGCAAAGCGTGAATGACTTCTCTATTCTCCTGAATATTATCGAGATTAATTTTCGACAAAACGTGACCAATATCCAATTCAGTAATTTCCTTTTTCTGTAGATTAATAGAAGTCTTGAGAATACTTGATTTTGGATTGCCTCCAGAAAAGGTCAGGAAAATGTTTTCAATTAAGCATCCCGCCATTTTTTGAGCTCTTTGAACTACTGTCCTTACAGCTCTTTCAGCCTCACCCATTTCATAAATTTCTCCAAATTTAATACCTCTTGATTTTGTAGTAGAAGCACCAATAACCCTGAAAGAGAAATTATTTGCGCTCTCGTTTGCTGAACTTTTGAAATGTTTTTCATTATCGTTCAGAAAAGTTATTACAAGACAGACAATCTTTGATGTTCCTATATCTAGTAGTGCAACATTACCCTTTTTTATTGCTGACGCACGTTTATATCGCAGCTCTCTTTGACTCTGTAATAATTTTCTCAACTCAATATCCTTTTTGTTCGACTGTCACAAGATGTGAGCATAAGTTTTAGCAATGGAGCTGTTTTTAAATCTTATGAATGGCCTGTGAACATCTCTCAAATCTATTACGCTGATTTTATCGTTATCCAAAAAACCTTTTTCTATAAATACAGAGAGAAGCTCCAGCCCCTTACCCAAATTTTTCTCAGGTAACTTAATAACTAATTTACTCTTAAAGTGTAAATTCCATCTCCTTTCACCTACCCATTCATAAAATTCTATTTCTGAAATCAACGAGTGAAGCTTTTGGTGATGCAAGGATACAAATTCTTTTAGCTGACTGTCTGCTCCTTTCCCTACTAATATTGGGAGATTGGGGAGCGCTCTCCAATCGACAAAACTTGATATTCTAACCCCTTCTGCATCAAGCAAAACATATGATTTGCCTTCAGACAAAACTGCAAGCCCTTTTCTCTCAATTACCTCTACTTTAATATTACCCTTCGCGGTGAGCTTTACAAATGCGTTTTTTACTCTAGCCATTCTAATTATTTTTTCTCTAATATTAGAAACACTCAAAGTAGAAATTTTTCCACTTAAAGTGTTTTTGACAAGATCTTCGATTTCTAAAGCCAGTTGTTCACTTGCACCAAAAACTTCCACTTTACTAACCTTATATTCGGAAATATCTTCAAAATATGAAAAAGCATTGTTTTTTATTGATATAAAACTTTCATTAAAATCCAACTTTTCAAAAACAAATATTCTTGCCAGAAGTAAGAATGCAGACAAAGCTAACGAAAACAATAATAATTTGAACCATAGCTTATATGCTAGTCTATTTAATTTATAAAAAAATTTTGAAGGAGCAGGGTCTTTAAAGTCTGTAACCATTTGATCTCTCTTATTTATTGCATGATGCATCTGTTAGTAACTTCAAACATAGCTCTGAAAACTCTATCCCTCGGTGTCTAGCTTGCTCGGGTACTAGTGAAGTTTCCGTCATTCCAGGCTGTGTGTTAATTTCTAAAATACAAAGACCTTCAATACCTTTCTCTTCATCCCATCGAAAATCAGTTCGTGATACACCTCTGCAACCTAGTGAGTTATGAGCTTCAACCGCACAATCCATACAATGTTCAAATACTTTTTTAGGAATATCTGCGGGTAATCTGTGTATAGATCCTCCTGGTGAATACTTAGCTTCATAACTGTACCATTTGTCTGTTATAATATCGGTTACTGTTAAAGGCTCATTATTTAAAACACTTACCGATAACTCCCTACCGGGAATATATTTTTCTAATAAGTAATCCGTTGCTTTATCGAGTTTTCCAGTAATTGCATTGAATTCATCCATATTATTAAAAAAGGATACTCCAACCGAAGAACCTCCATTATTAGGTTTAATTACGAAAGGGGGCTTTATCGGTATTTCTTCACAAAGATTAGCATTTTTAATAAGAATGCCTTTTATGACTGGTAAATTTTGAGAAAGAAAAACTTTCTTCGAAATCGATTTATTCATCGCAATTGATGAAGCAGAAACACCTGAATGAGTATATGGAACTTTCAAAGTCTCTAAAAGACCTTGTATAACTCCATTTTCTCCTATACCACCATGAAGAGCATTAAAGATCACATCTGGCTTTAAACCTCTTAATTCTGTAGCTAAATTTGGGAGGTTTTCTTGCTTAACAGTAATTTCCAAAACCTGTAACCCTCTTTCGCGCAATGCATTCGCGACGCTTCTGGCTGTAGACTCAGAAACTTTACTTTCATCTGATATACCTCCCTTTAAAATTACGACTTTGGTATTTTTGTCTATAAGCATTTCTTTTTTCTCATTTGTTACCAAGCCTGATTAACTCCCAGTCAAGGGTTATATTATGTTTTTCAAAAACTACTTTTCTTACATGCTCACCAAGCGCTTCTATATCAGAAGCAGTTGCCCCACCCAGATTTATCAAAAAGTTTGGATGCTTTTCAGAAACTTGAGCATTGCCTATTTTCTTTCCCCTTAGCCCCGCTTCATCAATTAATTTCCAAGCCTTAAGTTTGATTTTTTCTTCTTTCATAAATGATGGTTTCCCATCTGGATTCTTGAAAGTTGACCCACACGATGGCACTTCTATAGGTTGTGTTTTTTGTCTTTGGGAAATAGCTTGTTCCATTTTTTTTTCAATCAGTTCTCTTTGCAATTTTACTGGCTTTAGTATTACGGATGTTACTATCAGTTCAACCGACATTTGACACTTTCGATAATTAAAATCTACATCTTTCTTAGAAAGCCTAATAAAATTCCCATCTCTTGTTATGCCCTCTATTGCGCTTACATAATCTCCAAAAGAATGTCCATAGCAGCCAGCATTCATTAAGACAGCTCCACCAATGGTGCCGGGAATAGTACGTAAAAAGGACATATCAAAACCAAATTTAGCTAGATGCATCGCTACTCTGGCTCCCAAATTACCTGCTCCAACTTTAACTTCATCATTATTAATTTCAATTTCAGCAAAAGCACTTCCAAGCTTTACAGCGACCCCATTTATACCACCATCCCTAATAAGAAGATTGGAACAAACCCCTATAGTTGTAACAGGAATATAGCTCGGTGCTTTTTTTAAAAAACTGATAAGATTATCAATACTTTTTGGCCGAAATAAGATATCAACTGGACCCCCAACTCTTAACCAGCTTAATTTAGACAGTGGATAAGAAAAAGAAATTGCTCCCGGAAAGTCTTTCTCAGAAAATATTCTATTATATGAATCATTATTAAAAATCATAACCCTATTTTCTTTTAAGATATTCCAATTTATTTACCCAATTAGTGATACTTCCCGCTCCTAAACACAAAAAAATGTCTCCCTTTCTGCAACTTCCCTTTAAAAACTCTTGAAATGACTTTTCATCATCAATAAAGGTTGGGCAAAGCTTTCCTCGTTTTTTTATTTTCTCAATTAAGCTAATACTATTTATGCCATTAATTTCTTTTTCTCCTGCCGAAAATACGGAAGTAATTCCTAACAAATCAGCATCATCAAAGCATCCTTGAAATTCCTCAAAAAGGTCTCTTAACCTTGTATATCGATGAGGTTGATGTACAACTATCACCCTTTTTTTTGTAATTTGCCGTGCTGCCCTTATTACAGCTAATATTTCAGCCGGATGGTGGGCGTAATCGTCAATTATGATAGCTCCGTTATATAATCCTACTTCAGAGAAACGTCTGGCCACCCCATCAAACATTGATAATGAACTTTTAATAGATTTTAATGGAATTGAAAGTTGAAGAGCCACCAGAATAGCAGCACATGCGTTCAAAACATTGTGCGCACCCACCATTGGCAGCTTGAAGTCTCTCAGATAAATACCGTTAACAGTATCGTCTATGTCAAAATGGGAAATTCCTTCTTTGAAGGAAATGTTTTTAATCCGAATATTTGCGTTCTCTGAAAACCCATAAGTAACAATTTTTCTATCTTTTATTTTAGAAATTATATTTGAAATATTCTGGTCATCACTGCAACAAATAGCAACTCCATAAAAGGGCACGCTAGAAATAAAACTCATAAAAGCATCCCTCAACCTATCAAAATTTCCATAGTAGTCGAGGTGCTCTTTATCAATATTTGTTACTATAGCGATCGTGACAGGAAGTTTATTAAAAGAACCATCGCTCTCATCCGCTTCCACTACCATCCAATCGCCTTCCCCTAACCTTGCGTTCGAACCGTAAGCTTTAATCACGCCTCCATTTATAACAGTTGGATCAAGACTTCCATTTTCTATTAGAGCGGCAGCTAAAGATGTTGTTGTTGTCTTTCCATGTGATCCAGCAACGACCACATTTAGTTTCAATCTCATCAACTCAGCTAGCATCTCTGCCCTAGACACTATTGGTAATCCTATTTCTTTCGAATGAACCAATTCAATATTTCCGATGTTTATGGCAGATGAGTAAATAACTACAGAAGCATTTTTAACATTCTCTCTCGCATGAAAATTAAAAACAGTTGCTCCCAATGAACCTAGTCGATCTGTAATTTTCGTTTTCTTTAAATCAGACCCTTGAACTGAATATCCAAGGTTCAGAAGCACCTCGGCAATACCTGACATACCGATGCCCCCTATTCCAATAAAATGAATAGGACCGAGGTTAAGAGGTAGTCTAGTTGCTATCAATTTGTCTTCCAATCATATTTTCTATATGGGAAATCATATTTCTAGAAGAGTTAGGTTTACTCATTGCATATGAATTTTCAGCCATAGCTAAAGCTTTCGAGGGAGATCTTAAAATTTTTGATATTGCCTCACTTAAGTTTTCTGTTGAGGTTTTAGTTTCTTCCACAACTATTGCTGCTTTGTTATTTTCAAAAATTTTTGCATTAATTCGCTGATGATCATCTTTTGCTGTACCTAAAGGAATAAAAATAGCTGGCCTGCCAATTGTGGAAATATCTGTCAAAGTATTTGCTCCAGCTCTACAAATAATAAGTTGAGCTTCTGATATTATTTGCTCAACATTTTTGAAGAATAATTCTACTTTTGCTTTAACTCCAATTTCATTGTATGAATGCATAACAGACTCCAAATCTTCTTTTCTTGCTTGATGAAAAATTGTCAAACGTTTTCTTGTTTGTTTTGTAAGCTTAGAAAGAGCTTTTGGAATTATTGTGGACATTATTGATGCCCCTTGAGAGCCACCTAACACTAGAATTGTGTTTGGCCAAGGACCTGGTGCTAAATACTGACAGTTTTCTTTTTCTAAGATAGTTCCTCTAACGGGGTTTCCTGAGGCTACCGATCTATGTTCATCTAAAAACTTCGTCTTGTCAAAGTGATGAAAAACCGCGTTAGAGAATCTCTGGAACAACCTATTTACCCGTCCTAAAACAGCATTTTGTTCCTGCAAAAATATAGGAACTCTAATAATCAGGCCTGCTAATAAAACAGGGATGGTTGAAACCCCTCCAAAACCAATAACAAATTCTGGCTTTTCCTTTAACATTATTCTCCACGTTCTAATCAAGCTTAAGGGTATTTGATATTGATAAATCAATAGTTTTCTAATAAACGAGATTGACTCAGATGAAATAAAAACTGTTTCAATCTGATAAATAGTTTTTATTTCATCTAAAAATGATTTACCCCTAATGTCAGAGAAAATTATTACCCTCCAGCCTTTCTCAGTCAAAGACTCAGCAAGAGCAATGGTAGGAAACACGTGACCTCCCGTTCCTCCAGTTGATAATATGCATGATCGTCTAATTCCCATTATTTTCCACCTAAGAATCTATCAACATCATTGTTTGCTCTTTTTTTTGTGACATTTATTAAAAGACCAACCAGTATTCCAGTGGCTATCATAGATGAGCCACCATAACTTATAAAAGGCAATGTCATACCCTTAGTCGGTAATAATCTTGCAGCTACCCCCAAATTGATTACTGCTTGAAACTGCAAAAGGCATAAAAGACCTATTCCAGATAATAACAGGAATGGATCTTCTTGGTGTATTAACCTTCCAACTGATCGAAACAAAATTACTATATAAATAGACAAAATTAATAGAAACAAAATTAATCCAAACTCCTCTATTGCTACCGCTATAATAAAATCTGTATGTGCGTCAGCAAGACTCCATTTAATCTTCCCATTACCTGCGCCAACCCCTAAAAATCCTCCTGATTGAATAGCCTTTTCTACAAAACCTATTTGTGAAGTAGGCTCCATAGCTTTAAAAAAATTAATTAATCTGTTGGCAACATATTCCGAATTATAAAAAAATATGACTCCTATAAAAAATAAGAAAAATACAAAGAAAATTGAAAACAATATCGATATTCCCATTACAAAATGGATAACAGTCCAAGAAGAAACAATTAATACAGTCTGCCCAAGATCCGGTTGTATTATCAAAGAGAATACGCATAGAACTAATATTATAAAGGAAATAGTGAATCCGACTTTGGGACTATATTTTTGGTTTCCTGAAATAATCCATGCAATAAAAACAA
Source organism: uncultured Alphaproteobacteria bacterium (assembly GCA_902586885.1). Lineage (GTDB taxonomy): Bacteria > Pseudomonadota > Alphaproteobacteria > Rhodobacterales > Rhodobacteraceae > CACIJG01. The sequence goes on along the minus strand of CACIJG010000015.1, from coordinate 27,551 downwards.
TAAAAAATGGCTTTAGAAACTCAGAAGGTTGAATTGTGACTAGATCAAAGGAGAACCATCTAATTGCACCTTTACCAAAGTCTGTTCCATAAAAGGGTAAAAGAACTAAAGCTAACATAGCAACTAAAAATCCCACTACACTAAACCGCCTTACAAATGCGATACTCTTAACAGAAAGAAATAAAACCAAAACGAACGATAAAACCCCATAAATTAAATGTCTATAAACATAGTAAAAAGGTGCTTTTTCATGAGATTCTGCCAAAGGAACTGACGCAGCCATCGACAGTAAAAGCCCTAACAAAATCAGAATTAATGAGGATATCAGCGTCCATTGATCGATTGATTTCCACCACTTCAATAACAGATTTTCTTCGGCCACAAATACTCTACGGCCATGAATAATTTCAGTCATTTTTTTTAGCTGCTCTGCCTTTTTTTATTAAAATATATCTATCAGTTATTTAAGTCAAAAAAAAGATATAAAACTCTTAAGACTTTTTAAACTGGTTTGTTAAATCAATAAAATGTTGCCCACGGGCTTCAAAATTCGAATATTGATCGAAGCTTGCGCATGCTGGAGAAAATAAGACTGTATCCTCATCTTCAATATTTTCTAAAACTCTTTTAAAGGCATCTTCTAAATTGAAAAATACCTCTGCTTCTGTTTTGTTAAGTACGCTTTTTATTAAAAGACCTGCTTCTCCAATTAAATATGCCTTCTTTATATTATCTTGTTCCTTCGAAATTCTTGAAAAATCATTATCTTTTGGTTGCCCTCCAGCTATCCAATGAATATTGTTATAAAGTCGCAGGGCATATTCTGCAGAGGCAACATTAGTAGATTTACTGTCATTAATGAACTTTACACCTTTAATCGTAGTAATTAATTGATTTCTGTGAGGCAGGGGTTTGAAACCTTTGAAAAGGGTGACAATTTTTTTTGGTGCAACACCAAGAGATCTTGCTATTGCATATACGGCAATTAAATTTTCTTCTAAAGACACTAAATCATTTTCGTCCAAGGATCTAATGTCAAAATTGAATATTTGTCTTCCATTTTTCCATTCTGTTAAAAATCTTTTCCTTGTGGAAATTACCCAATCCAACCCCAGGTTCTCTTTTCTGCTGGTAATAGCGAGAATTTTTGTTTGTGTATTTCTTAATCTGCTCAATAGAAATAATCCTTCATCGGTATCAATGTTTAATACTACTATTTCAGCAGATGATTCAGTCATCAAACGAGCTTTGGAATAAAAATAACCTCCCTTTCCTCCATGTCTAGAGCCATGATCAGGTGAAAAATTAAGAAATATTGCTACATCAGGATTTAAAAGCTGCGCTCTTTCTATCTGATAAGAAGAAAGTTCTATAACCCTTATCGAGCCACTTTTAAATTCATTAAATTCAAGAACTGGGTTTCCAATGTTACCCCCTGTCTTGACGTCATCGAATATTTTCGATAATACATGGCCCGCCAAAGCTGTAACCGTTGACTTCCCGTTAGACCCTGTAATTGCTATAACTTTCGGCTCTTTTTCAAACTTTTCATAATCAAGTGATAAATAATGTGAAAAAAAAAGGCCAATATCATTGTCTACTTCTATATTTAAACGGTATGCTGATTTAATTATTATATGAGTATTTGGATACAGGTGAGGAACTCCGGGACTTACCAACAAAAGATCCAGAGACCGCAATTCATTTTCTAAATTCAAATCTACTAAATTATATCCCTTTTTCTTGGCTTCATCTCTTTTTTTTTGATCGTCATCCCAACATGCTACTTTCGCACCACAAAGCATAGCGGATGATATTAAAGAAAATCCTGTTATACCAAGCCCTAAAACGCCAATTTTTTTCTCACTAAAGTTCTTTAGAAATATCATTTATCTCAATTTCAATGTTGCCATGCCTAGAGCCGCTAGAATTACTGCTATAATCCAAAACCTTATGACGATTTGTGACTCTGACCATCCCAATTTTTCAAAATGGTGATGAATCGGAGCCATCAAAAAGACTCTTTTACCTGTCACTTTAAAGAATATAACTTGTATGATCACAGAAAGAGCTTCTATGACGAACAGGCCCCCGATAATAACTAAAACCAACTCATGTTTTATGGCTACTGCAATACTTCCTAGCGCGGCACCAAGAGCTAAAGATCCAGTATCCCCCATAAAAACCGCTGCAGGTGGTGCATTATACCAAAGAAACCCCAACCCGCTACCAATAAGCGCTGATGTGAAAATCAATATTTCCCCTCCACCTTTTATATAATGAATGTCCAGATAGGTTGAATAATCTGCTCTTCCAACTACGTATGCTATTATGCCTAAAGATCCTCCAGCTATTATTACGGGCATTATAGCTAGTCCATCTAATCCATCAGTGAGGTTAACAGCGTTCGCGGATCCCGCGATTACAATCATCGCAAAAGGGAAAAATACTACCCCTATAAAAATCAAATGATCCTTAAAAATAGGAAGTGCTAACGTCTTTGAAAGAGTATCTGAGTGCTCTACCTGAATAAAATAAGCTGCAATAAGAGCAAAAGAAAATCCTAAAAATAACCTTAAACGGCTTGAAAATCCCTTTGTATTGCGTTTAACAACTTTTATATAATCGTCAATCAAGCCAATTAACCCAAAAGAAAAAGTCACAAATAAAATTACCCAAACATATTTGTTATCCCACCTAGACCAAAGAATCGTTGATACAAGTACAACTGCCAAGATAATCACACCCCCCATCGTTGGAGTTCCAGCTTTTTTGATAATATGGTTTTCGGGACCATCTTTCCTTATCGGTTGACCATCTTTTTGGAGCTTAGACAAAAAGTTAATTGTCACGTTTCCAAAAATAAAAAATATTATTAAAGCAGTAAAAAAAGCTCCTCCAGCTCGAAAAGTAATATATCTAAAAAGGTTAAAAATATCTCCTCCATCTGAAAATGTGTTTAGATAATATAACATTCTATAATTTTCTTCCCTGCAGTTCTTTGAGCCCTAGAATAATGTGTTTCATATTCATTGAAAATGATCCTTTTACTGAAATTATATCCCTGTTCTTAATCTTCTTAACAATTTTATCACACATTTCGTCTGCGGTCTTAGTCGAAAATCCTTTTTTCTCTTCCGGCAAGCAGCTAAAAAGTTTTGCCATTCTCACACCCACACAGTGAATAACATCTATATTTTTGAGAGCTTTGAGGTTCTTAATTTTTAGGTGTTCTCGAATTTCATCTTTTCCTAATTCAAGCATATCTCCCAAAATCGCAATCCTCCTATTTGTTCTCTTAATACTTTCTATTTTTCTTTTTTCAAACTGTTCAATTTTTATCAGTGTATCCAATGCAGAATTTATAGAAGCTGGGTTTGCGTTATAACTTTCATCGATTAATGTAAACCTTACTGGTTTTCCAGACTTGTAAAAATTAATCTCCAACTTTTCCCCTCTGCCTTGAGATGGTCTCCAATTCGATAATATTGGGATAGATCTTTCTAGTTCTAAGTTCATTAGGCTTAATAACGCTATAATAGACGAAGCATTTCTCACATGATGTTCTCCAAAAGCACTTAGGGAGAATGTAAATCTTTTACCCTTTGGGAGTAAAATAGTCGCCTTAGATCCGCTAGAATTTACTCTGAAATTGGTTATCTTATAATTAGGTGAATTTCTTTTTCCAAAAGAGATTGGCCTTGAACCTAAACTCGTTACCTCTTTTTGCAAATCAGCATATGTTTTTGTATCTGAAGGTATAAGAGCAAATCCATTATATCTCTGTCCATCACAAATACTTGCCTTTTCTCTCAATATATTTTTGAGATTCTTTAAGCCTTCCAAATGGCCAACAGAAACCTCAGTTATAATCACATAGTGTGGCTTAACCAGTTTCGATAGCTCCGAAACTTCCCCCAAATTATTTGTTCCAATTTCTACAATAACATATTTGGCATCCAGGGGCACTGTTGTTAAAGTTATTGAACAACCTAATATATTGTTAAAGCTTTTTGCTGAACTATGAGTTTTACCATAACTCTGCAATATTAAATGAGCTATATTTTTTGTACTGGTTTTTCCTGCTGTTCCAGTAATACCAATGAATTTGGCATTAGATCTTTTCCTTGCAAAAGCTGCCAACTTTTTAAGGGCACTTTTTACATCCCTTACTAATAACAATGGATATTTTTTTTTATCAATATTTTCTGGTATAAAGCTTACCATTGCTGCCGCTGCTCCTTTCTCAAAGGCATCCTTTACAAAATAATGACCGTCTCGCTCTGCTGCAATCGCTATAAAGAGATCTCCGTCTTTTATTGATCTAGAGTCGAAGGAAATTCCAGATGCTTTCCAAGGAAGAGTCGAATATCCTCCCGTTACACTCAATACAGTCTTTTCATTCCAAAGGTTTATTTTCAAACTATGATTTTCCTCATACTCTCTATCGCAATACTTGCTTGCTCAAAATCATCAAATGGAAAATTTTGATTACCAATAATTTGAGACCTTTCATGTCCCTTACCAGCAATTATTACTGTATCGCCTAATTCAGATTTCTCTATTGCCCGAAAAATAGCTTCAGCTCGATCAGAAACTTCTTCAGCATTTGGACAATATTGAATAATTTCCTTCCTTATTAAGGCAGGGTCTTCATTCCTTGGGTTGTCATCAGTGACGTAAATTTTATCAGCTAAATCAGAAGCTACTAAACCCATATTTTTTCTTTTTTCTTTATCTCTTTCTCCTCCAGCACCAAACACTACAATTAGTTTACTTGAGGTCTCAAGCTTAAATGTATTCAATAACTTTTCAAGTGAGTCAGGGGAGTGAGCAAAGTCAATGTATACTCTGGCTCCCGAAATAGTTTCTCCCACAAATTCCATTCTCCCGGGAATTGGTAGTATTTTTGGAATATCTTTTATTACTTGGTTAAAACTCAATCCAAACTCTCGACATGCTAACGCTGCCATACCCAAATTCATTGCTTGAAAACTGCCTATTAAACTAGTTTGAGATTTTATTTTTTTTCCCATATAATTAAACTCAATCAATTGAGACTTAATGGACTGCCGAAAAGATTTTAAAACTAGGTTAGCATTCTCACTGAAACCAATTGTTTCAACACTAAATCCTCTCTTCTTTGAAATTTCTGCAAATCTTTTACCAAAATCATCATCGATATTGGCAAAAACTCTGACATCCTTATTCAACTTATCAAGGATAGAAAGCTTAGCAAAAAAATATCTCTCAATGTCCCCGTGGTAGTCTAGATGATCTTGTGACAAATTGGAAAAAAATAGGCTTTTGAATTCAAGACCAGCTAACCGACCCTGATGAATTGCGTGTGAAGACGCTTCTATGCAAGCATAATCTGTTCCTATTTCTCTGGCATTACTAAGAATTTTAAACAATTCAACTTGGGTCGGCGTGGTAATATTCGTTGAAATATTAATAGGTCCTTTAACTCCTAAAGTCCCTATAGTAAGACATGATAAATCATTCAATTCAAGAAGCTGTTGGATAAAGTTTACAACAGAGGTTTTTCCATTAGTTCCAGTAATTGCCATTAAATTAGAAGGTAGAGAGGGAAAGAATTTAAAACACATTTTAGTTAAGATTTCACTCACGTTATCACAAATCAAAACGGGTATTTGAGACTCCTTACTGTTTTTCTCAAAGATTTTATATCCATTACAGTTAGTGATAATTAAAGAGGCTCCCCTCTTAATCGCATCATCTATAAACGTCGCACCATGTTTTTGAATGCCCTCCAGAGCAAAAAAGATCTCTCCTCCCTTTATTTTTGACGAGTTGGTCTCAATACCCGAAATATAAAGATCCTGAGCAGACCAATTGCCCTCTTTTCTTATCGATTTAATATTTAGTTCAGAAAGTTTTACCATTTTAACTTTTCTCAAACAAGCACCCGCAATTAAGAGTCCACTCTATTCTCTTCATGACTCTTAAAAGGAATAATTCCAAGTAAGGGGGCCACCCTTTCAATTATTTGCTTAACCATAGGAGCTACAGTACAACCTGAAAATCTGCAGGTCTTCTCCTTAAATGTATTTTCTGGTTCGTCAAGTAAAGCGGCTATAACGTAACGAGGTTCCCCTATAGGAAAAACACCAGCAAAATTTGAGATAACTCTTTCTTCTAAATAACCTTTATTTTTTTTTGATGGCTTGTCAGCAGTGCCTGTCTTACCCCCAATCCCATAATAGGCACTATTTGCAGCCCTTCCTGTACCTCTTTCATCACTGACAACGGCTTCTAATAATTCCAAGATCTTATGAGAGGTCTCTCTTTTAAAGATACGTTTTCTTATATCTTGATCTTCATTCTTTTTAATTATTGTTGGCTTAACATCAAAACCACCATTTGTTAATATTGAATATGCTCTTGCCAAATGTAATAGGGAAACTGAGATAGAATGCCCAAAGGATACTGTAGCTAAAGTTAAAGGCTTCCAATCAGGTGGATTAAGAGGTGTTGTCATTTTTGCTTCTATGAGTTCAAATGGAACTGGATCTAAAAGACCTAATTTCTTGAGAATTTTTTTTTGATTTTCCTTCCCTAACTCTAATGCAATTCGTGCTGCCCCAACATTAGAGGATCTAACTATAATTTCACGCACTGTCACTTCTCTATCAAATTTAAATTTATCTTTAAATTTTTTCTTACCTACAAAAAAAGGCTCAGTGTTAATTGGGGTGTCTAGGTCAAATAAATTTTCTTCTAACCCTTGTGCAACAGAAAAAATTTTGAACGTTGATCCCATTTCATATACACCCTGAATAGCTCTATTAAAATAAACGCCTGGTTCATCCTTATCAAAACTCACTGTCCTTTTTTTATTTGGGTTATAGTCAGGAGATGAAGCCAAGGCGATAATTTCACCAGACTTAATATCCATAATTATAACACTGCCAGCCTTAGCATTCATTCTTTTTCCCCATTCACCCAAAACAGTCTCAACATGTGCCTGAACAGCCAAGTCTATCGAAAGAGAAATAGAATCCTCATTACTTGAAGTGGTAGAAACAGTAAGAATTTCATCGAAGGCTGACTCAACGCCCGATATTCCTGAAAGCTGAGAAAAGTTTACACCTTCAGTTTTTACTTTTGTATAACCTAACAGATGGGAAGCTAAATTTTCTTTAGGGTAAAAACGGTAGATCCTTTCCCCAAAATAAAGGCCTGGCTGACCCAAATTAAAAAGCTTTCTTTCCGTTTCAGGTGACATAAGTTTTTTTATCCAAACAAATTTTTTCCCGCTAGTTATTTTCCCTAAAAGCTCTTCTTTGTCTAAATCAGGAAAAATCTCTGCTAATTTTTTGACGAAAAGGACCTTGTTATCTAACTCCTTTGGATGAACATAGGCAGAAGAAGACGATAGGCTAGTAGCCAAGATATTACCGTTCCTGTCCGTAATATCTAATCTCTTAGTTTTTTCGTAATTGTGAGAGTTTGATGCTAATTGATTAATTTGCTTGGAAGCTATTAAGGTTGTCTTTAAAGCTACAGCGGTGAAGCAAATGAAAATAATTAAACTTAATAGCAGAATTCTTGATTTTATTCGTAAATGAAGGTCCATTTAACTTTCTCACTTTTTTGAAAAATAAAATCCACTTTAATCCTTTTTTTCTTTTTAATTTTTTGTATTTTCAAAATCCGTTGTTTTGATAGAGATATCATTCACAACATTTATCCGATCATAACTAGTAAAATCTTGTGGGCTTATTGGTATTAACCGTAACTCATCAAAATAATACTCAACCAATTTTCTCAATCTTTCGGGTCTATTAAGAAATTCCCACTCTGCATTCAATATCTTTATTTGATATCTCTCATGGTCAATTTGCTTGTTAATTGACTCTACTCTTAATAGTGCTGATCTACTTGCATAATTTGTCTTATAAGCCCATAACCCTAACCCTAGGGTAAAAATTAATGAAAAGCTTAAAACTAATCTTTTAATCATTAGTTCAGCCCCAGTTCGATTTTTGGGTAATATAGTGGTTTGCATTCAATAGAAGAAGCCACTCCAGTTTTACGAAAAACTCTAAGTTTCCCTGATCGAGCTCTAGCATTTTCGTTTATCTCTTTTTGAGTTGGTTTTCTAACTCTATTGTTTATTGGTAATAAGGTGGGTTTACTGGCTTCGGTGTCTGGACCGTATCTACTACCTCTAGAAACTCTTCCAGATTTCATCTTGCCAAATTCTTTGACCAGTCGATCTTCAAGTGAGTGGAAAGTAATAACTGCAAGAATACCGTTGGCTTTTAAGGTCTTCTCAGAAATATTTAATCCCTTTGATAGTTCATTTAATTCGTCATTAACAGCAATCCTAATCGCCTGAAAAGTTCTTGTAGCAGGATCTGTTTTAAAGTTTGAAGGTAGAACTGAACGGACTAAATCAGCTAATTGGCTTGTATTGGTAATTTTTGTATTTTTTCTTTCGTTGACAATTTTTTTTGCTATTTTGAAAGCTTTTTTCTCTTCTCCATAATAAAATATAATGTCTGCTAATACCTTTTCCGAACAAAAATTGACAACGTCAAACGCCGAAGGATGACCAGAGGAGTCCATCCTCATGTCTAGTGGCCCATCTCTTTTGAAGGAAAATCCTCTTTCTGGTTTGTCTAAATGCATTGATGAAACCCCCAAATCAAAAACAATTCCATCAACCTGTTTTCTTAAAAGAACCTCTTCATTTTCTTCTAAGTTTGAGAAGCTTTGTTGAAAGAATTCAATTTTACTTCCAAATTCACTCCTTAATAATTCAAAGTGAACATAAGCCATAGGATCTTTATCAATCGCAATAACTTTATCTGCACCGGATAATAAGAGGGCCCTACTGTATCCTCCAGCTCCAAATGTGCAATCTATCCAGCAACCCCTAATTGGCTTAACCATTTCTATAAAATCATCCAAAAGTACGGCCTTATGTGGGGGGCTTTTTTTTTCAAAGAATGTAGATTTATTTGTCAACAATATTATCTATCAAATAGAATGGGTTTGCTTTGCCGGTTAGTTTAGAGAAATCATCTTGAAGGAATTGTAATTCAGTTTCGTATGTTTTTGGTTCCCATATCTGAAACTTTTCTCCCATGCCTGCAAAAATCGCTTCGCCCTCTAGACCAATAAATGCTTTTAGCTTGGGAGGAAGTACAATTCTCCCATTCTCATCAAGTTGAATGTAAATTGATTGAGTATTTATAAATCTCTCTAAAATCTCTCTTTCTCGAGAAAAACGAGGTAGTTTACTAATTAGTTGATCTACCGTTGAAATTGACTTCATTGTATAGGCCTCTAAACAGGGCGTCTTAACTCCACCGTAAACAATAACAAAATTAGGGTTACTTCCTGTTTTAAACTCTGGATCTCCATCTTCAAGCACCCGTCTAAAAGGAGCAGGAACTGAAACACGCCCCTTTAAATCGACTTTATGCAAAGATTCACCTCTAAAACGTCTAATCATCCGTGAACTCCAAATACAAATGCTCGATATTGTTAAAAAGGTAAACCATCATTATTTATTTTCATGAAGTAAAAGCAGACGCGACGCCCGTATAAACCTGCTCATTTTTTTTTTGGAAATAATCCTCATTATTAATTATCGCGTCTGCTATAAATATGGGATATCATGGAATTTGATGGAAATCAATGGATTTATTAGCTTTTTTGAAAATTTTTGCGGATAGCCTGTAAGCCGGATTCTGTAAATACGCAGTATTGGTGACCATTCATCTTGACTTACTGTCACCAGCAAGTTCTTGCGACCAACCCAAACCCTATCTGGAAAGATTAAGCTAAAGCTCACGGGTTTCTATTAGGTCTTGCTCCTGGTGGGGCTTGCCATGCCTCCTTTGTTACCAAAAAAGCGGTGAGCTCTTACCTCACCATTTCACCCTTACCTACTTAAGGCGGTATATTTTCTGTGGCGCTTTCCCTCGAGTTACCTCGGCCAGCAGTTAACTGGCACCATTTTTCCTTGGAGTCCGGACTTTCCTCAACAAAAAGTTGCGATCACCCAACTATCCGCATCATTTTTTTAATTTAAAAAGAAAATTAATTCAATAACTTTGATTTATTTGACATATCCTAGCCGTTCATAATTAGCTAAGCTTATTTTTTTTAGTTTCCCAACAGCCAAGCCTTGAAGGGAAAACGGTCCGAAACCTACTCTTATTAATCTTTTAACCTCTCTGTTATGATAATTGAATATTCTTCTTATCTCTCTATTTTTTCCTTCTCTGAGGCAAATATCTAACCATACTCCCGACTCGTCTTCACTCTTTACTTCAATCTCCATAGGCCTGTAATTAATACCCTTAATCATTGAGCCCTTTTGAATTTCCCTTAATGAACTCTCTTCCAAAGAGTTATTAATTTTAACTTTATAAAAACGCCTAAATTGATTTTTTGGTAATTCTAAATGTCTTTTTAAGTTACCGTTATTTGTTAACAAAGTTAACCCCTCTGAGTCATAGTCTAATCGACCGATTATCATGAGGTGATCATGTTGGGTTTGAATGAGATCAAAAATAGTCTTTCTGCCTCTTTCATCTCTTGATGTGCTCAAACATCCTCTTGGTTTATTGAATATAAATAATTGATCTTTAAGTTTGGCAGTCACTTTTACACCGTCAAGCGCAATAATATCCCCTTTTTTCATGCACTCCCAAGAATTCTTTGTTGCAATACCATTGATGGATACCCTACCTGAAATTAAGAGTTTTTCGGCATCTCGACGGGATGCCAAACCAGCTCTAGCTAAATACTTTGAGATACGCGTTTCAGTTTTCATTGACATGTTAAAAAATTAACCATAAATCGATACTGCGTTTTGAATATGTTTTACCACGAATATATGTAATGTTTAAAGACACAAAAATGGAGTTAGCTATTTTAGAGGCAAAAAAAGCCGCTAAAAGAGACGAAGTGCCTGTGGGAGCTTTGATTGAGGACTGTAGCGGGAAAATACTTGCATTGGAAGGAAACAGATGTAGACAGCTAAACGATCCTACAGCACATGCTGAAATGCTTGCAATCCGGAATGCTTGTAATGTTACTAACCAACTTTATCTTGGAGATTCTACAATTTATGTCACTCTTGAACCTTGTGAAATGTGCGCTGCAGCTATATCGGCGGCGAGAATTAGTAAGGTAATCTTTGGTGCCTCCTCAACAAAATACGGAGGCTTACAAATTGAGAGAGATGATGTTAGGGTATCAAATTTAAACAAAAAACTTGAAATATATGGCGGCTTTTATGAGAAAGAGATAATATCTTTAATGGAAAAATTTTTTGCTGACAAAAGGGTAATCAAAAATGGGAATTGATGAAAAGACAATTAAAAAGATTGCTAAGTTAGCAAGAATAAGAATAAGTGATGATGATGTTGCTATTCTTCAAAACGATCTTAATAGAATTGTTGGGTTTGTGGACAAAATGTCTGAGATTAGTATTGAAAAAGTTGAAGAATTCAGGTTCGGTGAGACTTCGCTTTCAGAAATGAGAGTTGACGAGGAAACGGAAGAGAATAATGCTGAGCAAATTCTCTCGAATACCACAAACAAAAAAGAGGACTTTTTCGTAGTCCCAAAAATAGTTGAATAATATGGTAAGTTTACCTCAGCTCACAATATCTAAAGCCAGAAAGTTACTCTCAAAAAAAGAGATTAGCTCAACCGAATTAACAAAAAGCTTTATAGAAAAAATTGAAAAAAGTACCTTACTTAATGCTTTCATAGAAAAGACATTTGATTTAGCACTGAACCAAGCCTCAAAAGCAGACGAAGTGTTAGGCTCGAGTGAACAAAAGCCTTTATGCGGAATACCTTTGGGAATTAAAGATATATTCTGTTGTAAGAATATAAAAACACAAGCGGCTTCACGCATACTGGACAACTTTATCCCGCAATACGAGAGTACTGTTACTGAGAGCCTATGGAACAATCAAGCGGTTATGCTTGGAAAATTAAATATGGATGAATTTGCTATGGGTTCCTCAAACGAAACCTCAGTTTATGGGCCAGCTGTTAATCCCTGGAAAAGAAGTGATACAGATGATTTACTAACACCAGGTGGTTCTTCTGGAGGATCTTCCTCAGCAGTATCAGCAGATTTATGCATTGCTGCTACGGGAACTGATACGGGTGGCTCAATAAGGCAACCAGCTGCGTTCACTGGAACAGTTGGTTTGAAGCCTACCTATGGAAGATGCTCCCGTTGGGGTATAATTGCATTCGCCTCATCTTTTGACCAAGCTGGGCCAATAACTAAAACAGTAAGAGATAGCGCTATAATGTTAGAGTCCATGTCAGGTTTTGATAAAAAAGATAGTACCTCTGCTCGAGTTGAAGTTCCTAATTATGAAGCAAGCTTGGAAGAGTCAATAAAAGGCACAAAAATTGGGCTTGCAAGAGAATACGAGTTAAACAAAGAAGGTAATTCTACGAAAACGACTTGGGAAAAGGCAGCAAAACACCTAGAAAATTTAGGCGCTGAAGTTGTAGAAATATCTCTCCCTCATACTGAATACGCCTTACCAACTTATTATGTTTTGGCACCAGCAGAGGCATCTTCGAACCTAGCTCGGTATGACGGAATTAGATATGGACGACGATCCATATTAGAGCCAAATGAAGGTATATTAGATCTATACGAAAAAACACGCTCTCAAGGTTTCGGGAACGAAGTTAAAAGAAGGATATTGATAGGAACCTATGTGCTTTCGTCTGGATATTATGATGCATACTACAATAAGGCACAGAAAATTAGAAACTTAATAAAAACTGACTTTGATCTGGCTTTTCAAAAAGTCGACGCGATTCTAACGCCAACCGCTCCATCATCTGCGTTCCCACTTGGCTCAAAAGGAACTGAAGATCCCGTTGAAATGTACTTGAACGATATTTTTACAGTACCAGCTAACTTGGCAGGTCTTCCGGCGATAAGTTTGCCTGCCGGATTAGATGACACTAGGCTACCATTAGGCGTGCAATTAATCGCTAACAGGTGGGAAGAGAGGAAACTTCTGAATATTGCATTCAATTTAGAAAAGAGTTTGCAGTTCAATGAAAAACCGAATTCATGGTGGGAAAATTGAGTAGGACTAAATTTCTAATTATTTTATTTTTTTCAGTTTTTTTATTTAGTTGTCAAGCCCACAACCTAAACGATCCCGACAGACTAGAAGGAAATTCAGAGGTTAAAGCTGGTGACGGATTTCTAGATCTTTCACAATTCTCGCTTGAACAACAAAAAATAGAACGCGAGGAAGCGGCAAAGCGGCTTATTGAATTAAAGAAAAAAAGAGTCGTTCTCGAGCTGGATGATAAGGAAAAAAATATTGAAAAAACTACACTTAATTTGGCTTTGTATGCCCGAATGAACAAAAATAAACTTGGAAGAAAAATATATAGAAGACACCCTATTCTTGATATGAATAAACCTGGTTGCTCTCAGTTTAGTAGCGGAAATGCAGCTCAAATATTCTTTCTAAAAAATGGTGGACCAAAAAATGACTATTATCAACTTGATAATGATGGGGACGGGTTTGCGTGTAAATGGAATCCAGAAATCTACAGGAAAATAAGCAATTTAGTCGAAGATGATAATCTAGGCAAAAACTAAGAATATTTTGATAAACAAAAATGCTTAGAGACTTGCATTATAATTTTGGAACAAAGTTATTAAATACAATAGACCCTGAGCTTGCTCACAAACTTGCAATTTCATTTTTAAAATATTTTTATCTAAGCAAATCAACATTGCCAGACAGTAATATTCTTAAAACGAAAATAAGTGACTTAGAGATCATGAACCCAATTGGGCTAGCGGCAGGTTTTGACAAAAATGCGGAAATTTTCAACCCTGCTATTTCACTCGGCTTTGGCTTTACTGAGGTTGGGACCATTACTCCCGAACCTCAATACGGTAACAAAAGACCAAGACTATTTCGAATTAGTGAAGAGTTAGCTCTGATTAACAGAATGGGCTTTAATAACATAGGAATGAAGAAAATTAGAGCCAATTTAAGTATGGAAAAAAAAGGTGTAGTTGGTATAAATATCGGCGCAAATGCAAAAAGTATAAATAAAATACTTGATTACTCTAAGGTTTTTGAATTTCTGGCTTCTTACTTTGATTACGTAACGATAAATGTTTCCTCTCCAAACACAGAAAACCTACGTGACCTACAAAAACCTGAAAACCTTGAAAAAATATTAGTCAACATTCAGTCATTAAATTTGCAGTTAAAAAAAAGATTGCCAATATTTATAAAATTGTCACCAGATCTTTCCTTCAGAAATATTGAGGAAATTTTAAATGCTGGAGAAAATTGTGCTGTTTCTGGAATTATTGCCACAAACACAACCACATCAAGAGAAAGTCTGGCTGAAGAATACACATCAGTACGGGGAGGGTTGTCCGGAAAACCACTTTTACAAAAATCCAACAAGATCCTTGAGCACATCGCAAAAGAAAAGAAAAAGAAAACGATTTTAATTGGAACAGGTGGTATATTCTCAGCAAATGATCTTTATGAAAAGATAAAACTTGGAGCTTCTGCTGTTCAAATTTACACGTCTTTTATCTATCAAGGACCTAGGCTTCTAACAAAATTAAAAAAAGATTTAGAGAGCCTGATTTTGGCAGACGGATATAAAAATCTTAATGAGGCAATAGGTTCGAGTTTAAAAACTAAAAGAGAGAGTTAATTTTTGGAAGATATCGCGTAAGGGTTATTGCTCTAGCAAGATAGAAAATAGAGATTGATACCCAAAGACCTTGATTATCAAAAAGACTTATGAAAATGATGGCGCTAAAACAAAATACAACAAAGGATTGAATCATTGCGACCCTAATTTCAGTACCCCTCGCAGCGCCAAGAAAAATACCATCTAACAAAAAAGAACTGACCGCCAAAATTGGCATAATTATTATCCAGATTAAATAATTGTAACAAAATATTCGTACCTCATCCAAAGAGGTCATCAGATTAATCAAACCTGATCCAGAGATTAAAAAAAATGTTGATAATATTATTGCAAATATCAATCCAAGTTTAAAGCAGGATTTAATAACTTTCTGGTAATAAACATAATTTCTTTTTCCGATAGACTCACCGACAAATATTTCTGAAGAAAAAGCTATTCCATCCAGTGCATATGCTGAAAAATGCGTCATTTGAAAAAGAATGTGGTTTGCTGCTAGAGTTACTGATCCAAATAAAGTTCCAAAAAACAAATATGATAAAAAGACTGCTTGAAGAAGGATTGATCTAACAACGATATTTATATTAAGAAAAAGAAACTGGTGCCATTTTGACTTGGAGAATATTCTCTTTTTATCAATGAAATCATTACAAAATAGGTAATCTTTGCATAACAAAACCCCAAAAAAAATACCCATTATTTCTGAAATTATAGTTGCATACGCTACACCATGGATACCTAAATGTAATAAATTAACAAATATCAAATCCAACAGTATATTTGCTAGATTTATGAACAATAGCAAATATAGGGCTTCTTTAGTCCTTCCCATTCCAAATAGCCAACCAGTCATTACCAACAAAGATATAGCAGCTGGAGCAGATACAAGCCTGATCGACATGTAAATTCTTGATAGATCTTCCGGGGCTTTTTCAGCTGATAAAGCAAAAAAAATAGTGTTAAATAATATACCCTGAAGCAAAATTAAACCTAATCCTCCAGCTAACGCAATGGCTAACCCTCTTATCAATAGGCTTGTAACTTCATATGGATTACTTTGACCCCTAGCCTGTGAAACTAAACCTGTTAAACCCATCCTTAAAAAACCAAAAAACCAATAAATTGCGCCAATTATCACAGCTCCCAAAGATATTCCTGCTAAAACATCCAGATCTCCTAACTGCCCAAGAACTGCTGTATCCGTCATACCTAAAAGCGGTATTGATATATTTGCAATTATGATTGGGAATGAAGTGGTCAAAATTCTGCGATCAACATCATTAATTTTTAATATATTCATTTTACAATCTCTTGGACGGATAAAAACTTAAGAAAAGCTATCATTAAAATTACAAAAAAGACATCTTCATGTGTCAATGTGCCACTTGACGTGAGGGTTAACTTGCATTAGTTGAGTGCCAGGAGGCGTAATTATGAACATTCTTTCTAAAAACGAAGACGAGACAGTGGTAATCAACATTCAAGAGATGTGTAAGCGATTTCAAGTAAGCGCGCGAACGTTAAGATTTTATGAATCAAAAGAACTTCTTTCCCCAATAAGAAAGGGACAGCACCGACTTTTTACAAAAAGAGATAGAGGTCGCATGAAATTAATAATGCAGGGAAAAAGGTTTGGATTTAGCCTTGAAGAAATTCGGCAACTCTTGAACTTATATAATTTTGGAGACCACAGAACTCGACAAATTAAACGGTCATATTCTCTGGGGTTGAAGAGACTTGAGTCAATGGAAAACCAAAAAAAAGAATTGAAATCCGCTATCAAGGATTTACAAAAACAGCTCGATCTATGCAAAGAACTCTTGATCAAGAGAGGCGCCAGTTCAGAAGAGCTTTAAATTGAACAACATTAAACTGAAAGGAAAATAATGCATATTTATGAACCTCCTTTAGAAGAAATAGACTTTGTTCTCCATGCATTTTTAAAAATATCAGAACAAAAAATAACAGGCTATGATCTGCTTACAAGTGATTTTACCAACCCGATTTTGTCGGAAGCAGGCAAGTTAGCTAAAGAAGTAATTGCACCAACCAACAAGGATGGTGATGAAGTGGGTTGTAAATTAGAGAATGGGGTTGTCAGAACACCTGAAAGTTTTAAAAAAGCGTTCAAAAAAATGTGTGAAGGAGGATGGACTTCCTTAGACATTGAAGAAGAATATGGAGGTCAAAATCTACCGTTAGTTTTATCGACCGCTATTAACGAAATGTTTACCAGTGCTAATATGGCTTTATGTATGTATAATGGTTTGACCAGAGGGGCATACTCAGCAATCCTGTTGCATGGGTCTGAAGATCAAAAAAAATTATATTTACCAAAAATGGTGACATGTGAATGGACAGGGACCATGAACCTCACAGAGCCACATTGCGGAACAGACCTAGGTCTTATCCGAACAAAAGCAGTTCCAAATGCTAGTGGGAGCTTCCACATAACTGGGCAAAAGATATTTATCTCAGCTGGAGATCATGACCTTTCAGAGAACGTTATCCATCTTGTGTTGGCCAAAACTCCTAATGCGCTTGAAGGTGTCAAAGGAATATCCCTGTTCATCGTCCCCAAATTTATTATCAATGAAGATATGAGTTTAGGCGAGCGCAATAATCTATCAGTAGGAAAATTAGAGCATAAGATGGGAATAAAAGGTAGTGCCACTTGTGTGATGAATTATGATGGAGCGGAGGGATATTTGGTTGGTGAAGAGAACAAAGGTCTTAGAGCTATGTTTACGATGATGAATGAAGCAAGATTGGGCGTAGGACTGCAAGGTTTAGCGCAAGCTGAAATAGCATATCAAGGAGCTCTTGCTTATGCTAAAGACAGAACTCAGGGTCGAGCTATAGAGGGTTCAAAGGCACCCGATCAAGCAGCGGATCCCATCATAGTTCATCCCGATATAAGAAGAAACTTAATGGAACAGAAGTCATTTATAGAGGGCTCTCGAGCATTTATAGCCTGGACAGCGGTTCTTTTAGATAAGGCAAAAAGAGAGAAAGACTTAGACTCTGAAGGGATGGCAAGCCTGTTAATTCCTGTTATTAAAGGTTTTATAACAGACAAAAGTTTTGAATATACAATAAACGCTCAGCAAGTTTTCGGTGGGCATGGGTATATTGAGGAATGGGGAATGAGCCAATACGCCAGAGACGCACGTATTGCAATGATATATGAGGGAACAAACGGCATTCAGGCTTTGGACTTAGTAGGAAGGAAATTGTCTTCAAATGGAGGAAAACACATTCGCAATTACCTCAAACTAATTAATGACTCCCTAAAAGAAGAAAAAGATAAGGAATTAAGTGAAAAATTTATTGCCCCTTTGAAGGATGCCGTAGATAATCTTCAAAAAGCGCTAATGTTCTTTATGGAAAAAGGATTAAAAAACCCTCTCTCTGCGATTTCAGGGGCAACGGATTTTCTCCATTTATTGGGATTGGTGTCTTTAGGATATATTTGGTCTCAAAAAGCTAAAAGAGCAAAGGAACTAATTGATCAAACTGCTGATAAAAATGAGTTTCTCGAAGCAAAAATTTTGACTGGTGAATATTTCATGCAAAGACAATTACCTGAGACAGAGCTAAGATTAAAAAAGATATTGTCTGGTGAGAAATCTATAATGAGTTTGGCTGTTAGCCAGTTTTAAAAGGGAGAACACTATAATGTCACAAGAAGCTTATATTTTTGATGCAATAAGGAGTCCCAGAGGAAAAGGGAAAAATGGATCTTTGAATGAGTTGACGGCAGTATCCTTATCTGCCCAAGTGCTTTCTACATTAAAAGAGAGAAATAATCTAGATACTACAAAGATAGAGGACGTAATATGGGGCAATGTTACTCAGGTTGGAGAACAAGGTGGTTGTTTGGCAAGATCAGCGGTTCTAGCAGCAAATTATAGTGAGTCTACCCCCGGCTTATCAATAAACAGGTTCTGTGCCAGCGGTCTAGAGGCAGTAAATCTGGCTTCTAATCAAGTGAAGGGGCAAGCAGGTAACGCATATATTGCAGGAGGAGTAGAAATGATGAGTAGAGTACCGATGGGTTCTGACGGTGCAGCTATTGCAGTTGACCCCAATCTGGCCTTGAATACTCATTTTGTTCCCCAAGGGATATCTGCAGATTTAATGGCAACCAAATATGGTTTTTCTCGGGATGACGTTGATGCATACGCTGTCGAGAGTCAAAAAAGGGCAAAGAACGCCTGGGAAAATCAAAGATTTCAGCAATCGATTGTTAAAATTTCAGATCAGAATGAGCTGATAATCTTGGATGAAGATGAATACATGCGTCCAGAAACTACTATGCAGTCTCTCGGCGGACTGGAACCAAGTTTTAAAATGATGGGTGAAGTTATGCCAGGTTTTGATAATGTAGCTCTCCTAAAATATCCAGAATTTGAAAAAATAAATCATGTGCATCATGCCGGTAATTCCAGCGGAATAGTTGATGGTGCAGCATGTGTTTTGATCGGGTCCAAAGAATTTGGAGAGAAAACCAACTTAAAACCAAGAGCAAGGATTTTAGCAACTTCAAAAATTGGAACAGATCCAACCATTATGCTCACAGGACCATTGCCAGCTACAGAAAAAGTATTGGATAAAGCAGGGATGAATATAAAAGATATAGATATTTTTGAAGTTAACGAAGCATTTGCTGCAGTACCATTGACTTTTATGGATCATTTTGGGATTGATCACCAAAAAATTAATGTCAATGGAGGAGCTATAGCAATGGGTCATCCTTTAGGTGCAACTGGGGCTATGTTAATTGGGACTGCATTAGACGAGTTAGAGAGAAGCAACCAATCCACAGCTTTGACCACTCTTTGTATCGCTTCTGGAATGGGTGCATCTACCATTATTGAGAGAATATGAAATCAAAAGGCTGAACCGATGACGGATTTTACCAAAATAATCGAAGAAGACATTGCCATTATAAAGTGGGATTGCAAAGAGAAATCTATGAACACAATGTCTATCAAGGGAATGGAAACTTTTGGTGGATTGATAACTGATGCGCTTGAGAATAAAGCTATAAAAGGCATCATCATTACTTCTGGTAAAAAGGATTTTTCTGGGGGCATGGATTTATCAACGCTAGAGTCCCTAAAACACAACACAGGAGAAAACCCCGCATCTGGCATTTTTGGCTTTATAATGCAAGGTCATCAACTTCTACGAAAAATAGAATTGGGTAAGATAAATAAAGAGGACACACCAAAGCCTGTTGTCTGGGCGGTATCGGGTGTTTCTGCAGGCATAGGGACTGAAATAGGGTTAGCTTGCCATAAGAGGTTTGTATCGTCTTCTAGCGATACCAGAATCGGTTTGCCTGAAATATTAGTAGGTTTATTCCCAGGGCTAGGAGGAACAACAAGAGTACCACGAATGATAGGACTTATGGGAGCATCCTCTGTGCTATTGGAAGGTAAACTTTTCCCAGCTGATAAAGCTAGAAGCATTGGAATTGTAGATGAAGTTGTGCCCCCTGAGGAACTTTTAGGTAGAGCGAAAAATTGGATTATAAATTCAAAAAATAGTGATCTGATCAAACCTTGGGATCAAAAAGGTTTTAAGTTTCCAGGCGGAGCTCCCTATCATCCAAGTGGATTTATGTCTTTCGTCGGAGCATCAGCGTTAGTAAACGGTAAGACCAAGGGATTATACTTTGCTGCCAAGGCTTTGCTTTCGACTGTCTATGAGGGCGCACTTGTGAACTTTGATAATGCTCTGAAAATAGAAGCGAGATGGTTTACTAAAGTTCTCATGACGAAAGCCTGTACGAATATGACAAGAACTTTATTTCTCAACAAAGAAAAATTAGAAAAAGGAATGGTCAGACCCACTCACGTGGATGATAGCAATTTACAAGAAATTGCTATCATCGGATCCGGTATGATGGGGTCGGGCATTGCATATGTCTCAGCAATTAGCGGCATGGATGTTATTTTAATTGACCGGGATAAATCTACGGCTGAAAAAGGTAAGGAGTTTATTGCTAACCTTTTAGAAGATGGGGTAAAAAAGAAACGTTTAAATGAAGATAGATCAAAACAATTAATAGCAAGAATAAAGACGAGCTCTTCGTTCGAGGATCTGGCTAACAGTGATTTAGTTATCGAAGCAGTTTTTGAAGACTTAAATTTAAAAAAGGGGCTATACAAAGAAATAGAACCCCATCTAAAACCAAGTGCAGTTTTAGCTTCAAATACCTCCACACTGCCAATTACAGAATTATCAGAGAGTTTAAAGAATATAGAGCGATTTATTGGTATTCACTTCTTTAGCCCAGTAGAAAAAATGAATTTAGTTGAGATAATTAAGGGCAAAAATAGTGGAGATAAATCTTTGGCAGTTGCTCTTGATTTCACAAGAAAGATTAAAAAAACTCCAATTGTTGTTAATGATGCTAGAGGCTTTTTTGCAAATAGGTGTATCATTCCATATATAAATGAGGGTCTTCAAATGGTTAGTGAGGGGATCAAACCCAGTCTCATTGAAAACTGCGCAAAACACATAGGTATGCCCCTAGGTCCTTTGCAGTTAATCGACGAGCTTTCATTGAATCTTGCTGTCAGCGTTGCGAACGAAACAAAAGATGCTATGGGAACAGACTATAAGGAGACAGGAGCTACATCTATTCTAATGGAGATGTATAACAAGAAACGTTTTGGTCGAAAGAATAATGGTGGCTTTTACGATTATGATGAAAAAGGTAAAAGGCGTAATCTTTGGGATGGCCTTGTAAATCTGAAGATAGAAAATGGTAGTGATGTGGCACCCCAGGAGGTAAAGGATCGGTTGTCATATATCCAAGCTCTTGAGGCAGTCAGGGCTTATGAAGAAAAAATACTCTTAAATATTGAAGAAGGCGATGTAGGAGCAATTCTTGGTTGGGGATGCTTAATATGGGCAGGAGGGCCATTTAGCTGGCTAGATATGGTCGGACACGAAAAAGTCTCAGAAGATTGTTCAAAGCTCGAAAAAAAATTTGGTGTAAGGTTTAAGGTACCAAACATAATAAAAAAATTGGCTTCTGAGAGATCCAGCTTTTACAGAGAAAAAGTTTCTTAAATTAGAATTAAAGGAGAGACCAATGGATAACTTAATGCAAGATTTTCCTTTGAGAGTAACAAATATAATTGACCATGCTGCAAAGTATCACCCAAACAGAAAAATTATTTCAAAGGATACTTCCGGAAAAATTATAGAAACAAATTACAATCAGATACGAAAAAACTCATTGAAGGTATCAAGTGCCCTTAATGATATGGGCATAAAAAAGGGAGATGTGATTGGAGTGATGGCTTGGAATAATCATAGGCACCTCGAGGTATGGTATGGAATTCCTGGGGCTGGAGCAATAAATCACAATTTAAATCCTAGGTTATTCTCTGAACAGTTAATCTATATAATTAATCATGCTGAAGACAAGATGCTGATAATCGACTCTGATTTGGTGCCTGTTATTGAAAAAATTATTGACCAATGCCCTTTAGTTAAAGCCTGTGTTATTCTGTGTGATGAGAATGTTCTTCCTGAGAATAATTTACCTAATGCGATTTCGTATGAAAAGCTTTTATCCACTGGTAATGAAAATTTTTCATGGATAAAAGGTGAAGAAACGGATGCTTGTGGTATTTGCTATACTTCTGGAACCACTGGTAATCCAAAAGGTGTAGTATATACACATCGTTCAAATACTCTCCACGCTCTTACCCAAGCAGCACCTGATATGTTAAATCTCTCTAGTCAAGATAGTATCATGCCTGTTGTACCTCTTTTTCATGCCAATGGATGGTCCATTGCTTATACTGCCCCTCTTGTGGGAGCTTCAATAATCTTTCCCGGCGGCGATATGAGTCCTAAATCTCTTTATGAAATGCTGGAAAAAGGTGTAACCATAACAGCTGCTGTTCCTACGGTCTGGCTATTACTTTTAAGCTTTCTAGAGAATGAGAAACGAACTCTGTCCTCCTTAAAGCGAGTGGTTATAGGTGGTTCTTCTTGCCCTAGAAGTGTAATTGAGGATTTCCAAAATAAATATGGAGTACGAGTCTTACACGCTTGGGGAATGACTGAGTTGTCTCCGTTAGGAACCATTTGTTCCTTTAAGCCGGAAGTGGAAAGGCTTGATGACAAAGAAAAATTAAACGTTCAGGAAACTACTGGTCATCCGCCTTTTGGAGTTGACCTGAAAATCACTGACGACAATCAAACTGAAATTGCATGGGATGGGGAAACTCAAGGTGATCTTTGGTGCAAAGGTGTAGCCGTTGTAAAGCGATATTTAAAGATGGAAGAAGATGCAGTTGATGATGAAAGTTGGTTTAACACCGGTGACGTTGCTACTATAGATAGCAACGGATATATGAGAATTACGGATCGATCAAAAGACGTAATTAAGTCGGGGGGTGAATGGATCTCTTCAATAGATTTAGAAAATGCAGCCGTTGGACATCCAGATGTAGCTGAGGCCGCAGCAGTGGGCGTTCCACATCCTAAATGGGATGAGAGACCTATACTAGTGATAGTAACAAAAGATGGGAAAGAAGCCGACAAAAATAGTATAATTGATCATGTAGCAAATAAGATAGCAAAGTGGCAAAAACCTGACGATGTATTATTTGTCCCTGAAATACCTCATACAGCTACTGGAAAAATTTCTAAATTAGAGCTTCGCAAAGTAATTTCAGAACTAAATTACAAGCACCCCGATACTCATTAATTTTAAAAGAAATAATTGAAAAAATATTCTAAATTAGAAACAATAGGTGTGTGGTCATCTATTGATATTCCAAACTCTAAAGAGGTAAATATTTCATTTGCTTCAATTTCAATAAATATCGTAGACTCTAATAATGAACCAATAAGTCAGTGGGCTTACGGATCTATCAGGCTAGTCAAAATGAATAATGACTCTGCCGTTTTTTCCCCAGATTTAGAGGAAACTGAGCATTTAACAATTTTTGATAAAGATGCAGCTAGATATCTATTAAGTTTGAGCGAAAAAAAAACAAATAGCTCTACTAAACAGATATTAAAATATGTTTTATTAATTTTCATAGTGAGCATTGGTAGTTTATTGATTTACAAATACCATAGGATCTCTTTGGAAAAACTTGCTTTAACTATAACATCTCAAGAGCAGGAAAATTTTATTGGAGGTTTGGTCATAGAAAATCTAAAGGGCCTTTCTATATGCGACTCAGACGCAACCAATGGCTTTGTCAATAATCTTATTGCAAAGAATATGAAAATTAACGACACTATTATAAAGGTAAAATTTTTTTCCTCTTTCAGGAAACATTCTCTATTGTTACCTGGTGGGACATTATTAATTCCAAAAAATATAATTAATGGAAAAAATGGTTTAATAACCTTTGAGAAGCTAATATTTAATTCTCATAATTCACAGAAAGAATTAAGACCTATAAAATTATTCTTTTCTAATCAGGATACCATTGATTTGGTATACTATATCCTAGGTTATTTGGAATTTTTGAATTTCTCCACTCACCTCATATTTAAATTGGAAAATTTAAATATCAAGTTAGATAAGAGACTTAATATAAATGATGAGCAATGGATGAAAATACGGGGCCTTTGCGTTTAGCTAAAAGTCTGACACTTTACCATTAGAAATCATAATCCTCCTATCAACAATCTCCGCGACTTTTGGGTTATGAGACGCTATTATGCCTGACAAATTATTTTCTTTCAGCAATTTTATGAGCAACCTCATAACACTGTCTGCAGTTTTCTGGTCCAGATTTCCTGTTGGTTCATCTGCCAGAAGTAGGGCTGGCTTATTAATTATTGCTCGACAGATAGCTACTCTCTGCTGCTCACCTCCTGACAATTCAGCAGGTCGATTATAAAGTTTATCTTCCATTCCAACTTTTTTTAACAAATAGGTTGCTCTTTTTACGGCAGAATTTTTTGAAAACCCTTCAAATAAAAGCGGGAATATTACATTTTCTACAGCAGAAAATTCTTGCAAAAGATGATGAAACTGGAAAACAAAACCAATTTTTTGTCTCCTGATAAGAGAAGTTCTGTAGTCATTGCGTATAGCAACTTTAGAACCAAAAATAAAAACGTTACCCTCAATCTGAGTGTCCAATAGACCCGCTATTTGCAGAAAAGTAGTTTTACCCGATCCTGATGGAGCAAACAATCCAACAATTTCCTTTTCTTTCAAACTAAAATCTATTTCATTAAATATACTGGTTTTTGTAAGTCCTCCTTGACCTCCATACCATTTAGAAACTTTCCTTAAACTAACAATTTCCTTATTCATACTTTAATGCATCCACTGGATCTAAATTGGCAGCCTTTCTAGCTGGGAAATATGTGATTACAAAAGAGATCGATAAAGAAACTATTATAACAAATATAGTATCCTCTAGCCTAAGTATAGCAGGCACTTGAGTTAAAAACCTTAATTCGGGGTTCCAAACAGATGAACCAATAAAATATTCAACCAAGCTTTGAATTTCCGAAATGTAATTTACAAATAAAACACCTATTATCATACCGATAATAGTTCCAATAATTCCTATTAGAGAACCACAAATGAAGAAAATCCTTAATATAGAATTTTTAGTCAAACCCATTGATCTTAAAATACCAATATCTCTTCCCTTGTTTTTTACCAGCATTACCATGCCCGATATAATGTTCATTGCCGCTATCAGAATTATTAAAGATAATATCAAAAACATCACACGCCTTTCCAAATCAAGCGCATCTAAAAAAACAGCTGTTCTATCTTTCCAGGACCAAATGATATAATTATCTTTATTAATTTCACTTATACTTTGCTTGAAACTCGCAACTGAAAAAGGATTATTAATTAAAACTTCTATCATGTCTGCTTTTTTTTCTTTATTGAAAAACTCTTGAGCAACTCCTATTGGCATATAAATCCGAGTGCTATCGATATCATATCTACCTACAGAAAATATATAAACAACTTTAAAGATATTTACTCTTGGTATTGTGCCAAAAAACGAAATAGCCCCGTCAGGACTAATTAGTTTTAGGCTATCTCCAACTGTTACTCCTAATTTACGCGCTAGCTGAGAGCCTAGAGCTACTCCATCATTAAAATTCTTTATATCACCTTGAGAGTATATTGGATATTTTAACAATTCGCTTTCCAACAAATTTTTGTATTCAAGTCCCAAAACCTCGACACCAAAGTTTTTACCTTGGTAATTTGATAAAACCTGACCTTTTATTAAAGGATAAGCAGTCCTAAAGTCCTTCTTTTTCTCTAAAGCATTTATGATACCCTCAGATTCTGCTAGTGAAAATAATTTTGAATTGTTGTCTAAGGTATTAGCCTTATAAATTGACAAGTGGGAGTTTGCGCCCACAATTTTTTCAACAAACTCATGACGAAAACCTATCATTACTGCTTGGACTATTATCAGCGTGGCAACTCCAATAACAACGCCAACTAATGCATACCAAGCAATTATCGATATTCCCCCCTGCCTTCTTTTAGACATTAAGTAACGCCAGGCGATTAGAAATTCATATTTTTTAAAACCAATCATTATCTCTAGTATAATCTATCAGATAACTGACTAAACATCTTGATTAGCTCCGCGCAAGCGACTTCTGCAGAAAGCATCTGAGATTCTCCCGTTTTTCGATTACTTAACTCTACTGTTCCTTCGGCTACTCCTTTTGGACCAACTACAAGTTTCCAAGGCAGTCCAATAAGGTCCATTTTTGCAAATTTTGCACCTGGTCTTTCCTCTGTTTCATCATATAAAACTTCTATTTTTGAATCAGTTAATTTTTCGTATATATCCTCACAAATACGATTACATTCGGTGTCTTTTATATTTAGATTTATTAGACCAAGAAAAAAAGGTGCTACGCTTTCTGGCCAAATAATTCCTTTTTCATCATGGCTAGCTTCTATAATTGCTCCGACGAGCCGTGAAACCCCAATGCCATGACTGCCCATCTCCACAGCGATTTTTTCTCCTTTCGGGCCTGTGACGAAAGCATTCATTGGTTCTGAATATTTTGTGCCAAAATAAAATATTTGTCCAACCTCGATAGCCTTTCCCTTATATTGCATTTCTTTAGGTATTTCAGAAAATAGCTTTTCCTGATGCGTGTCTTCTGTTCTAGCGTATTTGCTTGTAAATTTCTCAACTACATTTTTTAGACTAATTGGATCATTATAATCAAAATGTTCATCAATTATTTTCATGTCCAACAAGGACCTGTCAAAATAAACAGTACTTTCACCAGTATTTGCCAACACCAAAAACTCGTGACTATGATCACCCCCTATAGGACCTGTCTCTGCCTTCATTGGAATTGCTTGCAAACCCATTTTTTGAAAGGTTTGAAGGTAACTAACTAAATGTCGATTATATGCAGCTATTGCATCCTCTTTATTTAAATCAAAGTTATAACCATCTTTCATGAAGAATTCCCTACCTCTCATGACACCAAATCGAGGCCTTAACTCATCTCTAAACTTCCACTGAATGTGATAAAGAGTTTTAGGTAAGTCCTTATATGAATTTATGTAGCTACGAAAAATATCTGTTACCAACTCCTCGTTAGTAGGGCCATAAAGGTATGATCGATCCTGCCTATCTTTTATTCTCAACATCTCCTTTCCATAATCTTCATATCTTCCACTTTCTCTCCACAGCTCTGCTGGCTGTACAGTTGGCATTAGCATAGGAATATGACCAGCTTTGATTTGTTCCCTATGTACGATATTCTCTATATTGTTGAGAACCTTAAACCCAAGAGGTAGCCAG